>NZ_QFNM01000022.1 GCF_003248455.1 Brevundimonas sp.
GATGATCTGCGCCTCGTTGAACCTGCTCTTCTTCACATCCGTCTCCTTTAGTGAAACGGACTCTCACTCAAAACGGAGGATCAGGAAGGGGGAACGTCATCTTCAGTGAACTTTGATCGCTTCATTCTGTCCGTCCTTCGTGGGGCGGACTCTAGCTATTCTTGGAGGAGTTTCAGGGGGTTACGTCAGATGTGGCGCCAAAGGCTCAACGGATTAGTTTGCGGGCCTCCAGCAACAGGGAGTGCCCTCGTCATTAGGCTGCGACAATCAAGCTGAGCCTTCGTTTGGTGAAAATTTTAAGCGCATCCGCGCCAATGCCCGCCGAAATCGAGCGGCAATCGATGTGTCGATTTTGTAAGCTGAGGCAAGCTGATGGTATTTGGGTTCATCGGGGTGGAGCGCCAACGCCCGATTCACGGCCCTTGACGCCTCCTGAAACTGGCCAGCCTGCCAAGCAATCATGCCGTGCCAGGCGTGCAAATGCGCCAACACGGCGGCGTCCGGCCTAACGATGACGTCGCGTACTATCGTTAGCGCTTCTTGGCTTCGTCCCATTCGGGCCAGGCCATCTGCAAAAGGAATCAAACCGGCGATACTGCCTTGGGCGGCGTCGACTGCGCGCTTGTAATAGGTCATCGCTTCCTCATGTCTGCCAGCAATGACGAGGTTGTCAGCTAGGTAGCGCAAAGAATCGACGTGGAGAGGCTGTAGGCTCACTGCGCGTTCTGCGAGGGCGAGAGCTATATGGCTTTTCCGCGCGGGAAGCGCTCGCGCCAAGTGAATAAGGTAGGTGGAACTGTGTTTTCGAGCAGTCCGCACAGCTTTGGAGTAATAAGATAGGTCTTCCACGCCATTGAGAACGTCCAATAAAAGCGGTGCCAGAAGATGTGTGTCCGCAACGACTGGTCCCGATGGGTGGCCAGAGTATCGTACTGGGATGGTGGTGGTGGGAACCTCCGATGCGATCAGATCAACATGTTGGGCGTCGATTGTGGTGGGATCATAGACGACTACGACGTGCGCGGTCTTTGGCAGAGGGGGCTCTAGTTCGGGCCTCCATACGATACGATTTGCGTCCTGAAGCCAACGCGTCTCGAATGGAACTTTCTTCGGGTTGATCGAGTACTGCGGAGAAAGCGCGAGAACGGCATCCACCCTCAGCAGGTCGGCAAAGCGCAGCGCTGCGTATCCCCCCATGCTGGAGCCATATGTAATTATGCGTTCTGGATGCGGCAGATGCTTTCTGATCGCGTCGATGGCGTCCTTCATATCAGGGTACTGGTACCAGTCTTCCCGGCGTCCCATGATGTGGATGGCTGAAAGGCCCTTTTCTTTTAAGAAGCCTTCGGAAAATCCCTCTCGCTCGAAGCCGTGGCCGATACTGTAGTTATCGAAAGTAATCACCCAACGCGAAACATCGTCGCACGCTATGGCTCGTGCGACGATGTTTTCACTGCGATAGACGTCAGTTACCTCGTTGGCGGGCATTCAAGCACGCATACGGATGAAAACGGCGAAATCATGCCAAACTCCTCAGGTCCGGCGGGGTCGCCTCGTCGGTCAGGATGCGGATGGCGTCCTCGACCGTGACCAGGGTCTGGGCCTGGGAGCCCAGGCGGCGGATGGCGACCATGCCTTCCTCGGCCTCCTTGCGGCCGACGACGGCGATGACCGGGACCTTGCCGACCGAGTGTTCGCGGACCTTGTAGCCGACCTTCTCGTTCCTCAGGTCGATCTCGGTGCGCAGGCCGGCGGCCTTGAATCGGGCCATGACGTCGCGGGCGTAATCGTCGGCGTCGGAGGTGATGGTGGCCACCACGGCCTGGGTCGGGGCCAGCCATAGGGGGAAGGCGCCGGCGTAGTTCTCGATCATGATGCCGATGAACCGCTCGAAACTGCCTAGGATGGCCCGGTGCAGCATGACCGGACGGTGTTTCTGGCCGTCCTCGGCGATATAGGTCGCGTCCAGACGTTCGGGCAGGACATAGTCCAGCTGGATCGTGCCGCAGGTCCATTCGCGGCCGATGGCGTCCTTGACGATGAAGTCCAGCTTGGGCGCGTAGAAGGCGCCGTCGCCCTCGGTCACGACCGGCTCGGTGCCCGCGGCGCGGGCGGCCTCGGCCATCAGAGCCTCGGCCTTGTCCCAGAATTCGTCCGTGCCGGCGCGGTTCTCGGGCCGGGTGCCCAGGCTGATGTAGGCCGTCTCCATCCCCAAGTCGGCGTGGACGCTGCGGGCCAGTTTGATGAAGGCGGCCGTCTCCTCGACGATCTGGTCCTCGCGGCAGAAGATGTGGGCGTCGTCCTGGGTGAAGCCGCGCACCCGCATCAGGCCGTGCAGCGAACCGGACGGCTCATAGCGGTGGCAGGCGCCGAATTCGGCCATGCGCAGCGGCAGTTCGCGATAGGATCGCTGGCCCTGGTCGAAGATCTGGACGTGGCCGGGGCAGTTCATCGGCTTGAGCGACAGGGTCTCGCCCTCGACCGTCTCGCAGACGAACATATTGGGGCGGTATTTGTCCCAGTGGCCGCTCTGCTCCCAGAATTTGCGGTCCAGCACCTGGGGCGTCTTGACCTCGACATAGCCGGCGGCGTCCAGGCGGCGGCGCATATAGGCCTCCAGCACCCGCCACAGGACCCAGCCCTTGGGGTGCCAGAAGACCATGCCGCGGCCCTCTTCCTGCATGTGGAAGAGCTCCATGGCCTTGCCGACCTTGCGGTGGTCGCGCTTCTCGGCCTCTTCCAGCCGCTGCAGATAGGCGTCCAGGTCCTCCTTGGTCGCCCAGGCGGTGCCGTAGATGCGCTGAAGCTGCTCGCGCTTGGAATCGCCCCGCCAATAGGCGCCGGCCAGCTTGGTCAGTTTGAACGCCTTGCCGACATGGCGGGTCGAGGGGAAATGCGGCCCCCGGCACAGGTCGATCCAGTCGCCCTGTTTGTACAGGGTGATGGTCTCGGTCTCCGGCAGGTCGCGGATCAGCTCGGCCTTGAAGGTCTCGCCGCGCGCCTCGAAGAATCTGATCGCCTCGTCGCGGTCCCAGACCTCGCGTTCGAACTTGGCGTCGCGGTCGACGATCCGGGCCATCTCCTTCTCGATGGCGGCGAAGTCGTCGGTCGAGAAGGGCTCCTCGCGATAGAAATCGTAGTAGAAACCATCCTCGATGGCCGGGCCGATCGTGACTTGCGTGCCGGGGAACAGGGTCTGGACCGCCTCGGCCAGGACGTGGGCCGCGTCGTGGCGGATCGTATAGAGGGCGGCGGGATCGTCGCGCATGATCAGACGGAAGTCGCCGCCCGTCTCCAGCACCCGGCCCATGTCGCGCTGCTCGCCGTTCAGTTCGGCCAACACGGCCTTCTTGGCCAGCGACGGCGAGATCGAGGTGGCGACGTCGCGCGACGTGGAGCCTTCGGGATACTGGCGCACCGCGCCGTCGGGGAATTTCAGGTCGATCATTGGTCAGTCTTTGCAGGTGGGACCGGGTCGTATCCCGACCGCCCGAAGGGATGGCATTTACAGAGCCGGCGCACGGTGAGCCACCCCCCCTTTACCGGTCCGTGCTGGATCAGGGCGTCACGCCCGTAATCCGAACAGGTCGGCAGAAATCGGCATTGCTGGCCGATCAGGGGGGACAGCGTCAGCTTGTAGCCCCGATGGGCCGCGCGCACGCCGCGTTCGTAGAGAGACATCGCGTCCCTTCGCCGGGGTTGATGGGGCCGGGGGCTGGATGGGTTCGCCGCGCTTATCCCCTGTCGGAGCAGGGGGATCAACCGGGCAGAGCCGTCAGGCCGCGCCGGCGAGACGAGTTCGGGCGGTCAGGGCCGCATTGACCGCCTCCAGCGTCGCCTCCAGCGAGACCAGGGTCGAGGCGTGGCGGGCGGGGTAGTCGGCGACCTGTTTCAGCAGGCGCAGGCCTTCGAACCGGCCGCTGGGGCCCTCGCCGCCCGATTTCAGCATGGCGATCATGGCGTCGCGGGCGTCGGCGATCTCGAAAAGGGAGGCGCCGACGACGTGCTGGCCCAGCACCCCGGCGGCGGCCTGGCCCAGGGCGCAGGCCTCCACGTCCTGGGCGAAGGCGGCGATCCGACCCTGGTCGTCCAGGACCACGTCGACGGTGGCGCGCGAGCCGCACAGTTTGGCGACCCGTTCGCCGGTGCCCTCCGGCGCCGGCAGACGCCCCGCATGCGGCAGGTTCGCCGCCAGCGTCAGGATGCGCGCGCTGTAGAGATCGTCGATCATGGCGGGGAAGATAGGGCGTTCGACGCGGTCGCGAAACCTCTCCCTCCCCGCTCGGGGAGGGTGGCCGAGTGAAGCGAGGTCGGGTGGGGAGGGCCGGGCGATGCGCCACGGGCCTGTTCTGCATCCGGCAAGTGCGGCCCTGCCGGGCCGCCCCCACCCCGTCGCTGCGCGACGACCCTCCCCGGAGCGGGGAGGGAGAGGGGTGTGCTAGACCTCGACCGTCAGCGATCCGTCCGGCGCGATCTCCAGCCGCAGGTCGGCGTAGTCCGCCAGCTTCGGGTGATCCGTTTCCAGCGGATGAGTCCAGGCCGCCGTCACCACCACCACGTCCGCCCCGGCGGCCTCGCCGGCCCTGATCCCCGCCTCGGCGTCCTCGAACACCAGGCAGTCGGCGATGTCGAAGCCCAGCGCCCGGGCGGCCTTCAGATAGCCGGCCGGGTCGGGCTTGCCGCGTTCGACGGCCTCGGCGGTGATCATGACGGCGGGCGATTCGACCCCGGCGGCCTTCAGGCGCGCGCGGGCCAGGGGGATGGAGGCGGAGGTGACGACGGCCCAGCGGCCGGGCGGCAGGCGTCTGACGAAATCGACGGCGCCGGGAATGGGGGCGACGCCCGCCACATCCTCGATCTCGCCCCGCTCGACCCAGGCGACCTCGGCGTCCAGGTCGATGTCGGGCAGGGCCTGGCGGCGGATGGTATCGACGGCCCGCACTCCGTGGACGGTCGGGACGAAGGCGGCGACGTCCAGACCGTGCCGCTCGGCCCAGCGGGTCCAGACCCGTTCGGCGGCGGCGGTCGAGGTGATCAATGTGCCGTCCATGTCGAACAGGAAGGCGGCGTAGGCGCGGGACGGGGGTAGGGAAGCCATGGCTTCATCCACCACGCGCGGGCGTGCGTCGCAATGGTCGGATCAGCCGCCCTGAAGGGAACGCCAGGTCCGGGCCGTGTCGCTCGCCGATGCGGGGGCGGCGAGCTGTCCCGGCGCGGCGGCCGCCGTCGCGCCCGGCGCCGAGCGTGAGCGCAGCCAGCGCAGGGTCTGCTCGGCCTGTTCGGGGGGCAGTTCGCGGCGCAGAATCTGTTCGGCCTCGCCCATCTTGCCCTGCAGGCCCAGGGCCAGGGCCAGATTCTGGCGCACCTTGGCCGAGGCGGTCGGCTGGGCGGCGGCGCGGCGCAGCAGGGTCTCGGCGCCCGGCGCATCGCCCTGGGTCAGGGCGGCGGTGGCGGCGTTGGCCAGGACGTCGGGGTTGTCGGGCGACAGGACCAGGGCCTGGTTCCAGGCGGCGCGGGCGTCGTCGAAGCGCCGCACCTGCTCATAGGCCACGCCCAGCAGCGAATAGGGCCGCCAGTCGCGCGGCGCCAGGTCGCGCGCCTTCTCCAGCGGGGCGACGCCGTAGAAGGCCTGGCCCCGCGCGATATGGGCGCGGCCCAGCTCCAGCAGGGCGTCCAGGTCGGTCGGCTTCTGGTTCAGCGTGGCCTGGGCGGCTTCCGCGGCCTGGTCGTAGCGCCCCAGTTCGCGCAGCGCCTGGGCCAGTTTGACGCCGGCGACCGCATCGGTCGGGTCGGCCTGCTGCTCCGACGCCCAGAAGACCGAGCGCGACAGGGCGTCCATCCGGTCGTAGGTCGCGCGCACCTGGGCCGAGGACGGGCCGCGCGGCTGCCGGGTCGTCGCCACGGGCGCGGGATCGGCGGCCGGAGCCGGCGCGGCGGCTGCGGTGGTCGTCAGGCCTGCCAGGCCTGTCGTCAGGGCGACGGTTGCGATCAGGGCGGGCATGGGCGACATGGAAAGGGTCCGGACGGTCCTCGGCTCTTTGCGTCCCGAGGATCGCCGCTGTGCGTCAACCAATGGTTAACCGTGTTTCGAGGCCGCCCATGTCCGTCCCGCATTCCCTTCTGGTCGCCGCCGAGGACGGGGCGGGCGCCGTGCCGATCCGCATCGCCGGGACGGCGGACACGCTGGAGGGCGTCGCCGGGCGCTGGGCCGAACTGAACGGGTTCGAAGGCAGGCCGGGGCAGCTGCTGGTCGTTCCGGGCGCCGAAGGCGCGGCGGCCGAGGTGCTGCTGGGGGCCGGGTCGGCCTTCGATCCGATGACGGCGCGGGGCCTGTCGGCGCGGCTGCCGGGCGGCCTCTATCGGCTGGCGGTCGAGGGCGAGCCGGCGCGGCAGGCGGCCCTGGCCTTCCTGCTGGGGGCCTATGTCTTCGACCGCTACAAGACCCGGCCGGATCGCGCGCCGGCCAGGCTGGTCGCGCCCGAGGGGCTGGACGTCGCCGAGACGTCGCGCATCGTCGCCGCCTGCGCCCTGGCGCGTGAAATGGTCGACACCCCCGCCGCCGACTTGGGGCCGCTGCAGATCGAGACCATCGCCCGCGAGATCGCCGAAGACGCCGGGGCCGCCGTCACGGTCGTCGAGGGCGACGCCCTGCTGGAGGAGAACTATCCGGCCGTCCACGCCGTGGGCCGCGCCGCCGCCCCGCACCGGGCGCCGCGCCTGATCGAGATCGGCTGGCGGCTGGACCGGACCGACCTGCCGCTGGTGGCCCTGGTCGGCAAGGGGGTGGTGTTCGACACCGGCGGCCTGGACCTGAAGCCCGCCGCCGGCATGCGCAACATGAAGAAGGACATGGGCGGATCGGCCCACGCCCTGGCCCTGGGGCGGCTGGTCATGCAGGCCGATCTGCCCGTGCGCCTGGTGGTGATCGTGGCGGCGGTGGAGAATGCGGTGTCTGGCGACGCCTTCCGTCCCGGCGACATCCTGAACAGCCGAAAAGGTCTGACCATCGAGGTCGGCAATACGGATGCGGAAGGCCGGCTGGTCCTGGCCGACGCCCTGACCCGGGCGGGCGAGCACGAACCGAACCTGACGCTGGACTTCGCCACCCTGACCGGCGCGGCGCGGATCGCCCTGGGGCCGGAGCTGCCGCCGCTCTACACCGACGACGAGACGCTGGCGGGACAGCTGCTGGCGGCGGCGGGCGAGGTGCGCGACCCGCTGTGGCGGATGCCGCTTTGGCCCGGCTATCGCGCGGCGCTGGACGCCGAGATCGCGGATCTCAGGAACGACCCCGCCGGCTGGGCCCAGGCCGGATCGGTGACGGCGGCCCTGTTCCTGCAAAGGTTCGCGCCCGCGACCGGCGCCTGGGCCCATATGGACATCTTCGCCTGGAACCCCCGCGCCCGTCCCGGCTGGCCCGAAGGCGGCGAAGCCCAGGCCCTGCGCGCCTGCTACGCCATGCTGAAAGCGCGCTATCCAGGATAAGGCGTCGTCCGTAGGGGGCGACCGATCTGGAATGAACGTTCGCCTCGATGCGGCGTTGATCGCCCATGGACAAACGCCAGAATTCCAAACCGCCCATCGATTTCGAAGAGGGCCCCGACAAGCCCAGCAAGTCAGCCTTCAAAATTTCGGGCCTGGCCATCGCAATCGCTGCGTTGATCTGCATTGGATTGATCGCCGTGGTCGTCATGCAGAAGGGCGGCCTGTAGAGCGACGCATCGTCGGACACCTGTAGGTCGCCAAAGAACGCGGTTCTGTTGATTTCTTTCGAAAAAGCGGCGGGCGTTAACGGCCCCTAAGCCATCGGGGGATAAGGCTGCGGGTTCAATCACGCGAGCTCACGTTGACCGACGTCCTCGATCTTGTTCCGCCGGGCGACCGCCTGGCCCGCCCCGACCTCGCCGAACTGGCGTTGGAAGGCCTGGTGCGCGCCGAGGCCTATCGCGCGACCCAGGCCATGCACTGCCGCGCAGCCGTGGCGGACGTGCTGTCGGACGCCGAGGTGCGGATCGACCAACTGCTGCATGGCGAAGTCTTCGACGTGCTGGAGCGGTCGAACGGCCGCGCCTGGGGCAGGGCGCGGCGCGACGGCGTGGTCGGCTGGGTGGTGCTGGACAGCCTGTCCGCGGGCGCGCCCCTGGCCACGCACCGGGTCGCCGCCGTGGACGCCGCCCTGCCGTTGAACGCCCTGGTGGTCGAAGGCGGAACCGGGCTGGAGGCGTCCGACCTGAGCCCTGTAGGCGCCTTCGAAAGCGATCTGGTCGCGGTGGCCGAACGGCTGCTGGGCCGGCCGCACGAACCGGGCGCACGCTCATCGCGCGCAACAGACTGTTCGGGCCTGGTGCAGCAGGCGCTGCTGGCCTGCGGCCTGCCGGGACCGCGCCGCTCGGACGGACAGGCCGTGCTGGGCCGCGCCGCGGCCGCAAGCGAGCGGCGAAGGGGCGACATCGTCGTCTGGCTGGCCGCCAGGGGCGATCACGACTGGACCGGCCATTCGGCCCTGATGCTGGACGGCGAGCGGATCATCCACGCCACGGGCGGCCGGGGGGTGGTGATCGAGGCCTTCGCCGAGGTCGAGGCGCGCCTGGTCGCCGACGGCTTCGAACCCGCGCGCTTTCGCCGGCTCTAATCCCGCATCGTCCGCATCGCTCCCAGCCGGGCGAAGGCTAGGGTCAGGGCCTTGCGCCGCGCGGGCGCCAGGGGCGAGAGGTCCGGCGCGCGCACCACGGCTCCGCCGAAGCCGTCGGCGACGATCAGGCCCGGCTCGTCCGGCAGGACTCCTTGCGGAAACTCGGGCGCCACGGCGAAGTAGAAGGCGTCGCAGAAGGGGCCGTACTCGCGCCATTTGCGGTCGACGCGATAGTCGTCAATCCCCGACTTGACCTCGCAGATGACGATGTCGCCCTTGCGCCCCACGGCCATGACGTCGGCGCGCCGGCCATTGGGAAGGCAGACCTCCAGGAGCGGCGCATAGCCCATGTCCATCATCAGCCGCGCCGCGCCGCGCGTCACCGAAAGGGTGGTCTCGGGGCGGCTGAAAACGAGTTCCAGATGGACGGCGGCGGACATGCCGACAGCTTATGTTCCGTCTACGTTCCCGTCGCAAGCGTCGCGGCCGGGGGGCGGCCGGGCGGACGACCGTGTTCAGGGTCTGAGCGCTCGAGGATTTCGCCCACGCGGCGTGGCCGCGTCGCTCACAGCAGATACTCCCGCTCCAGTTCGTAATGGCTGCCGCCGTCCGTCAGGACGCTGGAATAGAGGCCGAACCGGTCGATGCGGATCGGCGGCGAATGCAGCAGATTGTGTCCGGCCATCCAGGCGCCGATGCGGTCCGGGTTCGTCTGGGGCTTCAGATAGGCCAGTGTGACGTGGGGGCGATAGTCGCGCGTCTCCATGGCTGCGCCCGCGCGCTGCCCCGCCGCCCGGCACCGCCCGGCCAGGACCGATAGCGGCCCGTTTGGCGTCTCCACCCCCGCCCACAGGGTATGGCTGCGATGGCCGTCGCCGAAGGCCCCGACGCCTTTCAGGGCGATCTCGAACGGCTGGCCGCCGACGCGCGACAGTTCCGAAGCCAGGTCGTCGGCGCGCCGTTCGTCCATCTCGCCATAGAAGGCCAGGGTGACGTGCAGCGCCTCCAGCGGCCGCCAGCGCGCGCCGGGCAGGCCCGATTGTCGCCTTTGCAGCGTCTCGGCGGCGTCGGGCGGCAGGGTCAGGGCGGCGAACAGACGAACCATGCGACGGAAGGTAGCGGCGGGAACGCAAGCCTCCAAGGCCGGTTTTCCTTGCAGTGGGGGCCTCGGCTCACGATATTCGAGGCCTGTGACCGGAGATGTCTCTCCGGCCAATCGGAGAAAGTTCGTCGCCATGAGCGATTTCAACAACGGCTACGCCCGCCCTCTGCCGCAGACGGCCGACATGTCGGTCGACGCCGGCCTGCGCAGCTTCATGCTGGGCGTCTACAACAAGCTGGCCCTGGGCCTGGTCCTGGCCGGCGCCCTGGCCTACGTCACCGGCAATGTCCCCGCGGTGCAGCAGCTGCTGTTCGCCCAGACGGCCGACGGCCGGATCGGCCTGACGGTTCTGGGCATGATCGTGCAGTTCTCGCCGCTGGTGATGCTGTTCGGCTCGATGTTCTTCATGAAGAACCCGACCGCCAAGGGCGTGAACATGCTCTACTGGGCCGTGGTCTCGACCATCGGCGCGGGCCTGGGCGTGCTGTTCCTGCGCTATACGGGCGGTTCCCTCGCCTCCACCTTCCTGGTGACGGCGGCGGCCTTCGGCGGCCTCAGCCTGGTGGGCTACACCACCAAGAAGGACCTGACCGGCATGGGCAGCTTCCTGATCATGGGCGTGATCGGCCTGATCGTCGCCTCGATCGTCAACATGTTCATGCAGTCCGGGACCTTCTATCTGATCATCTCGGGTCTGGGCGTGCTGATCTTCGCGGGTCTGATCGCCTATGACACCCAGCGTCTGAAGATGACCTACTACGCCCTGGGCGGCGACCAGAACGCCATGGGGGTGGCCACCGGCTTCGGCGCGCTGAGCCTGTTCATCAACTTCGTGAACCTGTTCCAGTTCCTGCTGGCCTTCATGGGCGGCAACCGGAACTAAGGCCTGTCGCAAGACGGATACGGAAAGGGCCCCTCGCGGGGGCCCTTTTCATTTGGCACCCGGATCGATCGATCCCCTCGCCTATCTTGGGTACGTATTTCTGCACCTTCGGCTGATTTTGTCGCTATCAAGTGAGCTTGACCTAGACTTCTGGGGATTTCGTATGATTCAGAACGGCCTTGGACGCCTGTTGCGGCCATTCGTTCGGCTGAGCCGGTTGCCGTCGCGCTTTGCCGCCATGGAAAGATCCGTGCGTCGCATGGAGACCAGTCACCGCGAACACCGCCGCGAGATCCAGCAGGCGTTGGCGCAACTGATGTTGCCTGCGGAGTCGGTCTGGCGGCGGCAGCCGCCCCTGTTGGACGCTTCAGTCCCGGGCGAGAGAGTATTCGAACAGAGCGCGATGTGCCGCCAGGACAGTTTTCAGCAACCGTATTTCTCCTACTGGACAAGACGGCTTGGCGAAAGGCTAAGGTATCATCGCAAGCTCTGGGAGTTTGTGTTTGTTTCTCAGGCGTTATGGGAACGCGGCGTCTGCGCTCGCGGGCGTCGCGGCCTGGGATTTGGCGTTGGACGCGAGCCGTTGGCGGCTCTGTTCGCTTCGGAAGGCGTGGCCGTGACGGCGACCGATCTGGCTCCCGACGGCGTCGTCGAGGCGGGTTGGCAGGCCACGAACCAACATGCCGGAGGCAAGGAAGCGCTTAGGAACAGCGTCGTCTGCCCGGACGACCTGTTCGACCGAAACGTCGAGTTTCGTTTCTGTGACATGAACCACGTCGCCGCCGATCTGGTCGGCTACGATTTCTGCTGGTCGGCGTGCGCGCTTGAGCATCTGGGGTCCATCGAAAAGGGGCTGGCGTTCATCGAGCGCTCGATTAATTGCCTCGTCCCGGGCGGCTGGGCGGTTCATACGACGGAATATAACGTCTCGTCCGACAAGGAGACCGTCGATAATCTTGGAACGGTGCTGTTCCGCAGGCGTGACCTTGAAGCCCTTGCGCAACGTCTTCGGGCCAAGGGGCACGAAGTGGCGACTATGGACTGGAGCCCGGGCGAGGGGCCGGTCGACCGATACCTGGATATGCCGCCCTATCGCCCTGACCCGCATTTGAAGATGATGCTGAGCGGGTTCACAACGACTTCGATCGGCATAATCGTGCGCCGAGGACTGGGGACTTAACCCTAATCCACCACCTGGAACCTGCGCCCGTCGAAGACGCGCAGGACCTGGGCCAGGTCGCGGCCCCGGCGCAGGATCTGGCCGCCTTCGCCGATGACGGCCCACTGGCCCTGGCGGGTCTGCAGCGCCGGGCGTTTCTCGATGCGATAGGCGGGGGCGTCGCCCGAGCGGCGGAAGACCGCGAACTCGGCGAAATCCTTGTGGCCGACCATGGCGTAGTCGCGCCATTCGCCCTGGGCGACCATCCGGCCATAGACGCGCAGTATGGGGTCCAGTTCGCGGCGGTCGAAGAAGACGGGTCCGGGCGCGGCGGCGAGGTCGTTGGGGCTCAGGCTCATCTCCTCAACTTAGGCCGCGCCGGGGGCGACGCCAGAGGTCGAGACGGCGGCCGAACCCGACATCGACGAAAATCGATCCAGACACGAAATAGCCCCGTTTCGGTCCTTCGCCCGCCTGCATGGGCGACGACATATCGACCATCGGCTCGTCGGAGTTCGGAAGCGTCCCGGATCCTGAACAGCCCCCCCAGCCCCCTGGATGTTTCCAGTTTACGGGCTCCGGCGGCCGATGCTTCCTCCAAGCGAGCGCCCGCCCTGCCTTTCCCCTCCCCCTCCCGGCAAGGCGGGCGTTTCGCTGTCTGGGGCCTGCCCGGCAGCGCCAAGGCCGGTTCTCGCCCGCGCCTAGAGCGACAGGGTCAGGTTCAGGCTCTCTCCATTCCGCGCCACGGTCGCCTCGACCGATCCCGACGCGCTTTGCAGTGCGGTCGCGGCGGCGCGGGCGTCTGCGACCGGCGCGCCCGCGACGGCGGTGATCACGTCGCCGGCCGTCAGTTCCGCCTGGGCGGCGGGAGAACCGGCGGCGACCGCCATGACCTGGGCGCCGCCTTCCTGGTTTCGCAAGGTCGCGCCATAGGCCAGCACCGATTGGGCGTCGACGATCACCGGCTGATCCACGGGCGTCTCGACCGTCAGGCTGGCCGTCGCCTCGCGCCCGTCGCGCAGATAGGCGACGCTGAGCTCCGTCCCCGGGGCTGCGATGCCCACCGTGGCGTTGACCGAGCCGGCGTTGGCGACCGGGCGGCCCTGCAGCCGGGTGACGACGTCGTTGTGGCGCAGGCCCGCGCGCTCGGCCGGGGAGCCGGGCGCCACATCGGCCACCACCGCCCCGCGCACGATGCCCAGATGCAGTTCGCGCGCCCGTTCGGCGTTCAGCGAACCGAAGATGGCCCCGGTCTGGCCGCGCTTGACCTCGCCGTTCTTCTTCAACTGGTCGGCGACATAGAGCATGATCCGCGTCGGCACGGCGAAGGCGATGCCGTCGTTGCCGCCGCCCAGGCCGCCCGACAGAATGGAGGTGTTGATGCCGATCAGCCGCCCCCGGCTGTCCAGCAGCGGTCCGCCCGAATTGCCCGAGTTCACGGCCGCATCGGTCTGGATGTAGTCCTCGACGGCGTCGCCCAGGCCCGAGCGGTTCAGGCCCGAGATGACGCCCATCGTCAGCGTCTGGTCCAGGCCCAGCGGATAGCCGACCGCAAAGGCCAGGTCGCCGGTGCGCAGGGTGTCGGAATCCACCGTCTGGACCTGTTTCAGATTCAGGGGCCGGCCGTCGGGCGTGATGCGCAGCACGGCGATGTCGGTGGCCTTGTCCGCCCCGACCAGGACCGCGTCGAACAGCCGGCCGTCGGTCAGGTCGACGGTGAACTTGCGCCCGCCCTCGACCACGTGGTTGTTGGTGATCAGCAGGCCCTCGGCCGCATCGACGATGACGCCGGAGCCGGAGGCGTAGGGTTTGGGATCGGTCGCATCCGAACTGGGGCCGCGCGACTGGCCCAGGGTCGTCACCTGCACCACCGCCGGCAGCGATCCTTCCAGCCCGGAGGAGAAGCTGAACACTCCGCGCCGTGCGTCATAGGGCAGGCCGGCGGCGCCGGACTGCGCCAGCACGGGGCCGGCCGAGGCCAGCAGGGCCACGGCGACGGCCAGGGAGGAGACGGCCTTGGCGCGAATCGGGGAGCGGATCGGCATGAGCATTTCCTTGATCGGGCGACGACCCTAGCCCGAGATTCCGCTTCTGACGATGGCTGGAAGGGCGGGGATGAACAGATCGCGACGGGGGTTGCGTCCGGCGGCGTCCGGCGTAACCATGCCCCCGATGCCGCACCAGCGGCCCGCCGGGAGCCCGCCATGAGCCAGACGACGATGGACCGCCGCCGCCGCCCCGCCGCGCTCGGCTTCGCCCGGCTGTTCCGCGACCATCCGCGCGAGGTCGGCGAGACCTATCTTCAGCACATGGCCGCCTCGGCCGGTTTCGGCTTCAGGCTGCTGGGGCTGGCGGGGGCGGCCTTCGTCCATGCCGCCGTGCCGGGGGTCTGCAAGACCACCGTCTCGACCGCCGTTCGGGGCATGGCGCGCGACATGGGCGGCCGGGCCGAGGAAGCGAGACAGACCCGGATGCGCGAGGCCGGCGTCTGGGACGTGGGGCTTTAGCCCGCGCCCGATTCCCGCCGGCCATGCAATCGCCGGGATCCGTGCTATATAGGCCGGCTCAACCTCACGCAGGATCGCCGCCTTGAGCATTACGCTCGACCTCTCCCGTGTCTCCAACGCGCCCGTCAAGGCCCCCGTCAACCTCAGCGGTTTGACGCGCGAAGCCCTGCGCCAGGCGCTGATCGACGCCGGGGTCTGCCCGCCCGAGAAGGCCAGGATGCGCGCCAGCCAGGTCTGGAGCTGGATCCACCACCATGGCGTCACCGACTTCGCGGCCATGAGCAATGTCGCCAAGGAGATGCAGGCCAAACTGGCCGAGCATTTCACCCTGGCCCGCCCCGAGATCGTCGAGCGCCAGGTCTCCAAGGACGGCACGCGCAAGTGGCTGATCCGCACCGCGCCGGGCATCGAGATCGAGACGGTCTACATCCCCGACGTGGGCCGGGCGGGCGCCCTGTGCGTGTCCAGCCAGGTCGGCTGCACCCTGAACTGCACCTTCTGCCACACCGGCACCCAGAAGCTGGTGCGCAACCTGACCGCCGCCGAGATCGTGGCCCAGGTCCAGGTCGCCCGCGACGACCTGGAGGAATGGCCGTCGCCGAAGGAAGACCGCCGCCTGTCGAACATCGTCTTCATGGGCATGGGCGAGCCGCTCTACAATCTGGACAACGTCGCCGACGCCATCGACATCATCTCGGACAACGAGGGCATCGCCCTGTCGCGGCGGCGGATCACGGTCTCGACCTCGGGCGTCGTGCCGCAGCTGCAGGCGCTGGGCGAGCGGACGGCGGCCATGCTGGCCATCAGCCTGCACGCCACGAACGACCCCTTGCGCGACGTGCTGGTGCCGCTGAACAGGAAATATCCGCTGGAGCAGCTGATGGCGGCGATCCGGGCCTATCCGGGCCTGTCGAATGCGCGGCGGGTGACGTTCGAATATGTGATGCTGAAGGGCGTCAACGACAGCCCGGAAGAGGCGCGCGCCCTGCTGAAGCTGATCGAGGGCATCCCGGCCAAGATCAATCTGATCCCGTTCAATCCCTGGCCCGGCGTCGAATACGAATGCTCGGACTGGAAGACGATCGAGCGTTTCGCCGCCATCCTGAACAAGGCCGGCTACGCTAGCCCCATCCGCACCCCGCGCGGCCGCGACATCCTGGCCGCCTGCGGCCAGCTCAAGTCCGAAAGCGAGAAGGTCCGCGCCAGCGCGCTCAGGAAGGCGGAGCAGGCGGCGGCCTGATCTGCGTCGCCTCCCCATTGCCGGGGGAGAGACACAACCCTCGACACATAATGTCACGCACTGTGTCCCGGCCGCGCTTGCGGATTGGGGCGACAATGGGGCAAGGCGTCTGGTCATGGACCCGTCTTTGTCGAACGTGCTGTCGAGCGCCGAGGTGCAGGCCTTCGCCTCGGGCTTTCCGGTCATGGTCATGCACCTGATCGTCACCCTGCTGCTGCTGGTCGCGGGGGCGACGGTCTATGCGATGCTGACGCCGTGGAAGGAGGTCGCGCTGATCCGCCAGGGCAATACGGCGGCGGCCGTCGCCTTCGCGGGCGTGCTGGTGGGGCTGGCCGTGCCGTTGGCCGTGTCGCTGTCGGTCTCGACCTCGGTGCGCGACATCGCCATCTGGGGCGTGGCGACGGTGGTGCTGCAACTGCTGGCCTTCCGCGTCGTGGACCTGTTGCTGACCGGCCTGCCCGAGCGGATCCGGCATGGCGAGATTTCGGCGGCCGTGGTGCTGCTGGGGGCCAAGCTGGCGACGGCGGTGATCCTGTCCGCCGCCCTGACCGGCTGATCGGGGGGGCCGATGCAGTTCCCGCGCCTGCCGGACTGGGCCATCTACGGCGCCGTGGCGGCCGTCTTGCTGGCGGTGTCGCTGGGCCGGCGCGAGAACGCCGACGCCCCGCCCGCGCCGCCCGCCCCCAATGTGGAGGACGGGCCGCTTCTGGGGCCGATCACCCCCTTCGATACGGCCGTGACCGTCGATGCGGGCCAGGCGCCGTTCAAGCCGGCGTCGGGCACCGCCTTCTCCATCGCCGGGCGCGGACGCTGGGTGACGGCGCGCCATGTGGTCGAGGGCTGCCGCAGGCCGGCCCTGGTGGTGGGGGCGGGCCGGGCCGTGGCCGCCGACGTGCGCCTGGCGCCGCGCGCGGACGTGGCGCTGCTGATCACCGACGGCGGGCCGGCGGCCCTGCCCGTGGCGGTCGGCGACCCCTTGCGGAAGGGACAGAGGGCGTTTCATCCCGGCTTCCCGCAAGGCCGGCCGGGCGAGGTGACGTCGCGCCTCCTGGGCCGCGAGACGCTGAAGGTGTCCGGCCGCGGGGCGCGCGAGGAGCCGGTGCTGGCCTGGGCCGAGGTGGGGCGCACCGACGGGCTCGAAGGGACGCTGTCGGGCCTGTCGGGGGCGCCGGCGCTGGACTCGCAAGGGCGGGTCGTCGGCGTGACCATCGCCGAGGCGCCGCGCCGGGGCCGCATCTATACGACCGCGCCCGAGACCTTCGGCCCGGCGATCCGCGGCGAACAGACCCTGGCCGAGGCGGCGCGCGGACCGGCGGTGACGACCGAGGACTATGGCCAGGTGGCGAACGCGCTGCGGCGCGACCTGCGCGTGGCCCAGGTGGTGTGCCTGGGGGCGTGAGGCTGAGCTGCACCTGCGGAAAGGCGCAACTTCACGCCATCTGCCCTATATGGCTGTAAACGCAACGGAATATCGATCCGGAATTGCCCTGGCGCCATACGCCGGGGTTCAGACTTGGACTCTTGGACTCGGAAAAACAGTCCAACGAGTCCAAGCCGACGGCATCGCGATGTCAAAGACCACGGGCGATCATAACCCCGTTTCCGACGGCGTAGGGACGAAAGCCGCTGCTGATCGCCAAGTGGTTGAAAAGCCGAGGCGTTGCGAGCCCGATTGCGCGGGTTGGCGATGAACGGCGCCGCGCCCTCCCCGCAGGGGAGGGCGATCCGTCTGCTTTCGGCGCGCCTACTTCAGCGAGCCCGAGTTCAGATTCAGGGCGCCGGCCTCGATGACCTCCAGGTTCGGGTGTCTGGCCCGCAGGGCGTCCAGGAATTTGGAGCCGTCGCCGACGATCACCAGGCTGGCGCGATCGGCCGGCAGGTGTTCGGCGAAGGCGGCCTGGACCTGTTCCGGGGTGACGGCGCGGACGCGGCCGGCGTAGTCGGCCAGTTCGCTCATCGGCAGGTCGTAGAGGGCCAGGTTGGCGACCAGCGTCCCCAGGCCGTCCACCGTCTCCAGCGAGCGGCCGAAGCCGCCGATCAAGGTGGCGCGGCGCGGCGCCAGGTCGGCGGCCGTGGGGGTCTCGGTTCCCAGCTTGGCGATCTCGGCCAGGATCAGGTCGGCGACCTCGTCGGCCGTCTCGTTCTTGGTCTGGGTCGAGGCGGTGAAGACGCCCGCATCGGCGCGCGCGCCCAGCGACGAGGAGGCGCCGTAGGACAGGCCGCGCTTGATGCGGATCTCCTGGTTCAGACGCGACGAGAAGCCGCCGCCCAGCAGAGAGTTGCCCAGCGTCAGCGGGAAGAAGTCGGCGTCGGTGCGCGACACGCCGCGCACGGCGGCGACCACGGCGGCCTGGCCGGCGCCGGGCTGGTCCACCACGACGATGCGCGGGGCCAGGGGCTGTCCGGCCGGATCGGCGGCCGGGGCGGGCGCGGCGCCGGCGGGGCGCCAGTCGCCGAACGCCTGTTGGGCCAGGGCGCGGGCGGCGTCGGGCGTGATGTCGCCCGAGAAGACCAGGGTCGCGTCCGACGGGCGATAACGGGCGGCGTGGAAGGCGGCGACGTCGGCCGGGGTGATCGTCGGCACGGTCTGGGGCGTGCCCGATCCCGGCGCGCCATAGGGAGCGTCGCCATAGACGACGCGGCCCACGGTCATGCCGGCGATGGCGCCCGGCTGGCTGAGGGCGACGCGTAGGCCGTCCAGCGTCTGGGCCTGCTGGCGTTCCAGCTCCTCGCCGGCGAAGGCGGGGTTCTTCACCAGATCGGCCATCAGGGCGACGGTCGCGGGGAAGGCGTTGGCCGGGGCGTTGGCGTAGACATTGGAGAAGTCCACCCCGGCCGCGGCGCCGACGGCGGCGCCCAGCTGTTCGATCTGGGTGGCGATCTCGGGCGCCGTCCGGGTCTTGGTTCCCTGGGTCAGCAGCGAGGCGGTCAGGGCGGCGACCCCGGCCTTGCCCGCCGGATCGTCGGACGAACCGGCCTTGAAGCCGAGCCGGGCCGAGACCAGCGGCAGGCCGTCGGTGGGGGCGACCAGGACGCGCAGGCCGTTCGACAGGCGGAAATCGGCCACGGCGGGGGTGGCGGGCGCGACCTCGGGCCCCGGCTGGGGCAGACGGGCACGTTCGGCCTCGGGCAGCAGGACGGCGGGTTCGCCGGCGGGCGCCAGATCGGCGACCTTGACCGGCGCATCCACGTTCATCTTCTGCACCGAGGCCGGGTTCTGGGCGTCGGCGGCCAGGAAGGTGATCGTCGACTGGCGCTGCGGCGTCAGATATTTGCGGGCCACGCGCTGGACGTCGGCGGCGGTGACGGCCTGGATCTGGGCCACCTCCCGATCGGCGGCGGCGGCCGACCCGGTGTTGATCAGCGAGAAGCCCAGGGCGGTGGCGCGGTCGTCCACCGTCTCGCGGCTGCGCAGGGTGTTGGCCACGATCTCGTTCTTGGCCTCGGCCAGCTCCTGGGCCGTGATCGGCGCATCGCGCAGCTTGGCGATCTCTTCGTTCAGGGCGGCGATCCCCTCTTCGGCCGTATGGCCCTGGGCCATGATGGCCAGGGCCGACAGATTGCCCGCCTGCTGGGCGAAGTCGGGGGTCGAGCCGATCTGGGCCGCGATCTGCTTGTCATAGACCAGCGAGCGATACAGGCGGCTGGATTCGCCGGTGGACAGCACCCCGTCCAGGACCGTCAGGGCGGCGCGGTCGGGATCGGCGTATTTGACGGTCGGCCAGGCGACGACGGCGGCCGGCAGCGGCACGTTCGGCGCATAATAGGTGACGTTTTTCGGAGCGGTCGGCTCGGGTTCGACCACATGGTTGGCCGGGATGGGCGTGGTCGGGTTCTTCAGCGGGGCGAAATACTGGTCGATCCAGCGGTCCAGCTGGGCTTGGTCGAAATTGCCCGCCACGATCAGATAGGCGTTGTCGGGCCGATAGTAGGTGGCGTGGAAGCGGCGCACGTCGTCCAGCGAAGAGGCCTCCAGCTCCTCGATCGAGCCGATGCCGGGGCGGCGATAGGGGCTGTCCTGATAGATGGTCTCGGGCACGAACAGGCCGAACAGCCGGCCGTAGGGGTTGGCGAGGATGCGCTGGCGGTACTCCTCCTTCACCACGTCGCGCTCGGCCACGAAGGTCGGCTCGTCCACGACCAGCGAGCCCATGCGGTCGGCCTCGGCGAACAGCATCCGCTCCAGATGGTTGGCGGGCACGGTCTCGAAATAGGCGGTGGTGTCGTCGGCGGTGAAGGCGTTGTTGGAGCCGCCCACGTCCTCGGTCAGCCGGTCGAAGGTCTCGGGCGGCAGGTTCCGGGTCGACTTGAACATCAGGTGTTCGAACAGGTGGGCGAAGCCCGAGCGCCCGGCCGGATCGTCCTTGGACCCGACCTTGTACCAGACCTGGACCGTGACGTTGGAGGTGTCGGCGTCGCGCGCCGTATAGACCTCGAGCCCGTTCGGCAGGATGCGCCTGGCGAAGCCCAGCGGCGGCACGGTCACGCCCTGGGGCGCCTGGACCGCCGAGGGGGCGGCGGCGGCGCTGTCTGCGAAGGCGGGGGCGGCCAGGCCGAGAAGAAGGGCCGAGGCGGCGGCCCCGGCTTTGAGCGTGGCGATCAGGCGGAATTTCATAGGGGGCTCCGGGCCCGGAACGCCGGGCGGGCCGAACGTAACAGCGATTGCGCGTCTTGCACCTTACCGAGATGTAATGAAGCGATGCAGCGGGCGCGATCAGTCGGGAAAGACCCGCACGCCGATCTCGCCTTTAGGGGTCAGCCAGGCGTGTTTCATGCCCTGGCTGTTGAAGGGCGCGGCGATGTTTCCGGCGGCGTCCAGGGCGATCAGGCCGCCGTCGCCGCCCTTCCCGTCGCCGTCCAGGGCGCCGATCTGGTCGATCACGGCCTGGGCCGCCTGGGCCAGGGTCTGGCCGGCGGCGACGCGCCAGGCGGCCTGGGCGGCGGCGGCGACGCGGATGAAATATTCGCCCTGTCCGGTGCAGGAGACGGCGGCGTGGTCGTCGGCCCAGGTTCCCGCGGCGGGGATGGGGGTGTCGCCGACGCGGCCCGGCATCTTGCCGAAGACGCCGGCGGTCGAGGTGGCGGCGGCGAGACGCCCCTGGCCGTCCAGGACGCAGCAGCCGACCGTGCCGTGGCCCAGGGCGCCGGGCGGATGGTTGTCCTCGCCCCGGCCCGCGCCGGTGAACCAGGCGGCCTCGTCGGCGATCGGCTCAAGCCCCTGGTCGTGGGCGAACCGGGCCGCGCCCTGGCCCGCCAGCATGACGTGGGGCGTGCGCTCCATCACCGCGCGGGCGGCCAGGACCGGATTGCGGAAGCCCTGAAGCGCTGCGACCGATCCGGCCCGGCGCGTCGAGCCGTCCATCAGGCTGGCGTCCAGCTCATAGGCGCCGGCCTGATTGGGCGAGGCGCCCCGGCCCGCGACATACAGCCCCGAATCCTCCAGCATGACCACCGCTGCGGTCGCGACGTCCAGGGCGCTGTCGCCCGCGTCCAGCCGCGCCTTCATGGCCTCGACCACCTGGCGCATGTGCGCGACCTCGGCCTCGTAGTTGCGTTCACGCCGGGCGCCGGCGCCGCCGTGGAGGATGAGGGCGGTCATGGAGTCTTCCTGAGCTTGGCTTTTCGCCTCTTTCAATCGGGCGTGGCGCTGTTTAGCGTCGCGACGAGGGCTGCGCCATGTCGGCCACGAAGAAACGGCCTCAAGCAGCGCGAAGCGCGATAGGCCAGGGATAAAGTGAAACGGCCTCAAGCAGCGCGAAGCGCGACAGGCCCCAAGGAGGAAAGATGCGCGCTGTCCTGTCCAAAACGCCCGGCGGTCCCGAAACCCTGGTGGTCGAGGAGGTGCTGGACCCCACGCCCAAGGCCGGAGAGGTGGTCATCGAGGTCAAGGCGGTGGGGATCAACTATCCCGACACATTGATCATCGAGGACAGATACCAGTTCCGGCCCGAACGGCCCTTCTCGCCCGGCGCCGAGGTGGCGGGCGTGGTCGAGGCGGTGGGCGAGGACGTCAAGGGCGTGTTCAAGGGCGAACGCGTCATCGCCGCGCCCGGCTGGGGCGGGCTGGTCGAACGGCTGGCGGTGCGGGCCGAGACCGTCATCCCGATCCCCGAGGCGATGAGCTTCGAAGAGGCGGCGGCCCTCATCATGACCTATGGCACCAGCTATTACGCCCTGAAGGACCGGGCGCAGCTGAAGCCGGGCGAGACCCTCCTGGTGCTGGGCGCGGCCGGGGGCGTGGGCGCCGCCGCCGTCGAACTGGGCAAGGCCATGGGGGCGCGCGTGGTCGCCGCCGCCTCGACCAACGAAAAGGTGCAGTTCGCGCTGGATATGGGGGCCGACAACGGCCTGATCTATCCGTCCGGTCCGATGGACAAGGCCGCCCAGAAGGCGCTGTCGGGCGAGTTCAAGCTGGCCACCGGCCGCGACGGGGCCGACGTGGTCTATGACGTGGTGGGCGGCGACTACGCCGATCCGGCGATCCGGGCGATGGACTGGAACGGGCGCTATCTGGTGGTGGGCTTCCCGGCGGGCATTCCGTCGCTGCCGCTGAACCTGACCCTGCTGAAGTCGGTTTCGGTGATCGGCGTCTTCTGGGGCGCGGCCGTCGCGCGCGATCCCAAGGGTCACGCCGCCAACATGGCCGAACTGATGCAGATGTACGCCGACGGCAGGATCAAGCCGCGCGTGTCGCGGACCTTCCCGCTGGAAAAGGCCGGCGAGGCCATCAAGGCCCTGGGCGACCGTCAGGCCCTGGGCAAGATCGTGGTGACGGTCGAGAGCTGATCCTACACCGCGCAGCGAGGGAGGATCGTCATTTCGCCTTCAGCCGCTGGACCGCGTCTTCGGCCAGGTCGCGGTGGCGGCGTTTGATGTTGGCGCCGACCATGGCCAGGACGGCGGTGATGACCGCCGCGTCGTCGGTATAGCCGATGCCGGCGAAGAGGTCGGGAATGGCGTCCACCGGCAGGACGAAATAGGCCAGGCCGGCGAGGATCATCCCCTTGGCCGCCATCGGGGTCTGGGGGTCGCGCGCGGCGTACCAGGCGGCCAGGGCCTGGTCCGCGAAGGGGATGCGGGCGGCGGTGCGCTGGATCTTGGGCCAGAAGCCCCTGGCCACGCGGGCCTCGTTGATCCTGACGACGGCGGGAACCAGCGCCTTCTTGGGGTCCAGGGCGTCGGCGGGATCGGCGGGTTTGGCTTTGGCGGTCATGGCCGCTAAATCCTCAATCGAAACTCGGGTTCAACATTACATAGGAACGAACAGGATGAAACTGGACAGCAGCATCGCCGCCGTCGTCACGGGCGGGGCCTCGGGCCTGGGCGAGGGCACGGCCCGCGCCATCGCCGCCACCGGCGCCAAGGTGGCCCTGTTCGACCTGAACGCAGAGAAGGGCGAGGCGATCGCGGCCGAGATCGGCGGCGTCTTCTGCCAGGTGGACGTCACAGACGACGCCTCGGTCGCCTCAGCCTTCGAAAAGGCCCGCGCCGCCCATGGCCAGGAACGGCTGACCGTCAACTGCGCCGGGATCGCCACCGGCATGAAGACCGTCTCGCGCAAGAAGGACACCGGCGAGATCAAGGCCCACGACATGGCCCAGTTCGAACGCACCGTGCGAGTCAATCTGTTCGGCACCTTCCGCGTCCTGTCGCAATCGGCGGCGGGCATGGCAGCGCTGGAGCGGATGGCGGACGGCGAGCGCGGCCTGATCGTCAACACGGCCTCGGTGGCGGCGCAGGACGGCCAGATCGGCCAGGCGGCCTATTCGGCGTCCAAGGGCGGTGTCTACGCCATGACCCTGCCGATCGCGCGCGACCTGGCCCAGGAAGGGGTGCGCTGCAACACCATCCTGCCCGGCATCATGTGGACGCCGATGATGGCCGGCATGGACCAGAAGATCCAGGACGCCCTGGCCGCCGCCATCCCCTTCCCCAGCCGCCTGGGCACGCCGGCCGACTATGCGTCCCTGGTGCTGGAGCTGGCGCGCAACGTCTATATCAACGGCGAATGCATCCGCCTGGACGGCGCCATCCGCCTGGCGCCGCGCTGAGGCGCGCAAGGGCGCTATGCTCGCGTTCCCACCTGCGCGGGGACGAGGTGCGGCCGCTCGCTGCTCGAGCGCGAAAGACGCTCCGGCCGCGAGCGGCCGGGGGGCCAGGGGCGGCGGTTCGGGGGCCGGTCCGGCTCAGGCAGGGCGAAGCGCGATAGGCGCAAAAAAGAGCTTGCAGGATCGTTCGACCCTCCGCTATACGCCCCCTCCTCGACGGGGCGCACACGCGGCGCCTTACGGATCGCGGGCGTAGCTCAGGGGTAGAGCACAACCTTGCCAAGGTTGGGGTCGAGAGTTCGAATCTCTTCGCCCGCTCCAGTCGAGATTGCCAAGGCAATCAATAGGTTATGGCAGGGCGATCCCAACGGGATCGCCCACCCTATTTTTTACGCCGCTACCACACCGCTACCAAAAATCTTTTGCTGGCGAGCGCTCGCCTGTCCATTGGCATGGCGCATTGCGGTGAAGGCCCCTGAAATCTGCTGAAAAGACCGAACTAATTTTTGCGGAGATCGACCCGCGAGCAGGTCACGGGAAAATAGTGCCTTGGAATGTTGTTGCCCGCAGCTTCTTGCCTCGTATCCGTCAACCGCCGCCTTTGACTCTCTGAAGGATCCCGCGGGGTTTGGCGACGGTCAGGGTGTCGCGGTCTCGGCGCGGTCCCGAGCGATTGCTGTTCACCGTCCTGTAGTGACCTTAATAGGACCGGCCCGGTCTATCGCTCGTCCGCACGTCGGACTTCGCGGACGTCTGGCCGGCGTCGGCCGCCTGTCTGACCAAGGACCTGTGATGACCTTCACCCGCCTGCGCTCGCTGCCGGACCCGGATCATCTGCCGGCTCTGGACGCGGCCTATCTGTCCGCCGATCCCGCCCGTGGACTGGGCCCGACCGAGCCGGCGCCGCGTATCCTTCTCCTGTACGGATCGCTGCGCGAGCGGTCGTATTCGCGGTTCTGCGTCGAGGAAGCGGCCCGCCTGCTGCAGCAAATGGGATGCGAGACCCGCATCTTCGACCCCACCGACCTGCCCCTGCCGGGCGCGCCCGGCGACGACGACCACCCGGCGGTGCGCGAGTTGCGCGAACACGCCTTGTGGTCGGAGGGCATGGTCTGGTGCAGCCCGGAGCGGCACGGCCAGGTCTCCGGACTGATGAAGCTGCAGATCGATCACCTGCCGTTGAGCCTGGGCGGCATGCGCCCGACCCAGGGCCGGACGCTCGCCGTCATGCAGGTGTCGGGCGGGTCCCAGAGCTTCAACGCCGTCAACACTCTGCGCCTTCTGGGCCGCTGGATGCGGATGGTCACCATCCCCAACCAGTCGAGCGTGGCCAAGGCCTTCCAGGAATTCGACGAGGCCGGCCGGATGAAACCCTCGGCCTACTATGAGCGGATTGTCGATGTGATGGAGGAACTGGTGCGCTTCACCATCCTGGTCCGGCCCCACGCCGTTCAGCTCGTGGACCGCTATTCGGAGCGCAAGGCGGCCGGAGTTTTGGTGGATGCCGCGTCCGACCTCTCGGCCATTGCTATCGCACGCCAGGCCTGAGGCTGCGTTTTTGGCGGTAACGCGCCAGAACTGGCGAATTGCGATCCTCCCTGTCGAGGCAGGGTCTTCAGTGGAGCCGCACGGCGCAGAGCCTCGCCGGCGCCATGGGGAGGCGCTTATCCTCGATCGACCAGAGAATAGCTTGTGCTGCGTCCCCCGCCGTCATCCTTCACGAGGATGCCCCGGTCCACCAGATCTTTGATGTCGCGCAAGGCCGTGTCGGGCGAGGACTTCGTCAGCGCCGCCCATTTGGTCGAGGTGAGCTTGCCTTCGAAGCCGTCGAGCAGCCGGTTGATGACCGTGCTCTGGCGCTCGCTCAACGTCTGACCTGCGAGCGCCTCCCAGAAGCGCGCCTTGCGCATCACATGGGTCAGGGTGGTTTCCGCGCCGTCGAATGCGCGATCGAGGCAGCCGAGGAACCAGTCCAGCCAGAGGGTCACGTCCAGCGCGCCTTTCTGGGTCGTCTCCAGGGTCGCGTAGTAGTCCTTGCGCTCCAGCCGGATCTGGGCGGACATGCTGTAGAACCGCTGGGCGCTTTTCTCGGAACGGGCGAGCGCCATGTCGGCGATCGCCCGGGCGATCCGGCCGTTCCCGTCGTCGAACGGGTGGATGGTCACGAACCACAGGTGGGCGATCGCGGCCTTGAGGACCGGATCCGTCCGCGGCTCGTCAGTGAACCAGTCGAGGAACGCGCGCATCTCGTCCTGCAGACGGGCGGCGGGCGGCGCTTCATAGTGCACGCGCTCTCGTCCGAAGGGGCCCGAGACGACCTGCATCGGGCCGGAGCTCTCGTTGCGCCAGGCGCCGACGACGATCTTCGTCATGCCGCTGCGTCCGGTCGGAAACAGGGCGGCGTGCCAGCCGAACAGCCGTTCCTCGGTGAGCGGAGACGCAAAGTTCTGGGTCGCGTCGAGCATCATTTCGACGACGCCTTCGACGTTGCGATCCGCGGGGGCGAGGGCCCCGATATCCATGCCGAGGCGGCGGGCGATGGAGGATCGCACCTGATCCTTGTCGAGCAGCTCGCCTTCGATTTCGCTGGATTTCAGGACATCTTCGGTAAGGGTCTCGAGGACGGCTTCAGCGCGGAGGTCGAAGCCGAGCGTGTGCATCCGGCCAAGCAGAAGGCCTTGGCGATGACGGACGGCTGGGAGGCGATCGGCAAGCGCGTCAGCGCGCCATTCCAGACGCGGCCAGCCTTCGATCTCATGGATGTATTGCGCCATTCCCCGCACTCCTTGCGGGGAATATGGGCGTTATGCGCCGCAGGAGCAAGGCTGTTCTCCGCGTGAAGTGCGGAGAATAGGACGCCTAATCTCCGCACCAAGGGAGGCCTCGCACACTATAGGCGGCCCCCGCACCCTGGGTATCCGCGGACTGCGCGGCTATCGGCGCCCAAGGAGCTCCGAAACCCGCGGGCCGCAGTTGGGCCTCAGGCGGAGACGCCCGCTCAAGAGGCTGGGCGCGCGCCCTTCGGCGCCGCATGCCGGGAGAAGCCGACCACGAGGATAGCAATCGTCAGAAGCTGAACGGCGACGCCCTCGACCGTCGGATAAAGACCGAGGATCTCGATGCGGGGGATCCACTCCAGCGGATGGACATCGAGCCAGCCCGCCTCCTGCAGCGCAGCCACGCCCTTGCCGACGAGGACGACCGACAGGATGGCCATGAGGATCGAGCTCAGCGAGAAGAACCGGCCGATCGGGAGGCGCATGCTGTAGGCCAGCAAGGCCCAGGCCACCACGGCCAGGATGGCCACCGCCGTCAGGGCGCCGGCCAGCATGCCGAGATGGCCGCCCTGGCTCCAGATCGCCGCATAGAAGAGGATGGTCTCGAACACCTCGCGATAGACGACGATGAAGGCCAGCAGGAACAGGAACCAGGCCGACCGCTTCGACAGCGCGTGGGAGAGCTTGTCGCGGATATAGGTCTGCCAGGCGTCGGCGTGCGACTTCCCATGCATCCAGATGCCGACCGAGACGAGCACCACGGCCGCCAGGAGCGAGCCGAATCCTTCGGTGAGCTCCCGGCTGGCGCCGCTGATGGAGATGAAGAAGGTCGCGGCCGCCCAGGTGGCGCCGCCGGCGACCAGCGCGGCCACCCAGCCGCCGTGGACGTAGCGCTCATCGCCACCACGATGAGGATGGCTTCCAGCCCTTCGCGCAGCAGGATGGTGAAAGCGCCGAGGAAGCTGGCGAGATTGTCCGCCTCCTGGGGCGCGAGGGCGCGTTCGGCCGTGTCCAGCAGGGCGTTCGCGCGGGCGACCCGGTCCGCGACCTCCTGGGTCGGCGCGCGCCTGCTGATCGAGATGCGCAGGTCGGTCATGGCCGTCTCGACCCGCCGCAGCAAGACGCCGTCACGAGCGCCGAGCGCCGGCTCCACCGGTTCGACGCCGTCGAGATAGGCCGAGAGGGCGAGGTCGGTCGCGGCCTTGCGGTCGCCCCGGCGATAGGCGGCCTCGCTTTCGGCCAGTCGCGTCCGGGCCAGGGTCAGGGTCGATCCCTCGGCGCGAACCGTCGCCTCGGGATGGCGACGCAGGTGAGCGATGACCGCCCGCGCCTTCGTCTCGCCGATCCTTGTCGCCAGCTCCGCCGGGGTGGCCTGGGTGAGGGCGGCCAGGTCAGGGAACGCGGCGCGGATCGCCGCGTCGCTCTCCCAGAGGCGTCGACCTTCGGCGGCTTCGGCGTCGGTGAAGGCGAACCGGCCCACGTAGAAGGCCAAGGCCCAGCGATCCTCGGCCGGCAGATGGGCGAAGCTGGCCATGGCCGTGCCCTCGAGCCCCTGATCGATCACCTGGTAGAGGCCGAACACGCTGCGCTGACGGGCGCGCTCCACATCCGCGAAGGCGATCGCAGGCGGGTCGAGCCCCTCGGCGCCCGGTCCGTCGGCGCGTCCGGTCACGCCATGGCAGACCGAGCATTGCTCGGCATAGAGGGTCGCGCCGCGGGCCAGATCAGGCGGGAACGAAGGCGCGAGCGGGCTCGGATAGGCCGCCAGCACCGCGCCGGCCAGCGCCTTGGCCCGGGCCCCGACGACCCCCGGGTCGGCCTTGTCGAGGATGGCCGCCTGCAGGGCCTCCGCGTCACGGATCAGGCCGGCCTTGGCCGGGTTCGGCGGCAGGGCGTCCAGGCGGGTCCGGATCTGGCCGCCGAACTCGATCATCTCGCCGTATTCGGCCGGATTGGTCACCTGACCATTGGCAACCGCGCCGGCATAGTCGACCGCCACATAGTCGAGCAGTCGCCAGGCGACCTGGGCCTCGGAGGCGGACGGCGCCTGGGCCAGGGCGGGTGCGGACAGCCCCATCGCAAGCATCAGGGCGAAAAGGCGGAGCAGAGGGCGCATGGGAGACCTAGTTGTGAGCGGCTCGCAATAGCATTCAGGCGACGGCACTGTCGCGCTTTATTCGCGACGCGGCCGGGCTCGCAGGCGGCGACGGCTCCCCGTCCGCCGAGACGCCACGGCGCTGCGTGGCCAGCCCGGGCAGCTACGCGGCGCGGCGCTCGTTACAGGTGGATCGTGCGGTCGGCCACAGCCAGGCATGCCTCGCGCAAGGCTTCCGGAAGCGTCGGATGCGCATGGCTCGTCCGCGCCACGTCCTCGGCCGCCGCGCCGAATTGCATGACGGCGACCGCTTCATGGATCAGACTGCCGGCGTCCGGCCCCAGGATGTGCACGCCGAGAATCTTGTCCGTCCTGGCGTCCGCCAACACCTTGACCAACCCGTTCTTCTCCAACCGCGCCTTGGCCATGGCGTTTGCCGAGAACGGAAAGCGCCCGACGCGATAGGCCACGCCGGCCGCCTTGAGGTCGTCCTCGGTGCGCCCGACTGAGGCCAGTTCCGGCCAGGTATAGACGACCGCCGGAATCGTTCCGTAGTCCACATGGCCCGCGCCCCCCGCCAGGCGTTCGGCCAGGGCGATCCCTTCCTCCTCCGCCTTGTGGGCCAGCATGGCGCCGCCGATGACGTCGCCGATGGCGTAGACCCCGTCGGCGCTGGTCCGGAACCCTTCGTCCACCGGAATAAAGCCCCTGCGGTCGGGCGCAATGCCGACCGTTTCCAGATCGAGCCTGGCGGTTGCGGGCCGTCGGCCGATGGAGACCAGCACGACATCGGCCTTGATGGTTCCTCGCGCGCCATCGCCCACGGGCTCGACGTCGAGGACGACGTCGTCGCCCTCCATCCGCGATCCGACCACCTTGTGCCCAAGGCAGAACTGGAAGCCCTGGGCCTCGAGCACCTTGTGCAGCGCCGCCGACATCTCCGAGTCGACGCCGGAGGCGATCCGGTCGAGCACTTCGATGACCGTGACCTCGCTGCCGAGCCGACGCCAGACCGACCCCAGCTCCAGTCCGACGTAGCCGCCGCCGATCACCGCCAGATGGCGCGGCGCCGCCGTCAGGCTCAGGGCGCCGGCGGAGGTGACGATTCGCCGCTCGTCGATGGGCAGGTCGGGCAAGGTCGCCGCTTCCGATCCGCTGGCGATGACCACCGCCTTGCTGGCCTGCACCTCGAAAGCGCCGTCCGCGGCGCGCACCTCCACCCGGTCGCGCGCCAGCAGCCGCCCGCGGCCCTGGAAGCGGGCGACCTTGTGCTTGCGCAGGAGGTAGGCGACCCCTTCGCCAAGCTCGGTCACCACCTTGCCCTTGTGCCGCATGACACCGTCAAGATCGGCCCGCACATTGTCTACCATGACGCCGAACGCTTCGAGATTGCGCGCCATCTCCAGCCGCTCGGTGGCCTGGAGCAGCGCCTTGGACGGAATGCACCCGATGTTCAGGCAGGTCCCCCCGAGCAGTTCGCGGTCGTCGATGACCGCCACCGACAGGCCGAGCTGGCTCGCCCGGATCGCACACGGGTATCCGCCCGGCCCGCCGCCGATGATCACCAGGTCGTAGGAGGTCGTCGAACGGCTCATGGCGTCAGCCTTTGCTGCGAGTGGATGGGAGAGAAGGGCCCCGGCCAGCCCGAGGAAGCGGCATCAGGCGCCCCCCTCATTGAGGGCCGCGTCGCGCGTCTCCATTCGGAACCCGCTTCCGGGGAGGGCCGGCAGGCGGCGGAAGTCGATCTCCAGATCCTGATCCGGCAGCCGGTAGTTCAGGTCGGCGAGCAGGCCGACGGCGCGCTCCATCAGCTCCACGACGATCCCTTCGCCAGGGCAACGGTGACCGGTCGCCGCATCCCCACCGCCCTGGGGGATGAGACCGAACGGATCTCCGGAGCCGTCGCTGAACCGCTCCGGCCGGAACGCCTCGGGATCAGTCCAGTGTGCGGGATCGTGATTGGAGCCATAGAGGTCGAGGACCACCTGACGGCCCTCCGGGAAGACCAGGTCGCGCCAGCGAAACGGCGCGCGCACACGCCCGATCACTGCCGGGAAGAACGGATAGAAGCGTCGGACTTCCTGGACGAAGGCGCGGCGACGTCCGGCGTCGGCGTCGGCCAGACGGGCCGCATCCGGGTGAGCCTGCATCGCGTGCGCCACAAACACGATGTAGACCGAGGTCGCGACAGTCGGCCGCAATACATTGGCCAGTTCGACCGCCGCCGTGTGGATCGGCAACGGTTCGCCGTCCGCGGCGCGGGTCCAGGCCCAGGCGTGGGCGGCCGTGTCCGGATCCGGCGACAGACGGCCGGCGCGAATGTCTTCAATGATCGAGCCCAGCCAGGCGTCGACGCGGCGACGCGCGTGCCTCGACCACAGATGCCGGGGGCCCCGCGATCCCGCCGCGTCGAACAGCGCCCTCAGGTGACGGACCCGTTTCGCCTCTTCGTGCGGCTCGAGCGGCACGCCGGCCCAGGCGCAGACGGCCCGCGTTAGCACCGGCTGCAAGGCGTCATACAGCACGATGTCGTCCTCGCCGGCCCATTCGACGGCCGCGCGCCGCCACTCCGCTTCGAACAGTTCGCCCAGTCGCGCGACACGGGCTGGCGACATCAGGGACATGAACACGCCCTTGCGGGCGCGGTGGGCCTCGCCGTCCAGCCCCTGGACGCCGCCCTCGCCGAGCAGCGTGCGGCGGACCGGCGCCGGCATGGCGCCCGCCCGCACGATGCGGGTCTCGTCATAGAAGATCCGCGCCGCCTCGCGGCCTCTCAGACAGGTCGTCTCCTTCAGCGCCAGGCGGGTCTCGACGACGTCGGCGCCGGCCTGCTCGAACAGGTGGGAAAGGCGCCGATAAGGGTCTGTCAGCAGGGCCAGGGTCTGGTCGCCGTGTCGCGAGGTCGGCCGATGCGTCATCGAAATCCTCCAGAAGGACGGGCGGTCCGCGACGGGAGCCGCCAATCGCCTCCAAACGTCGCGGTGGGCTAATGGCTCCGGGGTCTTTGCGCCTTCCGGATCTTCCACAGGGTCAAAGCGGCGCGGATGGATCGTGCAACGCCTCGATCACCTTGCAGGCGGAGACCCGGCCCCCGGCGCATTCCGTCGTCATCCGCGACAGTTCGCGCTGGAGGGCGCGGAGCCGGGCGATCTTCTGTTTCACATCGGCGAGATGACGTTCGGCCAGGGTGCTGGCCTCGGCGCAGGGCCGATCGGGGTGATCCGACAGATCAAGCAAGGAGCGGATCGAATCCAGATCGAAGCCCAGCTGGCGGGCATGCCGGATGAATGACAGGCGGCGCTCCGCCGCGTCGTCATACATGCGCCGGTCGCTGGCGGTGCGCGGCGGCGGCGGAAGCAAGCCGATTTCTTCATAGAAGCGGATGGTCGGAACCTTGACGCCCGTGGCGGCGGCCAGTTTGCCGATGGGGCGCAACCCGGACGAGGCGGGAGAGGGGAGGGGCATCGCGTCAGCTCGTAACGGCGGGTGAAAGGCATCTGGGGCGGGGAGGGATCATCGGCCCAGCCCCATCAGGACGACGGCGATGCCGAAGGCGGCAATCGTGGAGGCGCCGGTGAGCGCCATGCCGAAGGCCGGGGCCGCCGCGCCCTGCGCGTAACCCAGGGCGAAGAAACCCCGACCAACCAGATAAAGAGGGACCAACACCGGCAGCAGGATCATCTCCTCGCCGCGCAGCACGGTGGCGAGCACCAGGTGGGCGCTCACCGCCAGAACGGTCTGTTCAAGCGAGTTCTGTAGCACGGCGGCGGGTAGGGCGAGCCTGGCGCCGGGCGCCGCATCGGCGGACCCGGCCGGTCGGCGTCGGACCGGAACCGGATGCTGGCCACCACCCTCAAACACCCCGCGAGCCACAGGAAGACCGGGAGATTCGCCTGCAGGGCATAGGCCAGCCTATCGGCCGTCGCCATGTCGCGCGCCGCGCCGAGAAGGGGCGGGGAAAGCCGCAGCCAGGCGGAGGCCGCCGCTGAGGCGGTGATGAGAATCGCCGGCGCCGAGCGGACGGCGATCGCCCTCTGTTCGGCGGGAAGCCTCATCGCGCCGCCCGTCCCAGGGTCGAGGACGCCGCGCGGCTGTCCGAGCCCCGGACGGTGAGGAGGAGCAGCGCGACGCCGCAGACAATGGCCGCATCGGCGAGGTTGAAGGTCGGCCAGTGCGCCGCCCCCCAATGAAGATCGATAAAATCGGTGACCGCGCCAAAGCGTAGCCGGTCGACGAGGTTCCCGATCGCTCCACCGGCGATGAGGCCTGCGGCGGCCGCCGTCACGGCGCTGCGCGTGCGCCAGATCCACGCCAGCAGGGCGCCGATGATCAGGGAGGCCACGGCGCTCAGCGCCCAGCGGCCGACGGCGCCTGAGCCGGCGAACAGGCCGAAGGTGACGCCGGGGTTGAACCCGAGACGCAGCGCGAGAAACGGCGTGAGGTTGATCGGAGCGTCCAGCTGAGCGCGCGCCGCGGCCTTGGCGGCCTGATCCACGACGGCGATCAGCGCCGCGAGCGCGAAGGCGATCGTCTGCAGGCGGCCGGGAACGCGTCGCGTCGGGTGCATGGTGATCATGAAGCCTCCAATGGATTTCAACTGATTTTGGGCCCTCTAGTTACTAGAGGATCAAGCTGGTTTTATCTGACAGGCGTTTCTTTCATGGAAGCCATGCATTCTCGGCATGATCGTCTAGCCATTGGGAGATGCATGCTTCTCGCGAAAGGGTAATCCGATGACTGAACCCCCTCTCGTCCTGTGCACTTCCTCGCCCGGCTGCAGTTGCGGCGTGGCCTCCAGGTTCGACAGCGCCACCCCGCCTACCGGCGCATCATGATCGCGGTGATCGCCGTCAACTGCGCCGCCTTTATGGCCATAGCCAGCGGCGTGTCCCTGCAAGGCTCGGCGCCCCCTGGGCGCCAATGTGCTCAACTTCCTGGCCGACGCGCCACCTACGGCATCAGCCTGGCCGTGATCGGACGTTCGGTCGCCGTGCAGTCCGGGGCGGCCAATGGCCAAGGCGCCAGCCTCGTTGCGTTGGTGCTGTTATTCCTCAGCTACGCGATCTCGCGAGCCACCTCCGGGGCGCCGTCCCGTGGCATCACCGGACTGGGCCCTCTGGGCTTCTTCGCCAACGCCCTGGCCGGCTTACTGCTGGTAAGCCACTGCGCAGGCGACGCCAACGTCCGCTCGCTCTGGCTATGCGCGCGCAACGACCTTACCCAGAGCCTGGCGTCGCGGCGACCGGCGGAGCGGTCTGGCTGACCGGTTCACGATGGCCCGACCTGATAGCGGGAGCGCTACTCAGGTGAAGATTGCGCATTCTGCAATCTCGATCCACCTGCAGACGCAGCGAAAGAATCGGACGCGATCAGCGTGCGCTCGCTTAAAGATCGCTCGACGTTGCTGAATAGGTCGAGATGGCCGACGACGCGCCACTCTCGGCCTTGCATGTCGACTTTCCCTCTCCCTCACCGCGGATTGGTGGTCACTCGAAACAGTCGCAGCCCCCGAACACTGTAACAGATTGCTTGATCGCCCGAATGAAAGTATCCACCACGCGATGGCGTGGCCAATTGCGACATGGGCAAGACTGATACTGGCGGTGACCCTGGTCTCCGCCGTGTTTTTCGTCGCCCCGATCGCTGACGCCGCGACCTGCGCCCCAGAGACGACCTCGGCTCACGCCATGGTCGCTCAGGATGCAGGCGATAGCGACCAGGGCGACCTTGGCGGTGGGCACGGAGTCTGCACCCACGGCCACTGCCACCACAACGGAACCGCCCGTGCGGATGTCGCCGACGACATCGCGATGCAAATCCACGCAAGGCCGGTTCACGCCTTCCCCTCGAGTGATTTTCCGTCGTCGATCTCGCCCGACGGCCTGAAGCGTCCGCCCAGAGTCTGACACGACGTCTGCGCCGCCGTGCGCGCGATCTCGTGTCAAATTTCTGGAAGATGAATCATGCCTCCCTCACATCGCAGGCCGCCGCGTTTCGCGGTCGGCTGCGCGCTGGCCGCATTTGCGGCCGTGCTGGCCAGTCCCGCTTGGGCTGACCCCGCTCCGTCGTTCGCCGAGCTGCTCGCCCAGCTCGATCAAACCCCGGCCACCCTTGAAGCCGGCGCCCTGTCCGACGCCGCTGAAGCGCGTGTCCGCCAGGCCCGTGTCAGGCCTAATCCGACGATCGCTCTCGACGCCGAAAACGCGTTCGGCACGGGGCCCTTCTCAGGCTACGCCAACGCAGAAACCACCTTGTCGATCAGTCAGGACCTTGAGCTCTGGGGACGCCGAACCGCGCGGGTGAATGTCGCCCGCGCGGAAGCCGGAACCGCGGCGCTGCAACGGGACCTCGCCATCATCGACGCCGCCGGACGACTCGCACAGGTCTATGCCGATGCGGAAGCCGCTCAACGGCGGGCCGTGCTCGCCGAGGAAAGCCTTACCTTGACCATCGCCGATGCGAGGGCCGCCCTCGTTCTTGTCGAAGAAGGCCGTGAGCCACTGCTGCGCGGCATCCAGGGTGAAAGCGAAGCGGCTGCGGCGCGTGCCTCGCGCGATGAGGCCGTCGCGGAGCGCGACGCGGCCTTCGCGCGACTGACCGCAGTCGCCATGCTGGCGGCTCCGGTGACGACCATCGACGCCAGCCTGCTGGACCTCGCGCCTGCCGCCACCTTCGCGGCCCCGGCGGATGCGCCGACCGTTCGCGTCGCCGAGGCTCACCGCGCGGCCGCCGAACGCCGGATCGACGTGGAGCGAATCCGCTCGCGCCCGGACATCAACGCCAGCGTCGGTGTCCGTCGATACGAGATGGAGGACGCGACGGCGTTGACTTTCGGCGTCAGCATGCCGCTGCCCCTGTTCGACCGCAACCGCGGGAACATAGACGCGGCGCAGGCCGACTTCCGGGCTGCGGACGCGCGGCTTCTTGGAGCCCGTCAGGAAGCCCAGGCCGATCGCGCCGCGGCGCGGGCGCGGCTTGCCGCCTCCGTCAGCCGGGTCTCCGCCGCCGATGCAGGGGTGGCGTCCGCTGAGGAAGCCTACCGTCTGTCGCGGATTGGAACCGAAGCCGGGAGGATCTCCCAGCTCGAACTGCGGGTCACACGCACCGCCCTGATCTCAGCTCGGACTTCGGCCGTCGATGCACGCCTTGCACGTGTCCAGGCCGAGATTGAACTCGCGCGCCAGGACGGCCGCGCCCCCTTCCAAGGAGCCCAATGATGCGCAAGCGCACATCCAACAAGACGTTGCTGATCGGCGGCGCCGCCGCCGTCGTTCTGCTTGGCGGAGGCGGGCTGTTCCTGCTCACGCGCGGGCCGGACGCCGCTCCAGCCGCCGCCGAGGGTGAGGCGGGTCACGCTGAAGAAGAGGGCGCTCATGCCGAGGGCGAAGCCGGCCACGAAGGCGAGGCCGAAGCGCCGGAAGGCTTCGTCGCTCTGAGCGCGGCCCAGGCCCAGGCCGCCAACCTGATCGTGGTCGGCGTCGGTCGGGGAGGGGGCGCCGAAACCCGGCTCTCCGGGCGGGTCGAGCCCATGGTCGACGCGCGCGCCGCTGTGGCGGCGTCCGTCGGCGGGCGGGTCGAGCGGGTTCTCGTAGCTCCGGGCCAGTCGGTCCGGATCGGTCAGCCCCTGGCGAGCGTCGTCAGCGGTGAAGCGGCGACGTTCCGCGCGGACGCAGACGCGGCGGCCGCCGAAACTGAAGTGGCGCGCCAGGCTTATCAACGCAACCGCAATCTGGCGGACCAGGGCGTTGTCGCCCGACAGGAGGTCGAGGCGTCCCGCGCGCAACTGCTCAGCGCCGAAGCCGGCGCCCGCGCGGCTCGCGCGCGGTCCAGCGCGGCGGGCTCGCCCAACGCTTCGGGCCGCCTCAGCGTCACCAGCCCCATCACCGGAGTCGTGACCAGCGTCCAGGTCGGACCGGGCGGCTTCGTCGCCCCTGGCGGCGTTGTCGCCGAGGTCACCAACCCGGCCAGGGTTGAGCTCGTCTTCAACGCGCCGCCTGCTTTGGCCGCCAATGTAAGGGCCGGGGCGCCTCTGCGGGTCAGCAACCCCAGCGGCGACTTCGACGCCATCGTCACCGGCGTTGCCGCAGGCGCGGGCGGCGAAAGCGGCGCCACGGTCATTCGGGCCCGGCCGACGGGCTCTGTCCTCCCGCCGGCCGGTTCCGCCGTCACGGGGGCGATCGTGACGGGCGAGACGACCGGCGGTCTCACCGTGCCGACCGAGTCCGTCCAGACCGTCGACGGCAACACCGTCGTCTTCGTTCAGGTCCCGAACGGCTTCCAGGCCCGTCCGGTGCTCGCCGGTCGTCAGGCCGGGGGGCGGACTGAAATCCTGCGTGGCCTCACCGGGGCTGAACGGGTCGCCGGCACGAACGCCTTCCTCCTCAAAGCCGAGCTCGCCAAGGGCGAGGCCGAGCACGGTCACTAGGGGCGCACCGCATGTTCAAATTCATCATCGAACTCTCGGTCAAATTCCGATGGTTCGTGGTTCTCGCCACGGCGCTTGTCGCGGCCTACGGACTCCTCGAGCTGACACGGCTTCCCATCGACGCCGTGCCGGATATCACCAATCGCCAGGTCCAGGTGACCACGGTCGCTCCGGCGCTCGCGCCTGAACAGATCGAACGACAGGTCACCTACCCGATTGAAACCGCCATGGCCGGCATTCCCGGCCTGACCACGACCCGATCCCTCAGCCGAAACGGCTTCAGCCAGGTCACGGTCATCTTTACCGACCAGACCGACATCTATTTTGCGCGCCAGCAGGTCGCCGAACGGCTCGCGGGCGCCCGGGAGGCCATGCCTGACGGGGTGGAGCCGACCATGGCCCCGATCACCACGGGCCTCGGTGAAGTGCTGATGTGGACGATCGACTACAAGCCATTCAACAGTCAGAACCTCGCCAAGCCTGGCGAGCCGGGCTGGCAGGCGGGCGGAGCCTATCTGACGCCCGAAGGCGATCTGCTTTCGACCCCGCAGCAGCGCGCCACCTATCTGCGCACCGTGCAGGACTGGATCGTCGCGCCGCAAATGCGGACCGCCCCCGGTCTCGCCGGCGTCGACACCGTCGGCGGCTATGTGAAGGAGTATGCGGTCCGTCCGGACGCGGCGCGCCTTTCCGCCTACGGCCTGGGCATGGGCGACCTTATCCAGGCCCTCGATCGCGCCAACACTCAGGCCGGCGCAGGCTATATCCAGCGCGCTGGCGAAGCTCTGACGGTCCGCACCGACGCCTTGGCCTCCACCGTGGAAGATCTGGCTCAGGCGCCGGTCGTCAACCGGAACGGCCTGATCGTGCGGGTCGCCGATGTCGCCACGGTCGAGATCGGCCAGGCTCCGCGCCTGGGCGGCGCCAGCCGTGACGGCCACGAGGCCGTGCTCGGAACGGCGCTGATGATCGCGGGCGGCAACAGCCGCACCGTGGCCCAGGCGGCCGGGGAGCGACTCGATGAGGTTCGCAAGACTCTGCCCGCAGGGATCGAGGCGGTGACGGTCCTTGACCGTAGCGCCCTGGTCAACTCGACCATCTCGACCGTGGCCCGCAACCTCACCGAGGGCGCCCTTCTGGTCATCGTCGTGCTGTTCCTGCTGCTCGGAAACATTCGTGCGGCCAGCATCACGGCCTTGATGATCCCGATCAGCTTCCTGTTCGCCGTCATCGGCATGAATAGGTTTGGCATCAGTGGAAACCTGATGAGCTTGGGCGCGCTGGACTTCGGCCTTCTGGTCGATGGGGCGGTCATCGTCGTTGAAAGCACCTTGTTGATGCTGTCGCAGCGGCGGATCGATCTGGGACGGGCTCTGACCCGTCGGGAACGCCTTGATGTCGCCGTGGCCGCAGCTCGCAAGATGGTCAAGCCAGCCGCCTTCGGTCAGCTGATTATCCTGCTCGTCTTCACCCCCTTGCTGATGCTCGAGGGCGTCGAGGGCAAGACGTTCGTCCCCATGGGCGCAACGGTCATGCTGGCGCTCGTCGGCGCCTTCATCTTCTCCTTCACCTTCGTTCCGGCCATGACGGCCCTGCTGGTGCGGGACCCCAAGAAGGTCGAGACCGACGAACACGGCCAAGCCCACGAACATGAGACCTTCCTGCTCCGCCACGCGCGGCGTTGGATCCAGCCGGCCATCCGCGCCGCCGTCGATCGTCCTAAGATCGTGCTGATCTCGGCACTCGGCGCGGTTGTTGTCGGTGGTCTGGCCTTCTCGTCCCTGGGACGGGAGTTCATCCCCACTCTGGACGAGGGCGACATCGCCATGCAGGCGCTGCGTGTTCCCTCGGCGTCGCTGGAACAGTCCCTCGCCATGCAGATGGCGTTGGAACGGGTCATCACCGCCCAGCCGGAAGTCGAGACCATGTTCTCCAGGACCGGCACCGCCGAGGCTGCCGTCGACCCGATGCCGCCCAACATTTCGGACAGCGTCATCGTTCTGAAGGACCGCAAGGACTGGCCGGATTCAGGTCTCGAGAAGGAAGCCTTGCTCGAGCGGTTCGAAGAGCTCGCCAACCAACAGATCGGGAATAATTTCGAGTTCAGCCAACCCATCGAGCTCCGCTTCAACGAACTCATTTCCGGGGTCCGGACCGACCTCGCGGTCATGGTCTACGGCGATGACTTCGACACCATGCAGCGGGTCGCTGATGAGGTGGCCGGCGTACTGCGGCAGACCACCGGCTCCGCCGACGTTCGCGTCGAACAAGCGTCGGGCTTGCCGACGCTCACGGTCAGCGTCGATCGGTTCGCGGCGGCCAGCTACGGCCTGTCCGCAGCCGACGTTTCTGAAGCGGTCTCGGCCGCCATCGGCGGCGCGGAGGCCGGCCGGATTTTCGAGGGCGACCGTCGCTTCGACGTCGTCGTCCGTCTTCCGGACGATGCGCGCAACGATCCGGCGGCGCTCGCGGCCCTGCCGATCGTCTCTTCGACAGGCGTAACCGTGCCGCTGTCTTCGGTAGCCCGTATCCAAAGCGCCGAGGGGCCGAACCAGATCAGCCGCAACGACGGTAGCCGACGGATGGTGGTCCAGGCCAACGTTCGCGGCCGGGATCTGGGCGGCTTCGTCACCGACGCACAAACCAAGGTGGACCAAATCCAGCTCCCGCCGGGCGTCCGCCTGACCTGGGGCGGTCAGTTCGAGAACCTCAAACGGGCCGAACAACGGCTGGGCCTGGTTATTCCGATCGTCTTCGTCCTGATCGGTGTGCTGCTGTTTATGGCTCTGGGGTCGTTCTCCGAGGCTGGGCTGGTCTTCGCCTGCGTGCCCTTGGCCTTGATCGGCGGCGCCTTGGCGCTTCTCATGCGAGGGATGCCGTTCTCGGTGTCTGCGGCCGTTGGCTTCATCGCCGTCTCGGGTGTGGCGACCCTGAACGGACTTGTTTTGATGCAGGCCATTCGCGAGCGATTGCAGGCGGGGCTCGCGCCCCGGGACGCGGCGATCGAAGGGGCGTCCAGCCGATTGCGTGCGGTGTTGACGACAGCCTTGGTCGCCATTGTCGGCTTCATCCCGATGGCGCTCGCCCACGGCGCGGGGGCCGAGGTTCAGAAGCCTCTGGCGACGGTCGTCATCGGCGGCCTTCTGACCGCGACGGCCCTGACCCTGCTGGTCCTGCCGACCTTCGCGGCCAAGGCGGTGCGTCATCGCAAGGACGAGGGGGTTGAGGATTGATTGCTCGCACTCAGGATGACCGTCAGCAGCGACGCACGTTGCTGACGGTTCTCGCGCTCAACGCGGGCCTGGCATTAGCGCTCGGGATCGGCGGCTTGTCCGCCGATTCCAGCGCTCTGCTGGCCAATGCAGTGGACAACGCCTCGGACGCTGCTGTCTATCTGATCAGCTTTCTCGCGATCGGTCGGCCTGGTTCGTGGAAGCGGGGGGCGGCGCGCCTCTCGGGCGTCATGCTCCTTATCTTCGGCGCTGGCGTCCTTCTGGACGCGGGTCGTCGATTCCTCATCGGGACCGAACCGATCGGCCCGACCATGATGGGACTCTCGGTCGTCGCAGCGATCATCAACCTGATCTGCCTGCAGTTGATCCGCCGTCAGCACAGCGGCGACGTCAACATGAAGGCTGCCGAGACGTTCAGCTTTAACGACTTCGCCTCCAACGGGGGAATCCTCGTCGCCGGGGCCCTGGTGCTCTGGCTCGGCCAGGCGTGGCCGGACCTCGTCGTCGGCGTCCTCGTGGCCGCCATCGCGTTGAAGGGCGGCGTGGATATCCTGCGCGATGCGGCTAAGGATCGTCCGGCTGAGGGGGAGGGGCAATGATGCCGCTCGAGCCCTCCGACAGCGTCTCCAAGCCCGCAAGCCCCGCTTTGTCCGGCTCCTCGCCCCCTGATGACGCCTGTCGATCAGCGGTCGATATCCAATCCGTTCAACGATGGCGCAAGGCGGGCATTCTCGTCGGGGGCCTGCTTCTTGTCGTCTGCGCGGCGCTCGTCACATCCTGGCCCTTGCTCGAACATCCTGTCGAGCATCTGGGCCTGATCGCCATCATGGTTTGCATCATCGGTCGGGCTTGGTGTTCCCTTTACATCGGTGGCCGCAAGAAACAGGAGATCATATCCGCAGGACCGTATTCGGTCAGCCGCAATCCGCTGTACGTCTTCAGCTTCATCGGCGCGTTTGGCATCGGCGCCCAGTCCGGCAGCCTTAGCGTCGGTTTGGTCTTCGGATTAGCCTGCTGGGTGGTGTTTCGCATCGTGGTCGGCCGCGAAGAACGCTTCCTCTCCGACGCCTTTGGACACGACTACCAAGCTTACCGTGAGCGCACCCCTCGGTTCCTGCCCAAGCTCTCCCTATGGCGCGACGAGGCGGAAATCATGATCCGGCCGGTATTCTTCGTCCGCACGGTGCGCGACGGCTTCGTCTTTCTCCTAGCGCTTCCGCTTTTCGAAGCGATTGAGCAGCTCCAGCGGCTCGGGGGCTTTAATGCCGTCGTGCCCGTGCCCTGAGGTCGGGAGAACCGGGATGACCACCTGCGAGCGGATCGCGCTGGAACCCGCTGGCCCGGCGCGCCTTCGCCCGTGTCGCTATCCCGCCCCCTCGATCGCGGCGGTCGCCGCAAGCAGCCGCGATTCCCAACCCGCAACGGGACCCTATTTATGACCAGCACAACACTGCCGGACCATCTCCACACCAAGTCCGAGGAGCACGATCACGGTGGCGTTCTAGGCTCCAATACGGAGCTGATCTTCGCCCTGACAAGTGGCCTTGCTCTGGGCCTTGGATTCGCCCTCGAGAAACTCGCAACGGGCCTTCCCGCTTGGATTCCCCTCGCCCTCTTCCTGATCGCCTACATCTTCGGCGGCTTTTTTACGGTGCGAGAAGCGTTCGAGAACCTCCGCCAGAAGCGCTTCGAGATCGATACCTTGATGCTCGTCGCAGCCGCAGGTGCGGCGGCGCTCGGGGCCTGGGCCGAAGGCGCTCTCCTGCTGTTTCTGTTCAGCATCGGCCACGCGCTCGAACACTACGCCATGGGCCGCGCCAAACGCGCGATCGAGGCCCTGGCCGAGCTTGCCCCCCGGACAGCCCATGTGCGACGCGACGGGCAGGTCGTCGAATTGCCTGTCGAAGATTTGGTCGTCGGCGACACCGTGGTGGTGCGTCCAAACGAACGACTGCCCGCTGATGGCTTTGTCGTGGTCGGCACCACAAGCATCAACCAAGCCCCCGTGACCGGCGAAAGCATGCCTGTCGACAAGCAGCCCGTCGCGGATCCCGAGGCGGCGCGGGCGAGACCGGCCCAGGTCGGATCGCCGTCTCTCGTCTTCGCGGGCACCATCAATGGCTCAGGCGCCATCGAGATTGAGACGACCCGCACATCGAGCGACACCACCCTGGCCAAGGTGGTTCGGATGGTGAGTGAGGCCGAGACGCAGAAGTCGCCGACCCAGCGCTTCACGGACAGGTTCGAACGCATCTTCGTGCCTGTGGTGCTGGCGCTCGCCTTTGTCCTGCTGTTCGCCTGGGTCGTCGTCGATGAGCCGTTCCGCGACAGCTTCTATCGCGCCATGGCCGTGCTGGTCGCCGCGAGTCCTTGCGCGCTCGCCATCGCCACCCCGAGCGCCGTCCTCTCGGGCGTCGCCCGTGCGGCGCGCGCCGGTGTCCTGATCAAGGGCGGCGCGCCGTTGGAGAACCTCGGCTCGCTCAACGCCATCGCCTTCGACAAGACCGGCACCCTGACCGAGGGACGGCCGCGGATCACCGACGTCATGACGGTGCGCGGGACGAAGGAGGGCGATCTTCTGGCGGTCGCTGTGGCGGTCGAACGGCTCAGCGACCACCCGTTGGCGGAGGCCATCGCGCGCGACGGTGGCGCACGCTTGCGCGATACGATCATCCCGGCCGCGATCGACCTCAAGAGCCTGACGGGCAAGGGCGTGACCGCCCAGCTGCACGGCGAGACGATCTGGATAGGGAAGCCGGAGATGTTCGGCGTCGACGGCGTAGCGCCGCTCGGCGACGAAACAACCTCTGTCGTCGCTCAGTTGCGACTGCAGGGGCGAACCCTGATGGTGGTGCGACGCGGCACGCGCGATCTCGGTGTCATTGGGCTTCTTGATACGCCTCGCCCAGCAGCGCGGCCGACGCTGACCGCTCTTCGCGCCCTCGGCATCGGGCGAATGATCATGATCTCGGGCGATCACCAGAAGGCCGCACAGGCGATCGCCGGACAGGTCGGCCTGACAGAGGCTTGGGGCGACCTCATGCCCGAGGACAAGGTCGACGCCATCAAACGCCTTCGCGCTGACGGCAAGATTGCCATGGTCGGCGACGGGGTGAACGACGCCCCGGCCATGGCCACGGCGACCGTCGGTATCGCGATGGGCGCGGCTGGCTCCGATGTTGCGCTTGAGACCGCCGACGTCGCCTTGATGTCCGACGACCTGTCGCAGCTGCCCTTCACCGTCGGTCTCAGCCGACAGACGCGGCGCATCATTCTCCAGAATCTCTACGTCAGTCTCGGAATCGTCGCCTTCCTTGTGCCGGCGACGATCCTCGGCCTTGGCATCGGCCCTGCCGTGGCGCTCCACGAGGGGTCGACCCTGCTGGTGGTGTTCAACGCTCTGCGCCTGCTCGGCTACCGCGACCGAACGGCGCCCATCCTTCCCAGTGCAATCCCGGCCGCCCCCGTGGCCCCGCCGGCTCTCTCGAGGACATCGTCATGAAGCCTTTCGGATGGATTTCCGTCATCGCCGTCTTTCTCGCCCTGTCGGTCTTCGCCTTCGGGATGATCTCGCGGCAAACCCGCGAGGTCCCTGCGGCGCCGTCGGCGGCTGACTCTCGCCCGAGCGACACCGAGGCAAGCCACGCTGGCGAGACCACGGACAGCCCATCGACTCGCGCCTATCGCGAGGCCAGCGCGAAGATGCACCAGGCCATGAGCATCAACTACACGGGCGACGCCGACATCGACTTCCTGCGCGGAATGATCGCCCACCACGAGGGTGCGCTCGCAATGGCCAAGGTCGCCGTCGAGCATGGCGAAGCCCGCGACGTGCGTAATCTGGCCGATGAGATCATTGCGGCCCAGGAATCCGAAATTGTCCGGATGAGAATCCTTCTTGCGCGCCATGAGGACACGCCCGCGCCCAACGCAAGGCCCTGACGCATGGCCGGCAAACGCTTCACCGTGCGCGGCCGGAGCATTCGTTGGCGGGAAGGCCGCTATCGCCAACGAGGTAGGCGGCGGCTCCAGGCGCGCCCGCTGAAGCCACGGCCCGTGCTCGATACGCTCGTCGCCATCGGGGTCAGCCTGTTCGCAGGAGGCCTGGTCTTCTGCATGGCCCTTCTGCTGCTGGGCGCACACAAGGTGCCGCTGCATTTTGGTTACGGGGCCATTCTGGGCGGCGTGATCGGCTGCTCGTTTGTGTTTGGACCCCGCGATAGGCCCGGACTGATGGTCGTCGGAGGCTTGGTCGTCGTTTGGGTTTTGGGAACGGCCGTCCTCTACGCTTCGCGAGACCAGATCGTCCTGCGTCCACATGAGCACCGCAGCGCCGCCGCCAAGTCTGCGCCACGGAAGGCTGACTGAATGCCCGAAGCCGCGCTGACCGAGCCATCGCCTCGCCCCGTCCGGATCGCGCGCGGCGGCTGGCTGGACGCGCTGCGTTTTATCGTAGGGGCGCTGATCATCCTCTACCATTTCCGCGAGGCCGCGCCTGTGCCTCTCGGACAATTGCATCCAGTCTTCGAGCGCGGCTATCTGCTCACCGACTTCTTCATCATCGACTCCGGCTATGTCCTGGCCCGCATCTACGGTGATCGCCTCGCGTCCGGACAGGCCTCGCTGCGCGCCTATGCGCGCCAGCGCCTGCTGCGGGTCATTCCGGCCCACCTGGCGGTCAGCCTCGTCCTGGTGCTGCTCGTCGGCGGCGCCGCCCTGGCCGGGATCGCGCCCAGCAATCCGCGCTGGTTCGACTGGTCGCAACTGCCCGCGCAGGTGCTACTGGTCCAGGCCTATGGCGTGCCGGGCGGGCAGGGGTGGAACGCCCCGACCTGGACCCTCTCGGCCCTGATCGGCTGCTATCTCCTGCTGCCCTGGATCTGCCGCGCCCTGTGGCGCTGGCCGCCGGTCGCAATGGTGATCGGCGCGACGCTCCTCGTCGTCGCCGCCGATATCGCCGCCTCGCTGTGGCTCGGCGATCCGATCTACCGCCTGCCGATGCGCTACGGCATCCTGCGCGCCCTGCCGCTCTTCCTGCTCGGAGTCGCGGCGGCCTTCTACGGTTCGCGGGTCTGTGTCGCGCCGCACCGGGCCAGGGCGATCGGCCTCGCCGCCGCCTTCGCGCTCGTGGGGCTGCAGGCCTTCGGCGCCTTCAGCCTGGTGTCGCTCGGCCTGATGACCGTGATCATCTGGGCCGCCGGCGCCGTGCCGGTGCTCCGGCCGTCACGCCTGGTCGAACACCTCGCCCTGATGTCGTTCTCGATGTTCCTGACCAATGAGGTGAGCCGCATCGTCTGGTTCGGCCTGCTCGACGCCCTTGGACAGGAGGCGTGGTCGTCCGGCGTTCGCTGGGTCCTGTGGGCGATCGGCTTGGTCGGGGCGTTCGTGGCCGCCGCCGTGTTTCGCTACGGCTTCGACCGACCGGTCCAGACCTGGCTTAGTCCGTCCCGACGGGGGGGGGCGACCCGAATGTCGGCCGCCGCCACCGAACGGGCCATGGAACTGGCCGCGGGCCCCGGCGTCGCCGCGGCCGGGCGCCCGGGCCAGGCCGTCATCGACCCGCCGCGGGCTTGATCAGGGGCGCGGCTCAATGCTTGCGGGCCCGGACCCCGCGGCCGCCTCCGGCTCCGTCTGGAGGACCGGATCCCGGGCGGCGCCGGGGCGCGGCGGGCGGCAAGCCGAACACAGACCCTGGCCTTCGAGCGTGATCCGTTCGATCTCGTAGCCCGCCGCTGTCGCGGCCGCGTTCAGCGCAGCCAGGTCGGGCGCGGGAACCTCGCGACAGGAGCCGCAGCAGTCGCACAGCAGGTAAAGGGCCGGCGCGCCGGGCCGCTCGGGATCGCAGGCCACGTAGGATTTGAGGGTGGAAAGACGATGAACCAGTCCTCGGGTCTCGAGGAACTGCAGCGCCCGATAGACCGTCGCAGGCTTCGCGACGCGGGCCTCCCGGTGATACGTCGCCACGAGATCATAGGCCTTGGCCGGAGAGCCCGCGATAAGCAGGAGCTCCAGCACCCTGCGCCGGGGGCGCGTCAGCCTGTCCCCAGCGGCGGCCACGCGGGCGGCGGCTGCGCCCAAAGCGCGTTCCACCTGTGCCGCCGTCGGCGGCGCGGTCTCCCGGTCGTGCGGACAAGGCGAGGTCATCAACGGGCTGGGCCCGGCCTCCAGGTTCAGCGGACGGCGCCCTTCACTCCAACCGAACGGCGCGCTCATTTTTAGCTTGCATCTACAGTCGCTGGAGGAGGTAGCCTTGCCCTGTAGAGATCACAAGGAACAGACATGACGGCGCAAACCCTCGAAAGCCGATACCGGGTGACCGGGATGGATTGCGCCAGCTGCGGCCGCAAGATCGACACGGCGATCCGCAGGCTGCCGGGCGTCGAGGACGTGTCGGTGGCGGTGCAGACCGGCGTGCTGAAGATCAGGCATGACGGAGACCTCGCTGACGAAGCGGTCCTGCAGCAACTGCGCAACCTGGGCTACAGCGGGGAAGCGGCCTCGCCGACGTCCGGATCCGTTGCGGCGCCGGCCGGCCCGCCTCCGGCGGCCGCCGGGGCCGGGGGCGCCCCGTGGTGGTGGACCGGGAAGGCGCGCCTCACCGCGCTCTGCGGCCTGGCGCTGCTGTCCGCCTATGGACTGGGCACGCTGTTCCCCTCCCTCGAACGATACGCCTTCCTCGCCGCCCTGGCCGTGGGGTTGATTCCGATCGCGTCGCGCGCCTTTTCGGCGGCGCGCCACGGCACGCCCTTCTCCATCGAAATGCTGATGACCATCGCCGCCGTCGGCGCCGTCTTCATCGGGGCCGCGGAAGAGGCCGCCGCCGTCGTCCTGCTGTTCCTCGTCGGCGAAATGCTGGAAGGGGTGGCGGCCGGACGCGCGCGCAAGAGCATCCAGGGGCTCGCCGCCCTCGTGCCCAAGACCGCCTTCGTCGAGGTGGACGGCGTGACCACGGAAGTCGCCGCCGAGACCGTGGCGGTGGGCGCGGTCATCCTGGTCCGGCCCGGAGACCGCGTTCCCGCGGATGGCGAGATCATCGAGGGCGCGGGAGACCTCGACGAGGCCCCGGTGACGGGCGAGAGCGTGCCCAAACGCAAGGTCGTGGGCGATCCTGTGTTCGCCGGCACGATCAACGGCGGCAGCGTCCTGCGGGTGCGCGTGACGGCCTCGGCCTCGGACAACACCATCGCCCGGATGGTGCGTCTCGTCGAGGAGGCGCAGGAATCGAAATCTCCGACCGAACGGTTCATCGACCGCTTCTCGAAAATCTACACGCCGGGCGTGCTCGTGTTCGCCGCCCTCGTCGCGGTCACGCCGCCGCTGCTGTTCGGCGGAACGTGGAGCGAATGGATCTACAAGGGCCTCGCCGTGCTGCTGATCGGCTGCCCCTGCGCCCTGGTCATATCCACGCCGGCCGCCATCGCCGCCGGCCTGTCGGCGGGCGCCCGGCGCGGCCTGCTAATGAAGGGCGGGGCCGTGCTGGAAACGCTCGGCAAGATCACCGCGATCGCCTTCGACAAGACGGGGACCTTGACCGCCGGCAAGCCCGTCGTCACCGACGTCGTCGCCGGGACGCGGGACGCCTCCGCCCTGCTGACCCTGGCGGCCGCGCTGGAGACGGGATCAAGCCATCCGCTGGCCCTCGCCATCCTGGCCCGAGCCGAGGCGGATGAGATCACGGCGCCGCCGGCGTCGGCCACCCAGGCCATTGCGGGGGAGGGCGTCGAAGGCGAGGTCGGCGGCGAACGCATATTCCTCGGCTCGCCGCAGGCCGCGGCCCGGCGCGCGCCGATCTCGCCAGCCCAGGACGCAGCCATCGCCGCCCTCAACGCCGAGGGCAAGACGGTGTCCGTCCTTGTCGCCGCAGGCGGGGTGGCCGGGTTCCTCGCCATGCGTGACGAGGCGCGGCCCGATGCGGTCCAGGGTCTGGCCGACCTGAAGGCGCGGGGCATCCGCACCGTCATGCTGACGGGCGACAATCGCCGCACGGCGGAGGCGGTCGCCGCCGGGCTGGGCATCGAGCCCCGGGCCGAACTGCTGCCGCAGGACAAGCTGGTGATCGTCAAGGCGCTCCAGGCCGAAGGTCTGGTGGTCGCCAAGGTCGGGGACGGCATCAACGACGCCCCGGCCCTGGCCCAGGCGGATGTCGGCATCGCCATGGGCGGCGGCACCGACGTGGCCCTGGAGACCGCGGACGCCGCCGTCCTGCGCGGCCGGGTCAGGGACATTCCCGACATGATCGCCCTGTCCCGCGGGGTGATGGGCAATATCCGGCAAAACATAACCATCGCCTTGGGATTGAAGGCCGTCTTCCTGGTCACCACCGTGATCGGAGTGACGGGCCTGTGGCCCGCCATCCTCGCCGACACCGGAGCCACGGTCCTGGTCACGGCCAACGCCATGCGCCTGCTGCGCTGGACGCCGCGTCGACAGGCCTGACGGGAGAGAGCCGGGCTCGAAGGGCCGCGCCGGGAGGGATCCGGGTCAGCCCCTGGCCAGCGAAGGTCAGGGATTATCCGGCGCCGCGCAACCCTGCCTCCGCTCGCGGATTGCATCCCGACACGGCAAGCGACGCCGGAGCGGAGCGCAGGGTGTCATGGGCGAACAGACTGGCGATCAACCGGATGTCGATGGCGAGCGCCCCGACACCGCGAGGACCCGCGGCGAGACTGATCCGGACGCTCCCGCGACGCCGCCGAAGCTCCATATGACGGGCAGGGGTCTCAGCCCGGCCGAGTATCGCGCCCAGCACGGCGGTCACCCGCATCAGGCTGACTTTTCGCGAGGCGCCGATGGCGGCGACGACCCGGCGGAAGCGGCTGGGGCGGGCCAACCCGACAGGCCGTGAACCGGTCGCCTGACGCCCTCCGGCCGCGGGTCGGCGGTCAGGTGCCGTTGTGTCGGCCGAACACGCGGGTCGAGCCGTCGTTGAGGATCAGCACCGTCGTATAGGGTTCGCGGCCGGCGGCCTCCATGCCCGGCGAGCCCGCCGGCATGCCGGGCGCGCTGAAGGCCCTGGCGGCGGGGCGTTCGCTGAGCAGCCGATCGACATCGCCGGCGGGGACGTGGCCTTCGATGGCGTAGGCGCCGACCACCGCCGTGTGACACGAGGCCAGCCGGTCCGGAACGCCGTGCTGCGCCCGGATCGGAGCCAGATCCTCGCGCTCGACGACCTCGACGGTCCAGCCGGCCTGGCGCATGTGCGCGATCCAGCCGCCGCAGCAGCCGCACCAGGGCGTCTTGTAGGCGGTCATCCGCTTCGGCGGCGCGGCGAGGGCCGGGCCGGCGAAGGCGAGGGCCGGCAGCGCCGTCAGAAGGGCGCGTCGGGAGGGGGAGGGCGAAGAGGCGGGCATGACGGCATCCTGGCGAGCGAGGCGACGATCCTAGCCGGATCGCCGGGCGTTGACGACGCTGACGATGTCGCGGGCCGCCGTCAGGCCTGGCGCCCCCAGGACGCGAGCAGACCGCCCTGGCCCGAAAACCGGCGGGGCGTCGTGCGGGGCGAACTATGGGACATTGCGCTTCAGGTCGTCCAGCCAGACCCGGGCGCTCGCGTCCGAGGGCGCCCGCCAGTCGCCGCGCGGCGAAAGGTTGCCGCCCGAAATCACCTTGGGGCCGTTCGGCATGGCGGAGCGCTTGAACTGGCTGAGGGCGAAAAACCGGGTGACAAACACCTCCAGCCATTGCTTGATCGTCGGCAGATCATAGGCGGCGCGCGAGGCGGCCGGGAAGTGGGCCGGCCACGCCCCCGCCTCGAGATCCCGCCAAGCGTGCCAGGCCAGGAAGGCGACCTTGGAGGGACGCAGGCCGTAGCGCGTCAGGTAGAACAGGTTGAAATCCTGCAGTTCGTAGGGCCCGATCCTGGACTGCGTGCTCTGAAGCGCGTCCGCGGCGGCCTGCGGCACCAGCTCGGGCGAGATCTCCGTGCCCAGCACGCCAAGCAAGGTCGCCGAGGCCGCCTCGTCCAACTGCCCGGTGGCCGCGACCCAGCGGATCAGGTGCTGGATGAGGGTCTTGGGGACCGAGCCGTTGACGTTGTAGTGGCTCATGTGATCGCCGACGCCGTAGGTCTGCCAGCCCAGCGCCGACTCGGACAGGTTGCCTGTGCCGAGCACCAGGCCCTCGCGCTGGTTGGCGAGCCGGAACAGGAAGTCGCTCCTCAGCCCGGCCTGGACGTTTTCGAAGGTGACGTCGTAGACCGGTTCGCCGCGGGCGAACGGGTGGCCGATCGCCTCCAGCATCGTCCGCGCCGCGGGCCGGATGTCGATCTCTTCGCCCGTCACCCCGAGGCTTCGCATCAGGGCCCAGGCGTTGCGCTTGGTGCCCTCGCTGGTGGCGAAGCCGGGCATGGTGAAGCCCAGGATGTCCGTGCGCGGACGGCCCAGGGCGTCGAAGGCCTTCGCCGCGACCATCAGGGCGTGGGTGGAGTCGAGGCCGCCGGAGACGCCGACCACGACGCGCCTGACGCCCGCCGCGTCGAGGCGCTTGGCGAGGCCCTGCACCTGGATGTTGAAGGCTTCATAGCAATCCTGGTCCAGCCGGGCCGGATCGTCCGGCACGAACGGAAACCGGTCGTGCGGCCGCAGCAGCCCGATATCGACGTGCTCCGCCGCATGCTCGAAGGCGATCCGCCGGAAAGCGTGCTCGGGGTGGCCGGCGGCGGCGGCGGCGTTGTTGAAGGTGGGCGTCCGCAGCCGCTCGAGGCGCATGCGTTCGACGTCCACGTCCGCCACGGCCATCTGGGCGACGTCCGGGAAGCGGCGGGTCGCGGCCAGCAGACGGCCGAGCTCGTGGATGGTCGCCTGCCCGTCCCAGGCCAGGTCGGTGGTGCTCTCGCCGGGCCCGGCCGCGGCGTAGAGGTAGGCGGCCTGGCATCGCATCGACTGCGAGGCGCAGAGCAGCGCGCGCTCGTCGGCCTTGCCGACCACGATGTTGGACGCCGACAGGTTGCAGAGCAGGGTGGCTCCCGCCAGCGCCGCCAGGGTCGAGGGCGGGGTGGCGGCCCAGAAGTCCTCGCAGAGCTCCATGTGGAAGACGAAGTCCGGGACGTCGCTGGCCTCGATGATCAGGTCGGTCCCGAACGGCGCCCTCTGCCCGGCGACGGCGATGTCCAGGCCGCGCACGCCGGCGCCGGGGGCGAACCAGCGGTTCTCGTAATACTCCCGATAGTTCGGAAGGAAGCTCTTGGGCACGACCCCCAGGACGCGGCCCCGGGCGAGGGCGACGGCGCAATTGTAGAGCCGTCCGTTGCGGACGAGGGGCGCTCCCACCACCAGCACCGGCTGCAGGTCCCGGCTCGCCTGCACGAGCTCGGCGAGCGCGGCGTTCACCGCCTGAAGGAGGGCGTCCTGGAGCAGGAGGTCGTCGATCGCATAGGCGGACAGGCCCAGCTCCGGAAACAGCATGAGGTCGGCGCCGCGGGCGTGTCCCTCCCGCGCCAGTTTCAGGGTCTCGAGGAGGTTGGCCGCCGGATCGGCCACGGCGATGCGCGGCGTGCAAACCGCCACACGCACGAACCCCTGCGCCCGGTTGGAATAGAGTTCATGCGCTCGGCCTCCTTTGGCGTCGACCGGTACAGGAGCGGCCCGGCGCCCGGCAAGTTGCGCCCTCCGTCGCGCGCCGCGGCCGCCCGAGCTCGGGCCCGCCGTCATCGCGGGCAGGCGGAGCTCGCTGTCGAGGGCGTCGCGGCGCCCCCGACGGCGGCCTACGGCCGCACGGCCGCGTAGAGGGAGATCGACCCGGTCGGGGTGGGAATCCGCCGCGTCTCGCTCACGGCCTCGAAGCCGGCTTCGCGCATGAGGTCCGGGAGCACGCCGAGCGCATTGGGCTCGGTGTGCTCGAAGCCGTCCAGCATCTGAACCTGCCGGAAGAGCAGGCGCATCAAGGGATTCGCCTGGCGGCCGGCGTCGGCCATATGCAGCCGGCCGCCGGGTCGAAGCGCGCCCAGGCAGGCGGCGAGGATCGCCCGCTTCACGGGCATCGGGCATTGATGCAGCACCAGGCTCGAGACCACCTTGTCCGCGGCCGCGCCCGGCAGGATCGCGGTCAGCGCGTCCCCGTAGCCGGCTCGCCATTCCACGTGGACCCCGGCCCGGCGAGCCTTGTCGCGCGCGATCTCCAGCACCGCCTTGTCGGGATCGACGCCGATGAGGCGCGATCCCGGCGACGCCGTCTTGAGCTGGATCGCGAAGGTCCCGGTGCCGCAGCCGACGTCGAGGATTGTCTCGCCAGGCTGCGGATCGGCTTCCGACAGCAGGGCGCACCGCCAGCGACGCTCCCGGGTCATGACGGCCAGCACCCTGTCGTAGGCGCCGGTGAGCTCGTGGCGACCGAGCGCGGGGACGAAGTCTCTGTCCTGGTTCATGGCGACGAGCATCGCCTGGATTCGGGCTCGCCGCTTGAACGAAGCGGCTGCTCAGCCGGAGGGGACCAGGCGCCGCGGCTGCACCCCGAACATCGCCTTCATCGTCCGCGCGAGGTGCGCGCCGTCGGAGAAGCCGGCCTCATGGGCGGCGGTGGTCACGTCGACCCCGCCCGCCAGCAGTGTCGCCGCAAGCTGCAGCCGCCGCCAGAGGACGAACCGCTTGAACGACAAGCCTTGCGCTTCGGCGAAGACGTGACGGAACCGGTCGGCCGACAAACCCGCGCGGCCCGCAGCCGCATCGAGCCGCACGGGGCCTTCCGAGAGCGCGGCGTCGATGAACGTCAGGACGCCGGCCATCCAGGACACCGCGGGCGCGGCCGGCTCGCCTCCGGCTCCGCCCGCCTGGTCCGACCAGAACCGCCGACGGCCCTCGGCCGCCAGCACGTGGGCGCTGGACGCGCGGACGAGCACGGCCCGAAGCGCCGCGCGCGCCTCCACGCCCAGACTTCCCGGCTCGAAAAACAGGATCTCGGCCTGCGCCGCGGCGCCGAGCCGATGGCCCACGAGCGGATCGACGAGAAACGCCGTGGCGCGAAGGACGCGGCCGCCCGCAGTCTCGACGGCGATCGGCCGGTCGGCGAACACCGCCTGCGCCGCGAGGTGCCGGTGAAGCGCGTTGTCGCCGACCGCGCCGCGCCACCGCGCCCAGCCCGGGCCGATCTGCAGACCCCCGCGCCAGGCGCCGTCAGGGCTCACCGGCGCGCCACAGGCGGGAAACGACGCCGGATGGGGTCAGTCACGGTCCCGGCCCCCGGATCGGCCGCGGCGATCTCGCTCGTCGCGGCGGTCGGATCGCGCGGGCTCGTCGGCGTCGTCCTCGAGGCGCTCTTCCCGCGCCCCGGACGCCACGCCGGCGGGACCGATTCGCCAGCTCACGACGGCGACCACCAGGAGCACCAGCAGCAGGGCGGCGGCCACCGAGCCCCGGCGGGACCGCCCAAGAAGATCCGACGCGGGCGCCCGTCGTTGAGGAGTCAGATCGATGGACCTCAGCAGGCACGACAGGCGTGCCTCGCCCGACCTTGAGGGCATTCCGTTCATGTCGCTCATGTCACCCACCTCCTTCAAGATCGAACTCGGGTACTCCAAGGCGAGTTCCAACGCTGCGGTCCCTCAGTCCACGGTTCGGCTTGTTCGCACGACATCCCCGCGCCGAGCGCCGCCTCGAAGCCCATTCGGGTTCGGACCGAAACAACTCGGACAGTCGGCACTGTCCATCTTCACGCCGCTTTGAAGCCGTCTGCTGAACCCATAAAGGCTCGACGCGGCGGAGAAGCCAAAGGTTCCCCGCCGCGTCGTCAACCCGGACGCCGCCGCCCCGTGCGACGACAGTCCGGCAGCAGGGGATTACTGCGGCCGAATCGCCTTCACTTCGCCCGCGCTGCCTGTAACGACCAGATCAAACTCGACCCGGTCGCCGACCTTCGCCTGGTCAATCAGGGCGGGTGACGCCGCGAAGCCCATGGTCATCGCGGGCCATTCCAGACTGGCGATCGGCTCGTGCTCGATCGTGATCTTGCCGCCCTCCGCGTCGATGGCCGAAATCACCCCGCGCGCGGTCGCGGACTCCTCTCCGGCCGCCGACGACATGGCGTCCATCTCCGCCGGCGCCGCGGGGGCAACGGCGGAACCGGTGGCGGCTGGGGTTTCCGTCTCCGTCGCCGGCTGCTGACTGCAGGCCGCCAGGGCAATGACCGCCCCGGCTGACAGGCTCAGGCCGAGGGCGAGCCTGGCCGACTTCACGAACAGGTTTTTCATAGGGTAGCTCCTTGGGTGGGGGTTTGGGTGGGACGTGATTTCCGGCGTCTCAGGAGGAGATAGCCGGCTGGGATGACGAGCATCGACAGGAGGGGCGCGGTGATCATGCCGCCAATGACTGGCGCCGCGATCCGGGTCATGATCTCCGACCCCGCGCCGTGGCCGATCAGGATCGGGAACAGACCGCCCAAGATCACGGCGACCGTCATCGCCTTGGGCCGGACCCGCAGAAGGGCGCCCTCGCGAACGGCCTCCTCGACCTGCTCCCGGTCGGGATCAGGTCCTCGATCCTTCAGCGCATGTTTGAGATAGATCAGCATCACGACGCCGAACTCCGCCGACAGGCCAGCGAGGGCGATGAAGCCAACCCCGGTCGCGACCGACTGATCGAAGCCCATCAGATAGAGCAACCAGAAGCCGCCGGTCAGGGCGAATGGCAGGGTGCCCATGATGAGGAGGGCTTCGTCGAAGCGCCCGAAGGTCAGATAGAGCAGGATGAAGATGATCACGAGCGTGGCCGGAACCACGATCTTTAGCCGCTCGGCCGCCCGTTCCAGATATTCGAACTGGCCGGAGTAGGCGATGCTGACGCCCGGCGCGAGATCCACCTCGCTGGCGACCGCCTGACGCAGATCGGCGACGACAGACGCGAGGTCGCGCCCCCGAGTGTCGACATAGACCCAGGTGGTCAGCCTGCCGTTCTCGGACTTGAGCATCGGCGGGCCGTCCGCGATCTGGATATTGGTGACCGTGCCAAGGGTGATCTGCTGGCCCGACGGCGTCAGCATCGGCAGGGCGCGCAGTTGCTCCAGACTGTCGCGCAATTCTCTCGGGTAACGGACGCTGATCGGATAGCGGGCGAGCCCCTCCACCGTCTGTCCGATCGTCTCGCCGCCCACGGCGCCCGATACGATCGATTGGACATCGGCGATGTTCAGGCCGTAGCGGGCCGCCGCGCGCCGGTCGATGTCGATGTCGACATAACGCCCGCCGGTCAGGCGTTCGGCCAAGGCGGAGGTCACGCCCGGTACGGTCCTGGCGACATCGGCCACCTGGGCCGCGATACGGTCCATCGCGGCCAGGTCAGAGCCGGACACCTTGACGCCGACGGGGCTCTTGATGCCCGTCGCCAGCATGTCGATGCGATTTCGGATGGGAGGGACCCAGACGTTGGACAGTCCGGGGACCTGAACCGCGCGATCGAGTTCTTCGATCAGTTTTTCCGGGGTCATGCCCGGCCGCCATTCATCGCGCGGCTTGAACTGGATGGTGGTCTCGAACATCTCCAGCGGAGCCGGATCCGTGGCGGTTTCCGCCCGGCCCGCCTTGCCGAACACGGTCGCCACTTCGGGCACGGTGCGGATCATCCGGTCCGTCTGTTGCAGCAGTTCCGCGGCCTTGGCCGGGGAGAGACCCGGCTGGGCCGAAGGCATATACAGCAGGTCGCCCTCGTCCATCGCCGGCATGAATTCGCCGCCGAGCTGGCTAAGAGGCCAGGCGGTGGTGGCGAAGATCAGCAAGGCTGCCACCAAGGTCTTTCTGGGATGATGCAGCACCCAGTCCAATGGCCCGCGATAGATGCGCGTGAGCCAGCGATTGATCGGATTGCTCTGTTCGGCCGGGATCCGTCCGCGGATCAGATAGCCCATCAGAACCGGCACGAGAGTGATGGACAGGATCGCCGCCGCCGCCATCGCATAGCTCTTGGTAAAGGCTAGGGGCGCGAACAGCCGGCCCTCCTGGGCCTGCAGGCTGAACACCGGGATGAACGACAGGGTGATGATCAGCAGGCTCAGGAACAGCGCGGGGCCGACCTCCACGGCCGCCTCGGTGATGACCTTCCAGCGATCTTCGCCCGCCAGCTTTTCATCCGGGTGATCGTGTTCCCATCGTTCGATGTGTTTGTGGGCGTTCTCGATCATGACCACCGCCGCATCCACCATGGCGCCGATGGCGATGGCGATGCCGCCCAGCGACATGATGTTGGCGTTCACGCCCTGAAGATTCATGATCAGGAAGGCCGCCAGGACGCCCAGCGGCAGGGTCAGGATGGCGACCAGCGCCGACCGGGCGTGCCAGAGGAACAGGCCGCAGACCAGGGCGACGACTATGAACTCCTCGATCAGCTTGCCGCTCAGATTGTCGATCGCCCGGTCGATGAGCTGCGAGCGATCGTAGGTCGTCACCACTTCGACTCCCGGGGGCAGTCCGGCTTTGAGCGTCTCGAGTTTCTCGGTCACGGCCGCGATCGTGGCGCGGGCGTTTGCGCCGGATCGAAGGATGACGACGCCGCCCGCGACCTCGCCTTCGCCGTTGAGCTCGGCTATGCCGCGTCTCATCTCCGGGCCGATCTGGATGGTCGCGACATCCCCGAGGCTGATCGGCACGCCTCCAGCCGCCGTGCGGAGCGGCACGGCCCGGAAGTCGTCGAGCTCGGTCAGATAGCCGTTGGCGCGGATCATGTATTCGGCTTCGGCGAGCTGGAGCACCGAGCCGCCCGTCTCGCCGTTGGCGCGCTGGAGAGCGTCCACCACCGCCTGATGGGTGACGCCGTAGGACGCGAGCCTGACGGGGTCGAGCACCACCTGGTATTGCCGCACCATGCCGCCCAGGCTGGCGACCTCGGCGACCCCCGGCACGGTCTTCAGCTCGTAGCGGAGGAACCAATCCTGCAGGCTTCGCAATTGCGCCAGATCGTTGCGGCCTGTGCGATCGACCAGGGCGTATTCATAGACCCAGCCTACGCCGGTGGCGTCCGGACCAAGTGCCGGTTGGGCGGTCGCGGGAAGCCGCGCCTGCACCTGGCTGAGGTATTCGAGGACCCGGGAACGCGCCCAGTAGAGGTCCGTCCCATCTTCGAACAGCACATAGACGAAGCTGTCGCCGAAGAAGGAATAGCCTCGAACCGTTCGCGCGCCGGGTACGGACAGCATGGTGGTCGCCAGAGGATAGGTGACCTGGTTCTCGACGATCTGGGGCGCCTGCCCCGGGTAGCTGGTGCGAATGATGACCTGCACGTCCGACAGGTCCGGCAAGGCGTCGACCGGCGTGCTGCGAACCGCGAACAGGCCGGCGGCGAGCAGGGCGACGGCGGCCATAAGGACGAGGAAGCGCCCCTTGACCGAGGCGCGAATGACCGCGGCGATCATTGGCTCGACCTCCCGCGCGAGGCGGGCGCGGCCATGGATGCGCCCGTTGGGGCGGCGGTGGCGGGCCGGGACGTCGGGCCGATCGGCCGCGCCGTTACGCCTGACAGGCTGGCTTCGGAATCGATCAGGAACTGCCCCGACGCGACGATCCGTTCGCCTTCCCTGAGACCGGCGAGGATCTCGGTTTGCCCCCCGGCTTCTCGCCCGACACGGACCTCGGCCGGTTGATACCGGCCTTCCGGCCGGGCGAGCATGACAATGTCCCGTTCACCCGTTCGGATCACCGCCTCGGTCGGCACGAGCAACGCCGTCGTCGAACCGCCGCCGAAGGTGATCCGGCCGAACATGCCGGGGCGCAAACGGCCCCCGCGATTGGCCATTTCGATCCGTCCCGTGACCGTGCGGCTGTCGCCGACGAGTTCCGGCAACAGGGCGGTCAGACGACCCGTGAACCGCTCTCCCGGGAACGCGGTCAAAGCCACCTCGACGGACTGTCCGACCCTTAGCCGGCTCCCCAGCGCCTCCGGGATGGCGGCATTGACCCAGACGGTGGCCAGGCCGTTGATCTCGGCCAAGGTCATGCCTTGGGTCACGCTCATGCCGGCGCGCACGCCCAGGGTCTTGATCACGCCGCCAGTGGGCGTTGAGATCGTGATCGTGTTTCGCGCCCGCCCGCTGCGCTCCACCGAGGCGATCAGGCTCTCGGACATGCCCATCAGCACCAGTCGCTGCCGCGCCGCCTGGATCAGGGGCGTGTTGCCGGTGCGCCGTACGGCCAGATATTCCGTCTGGGCGCCGCCCCAGGTCGGGATGAGCAAATCGACCAGAGGCGCGCCCGCAGCGATGACATCGCCCGGCGCGCGGTTGTAGACTCGCTGCACGAAGCCGTCGGCCCGCGACTGGACCACGGCGATGTCGCGTTCATTGTAATCGACCACCGCCGTGGCGCTGAGATCGCCCTCGAGAACGCCACGGCGGGCTGTGGCATACCGGACCCCCAGATTCTGGCTCAGCGCCGGATCGATCCGGACGCCCGGGGTGGCGTTGGTTCCCCCCTCATCCGCATATTTGGGGATGGTATCCATGTTCATCGACGACTTCCCCGGTCCCGGGTATCGTTCGTTCGGAACCATGGGATCGTACCAGTAGAGGATCTCGCGCTCCCCTCCTCCCTCGGCGGTCCCGTCGGCGGCCCCGTCCAGGCGCGGGGCGATGACGACGCCGGCCCCGACGCCGACCCCGACCAGAAGAAGCGCGCCCATGGCGATGCCCAGGCGTCTGTTGCGAAGGGCGTTCATCGGTCGGTGTTCCCATAGGTGAGACTGATCTGGACCACCTGGCGCATCACGGCGGCCTCGCGATCGAGCGTGTCGAGCCGGGCGTTCGCCACGGCGGTGAAGGCTTCGAGAACTTCAACGATGCCCGCCCTGCCCGCCGCATAGCTCGCGGTTTCGAGATCGGAACGCTGAAGGACGTTGGGCAGAACGACGTCGCGCGACCGGACCCATTGATCGTGAGCGGTCGCGTATTCGGCCAAGGCGCTCCTCAGCGAAGCAGTCAACAGACGCTCAGCGTCCTCACGCTCGGCGGTGACCCGCAGCGCATCAGCGGCGCGCGCGGCGATGACGGGATCCTGCCTTCGACCGGGAAAGATCGGCAGCCGCACGCTCGCTCCGACGGAGAACAGATCGCCGAACCGCTCATCGCGGCGGGCGTAGCTGGCTTGGAACGACCAGTCCGGGCGACGTCCTGCGCGCGCCAGATCGACCTCGGCGTCGGCGCGCCGCGCCGCGGCGCCATAGACGCGCACGGCCGGCAGCCGGGCGATGCCGTCCCGCAAGGCGGCCAGGTCGAGATCGTCTTGCGGCGGCGCGCCCGCCGTTTCGGGATCGTTATCGCCCGTCCAGCGCGCCAGCTCAGACCGGGCCTTCTCCAAGTCGGCGACGAGCCGGCTGCGGCGATCGTCCAAATTAGCCTTGAGCTGGACCGGACCGAGGGCGTTCGCCGACCGATAGGCGCCCGATGCGACTCCGGCGGGCGCGGTGTTCCACAGCGGCTCAAGGGTTTTCAGAACGTCATCCAGGGCCGCGAGGCGGCGTTCGGCGTAGAAGAGGTCGATCCAGGCCAGTCCCGTTGCGATCTGGACCTCCCGCCGCGCGACGGACTCCTCGGCGCCGGCGATGCCGATCTGCGCCTCGGCGATGTCTCGCTCGGCGCGACGGCGCGCGCGGCTCGGCACGTCCTGCTCGACGCCGATCCTGAGCATGGTGAAGTCGTCCTGGTCGAATTGGCCCGTGAACGGCCCGGTCACCGGAAACCCGTCGAGGCCGAACGTGAGACGCGGATCCGGCAGCCGGCCGGCGGCCCGCGCCGCCGCACGCGCGGCGTCCACCCCCAGGGCGCTGGCTCTGAGGCCGGGCGCTCCGGCCGCCGCGCGGGCCAGGGCCTCGTCGAAGGTCTGGGGGTCGGCCTTGGAAGGCGCGGTCCAGACGCTCACGAGCAAAATGGAAGCCGGGAGGATCGCCCAGCTTGCGATCAGAGCACGGCGCGCGGACGGCGCCGAAACCTCGGCGCGTCGCGTTAGGACGCGCGGCCGGCGGACACGGGGCGGCGGACACGCAGACGCGCGTATCGCCGACCTCAAACGAATGGTCATGGAATTCCTCGAAACCACTTGACCCGCCTTGAGGGCGGGACATCGGCGAAGGGCTCGGATCGATCGATCGGCGGTCGCCCGCGCAACGGCGCTCACGGCCTTCGATCAGCGGAAGCGGTCTACGCCAGCCGTTTCGGCGGATTCTTCAGTGGAAGCGGGCCTGCGCCCTCTCGCACGACATCGACGGCTGCGAACCGGAGTCCCCGCGGAGCCGAAGGCCGTTGAACGGTCGGCGCCGGCGGCATGGGCGCCGCGACGGCGGCGCAGCCCATCTTGGCGATGCAGTCGGGCGTCATCTCGTCGCAAGGGCTAGTAGCGCCGCCGGAAGGCCCGTCCGCCATCACCATCATCTCGGCGCAATCCATGTCCGCCATGCCGCCCGTCGCTTCGAATACCTGGAACGGCGTGGCGTGCGCGGACGACTGGCCGACGAAGCCGGCCACCGCCAGGGCGAACAGAAGGGTGCGGACGAGGTTCCACATGCGCGGTCATCCCACGCCCGTCGGCCGGCCGTGTCAAGCGACCGACGGGCTGGCGTCGGGCGCGCGCAACGCAATGCTCCGGATCAGCGCGCGCCCGCCCGCAGTTCGAACGAGGGATTCAACCCCGGCGCCCGTATAACTCATTGAACCCCTCTGGTTTCGGAGCCTCCCTATGACCACTCGCAAAATCCTTTCCGTCGTCGGCGCGGTCGGCGCCCTGCTGTTGGGGGCGACGCAGGCTGCCGCCCACGCGCGCGTCGTCGCCTCCAACCCGGCGGCGAGCGCGAGCATCGCCTCGCCGCGTTCGCTGACGGTCACCTTCAGCGAACGCGTCGTTCCCGCTTTCTCGGGCCTCGAGGTCGTGAACGCCGCCGGTGCCAAATTCCCGGTCGCGACCACCGTCTCCGATGACGGCATGACCGTTTCGGGACGGACGGCGCGACCGCTCGCGGCCGGCGCCTACAGCCTCAACTGGCATGCCGCCTCCGCCGACGGCCACCGTATGACCGGCGCCATCGCCTTCACGGTACGCTGACCCATCGTGCTCGACGTTCTGGTCATCCTGCTCCGGCTCGCGCAGTACGGCGGCGCTGTCGTCCTGCTCGGGACCCCGCTGTTCCTACTCTACGGCTTGCGCGGGTCGGACGGGCTGCTCCTCGGCTGGACGAGACCCTTGCTGCTCAGCGCGGCGGCCGTGGTCGCCATGGGCTCGGCCGCCGCGCTAGTGGCCCAGACCGCTGTAATGGCAGGGTCGCTGACTGAAGGTCTCAAGCCGGCGACGCTCGGCTTCATGATCACGGGCACGAGCCTCGGGCCCGCCTTTCTCGTCAGGACGCTGGCCGCATTGCTCGCGCTTCTTGCGCTCATCCAAGACAAGCCGTCCCGCGGCCTGTGGGGATTCGTCGCCGTCGCCGGTCTGATCGTCGGCGCCAGCTTCGCCTGGACGGGACACGGCGCGGCCACCGAAGGCGCCGGGCGCTATGTGCATCTGACGGCCGCTATTTTGCACAGCTGGGCGGCGGCGGTGTGGCTCGGCGCGCTCGCGGCGCTGCTTATCCTGACCTTCGGGCGACGGTCAAAAACGGTTGATAGCGACAGGATCCTTCATCGAGCGCTTCACGGATTTGCCGGCGTCGGAACCGCATCGGTCGCCGTCCTGGTTCTGAGCGGACTGGTGAACAGCTGGTTCATGGTCGGGCCAGATCGTATCGCCGGCCTGCTAAGCACGCCCTACGGTCTGCTGTTGACGGGCAAGCTGGTTCTCTTCGCGCTCATGCTGGTTCTGGCGGCCGCGAACCGCTTTCATCTGACCCCCGACCTCGGCAGCGCCCTCGACGATCCCGAGGATCTAGGCCCCGCCATTTCACGGCTGAAACGCAGCTTGGCGATGGAAACCCTCCTCGCGCTGGGGCTGCTGGCCCTGGTGTCCATCATGGGAACCCTGGCTCCGGTCTCGGCCATGGACATGGCGATGTAGCCTCTGGCGCGCGCCGACTTCGCTGGAGCTGCGTGTCGGCTTGGGGACCGGCAAATGGCCGTTGTCCCGGCCGTCGGGAACCGCCTAGACTGGTCAGAAATCGGGGGAGGCGGCGTGCAGGAGCGACTTCGGGATCTTATTGGAGAGTGGCGGCGAGACCCGGCTGCGACCTATCAGACGTGGTTCCTGTGGGACGAGCGTCTAAAGAATTTCCGCTCGATCCGTCGCGGCATCGGTCAAGTCGTCGAGGAGATCGAAGCTGGCCAGTTCGGCGTGGCCTATCGCGGGTCGTCGCTGGAGACGATCGTTCACTCGGTCGCCGAACAACGGCAGATCTTCAAGGGCGCGGATCATGCCTTCCTCTGGAAACCCAAACTCCGCATCCCGGACATCTACGAAAATCCGGCCAATCAACGCGCTTTCGGCCGGCTTTTGCATCACTGCAGCTGTTGTTCGACGGAAACGGAAATTCTCACGGGCATCCGCACGATCGACCAGCTCCGAATCAAGGGCCTCGGGCCCGCAGTAGCCAACCTGATCTATTTTCTTCACCCTACCCACGTTTCGCCGTTTAATACCGCGATCGTCAACGGCTACAATGCGATCACCGGATCAAAGGTCAAGCTCGGGAGCTGGGAGCACTACCTTGCGATGCGGCAAGGAATTTTGGCCCTCAACGCTCGCTACAGCGATCTTCTGTCCAACGATCTCGGGGCGATCGCGGGCTTCCTGTTCGACGTGGGCTCCGGCCGTTATCCCGCGCCGCCCCTGGACGACGAGAGTCTGTCCGCCAGCGGCTGGGACGCGCGGCTGGCCGAAGCGCGCGCCGAAGCGGTCAAGTTCGAGAAGACCGCGCTCCAGCAGGGCGAGACGGACCGGACCCACACAGAGATCCAGGCCTGGGTCCGTGATCTGGGTCGCGCGCTGGGCTACAGGGTCTGGATCGCGTCCAATGACCGCGGGCGCCAGCACGAGGGCGCACGCCTGAGCGAGGGCTGCCTAGAACAACTACCGCCGTCGCTGGCGAACGGTCCAGGCGCCGAGTCCATCCGGCTGATCGACGTACTCTGGCTGGAGGGAGACGCGGACCGCGTGGCGGCCGCCTTCGAGGTCGAGCATTCCACCACGATCTACTCCGGTGTCGTGCGAATGCTGGACCTCGCCCTGTCAGGCGAACTAAACATCTCCGCCGGCCTTTTCCTGGTCGCTCCCGACAGCCGCGAAAACGATGTGCGGGCGCAGTTGCAACGTCCGGCCTTCAGCCGGATCGCCGATCTCAATGTGCGCTATCTGCCCTACGGAGAACTGGAACGGCACCGGGCATCAATCGCCCGCTTCGGAACCGGTCTCAGGGCTCTGACCGAGATTTCGCACCGCGTGACCTGATCGTCGGTGACTGGCCCGCCTCGCATCCAGGTCGTTCTGGCTCACAGGCCTGATAGGCAAGAGCGCGATCCTCCAGCCGCACCCGCCAGGTGATCAGCATGGCATTAAGCGCGGTGAACACCACTGCTATCCAGACCTGGCCGAAAACCAGCGGCAACATGGCGATCTCAAGAGATGCGATCCAGTAGTTGGGATGACGAATGACCCGGAAGGGCCGGATCGGACTAGCGGCGCGCCGGGCAGGTGATGATCCGAGTGGTCCAAAACCGGCCAAGGTCGCGATCACCCCGCTTGCTCCAGCGCGCTCGTCGTGCTCTCGGCCATCAGGGCGACTGCGTGTTCCAGGAACAGGTCGTTCCGCTCCGCGAAGCTGTGCGGCTGCAGATACCAGTCCATTGGGACGCACGAATGCCGTGTGTCGATCAAGGCGTTTCGATAGATAGGCGCCAGCCGCTCGAAACCGCCGTGGGTCGTGGCGAACATCTCGGCCCCGTTGGCCGCGACGTCCTCCTGCCGCAGGATGTACGGCGGCCAGGCGGTAGCCAGGGCAGCGAGACGCGGTTGTGAAGTCCGGTCGCTGTCGTCTCTTGGCGGAGCGTTTTCGTGTGGTCGATTGGTCGCCCGGCTCATGGCTCCCGCCTGCGAGCCGCACGCACCATTTTCAGGTCGCGGGAGATCCGTATCCAGAGCAGGATGAAGCCCGAAATCACGATGCTCAGGGTCAAGGCGGTAGTGATGATGATCAGGGGGTGATTGAAGTCCTCGCCGTCATTCCAATCCATGACGTGGAGACGCCAGAAGAAGTCGAAGATCCGCCACACGCCCGAGCGGCGGGTCATCACCTCGCCGGTGTCCGGCGACAGATAGAAGGACGTCTTTTCGCGGTCCGCGAAGTCCACCCGCCACAGCGGTCCCGTGCGTCCCGTTTCCTCGGGCGCCGTCTCCAGAAGCACCGCGCCGGAAACCCGCGCCTCGCCCTTGTACGCGCCCTTGGCGAAGGCCGAGGCGTCGGCGGCCGACATCGGTCCGAACGGCCGGCCGGTCGCGGCGGACACGACGACTGGCTCGCCCGACGCCGGCTTCAAGGTCCAGGCCGCCCCCCGCGGCGTCGTGTGAAGCTCCGCCTGGACAGGCGCGACGCCCGCTCGGCGCGCGATCTCGCTCAGTGCCGGAAGCGCGCCGAGCTCCAGCGGGCTCGGCTTGAGGTCAACCGCCCGATGTTCGCCGCGCACCGTCTCGATCGGAATGGCCGTCATCACCAGACCGCCGCCGACCCAGAACAGCACCTGAAGGCCGACGACGAGCGCAATCCATTTGTGCAGCTGGGTGGAGAGCTTGAGAACCTTCATCCCTGGGCCTCGCCTAGCCGTGACGCGCGAAGACGCGCGTACCGCCGCCCTTGAGGATCAGCAGGGTCTCATAGGGCTCACGTTGGCCGTCTGGCGTCTCCATGCCGGGAGACCCCAGCGGCATCGCCGGCACTGCGAGGCCCACGGCCTCGGGACGTTCGGCCAGAAGCTTGCGGACATCCTCGGCCGGCACATGGCCCTCGAGGACATAGCCGCCGATCATGGCCGTGTGGCAGGAGGCGAGCGCCTCGGGCACGCCTTGGGTGCTGCGTATAGAGCGAAGGCTCGGGAGTTCGTTGACCCGCGCCTTGAAGCCGGCGGCGCGCATGTGATCCACCCAGGCCGTGCAACAGGCGCAGGTCGGGGTCTTGTAGACCGCGAGCTCGGTCGATGAACGGGCGCCCGGAGCGCAGGCCGCGACGGCGACGGAGCCGGCCCCCGCAGCCAGAAATGCACGGCGTGAAAGCGTGGGCATCGATCTCATGGGTCCCTCTGGCGAGCGATATCTGGAGGCCGCCGATGACGGTCGCCGCCGCGATCAGGCGGCGGGGCGGAAGGGCCGGGCCGAGGAGTGATAGACGTCGAACCTCCACTCGTCACCCCGCTTGCGCAGGACGCTCGTGGCGGCGCCGCGGCGCTCGATGGGGGCCCGGGCGCTGTCCTTGAAGGTGATGTGGTAGGTGTAGGTCTCGCTCACGAAGGCGGTGTCGCCGTCGACCTCGACCTTCATCTCGTGGTCGCGGAAGTCGAAGCCGGCCAGATCCGCGAACTCGGGTCCGAGATGGTGCTCCAGATAATAGGCGAAGGATCCCTCCACGCCGCCGTTCTCGAAGATCTCCGAGTCGGGCCAGAACAGGGCCGGCGTCTGCGACACGTCCATCCGCTCGATGGCGTCCTTGTAGGCGGTGACGACCGTTCGCACCTGGGCCTCGTCAGCGGATTGCGCATGGCCGGGGGCGTGCGCCGAGCCTGGCGTATTGACCGAGCCGGGGGCGTGGGAGTGGGCCGGCGCCTGTGATTGAGCTTGCGCTTGGCCGGAGGTCGCGAGGAGGGCGGCGACCGCCGATCCGGCGAGTGCTGAACGGAACATCATGGTGCAGTCTCCTGGTTTGCCGCGGCCGCAGTAGAACCCGGTCCGGCGAAGTAGATGAAGAACGAGGCGTTCGGGCGACGACGGACCCCAAGGCCGTCAGAACATCAGATGCCTCATGCCATGGGTCAGCATCCCGCCCAGCAGGCCGTTGACCACCACGGCGGCGGCGGTCACGGTCAAAAGACCGATGTAGATCAGCTTGCGCCCGCGCCCCGGCCGGCGGACCCAGTGTTCCTTCGCCCACCAGCTCAGCAGGCCGAGCGCGGCGATCGAGGTGCCGAGCCACCGATGGTAGAGGTGAGTCACATCGTCCTTCCCGGGCAGCCCCATAGCGAACCATCCCAGCGCCACCGCGGCGACCGCGGAGATCGCCGCCAGGGCGATGATCACCCGCGTGCCCTGCGTCAGGACCGGCCGACGCAGCGTCAGGGCGGCGATCTCGAGGAGCGCGGCGACGAGGAACAGCGCGATCGGGAAATGGACGGCGGCGGGATGCATGGCGCCGAGCCAGCGATACAGGCGTTGAGGCATAGGCTTGGGACCCTCGTCCGCAGTCATGGCCCCGTGGTCCATGTCCATGGTCATCCCCGGCATGGCCATCACGCCGCCTTCTGGCACGGCGCCCGCCGGCGCGGCGGCCTGGGCGCGGGCCGCGGCCTGATTGTCATGATCCTCGTGCGCGAACGCGGGCGCGCTGACAGACAGCGCCACCACCAGGGCGAGCCCCGACAGAAGTTTGCGTATCGACATTGTTCTCTCCCATCCCGTCCCTTCTGCTAACTACGCACCGGAGAGGCCGTCCCCTCGTTTGAGGGATTTGGCTCGTTTCGGCGTAGTAGGGATTAGGGGCGCAAGGAGAGTGTTCGATGGCGCGTAATTTGGATGATCTTTTGGCCGGATCGGCGGCGACGCCCTTGGGCCGGTCGCTCGACGGGCTCGAACCGCTGGTCTGGAGCCGGGTCGACGCGCTTCGCGGCGAAAGGTTCGCGTCGCAACTGCGTTTGGGCGCCGTCGCCATGGCCCTGGTCACCGGCCTGACGGCAGGCGGCGTCGGCGCGGTCGCCGCCCCCAGACCGGCCGGAGAGATGGCCATCTTCACGGTCGACGCGGGCCTGTCGCCTCTGGTGAGACTGGAAACCGGCCGATGAAGCGCGGCTGGCAGGCCATCGCCCTGACGGCCGTCCTGGCGGCGGTCGCCAGCGGCGCGGGCACTTGGATCAGCGCCAGCTGGGTGCTGAGCCGGCGCGAACCGCCATCCCTGCACGACATCGTGCACCACGACCTGAAGCTCTCGCCCGACCAGCTGACCCGCATCGACGCAGTCGAAGCCCGGTTCGCCGCGCGCCGGCCCGCGCTCGAAGCGGACGTCCGCGCGGCCAATCAGGAACTGGCGCGCGCGATCGCACGGAGCGACGGCGACGGTCCCCAGGTCCAGGCGGCGGTGGACCATTTCCACGTCGCCATGGGCGCCTTGCAGAAGGAGACGATCGCCCACGTCTTCGAGATGCGGTCCGTTCTGACGCCGGCCCAGGCCGAGGTATTCGACGACCGTATCGTCGAGGCCCTCGCGCCCGACGAAGGCTAGCGTTCCGCGTGGACAGCCCCAACGACCTGTCAGCCCGCGCCGCCGGCGGGGACCGGGCGGCCTTCAGCGAGTTGATGCGGCAGACCAAGACTTCTCTGTTCCGTTTCGTCCGGCGCTATGTCGGCGATGAACAGGACGCCTGGGACCTGTTGCAGGACACCTATGCGGCGGCCTGGATCAACATTCGCCGCTACGACCCGGTCCGACCCTTCGAGGCCTGGATCCGGACCATCGCACTCAATAAATGCCGGGACTGGAGCCGTCGCCGCTTCGTTCGGCGGCTCATCCGGGGCGGCGTCGACCTGTCGTCGCCGGAAGCCATGTCCGTGCCGGACGGGGCCGAGGCGGTCGATGACCGGATGGATGCCAGCGCAAGGCTGGCGCGGTTGAACGAGGCCATGAGCCGTCTGCCGCCGCACCTCAAGGCTCCGCTTATGCTGACGGCAATCGAAGGGCGCAGTCAGGCGGAAACGGCCGGGATGCTGGGTGTCTCCATCAAGACCGTGGAGACCCGCGTGGCGCGGGCTCGTCGCAAGCTGTCCGAGGCGCTGGACGACACGCCCGCTGTCCGGGCCGCTCTTGAGTGATCAGCTCGAGGGTCCTCGGAACCTTCGTCGCGCCTTAGCCCCGCTCGGGCCGCAGCGGCGCTCCGTCGATCGACCTCCAGGCGGCGAGGGATGCGGCGCCCGTCCGCGTATTCTAGTATGAGGGCGTCGCGGGAAATCGACCCGATCATCGCCCTTTTCTTTCAGGAGCTTGTCACATGAGAGTCCCGATCCTAGCCGCCGCAGCGGCGATCACCTTGGGCGCCTGCCAGCCGGCCGCCGACCCTCAACCGGTCGAGGCCCAGACGGCGCCGGGCGCCTCGGCGACGACCCCGATGGAGGCCGCGCCGGTCGCCACGCCCGAGCCGACCCCGCAGCCGCAGGCCGCCGCACCAGCCCCGGCGCCGTCCCCCCGGGCCTCGACGCCCCGACCGACCCGCCCCGCGCCGGCGCCAGCACCCGCCCCGACGCCGCCGCCGGCCGATCCGATGGCCGGCCATGACATGTCGAAGATGGACGGCATGACCATGCCGCCCAACCAGTAGTCCACGTAAGCATCAGGAAGTCTCTCATGAACCGTTCAATCCTCACCAGCCTGGCCGCTCTGGCGGCGCTGGCTCCCGTCTCCCTCGCCCAGGCCCAGAGCCATTCGCACGCGGGCATGTCGGCGCAGGATCACGCCGCCATGCAGGCCCCCGCCAACGGCGTCGTCACCGCGCCCGCGGACAACGCCATGCTAGCGGTCGCGCCGACGACCTTCTCGGCGACGTTCCCGCACGCCATGACCCTGACCTCTCTCAGGCTGACGGGCCCTGACGCCCGGTCCATCGACGTGGCTGTGGTCGACGACGCGGCGCCGGTCACCACGGTCAGCGCGCCCCTCCCCATCCTGGCCCCCGGATCCTATTCCGCCGCCTGGGCCGCGAAGGGCGCCGACGGCCACCAGATGAACGGCCTCGTCCGTTTCATGGTTCACTGAGGGATCGGCCTCCCGCCTCCTGAGGGGCCGAAGCCGGATGTGGAAGGAACGCCGCGCGACCTGCCGCGCGGCGTTTTTCCGTCGTCGATCAGCGGTCGGCTCCCCGGCTGACCCCTCGCGATGGTCTTTCAGCCCTGGGCTCAGTCGGCGCGCCGTGATCGCCGGCCGGCGCGATCCATCCGGCCGGGGGGCGAACTACGCTCCTGAAGGTGGGGCGCCAAGCTCGCCAATGTCCGGGTCACAACGTGGGCGTCGCCGAAACCGCGTCCTACAGCTTGGCCAGCCTCCGGGTCGTACAGAATGGTGAAACAGCCCAGCGCCTTGGCCGGGCGAATGTCCCATTCCAGACTGTCTCCGACGACACAGACCTCGGGCGGATCGACGTTCAAGGCGGCAAACACTCGCCTGAACGCGCCCGGATCGGGCTTGCCAACGCCGACCTCGCCTTCAATCTGGATATGATGGAAACGCGAAGCCAGACCGAAACGCTCGATCTTGGCGCGCTGCAGTGGACCGGCGCCGTTGGTGAGCAGCGCGAGCCGGTATCCAGCGTCCCGCAGTTGGACCAACACGGCGTCCGCCTTGGGTTCGAGCCGCATCTGCCGGTCGCGATGGAGGCTGAAGGCGTCGGCGATGCGCTCTGCGATCTCGGGAGATACCGTTGGACTACTGTCGCGCCGCAAGGCCTCGAAGGCTTTGGCTGCGATGACGCGCCGGGCCTGCTTCGGGTCTGCGCGGCCCACGGCGTGGCTGTCCGGATCGCTCCAGAAGGCCCGCCCCGCCTCCGTCAGGGCGCGCGCTGCAACGTCCGGAGCGAGGTCGCCAAGCTCGGTCTGGTATACCTGACAGACGCTGCGCCACGCCAGATCAGGGCGGCGATAGGCTGAGAGCAGGGTGTCATCCAGATCGATCACGACGGCCCGGATCCGCCGCCCCGCTGTCATTGGACAACACCGGGCCGGTCACCGGCCGGCGCAAGGCACAGGCTGTAGCGAGGCCCTGGCCCCGGCGGGGGCGTCCTGACAACCGACCCGTTGCGTGCCTGTGGGGGCGCCGGCGTCAAGACAAGACCCGCCGCCGCTTCGCTAGAACCACGCCCGAATGCCGACGACCAGCCGGGTGTCTTCCGAGCTTCGCCCGTCAGCTTCCAGGAAGTCCGCCGTATTGCCGAAGCTCTTGGTCCATTCGACGCCGACATAGGGTGCGAATTCCTTGCGGAACTCGTAGCGCAAGCGGGCCCCGATCTGGAGCGTCGACAGGCCGGACCCGATCCGGAGTTCGGGGATGTCCTCCGCCGACAGCACCACCTCGGCCCGGGGCTGCACGATCCAGCGATTGGTGATCCGCTGATCATATTCGGCCTCCGCCCTCGCCGTCAGTTCGCCCTTGTTGGACAGGAAGGCCGCCGCATCGACCTCGAACCAGTAGGGCGCCAGACCCTGAATGCCGACGACCAGATCGGTCCGGTCGCCCTCGGGCCGGTAGGTCTGCCGCAGGCCGGTCTGGAAGTCGAAGAAGGGTCGGAACGCCCGGCTGTAGAGGGCCTGGATCTCGGCCTCCTCGACCTCGCCGTCAAAAGCGCCCTCCCCTTCCGACTTCCACCAGAACCGATTGATGTCGCCGCCGGTCCAGCCCTGGGCGTCCCAGGCGTAGCCTTCCTCGTCGTCGCCAAAGGTCGCTTCGAGCTGGTCGATGATGACCGCCGTCGTGCGGACGTTTCCGTGCTCGACCAACAGCTGGGCGCGGGCCGCCGCCATTTCGGCGGGGTCGAACAGCAGGTCGGCGGCATTGGCCGGCCCGCTTGCCGCGCCCGCCGGAGCGGGGGCTTCCGGTGGACGTCCGGGATTGTTCGCGCTGGTCGGGACGTCGGGCGGCATGGCCATTCCGGACATGTCGTGTCCGGCCGGCATCTGACCCATCGTCGACATGTCGTGCCCCGCCGGCATGGCCGGCGCGGGCGGGGTCTGACCCATGGTCGACATGTCATGGCCGGCATGCGGGGACGCGGCGGCCGGAGCCGGCTGGGTCTGGCCCATCGTCGACATGTTGTGTCCCGCCGGCATGGCTGGCGCGGGCTGGGTCTGACCCATGGTCGACATATCATGACCGGCATGCGGGGACGTGGCGGCCGGAGCCGGCTGAGTCTGGCCCATCGTCGACATGTCGTGCCCCGCGGGCATGGCTGGCGCAGGCTGGGTCTGACCCATGGCCGACATGTCATGGCCGGCATGCGGGGACGCGGCGGCCGGAGCCGGCTGGGTCTGGCCCATAGCCGACATGTCGTGCCCCGCCGGCATGGCCGGCGCGGGCTGGGTCTGACCCATGGTCGACATGTCATGACCGGCATGTCTAGACGCGGCGGCTGGAGCGGGCTGCGTCTGGGGCATCGTAGACATGTCGTGTCCCGCAGGCATGGCCGGCGCAGGCCGGGTCTGGCCCATGGTCGACATGTCGTGCCCCGCCGGCATCGCCCCAGCCTGCAGACGGACGGGCACCGCGCCCGTCGGGCACGTCGGCGCTCCGGCCGTCCCTATCCGGGATGCATCGGCGGTGGAGGAGCCGCGCGCGACGCAACCCTCCGGAAGCGTCTGGCGAACAGGCGCGGGCGTTGCATGCCCGGCGTGGCTCTGCGCCAGCGCAGGCGTTCCCGCCGCCGCGGAGGCCGCGGCGAGGATCAGGGGAAGGACGGCGACCGACGTCTTCACGATGCAGCTCCTTCCATCGGACGGACCGTGACCACATTGAACATCCCGGCATGCATGTGCAGCAATAGGTGACAGTGGAAGGCCCAGTCGCCGGGGTTGTCGGCGGTCAGGTCGAAACTGACCTTGCCGCCCGGCGGAACGTTGACAGTGTGTTTGAGCGGCTGGTGCCCGGCAGGGCCCCCGGTGACCAGTTCGAAGAAATGGCCGTGCAGATGGATCGGGTGCGCCATCATGGAATCGTTGACCAGGGTCACGCGCACCCGCTCGTCCCGCTCGAACCGGATCGGCTCGACCAGCTCGCTGAATTTTCGGCCGTCAAAGCCCCACATGAACCGCTCCATATTGCCGGTCAGATGGATTTCCATCGTCCGGGACGGGGGACGCTGATCCTTGTTGGGCTGGAGCGAGACGAGGTCGGTGTAGACGAGGACGCGATGCGGAACATCCTGAAGCCCGATCGGACGCTCGCCCATGCGGTTGGCCGGCGCCATCGCGATGGCATCGACGCCCACACCGACCGCCATGTCGGGCGGCGCATTCTCGGGATCGCGCATGTTCATTCCGGCCATGGAGCCGTGATCCATTCCAGGCATCGCCCCGGCAGGCTGGGCAGGCACGGCGCCGTGATCCATGCCCGCCATGGCTCCGCCGGAGGCTCCGGTCATGGCCCCGTGGTCCATCCCGGCCATGGCTCCGCCCGGCTGGGCTCCCATGGACCCGTGATCCATTCCGCCCATGCCGCCCATGTCCCCCATGCCCATGTCCTTCATGGTCAGGTTGGGAACCTCCCGCAGCGGCGGAACCTCGGCGGTCATTCCAAGACGCGGCGCCAGGGTCGCCCGCCCCATGCCCGATCGGTCGATGGCTTCGGAGACGATGGTGTAGGCGCGGTCCTCGGTCGGCTGGACGATGACGTCATAGGTCTCGGCCACAGAAATCTGGAACTCGTCGGTCTCGATCGGGCGCACATTCTCGCCGTCGGCCTGAACCACGGTCATCGGCAGTCCGGGAATTCGCACGTTGAAGATCGACATGGCCGAGGCGTTGATGATGCGCAACCGCACCCGCTCGCCGGGCCGGAACAGACCGGTCCAGTTCTCCCGCGGCCCGTGGCCGTTGATCAGATAGGTGTAGGTCGAGCCGTTGACGTCGAGGATGTCGCGCGGATCCATGCGCATCTCGCCCCACATCCGGCGCTCTTCCAGGCTCATCCGGTCGCTGCCGTCCAGCAGGCCGGCCAGGGTGGTGCGCTGGCGGTTGAAGTAACCGGGGCTCTTCTTGAGCTTGTCGAAGATTTCGTGCGGGTGCATGAAGCTCCAGTCCGACAGGACCAGCACATGTTCGCGGTCGTAGGCGACCGGGTCGGCGCCCGCCGGGTCGATGACGATGGGCCCGTAATGGCCGAGCGCCTCCTGCAGTCCTGAGTGGCTGTGGTACCAGAAGGTGCCGGACTGCCGGACCGGGAATTCGTAAACGAAGGTCTCGCGCGGGCGGATGCCGGGGAAGCTGACGCCCGGCACACCGTCCATCTGGAACGGCAGCAGGATGCCGTGCCAGTGGATGGATGTGTCCTCATCAAGCTGGTTCGTCACCGCGAGGCGGACGTTCTGGCCTTCGCGCAAACGGAGCACCGGCGCGGGAAGCACGCCGTTGATCGTTGTGGCCGTGGCGGTGCGCCCGTTCACGGTGAACGGCGACTGACCGATCGTCAGGTCGATGTTCGGGCCGGTGAGGGTCGGCAGGTCCGCCCGCAACCCCGGCGAACCTGTCTGGGCCCAGGCGGGCATCAAGCCCTGCAGGGCCGCGAGACCGCCTCCGGCGACAGCGCCGCGCAGCAGTAGTCGACGATCCAGCTTCATGGGATACTCCTGAAAGTCATGACCGCGCCTCCGTACGGCGACGATCTATAGGGATTTACGCAGGCGACGCGGTCGGCCCTCGCGACACGCTGCCGCAGAGCCGACCGCGCCGGCGGCCCTCGCGGCCGCCCGCCGAATTACCGCCGCGCCAGAAGAGCCTTCATCTGGGCGATCTCCTGTTCCTGGGAGCGGACGATTTCCTCGCACAGACCGAGCACTTCCGGATCCGTCAGCGAGGCTTGCTGGCACATCAGGATGGCGCCGGAGTGGTGCGGGATCATCGAACGCAGGAACTCCGTGTCTCCCACCGCCGCCTGGGTCCGCATACCCCAGAAGCTGACCGCAAACACCAGGGCGGCAGCCCCGCCGATCAGCAGATTCGTCCGTTTCGACGGATACATCGACCGCATGAACACCAGCATGAGGATCGCCATAGGCGAGACCATCATCAGCGTCATGTAGACGTTGTTGAGGTTGAAATAGAAGTGATTGAGGGACGCGATCATCGTGTACATCACCAGGTACATGATGATGAAATCCTTGTTCTTCCTCTACTCGCAAATCTGCAACGGGACTTCTCGCCGACGCCGGATCATCCTGCGCTGGCGGGATGAGCCTCCAGCCAGGCGCGCAGCTCCGCGATGTCCGCGGTCTGCATCTCGATCGTCTTCTGCGCCATGCGCCGGATGTCGGCGTCCTGGCTTTCGCGCAGCACCACCTGGGCCATGTCGAGGGCGCCCTGGTGATGCGCGATCATCTTGCGAGCCCAGGTCTGGTCCGTGTCGACCCCGGTCGCGGCCATCATGGCCTCCATCATTTTCGCTTCGGCCGGCGCGAACGGCGGCTCACCGCCTCCGCCCGGCGCTGCCGCACCGGCTGCGGCCCCCACGTTTGTTTCGAGCCAACGCTGGAGCTCGGCGATGTCCCCGGTCTGCATCTCGACGGTCTTCTGCGCCATCCGGCGAATGTCGGCATCCCGCGTGTCGCGCAGCACGATCTGGGACATATCGAGGGCGCCTTGGTGATGGGGGATCATCTTGCGGGCCCATGCCTCTCCGGCGCTGGCTCCCGTCGCCGACCTCATGGCCTCGTGCATCCTCGCCTCGGCGGCGGAGAAGGGCGTCTGCGCCATCGCCATGGGCTCCGGAGTCTGCGCCGACTCGTCGGCCTTGGAGGCCGCCGGCGGCTCGGCGGCCGGGCTGCACGCCGCCACGAGGAGAGCGGAACAGCCGGCGAGCAGAACGGACGAGCGTGTGAAGGTCAGGTTGAACATCGGGTGTCTCCGGCGTGGGGCGGCGCCGGCGAATCGGCCGGCGGCTAGTTGACGAAAGCGCCGCGGGGCGGCGGCGGGACGCGGACTTGAACCGGGATCTCGGCGCCGTTGCGCAACCGGACATGAACGCCAGTTAAATCCGGGTCCTCCGACACGGTTCCGCCTTGATCAAATATACCCGAACGCTGTTGGATCAGGCGAGGGATCGGCTGCCGGAGTGCGTAATGGCGCAAACGCCGGTCGTCGCCTTCTCCTGGCCCCGGTCCCCCATGCCGCCCCCGTTAAAGTCTGACCGCACGAAGCCGCAGCGCATTGCCGATGACGCTCACGGAGGACAGGGCCATCGCCAACGCCGCCAGAGCCGGCGACAGCAGGAGGCCGAAGACCGGGTACAGCAGCCCCGCCGCGACCGGGATGCCCAGGGCGTTGTACCCGAAGGCGAAGACGAGATTCTGGCGAATGTTGCTCATCACCGCCTTCGACAGCTTGCGGGCCCGGACGATGCCCTGGAGGTCGCCCCCCAGCAGGGTGACGCCGGCGCTCTCGATCGCCACGTCGGAACCTGCGCCCATGGCCACACCAACATCGGCGGCGGCCAGGGCCGGGGCATCGTTGACCCCGTCGCCAGCCATGGCCACGATGCGGCCCTCGGCGCGCAGCCGCTCGACGACCGCCGCCTTGTCCTGCGGCAGGACCTCGGCCTGGACGTCGTCTATGCCGAGCCGGCGCGCCACCGCCTCGGCCGTGGTCCGGTTATCCCCGGTCATCATCACCAGGCGCAGGCCCGCGGCCTTCAGATCGCGAATGGCCCCGGCGGTCGTCGCCTTGACCGGGTCGGCGATGCCGAGGACGCCGGCCGCGGCCCCGTCCACGGCCACGAAGATCGCGGTGGCGCCGTCCTGGCGTAGCGCCTCGGCCTCGGCCTCGAGGGCGGCGACATCGACGCCGATCTCCTTGAGGTAGCGGCCGTTGCCGAGCGCCACGCGGCGGCCGTCGACCACCCCGGTGACGCCACGCCCGACCGGGCTGTCGAACTCCGAGGCCTCCGACAGCGCGAGCTTGCGATCCGTCGCGGCGCGGACGACGGCGTCGGCCAGCGGATGTTCGCTGGCCCGCTCCAGACTGGCGGAGAGTCTCAGAAGCTCGGTCTCGTCGAACCCGGCGGCGGGCCGGATGGCCGTCACCGACGGTCGCCCCTCCGTCAGGGTACCGGTCTTGTCGAGCACCAAGGTGTCGACCTTTTCGAAACGCTCCAGCGCCTCGGCGTTCTTGATCAGCACCCCGGCGTGGGCGCCGCGCCCCACCCCGACCATGATCGAGATCGGCGTGGCCAGGCCCAGGGCGCAGGGACAGGCGATGATCAGCACCGACACCGCGGCGACGAGGGCGTAGGACAGGCGCGGCTCCGGACCGATCAGGCCCCAGACGACGGCGGCGAGAACCGCGATGGCGATCACGGCCGGCACGAACCAGCCGGACACCTTGTCGGCCAGCCGCTGGATCGGCGCGCGGCTGCGCTGGGCCTGGGCCACCATCTGGACGATCTGCGCCAGAAGGGTGTCGGCGCCCACCTTGTCGGCCCGCATCACGAACGAGCCGGTCTTGTTGAGCGATCCGGCGACGACCTTGTCGCCGACGTCCTTGGTCACCGGCATGGATTCACCCGTGACGAGGGACTCGTCGATGGTCACCCGACCGTCCAGAATCTCGCCATCGACCGCCACCTTCTCGCCGGGGCGGACGCGCAGCCGGTCTCCGACGGCGACCATGTCGAGCGTGACGTCCTCGTCGCCGCCGTCGTCACGGAGCCGCCGCGCGGTCTTGGGCGCCAAATCAAGCAGCGCCCGGATGGCGCCGGACGTCTGTTCGCGGGCGCGCAGCTCAAGAATCTGGCCCACCAGAACCAGGACGGTGATGATGGCCGCTGCCTCGAAATAGACCGGCGCGCTGCCGTCCATCCGGCGGACCGCCGCCGGGAACAGAGCCGGCGCCAGCACCGCGACCACGCTGTAGATCCAGGCCGCGCCGACGCCGATGGCGATCAGGGTGAACATGTTGAGGCTGCGGTTGCGGAGGGAAGCCCAGCCCCGCTGGAAGAACGGCCAGCCGGCCCACAGCACCACGGGCGTCGCCAGCGCGAACTGGATCCAGTTGGAGGTTTGGCCCGAAATCCGCATCGCCAGTCCGGTCAGATGGCCGCCCATCTCGAGCGCGAAGACGGGCAGGGTCAGGACCGCGGCAACCCAGAGGCGGCGGGTGAAGTCGATCAGTTCGTGATTGACCGGCGCCTCGGCGGTGACGGTCTCCGGCTCCAGCGCCATGCCGCAGATCGGGCAGGAGCCCGGGCCCTCCTGGCGCACCTCCGGATGCATCGGGCAGGTGTAGATGGCGCCCGGGATGACAGGCGCCGGTTGCCGGGTCTCGCCGAGATAGCGGTCCGGATCGGCGATGAATTTGGTCCGGCAGCCCGCCGAACAGAAGAAATAGTGCTGGCCGTCGTGGACGGCCCGATGCGCCGCGGTCGCGGGATCGACGGTCATGCCGCAGACCGGATCGACCGCCTTCGCGCCGCCGTCGGCCGATTTGGCCGAACAGCAGCTGTGACCGGCCGGATGCGAATGGGAGGGCATGGACATGGCGGGCTCCTTGAAACAGCTGGACGCCAGATATACCCTATGGGGGTATCGCGCAAGGCGCTGTCCTGGGGTAGGGTCGAACGGTCAGAACGAGGAATTGGATGCAGACGGAAACCAAACCCAAGGTGTTGAACCGCCTGAACCGGATCGAGGGCCAGGTTCGCGGCATCGCCCGGATGGTCGAGGAGGACCGCTACTGCGTGGAGGTCCTCACCCAGCTCCAGGCCGTGCGGGCCGCCCTGCTGCGCGTCGAGAGGGAGGTGCTGAAAGACCACCTCGACCATTGCGTCATGGGGGCGATGACCGGCGACGATCTCTCCGATCGCAAGGCCAAGGCCACAGAACTGATCAACCTTCTCGGACGCGCATCGCGCTAGCGCAGGATATTTCCCTAGACGGCCTGTCGGATTGGTTCGGCGAGCGTCCTAAAATATCCTCTCGGGTAGTAGGGCCGATCGGACACGCCGATCTGGCCTGTCCGGGGGCGTGTGGGCCCCGGACCGGAACTTGCCCAAGAGATGATCCCACAGGCTGATGAACAGGCCGAAAAACCCACGGAGAATCACGGGCGCATAGCGAAGACGTGGAGCCTGCATCTGCGCCTAGGCCAGGACCTTGAGGCGCCGACCGACCAGGCCCCACGGGCGACGGCTCCGGGCGCCGGGTCCTCAGACGGCTTGAGAAGCACCCCTTCAAGGCGTGGATCCAGCTTATACGCCTTGACGCCGAGCCGTTCTCTGAAGCCCGCCACGATGCGGTCCGGCTGGGCCTCAGGGCTCGACAGGGCCGTCAGGGAGGGCGGAATGACGAGGCGAGGGCCGGCCCGATCAGCGCCAGAAAGCCCGATGACGATCGCCTGACGGCTCGGGGCGCGACGGTCGTCCAGAACCACGCGGGCCGAGCCCGCGCGAGCCACGGTCAGCTGGATTGCGACATGGGCGTGGGCGACGTGGTCTTCGTGCGGGCCCGCATGGGCGGCCGATCCATCGCCCATGGAGAAAACCGCGCTCGATGAGATCCAGGCCATCGTTCACCATGGCCGCGCCGGTCTGTGGGCTGAGCCGGTGGCGCGCGTCATCGCGCCTTCCGATGAAAACCTGCAAGCCGATCGCCATGAGCCCGCGAGCGGCGCAGGATCAGATCATGGCCTTTTCTCCAGCGCGGCAGGCCTGATCCCCAGATGCGACAGAATGAGGGATGGAGGCGACCGATGCGTAGACCAATTAAGCGGTCCGTCCTGTGCCGCCTGCCTTTGGGGGGCCATCGTTCATGACGTCCGTTTCTCCGACTCACGAAGGCTACCCGGCTGATCTGATGGCCCTGACCAGCCTGCGGGCCTTCCTGGCCATGGGCGTGGTGCTGTTCCACTACCAGCTTCAGTGGGATCCGGCCCTCGGCTACAGCCCGATCATCGAGCGAAGCCGGCTGGCGGTCGACGCCTTCTTCATGCTGTCGGGCTTCATTCTGGCCCACGTCTACGGCCCCGCTTTCGCCGCAGGAACATTCAGCTACAGGCGCTTCCTCGTGGCCCGCTTGGCTCGGCTCTATCCCCTCCATCTGGCGATTTTGGGCGGTGTTCTGATCATGGTGCTCGGAGCTTCAATCTCTGGCGTTCCGTTCGATCTCTCGACCTATACGACAGAGGGCTTCTTCAAGACCCTGTTCCTGGTGCAGGCGTGGTTTCCAAGCGAAATCGGATACAATTGGAGCGGCCCGTCCTGGTCGCTCTCGGCGGAATGGTTCGCCTATCTGCTGTTCCCGGCCTACGCCCTTCTCTCGATCCGGATGAGACATCGTCCTTGGTTCCTGCTCGGCTTGGGCATCGTCAGCTATGTTGTCATCGACGCGGCCTACGTCTCAACCTTCGGCAAGGTTCTGCCTCGGGCCGAGGACGACATGGGCATCTTGCGCATAGCGCCGGCCTTTCTGATCGGCATGGCGCTCTACGGCTTGGGCCATCGCTGGCGCTGGAGCCGGCCCGTCGCCATCGCCGCCGCCCTGGCTGCTACCCTCGTGTTGCTCGGCGCTATGCAGCTGTCGTTGGACGACCGGATCATCGTCGCCCTCTCAGCCCCCGTTATCCTGACCTGGTCCCTGCTCGCACGCGCGGACTGCGAGGGGCCTCTCGCCGCCCCTGCGCTGGTTTTCGCCGGTGAAGCCTCCTTCGCCCTCTATCTCGTGCACATGCCCGTCCTCGTCGCCTTCAAGGGCGTGGTCGCCGAACTGCGCGGCATCGACAGCGCCTTCCGCATCACGCCAGTCGAACTGGCAGGGTTGTTCGTCGTCACGGCGCTGATCGCGGCGGCCCTGCATCTGCTCGTTGAGAAACCTGGGCGAACCTGGATCCGACGCCGGTTCGAAAGCCGGCGAGCCCGGCCCGCAGCGCCGGCCTGACCCCGGGCCACGAGACGTGGGTACTGCCTCGGCGTCGGTCAATCCCGACCGGTCGGCGCCGCACTGGCGCCGCAGCGACCCGCAGCCCACCAAGAAAACATTTTGAGAATGATAGTGAGTCACTCCCATGCCGCCCCTTACCACGACTGGCGGATCGATCAATGTTCGCATCGTCGCAGCCGTCAACGGAGCTCCCGACCTCCGCCATCACGTATCCACCTGAAGGACGAATCCTAGCCATATCGTGATGCGGCAACCTCGACCGTTGCCATTGGGATCGGGTCGCACTATGGCGGATGAAGGAGCCGTTCAATCTTGTCTCGCCTGTTTCGCACCATTTGCGTCAGCCTGTGCGCCGCCCTCGTGGCGACGTTGAGCCTGCATGGGGTTCAGGAAGGGCGGCACCAGATTGCCCATGCGTCGGATTGGCCGGCAGTCGCGATCGGCCACGGTGATCACGCAGAGATCGCGGACGTCGATCATGGCTCGCTGCACGTCCATATCGCCCCCGACGCGCCGGCCGAGGATCCACTGGATCAAGCCGAAGACGGCGAAGACGAGGGCGAGGCCGGGCGTCCAGCAAGCCATCACCACCATACGAGCGGCGACAGCCACACCGCCATCCCGATCCTCAACCGCGATCTGAGCCCCCTCGTCGCCATGAACGCCGTGCTGATCCAGCCGGCGGGCGATGGCGCACGTCCGGCCCACGACGGCGACGGGCCTGAATACCCTCCCAGACGGACGCGCACGATCATCTGATCCGACGCGGCCAATCGGTCGCGCGTGCACCCCCGTTTCCCGGAGAGAATCCCTTGAAGACCCCATCGTCCGGCATTGCCGGGCCGTGGGCGCGACTGACGGCCGTGTCGGCCCTCGCGCTCATTCTGGCGGCCTCGCTGCCGCCGACCCTTGCTGTCGCACAGGATGCGGCGGCCACGTCCACCGCGCCTGTACTGTCGCTGGACGAGGCGCTGCGTCGAGCCGCCCTGGTCGATCCCTCACTGGCACCGACCCAGGCCCGGCGACAGGCGTCGCGGGCAGCCGTGCGTCAGGCGGACGTTCGTCCCAACCCCACGCTTGGGGTGATGGTCGAGAACTTTCCGACCATCGGCGGAGGCGACCTGTTCCGTCGGACCGAGACCACGCTCACAGTCGAGCAACGGTTCGAGCGGGGCGGTGACAGGTCCGCCCGTGTCTCTCTCGCCGAAGCCGAAGGGCTGCTGGTCGACGCCACCGCGCGCATTCGCCAGTTGGACCGGCTCGAACAGGTGCAGCGCGCCTGGGCGGAAGCTCTGGCGGCTCAGGCCGAGTTGGAGATCGCCCGCGAGCGCCTTGACCTCGCCGAACGGTTCCAGACCGAGGTCGGTCGCCGCGTGGACATGGCGCGCGATCCTCTGTTCGCCGGGGCGCGCGCCGAGGCCGAACTGGCTCAGGCCCAGATCGACTTCGATCAGGCCGGGATTACCGTCCGGGTCGCCAACATTTCGCTGGCCCGGTTCTGGGATGGGTCATCGGACTTCACCCTTGGCGCCGAGACCTTCGCCGACACCCGGTCGGCGCTCGACGTCACGGATGGGGTCGCCCAGGCGGACCTGGACATCTTCGTCGCACAGCGCGACATCGCCGTCGCCCGGGTGGCGGTGGAGACGGCCCGCGCCCGGTCGGACGCCACGGTCAGCGCCGGCGTCCGTCACTTCGGGGACGGCAACGACCTCGGCTTTGTCGTCGGCGCGTCGATTCCCCTTGGTCGCTACGACCAGAACCTCGGGGCCATCGACCGCGCCCGAGCGGAGGGGCTGGCCGTCGAGGGTGATCTCGCCGCCGCCCGCATCGACCGTGAACGTGAGATCGCGCGCCTGCAGGTTCAGGTCATGGCCCGAGCCAGCGAAGCTCGCAGGATCGGGCAGGAAACCCTTCCCCAGGCCGAGCGCGCCGTCGTTCTGGTGCGCGACGGCTTCAACAGGGGCGGCTTCACCTACAACGACGTCATCTCCGCCCAGACCGCCCTGCTGCAGACCCGCGCCCGCCGCGTCGCGGTGCTCAAGCAATTCCATATCGATCGCGCCCGCCTCGACAGACTGACCGGCGCGCACGGCGACCTGATCCTCGCCCTGGAGACTCAACCATGATCCGCCTGACACCTTCGCGGCGCTGGCTCGTTGCGTCCGCGATCGTCCTCGCCTTCGCCGCCGCCGCTTGCGGAGACAAGCCCGCCGAAAAGGCAGGCGAAAACGGCGAGGCTGCCGCCGCCGACTATGAGCGTGGCCCTCACCGAGGCCGGATGCTCCGCGACGGAGACTTCGCCCTTGAGATCACCATCTTCGAGGAAGGACCAGAGCCCCTGTTCCGGCTCTATCCCTATCTGAAGGACAAGCCGCTCGATCCACGTCAGGTCCAGGCGACCATGGCCCTGACCCGTCTCGGGCCGAAGGTCGATCGGTTCACCTTCATCCCGACCGAGGACTATCTCGCCAGCCCCGGTGTCGTCTCCGAGCCGCACTCCTTCGACGTGGCGGTCGCGGCGACCCAGAACGGCAAGCGATCGACCTGGGCCTACCAGTCCTATGAGGGTCGCACCGTCATCTCAGCCGACGCCGCCCGCGCCGGTGGCGTCACCACGCAGCGCGCCGGTTCCGCAGTCCTGGGCGAGTCTCTGCCGTTGAGCGGTCGGGTCGAGATCACGCCTGAGGGCCAGAGCGATGTCTTCGCCCGCTATCCGGGTCGGGTGATGGCGTTGAACGTCGAACTGGGCCAGCGCGTATCGCGAGGCCAGGTTGTGGCGCGGGTCGAGTCCAGCGAGAGCCTCCAGACCTATTCCGTCACCGCGCCGATCTCCGGCGTCATCATGGCCAAGAACGTCAACGCCGGGGCCATCACCGGCGCGGGCGGCGAGCCGATGCTGGTGATCGGCGACCCAACCCGCCTCCATGCCGAGTTCGCCCTCTATCCGCGCGATGCAGAACGTGTCCGCCGGGGCCAGCGGGTCGAGGTCACCAGTCTGGCAGGTGACCACCGTTTCAATGGCGTCATCGAAACCATCCTGCCCGGCTCTGATCCGATGAGCCAGACCCTGATCGCCCATGTCGAACTGGCCTATCAGGGCGGCGTCTGGCGGCCGGGCCTGGGAGTACAGGGCACCGTTCAGGTCGGTGAGGGTGCAGTGCCTCTCGCCGTCCAGACCAAGGCCATCCAGCCGTTCCGCGATTTCCAGGTCGTCTACGCCAAGGTCGGCAACACCTATGAGGTGCGGATGCTCGAACTGGGCCGAAGGACCGACGAGTGGACCGAGGTGCTTGGCGGGCTCGAACCCCGAACCGAATACGTCGTGGACGGCGCCTTCCTCATTCGCGCGGACATCGAAAAGTCCGGCGCGAGCCATGATCACTAGGGGGCGCGAGAACCATGCTTGCACGCATCATCGCCCTGTCGATCCGCTTCCGATGGGCGGTCATGGGGCTCGTCCTCCTGGCCTGCGCCATCGGCGTCTGGAGCTTCCAGCGCCTGCCGATCGACGCCACTCCGGACATCACCAACGTCCAGATTCAGATCAACACCGAAGCCCCCGGCTATTCGCCGCTGGAGGCCGAACAGCGCATCACCTTCCCCGTCGAGACCGCCGTCGCAGGCGTTCCGGGCCTTCAATACACCCGCTCGGTTTCGCGATACGGGTTGAGCCAGGTGACCGTCATCTTCGACGACGGCACCGACATCTATTTCGCACGCCAACTGGTGAATGAGCGCCTCCAAAGCGCCCTCGGTCAGCTTCCCCCCGGCGTCACCCCTGAACTTGGCCCTATCGCCACCGGCCTCGGGGAGATCTTCATGTATACGGTCGAGGCCGAGCCGGGTGCACGACGTCCCGACGGCCAGCCCTATACGACCGAAGACCTGCGCACGCTTCAGGACTGGGTCATCCGGCCCCAGCTTCGCAACACGCGCGGTGTCACCGAGGTCAACACCGTCGGCGGCTACGAGCGTCAGTATCACGTCACACCCGATCCGCAGCGGCTGGCGGCCTACGGGGTGACCATGGCCGAGGTGGTCGAAGCGCTGGACAACAACAACGCCAACGTCGGCGCGGGCTATGTCGAGCGCTTCGGCGAACAGTATCTGATCCGGGTGCCGGGGCAGGCTTCGACGAGTGAAGACCTGGGCAACATCGTGATCGCCACGCGTGGGGGCGTTCCGATCCGCATCCTGGACGTCGCCGACATCGGAATGGGCCAGGAACTTCGCACCGGCGCCGCGACCGAGAACGGCAAGGAGACGGTCCTTGCGACGGTTCTCATGCTGGCTGGCGAGAACAGCCGTATCGTCGCCCAGGCCGCCGCCGCCAGCCTGCAGGAAGCCGCCAAGGCCCTGCCGCCCGGTGTCGTCGCCACGCCGGTCTACGACCGCACCGAACTGGTGGAACGCGCCATCCACACCGTCGAAAAGAACCTCGTCGAGGGCGCCCTGCTGGTCATCGTCGTGCTGTTCCTGCTGCTCGGCAACATCCGCGCGGCCCTGATCACGGCGGCGGTCATTCCCGTCACCATGCTGATGACCATCACCGGCATGGTGCGGACCGGAACCTCCGGCAATCTGATGAGCCTCGGCGCGCTCGACTTCGGCCTGATCGTGGACGGCGCCGTCATCATCGTCGAGAACTGCCTCAGGCGCTACGGCGAGGCCCAGCATCGCCTGGGTCGTATCCTGACCCGCGAGGAACGGTTCGATCTGGCGGCGACCGCCTCCAGCGAGGTAATCCGGCCCTCGCTATTCGGGGTCATGATCATCACCCTGGTCTATGTCCCCATCTTCGCCCTGACCGGGGTGGAGGGGAAGACCTTCCACCCGATGGCGATCACCGTCGTCATCGCCCTGACGGCAGCGCTCCTGCTGTCCCTGACCTTCGTACCCGCCGCCGTCGCCATGTTCGTCACCGGCAAGGTCGAGGAGAAGGACAGCTTCCTGATGCGCTGGGCCCGGGTGGGTTATCAGCCGGCGCTCGACTTCGCGCTCAGGACCCGCAGCCTGATGATCGGCATTGCGGTCGTGCTGGTGCTGCTCGCCGGGTTCGGGGCGTCGCGGATGGGCTCGGAGTTCGTGCCCAATCTCGACGAAGGCGACATCGCCATGCACGCCCTGCGCATCCCGGGCACCAGCCTGACCCAGGCCGTGCAGATGCAGACTGCGTTGGAAGCCCGCATCGCCCGCTTCCCCGAGGTGGAGCGGGTCGTGGCCAAGATCGGCACCGCCGAGGTCGCCACCGATCCGGTGCCGCCCTCGGTCGCCGACACCTTCATCATGCTGAAGGACAGGAAGGATTGGCCGAACCCTCGCAAGTCTCGCGGCGACCTCGTCGCCGAGATGGAAGAGGCCGTGAATGAGATTCCCGGCAGCAAATACGAGTTCACCCAGCCGATCCAGATGCGGTTCAACGAACTGCTGAGCGGGGTGCGGGCCGACGTCGCCATCAAGGTCTATGGCGACGATCTCGACGAACTGCTGCGCCTCGGCGCCGAGATCGAAGCCATCGTGGCCTCGGTGGACGGGGCCGCCGATCCCCAGACCGAACAGATCACCGGCCTGCCGGTGCTCCAGATCACACCCAACCGACCCGCCATGGCGCGCCTTGGCCTGAGCATCGAAGACGTCCAGTCGGTTATCTCCACCTCAATGGGCGGCACGACCGCCGGGCAAATCTTCGAGGGTGACCGTCGTTTCGACGTCGTTGTCCGCCTGCCCGAGCGTCTGCGCGCCGACACCAACGCCATCGGTCGTCTCCAGGTCCCGCTCCCGGCGGGCGAAGGACAGCCGCGTCAGTTCGTGCCCCTGAATGAGGTCGCCACGATCGAACTCACAAAGGGTCCGAACCAGATCAGCCGAGAGAACGGCAAACGCCGCATCGTGACCACGGCCAATGTCCGCGACCGCGACCTGGGTTCGTTCATCCGCGAGGTTCAGGACCGGGTCGATGCTGAGGTCGCCATACCGGCCGGCTATTGGGTCACCTATGGCGGAACGTTCGAGCAGTTGATCTCGGCCGCCAAACGATTGCAACTCGTGGTTCCCGCGGTGTTGCTGCTGATCTTCGGCCTGCTGTTCGCCTTGTTCCGCTCGGTCAAGGACTCGGCCATCGTTTTCTCCGGCGTGCCTCTGGCCCTGACCGGAGGGGTGGCCGCCCTGATGCTGCGTGGGCTGCCTCTGTCGATCTCGGCGGGGGTCGGATTCATCGCCCTGTCCGGGGTCGCCGTGCTCAACGGTGTCGTCATGGTCACCTTCATCCGCAGCCTGATCGCCGAAGGGAAGCCTCTTGGCGAGGCAATCCGGGAGGGGGCGCTGACCCGTCTTCGCCCGGTGCTGATGACGGCGCTCGTCGCCAGCCTCGGCTTCGTGCCCATGGCCTTGAACGTCGGAGCCGGCGCCGAGGTCCAGCGCCCGCTGGCCACGGTCGTCATCGGCGGGATCATCTCCTCGACCCTGCTGACCCTGCTCGTGCTCCCCGCCCTCTACAGCCTCGTCCACGGCCGCCCGTCTTCGCCGAACGGCGTCAGACGGTCGTAGCGTGAGCGGCTTCCCTTCGCATACTCCCGGAGGACTTCATGAACCCGCGTCTCCAGCGCGCGACCGCCTGGTTGCGAACGCCCATCGGCCTGCTGAGCGCAGGCCTGTTGGTGCTCTTCCTCAACGGCCTGTTCACCGCCACCCTGGCGCACGGGGTGGCGGCAGGGGACAAGGGCTACATCCAGGAGACGTCCGGCATCGTCTTCTGGCCCTTCGTCTATCTGGGGGCCAAGCACATGGTCACCGGTTACGACCATCTGCTGTTCCTGTTCGGGGTGATCTTCTACCTCTACCGCCTCAAGGATATCAGCCTCTACGTCACCATGTTCGCCGTCGGGCATTCGACGACCCTGCTGCTGGGCGTGATGCTGAACGTCAACGTCTCCAGTTATCTGATCGACGCCATCATCGGCCTGTCCGTCGTCTACAAGGCGCTCGACAACATGGGGGCCTACCGACGCTGGTTCGGTGTCCAGCCGGACGCCAGGGCCGCGACCCTGGCGTTCGGTCTGTTCCACGGCCTGGGTCTGGCGACCAAACTGCAGGACTTCCAGCTGTCTTCAGACGGCCTCTTGGTCAACCTGATCGCCTTCAACATCGGCGTGGAGATCGGCCAGCTTCTGGCGCTCGGAGCCATCCTGATCGCCATGGGATTCTGGCGCCGGACCGCCAGCTTCGGGCGCCACGCCTATCTGGCCAACGTCATCCTCATGATCCTCGGTTTCATCCTGACGGGCTATCAGCTCGTCGGCTTCTTCGTCGCCTGACGGGAGACCTTCCATGCAAAATCTCAATCAACCCGATCCCGCCGAACTGCCGTCGACGGCCAAGCTGCTCAAGTCTACCGGCGTCGCCGTCGTCATCGCCTCGGCCCTGCTGGTCACCGTGGTCCTTCCAGCCGAGTACGGCGTCGATCCTACCCGCATCGGCTCGGTCTTCGGGCTGACCGAGATGGGCCGGATCAAGCGCCAACTCGCCGTTGAAGCTGCGGCTGAAGCGGCCTCAACGGCGGCGGTCATTACATCCACGAGGACCGCGCCTGCCTTGCCGGCAGCCGCACCAGTGGGCTCACCAGACACCGCAACTCAGGAGCCGGCCAGGTCTGCCAAGACCGAAGCCGTCCCGCCAGCGGTCACGACCCAGACGGCAGCCGCAGCTACGACAACCAATGGCGCATCGGCGGGTCGCAGCCATCGCACGTCCCTGACCCTTGAGCCTGACGAGGGGGCCGAGATCAAAATGGCCATGGGGGACGGCGCGAAGGCGAACTTCACCTGGTCCACCAGTGGCCCGGCGGTGAACTATGACACCCATGGTGACGGCCAAGGGATCACCTATCACGGCTATAGCAAGGGAACCTCCGCCCGCGAGACGGGGGTGCTAACGGCCGCTTTCGCGGGTCATCACGGCTGGTTCTGGCGTAACCGCAGCGGCGAGCGTGTCACCATCACGCTTCAAACCTCGGGCGACTACGAGAGCGTCGATTTCGTCGACTGAGGCTTACGGTCGGATGTCTCCCGCCTTGGGCTCACTCCTTCGTCGTCGGCCATCGCGGGTGGCGCTCGTCGATGACGAAGGGATGGCTGTGCAACGCCTCTCCGGATTGACCGTCCAGATGCGGATCGTCTTCGGCCGGTGCGTCATGCCGATGCGGCAGGTCCGTCGGGTCGTTCGCAGGCCAGACTACAAATCCTAGGACCGTTCCGAACGCGCACAGGGCGGCCAGCACCAGAAAGGCCGCGCTGGGGTCCGCAGCCGCGCTGACCAGACCGGCGACCGGATAGGCGATCAGCCAGGCGGCGTGGGACAGGGCGAACTGCGCCGCGAACAGGGCCGGACGATCCTGTGCGTTGGAAGACCGACGCAAGGCGCGACCCGCCGGTGTGAGGGTCAGCGAATAGCCGACGCCCATGACGGCCCAGAGGATGAGCAGGGCGACATAGGTGGTCGCCAGCACCGATCCCCCAAGCAGCACCAGGGTCATGATCGCGGCGCCCCACAACATGGCGGTCCGGTCTGCGACCCGGTCCAGCAGGCGAGGCAGGGCGATCGCCGCCGCCATCGACCCCGCCCCGAAAGCCGCTAGCGCCCAGGCGGCGGCTTGGCCGGACATGGCGAAGCGGGACTGCACCAGGACGACCGTGTTGACGAACACCATGGCCCCGCCGGCGGCCTCGGCGATGCTGATGGCGATCAGACCGCGCAGACGTGGCGTCAAAGCGAACAGGCGAACCCCGCCCGTGAGCCGCTGGATGAAGGGTTTCTGAGCCGTCTGCGTCAGTACCGGCAGTGCAGCCGTGACGACGAAAAGGGCCGAGATAACGAAGCCGAGGGACGTCCCGGCGAACAGATTGTTGTAGCTCATGAAGGCGAGGAGCACGGCCGCCAGCACGGGACTGGCCACGCTCTCGAGATCGGCCGCGAGGCGCGAGAGCGACAGGGCCTTGGTGTATTCCGCCTCGTCAGGCAGCAGGTCGGGGATCATCGCCTGGAACGCCGGGGTGAAGGCCGCCGAGGCGACGTACAGCACCGTCATCAGGGCATAGACCTCCCAGGCCTCGCCAACGAACGGCAAGGCGCCGGCGACACAGGCCCGGACGACATCCAGCGAGACCAGCAGGGCCTTGCGGGGAAGCCTGGCCGCCAGGGCGCTCGCGAAGGGCGCGACGCCGATATAGGCGATCATCTTGATGGCCAGGGCCATCCCCAAGACTTCGCCGGCATTGGCCCCGGCCAGATCATGCGCCAGCAGACCCAGCGCCACCGTCGCCATGCCCGTGCCGAGCAGGGCCGCGACCTGGGCGATGAACAGATGCCGGTAACCGGCATGGCGAAGCGGTGAAAACATCGAACGTCGTCCTGCGGCGGGTAACCAAGAGAGGCTGGTCTTATCCCCTCCAGGGGGATAGCATAGCCTCATGGCTCACGTCGTCCACGAATCCCACCCCGAGATCATCAATCGGCTGAAGCGCGCCGAGGGTCATCTGCGCAAGACCATCGCCATGATCGAGGGTGGGCGAACGTGTCTGGATCTCGCCCAGCAGCTTCATGCGATCGAGAAGGCCGTGGCGGCGGCCAAGAAGACCCTGATCCACGATCACATCGACCATTGCCTCGCCCATGCGGCCGAGGGCGACCCGGCCGAGGCCCGTCGGGCCATGGCCGAGTTCAAAGACATCACCAAATACCTGTGAGACGCCGATGACCCCGTTTGCAGACCTGCTCGCGCAGGGCTCGGCCCATGCCTGGCTGTTCATTCCTTCCGCCCTGCTGCTGGGAGCCTTGCACGGGCTGGAGCCCGGCCACTCCAAGACGATGATGGCGGCCTTCATCGTCGCGGTGCGCGGTACGGTCTGGCAGGCGATCCTGCTGGGTTTGTCGGCGACGCTGTCCCATACGGCCATCGTCTGGGCCATCGCCCTGACCGGGCTCTACTTCGGCCAGTTTTTCGACATCGAAGCCTCGGAGGGCTGGTTCCAGCTGGCCTCGGCCGTGATCATCCTCGGTGTCGCCGCATGGATGCTCTTCGCCACATGGCGCGAGCAGAACGCCGTCCACAACGAGCATGATCGTGACCACGACCATGACCACGACGAGACGCGCTGGATCGACACCGGCCATGGCGTCGTCAGCCTGAGTATCTTCGAGGACGGCGTGCCCCCACGGTTCCGGTTCGCTCCGGAGAAAGGGCCGGTTCCGAGGGCCGACGACGTCATCGTCGCAACCACCCGGGCGGACGGCTCCGTCCAGACATTCCACTTCGAGACACGCGACGGTTATCTCGAATCGGCAGACGTCATTCCTGAACCCCATGCGTTCACCGCAAGGCTGGTCCTGGGCCACGGCAATCACACCCACGAGTTCGATGTCGAGTTCGCCGAACACGATCACGAACACGCTCATGACCACGGCGGGCTTGATGTCTCGGACCCCGGCTATCAGGACGCCCACGAACGCGCCCACGCCAACGACATCAAGAAGCGGTTCGCCAACCGCAAGGTGACCACTTGGCAGATCATGCTCTTCGGCCTGACAGGCGGCCTGATCCCGTGCCCGGCCTCGATCACCGTCCTGCTGCTCTGCCTGCAGCTGAAGCAGGTGGCCTTGGGTGCGACCCTCGTCCTGTGCTTTTCGATCGGATTGGCGGCGACCATGGTCACCGTCGGTGTCGCAGCGGCGATCGGGATGCGGCATGCGGAGAAGCGCTGGTCGGGAGGTTTCGCGGCTTTTGCACGAAAGGCGCCCTATTTTTCAGGGGTTCTGATCGCTGTCGTCGGCCTGGTCTTGACCTGGCAGGCCGTCGTCTCCCTGGCCCGGTAGACAGGTGGGATGGCCAAGACACCCTGTATCGATGTCTGCACTTTCGACGCCCGCTCCGGTTTTTGCGCAGGCTGTGGACGCACGCGGTTGGAAGTCGCGGGGTGGCGCAAACTCACTCCGCATCAGAGGAAAACCATCGAACGCGACTTGCGACGTCGCCTGACGGGACGCTCGTAGGGCGCCTCGCATCCACATACTTGCCGCAGCGATCCGCCTATGACCTTGGGCCCCCGCGAGCCGACGACTTCCTCCTAGCTGATGGCTCGCAGGGAACTCGGAAGGGAAGTGGCCAAGGGGTCCGACATGCGCGCGGATGGACGAGGGGACTGCCACTCCAAGTTGGATTTCGGCAGGGCTTGCGGGGTCCAGCAGGCTCGCGTCCTAATCTCCCCCTTCGCGTCCACCGGCGGCACGCAGCAGGTCGCCGACCCTTCGACCATTAAGGCGGCATGAGGCAATCACCCGATCATAGACGATGACGCGACCGTTACGACCGCGAACCGCCACGCACGTCAGGACACGTCCGCGAACCAAGCCCGACAATCGGTCCCGGTCAGCGCGTCCGGTCGGACTGTGGAGCTCGGGGGCGTTAAAATCCGACAGCCGGACCTCAATCCAGGTCGAGGGGTCACTGTTGGGGCCCGCACACAGGCTGTCACCGTCACCGATGTAGCGCACCAGACCGGAGAAGGACGCGCCCGCGCGGTCAGGCAAACGGCCCTCGCACGGATCCGCGTGGGCGACGGCGGGAGCGAGGAGAAGACCAGTGAGGATCAGGAGCCATTTCATGGGCGCAGCCTGAAGCCATCGCCCCTCTTAGCCAACGGGCATTGGAGAAAAAGGAAGGGCGGGGGGTGGTCGCCCCGATCCGGGGCCAGCAGCCCCTGGAGCCCCGCGATGCGACCCTTGTCCTCATCAACATTCAGGCCTTCCGGCCTGCGTTCGGGAGACCTGTTCGCGGCGTCGCCGGGCCTTGAGCAGGAGATGGACGACGCCACCCTTCTTTCCCTGCTGATGACACGCACCATGCCGGAGCGTGACATCGCGCAGGCTGCAGCGACCTTGCTGGCGGTGTTCGGCACGGTCGCCGCCGTCGTCGCGGCGGATCCGCACGAGCTGGCGCGGGCCGCCACGCTCGACGCGACCACGATCACGGATCTCAAGATGTTGCGCCGGCTGAGTATCAGGTTGGCCCGATCGGAGGCCTGCCGCCGCCCCGTCCTGTCATCATGGTCCGCCCTGGTCGCCTATGTTCGCTCGGCCCTGGCCCACGAACCGAGAGAGCAGTTCCGCGCCCTGTATCTCGACAAGAAGAACATCCTGCTTCGGGACGAATTCCGGGCCGAAGGCACGGTCGATCACGCCCCGGTCTACCCCCGTGAAGTCGTCCGGCGGGCGCTGGAACTCTCGGCTTCGGCGCTCATCCTTGTCCACAATCATCCGTCCGGCGACCCGGCCCCGTCACGGGCCGATATCGAGATGACCCGCAGGATCGTGGACGCCGCCGGCGTTTTCGGCCTGCAAGTGCACGACCATCTCGTCATCGGCCGTCAGGGTACGGCGAGCTTCAAACAGCTCGGCCTGATCTGAGGCGGCCATGACCCTTCACGCGATTGTCGCCGCCCTGGGCGGCGACCTCTATGCCGGAGGTTCGCGCGCCAGCATCCCCGCACCCGGCCACAGCACGGCGGACCGTTCGGTTTCGTTGATGCTGGCCGATGATCGGGTCATCATCCACGGATTCGGCGGCGCCGATTGGCGCACCGCACGGGATGATCTTCGCCTTCGCGGCTTTATCGATGACGCCGGTCGGCTCACCGGCGGCGGGCGCGGACGGTCCTCATCGCCGAGACCGGACCGGCGCCTTCGCGTCGAGACCGCATCGCGTCTGTGGACCGCGACGACGGAGCGACCGCCCCACGGTCCGGCCGCTCTCTATCTACAGCGGCGCGCCGTTCTGGCCGGGGACGCGGTCTCCAATCTTCGGCTGCACCCGGCCGCGCCACTCTCGGTCTATCAGAGTGGTAGGCGCGTGCGTCCCGCTCTGATCGCCCGGGTCAGCGACGCCGAGGATCGTCTGACGGCGGTCGAGCTGACCTATCTCGAGACCAATGGTCTGCCCGCCGGCGGTCTGCGCCTGGCCCGAAAGACTGTGGGTCAGGTCCCGCCCGGCGCGGCCGTTCGCCTCTCGCCTGCGGCCGAAGAGATGTTGGTGGGCGAAGGGGTGGTCACGACCCTGTCGGCCATCGACCGCTTCGGTCTTCCCGGCTGGGCTCTTATGGCCGCCAATAACCTCGTCGCCTGGAGCCCGCCCGCCTGGGTGCGCCGGGTCCTGATCGCCGCTGACCGTGGCGAGGCCGGTGAGGCGGCGGCTGCCCGGCTCCGCCGCCGCCTGGTGAATGACGGTCTCAAGGTTGAGGTGTCATGGCCCGAGCCGCCGTTCGGCGACTGGAACGAGGTCGCGGTCGCGGCGGCGTCGCAAAGGGGGAGCGAGGGCTCTGAGGGGCGCCGGAGTGACGGGGATGGCCCCCGTCGCCCGGCAGGAGAGACCTCATGACCGACCTCGTTCCCGTCATCACCTCAACAACCTCTGTTCCTGAAACCCCGAGCCCGGCCGTCATCTTCACGCCCGTGGAACGCATCGTCCGCCTCGGGGATCTTGGCATCGCGCGAGAGAACCTGCGGTATGGCGAACCGCCGGACGACGAAATTCCAACCCTGGCCGCCACCCTGAAGGCGGCCGGTCAATTGCAGCCCGTGACCGTCAGGCCCGGCCTCGGCAAAAAGGAGCAGCCGTTCATGGCTCTGGACGGTCGTCGTCGTCGTCAGGCGCTGGCGATCCTGCTGGAGGCCGGCGACATCGACGAGAACTATCCGGTCCGGACCTATGTCGAGACCGATCCGGCGCGCCAAGCGGCGGCGGTGCTTTTGACCAACACCGCCGTCCCCGTCCACGTGGCCGACGTCATCGCGGCCATCGGCCGGATGCTGAAGTCGAAACTGACGATCACGGCCATGGCGCGGGCGCTCGGTTACGACGAGATCGAGATCAAGCGTTTAGCGGCCCTGTCCGGCGTCGCGCCAGCCGCTCTGGTGGCGCTGAAGGCGGGCCGCATCACCCTTCGCCAGACCCGGTTGCTGGCACGACTGCCGGATCGCCAGGAGCAGGAGGACCTCGCCCAGATGGCTTTGGACGGCCATGGCTTCCAGGAATGGCGGGTCAGCGAGCGTCTCGACGACAGCCGGGTCACCACGCGCGATCGCCGCTGCGCCCTGGTCGATCCTCAGGCCTATATCGACGCCGGAGGTCGCACCGAAACCGACCTGTTCGGCGAACTGCCTCCTGTTCTACTCGACCCGGACATTCTGACCGAGGTCTGGACCCGTCGCGCACGCGGGATAGCGGCCGTGTTCGAAGCCGAAGGGATCGCGGTTCACGTGACCGCAGGCCCGGAGCCAGAGCTTCCCGATGATCTTGAGGCGCTCGGCTATGTCTATGGCGGTTCGCTCCCGGCCGAGGAGATGGCGCGCTACCGGTCGCAGCGCGAGGTGTTCAACGAACGGGCCGAAAAGGCCCGCATCGCTCTGGCGGATGTCGAGCACCCCGACGTCGCTGATCTCGCCATCGTCGATATGATCCACGCCAGGATCGCCTCCGATCAAACCGGATGCGGCGGCAGGGTCGTGACCACCATGGTGATGTGGCCGGCTACGGGGGCGGGCGTCGAAGTCCGCTGCTACACGCCGGAGGAACCCGAGGTCGACGACGGGGATGAGGACGTCGCGCCCGAGACCGCGCGTCGGACCTCGGCGCCACCGGCGTATATACCGCCAGAAGTCGAGGCTCCCGAGCCGGAGACAGAAGGCGTCAACCATGCCCTTCACGCCGTTCGGACCGATGTGGCGACGCGGGGTCTGATCCGCGCGCTGGCCGACGATCCCGGGGCGGCGCTGACAGCCTTGATCGCGCGGCTGTTCACCGTTCTTGTGCGACGCGCGCACGTCGCGCGGTCGGACTCGGCCCTTGCCATCACCGCCAGTGGGTTCAATCCCGCCAATGGGCGAGTCATCGAGGCACTGGACGGGGACGTGCGTCGCCGGCTCGAGGATCGTCGCACAGCCTGGGAAGCGTCCGGCGAGACCGTCATCGCCTGGGTCCACGGCCTTGCCCACGGCGAGAAGATGGGATTGCTGGCGGAGTTGACCGCCATCAGCCTCGACGTCCGGGAGGAGAAGACCTTCTCCATTCGCCGCAGCGCCCGGGCCGAGGCGGCGGAGCTGGCCGCTCTCTGCCAGGCGGACATCACCCTACACTGGACGCCCGACGCCCTCTTCCTGCAGCCCCACTCCAAGGGCCTGCTGACCGGCATGCTCGAGACCATGGGCGCCGAGGACGAGCGGGCGAAGACGCTCCGCAAGACGGAGCTGGTCGACTGGGTGGCCGAACAGGCTGCGCAACGGGCCTGGGTGCCGGCCGCCCTGTGCTGGGCCGCCCCGATCAACGCCGATCAGGATACCCCGGACATCGAGGACCAAGCGGCCGGCGGTGGCGTCGATGATGACGACGAGGGGGTCGGCGCCTTCGCCGTCACCCCGGCGGGTGAGGCGGCCCTGGGTTCTTCCGCCGCCTGATCGTCCGCACACGGAAGCATCGCAACGGCGACCCGCCGGTGCGGTGTTTCTCTGCGTCGTGCGCGCCGACGCGACTGCCGGGGAGACGAAGGAAGGGCGGGGCGAAGCGAGCCTGGAGGACCGAGAGGGAGGAGCCTTCCGCTCCAGGCGACCGGAGGCTTCCCATGTCCACGACCCGCAACCTCTCGCTGTTCGCCGACCTCGCCGTCGGGAATCTCCCCGCCAACATCCTGGCCGCCGCCCGTGCATTGGCCATCCATCTGGCCCGCTCGCGCCCGCTGGATCGACGCCTCGTGGCCGACGTCATGACCACCGCGTTCGGGGCGTCCGACGCCGAGGGCGGCTGGACCTGGCGTGACGCCTATGACGCTATCGAGGCCGCGACGGTGCTTCAGATACGCCGCCTCGCGCCGCAGATCGCCCGGCTCGAGGACGCCCCGGCCGAGATCGCCGCTCTGCTCGCGGGGGTCTCAGCGCTTGGCCTCACCCACAGCCGGCGCAGCGAGGAACAGGTCGCGCTGGATCAGTTCTCCACCCCGCCCCAACTCGGTGCCCTCGCGGTGCTGGCCGCGCAGGTTCGACCGAAGGACCGTGTCCTGGAGCCGTCGGCGGGGACCGGATTGCTGGCCGTGGTGGCCGAGGCGTGCGGGGCGAGCCTGACGTTGAACGAGCTTGCGCCCACGCGCGCCGCGCTCCTCGACGGACTGTTCGCCAAGGCGACGCGCCGACGGCATGACGGCCGCCATCTACCCGACCTCCTCGAGGACGCCGGGGCGTTCGATGTCGTGGTCTGCAACCCGCCATTTTCGGATCTTCAGGCCCATCTGATCGCGTCGCTCAAGGTTCTGGCGGATGGCGGCCGGATGGCGGCGATCGTGCCCCTCACCGCCCTTGCCGATACCGATCTGAGGCGGGTGCTAGAAGGCCACGGCGTCATGGTGGCCGCAGTGGCGTTTCCCGCGCGTGCTTTCGCCAAACACGGCACCTCGGTCGAGACCGGCCTGCTGGTCATGGATCGCGGCGGGACAGCCGTCTGGGACGGCTTTCTTCACCAGCCCGAAGATCTGGAGGCGACCGCCCGGATTCTTGCAAGCCTTCCGGATCGCGGCACCGCCCGTCCGCGCGTGCGGTTGACGTTGGACGCCGCCGCCTTCCTCGCGCCGCGCGAGCGCGGTCTCGCCCTTCCCGCAGGCCGACTGGCCTTCCTGGCTGGAGCAACACCCCTGGCCTATGAGGCGCGGCCCTGGGCTGGAGAGGGCCGGGACGTCGGCCTCTATCAGGCGCATGCCCTGGCGCGGATCGTCCTGCCTGATCCCCGGCCGCATCCTTCGCCTCTGGTCGAGTCTGGCCCGATGGCCTCCGTCGCGCCGCCCGCGCCGACCTACCGGCCGGTGTTGCCGCCGGGCGTGCTAAACCAGGGCCGGATCTCCGACGCCCAGACGGAGGGTGATCTACGCCGGCGAGGCCCATGCGGCCTTCCTGCCCGGCCGGTTCCGCCTCGGCGAGACGGCCCATGAGGTGGCGCTCGTTCGCGATGATGCTGAGGACGGCGTTTCGTTCCGACGCGGATTCTTCCTTGGCGACGGCACCGGCTGCGGCAAGGGGCGTCAGATCGCCGCCATCGTCGCCGACAACATGAGCCAGGGGCGCGCACGCGCGGTCTGGCTTTCGCGCAATGACGCCCTGCTGGAGGACGCCCGGCGCGACTGGGGCGCCATCGGCGGCGGCGCCCACGACATCGTGCCGCTGTCGAGCTGGAAGCAGGGCGAAGGCGTCAGGCTCGATCGCGGCATCCTGTTCACCACCTACGCGACCCTTCGCCAGCCGGCGCGGGGTTCCCGCCAGTCCCGCCTCGACCAGATCGTCGCCTGGCTCGGCGAGGACTTCGACGGGGTCATCGCCTTTGACGAGGCCCACGCCATGGCCAACGCTGCCGGGGGCGGCAAAGGGGCACGCGGGACGAAGAAGGCCTCGCTTCAGGGCATGGCCGGGCTGGCGCTGCAGAACCGGCTGCCGGAGGCCCGCATCCTCTACGTCTCGGCGACCGGCGCCACCACCGCCGAGAACCTCGCCTATGCCGCCCGGCTTGGCCTTTGGGGCGGGCCGGAGGCGCCCTTCATGACCCGCGCCGACTTCCTCGACGCCATGGATCGCGGCGGGGTTGCGGCGATGGAGCTTGTGGCGCGCGAGCTCAAAGCGCTCGGGCTTTATGTGGCGCGATCGCTGTCGTTCGAGGGCGTCGAGTACGAACCCTTGGTCCATCCGTTGACGCCGGACGACATCGCCATCTGGGACCAGTGGGCTGATGCCTTCCAGCTGATCCACGCCAACCTCGCCGACGCGCTCAAAGCCACCGGCCTGAACGACGAGGACGGCAAGGCCAGGAGTCCGCAGGCCGTCTCGGTCGTCCATTCCGCCTTCGAAGGCGCCAAGTTGCGGTTCTTCGGTCACCTGCTGGCGGGCCTCAAGGCTCCGAGCCTGGTCGCCTCTATCCGCGACGATCTGGGCTCGGAGCGCTCGGCCGTGGTGCAGATCGTCTCGACCAATGAGGCGGTGATGGAGCGGCGTCTATCGTCCATCCCGCCCGAGGAGTGGAACAACCTCTCGATCGACCTGACCCCGCGCGAATACGTTCTCGACTATCTGCGCGAGGCCTTCCCCGTCCATCTGATGGAGGCGATCGAGGACGACGACGGCAATGTCATTATGGTCCCGGTCATGGATGAGGGGCGGCCCGCGGTCAGCCAGGAAGCGCTCGTCCTGCGGGCGGCCCTGATCGAGAAGATGGCCTGTCTGCCCGCCGTGCCCGGCGTGCTCGACGCCCTGCTGGAGGCGTTCGGCACGGACGCCGTCGCCGAGATCACGGGCCGGTCGCGCCGGGTGGTGGTGAGGGACGGTCGTCGCGTCGTGGAGCGGCGGGGCGCCTCCGCGGCTCGCGCCGAGACCGACGCTTTCATGTCGGGCCGCAAGCGGGTGCTGATCTTCTCGGACGCTGGCGGAACGGGCCGCAGCTACCATGCCGACCTGTCGGCTCCGAACCAGCAGCGGCGGGTCCACTATCTGGTCGAACCGGGCTGGCGGGCCGACGCCGCCATCCAGGGCCTTGGCCGCTCCCACCGGACGCATCAGGCATCCGCGCCCCTGTTCCGGCCCGTCACCACCGACATCCAGGGCGAGAAGCGGTTCACCTCGACGATCGCGCGCCGGCTGGACTCTCTGGGCGCGCTTACGCGCGGCGAACGGCGCACCGCCGGAGCCGGCCTGTTCCGCGCCGAGGACAATCTGGAGAGCCCTTGGGCGCGCCGGGCATTGCTGGTCTTCTACGGCGCGCTGGCCTTCGGGGAGCTGGACTCGATGACGCTCGAGACCTTCGTGGCCAAGACGAGCTTGAAGCTGCTCGACGACGACGGCGGCCTCAAACCCTCCGACGACCTGCCACCGATACACACGTTTCTGAGCCGGCTGCTGGCGCTGCGCATCGCCGACCAGAACGCCTTGTTCGCGGACTTCGACCGCATCCTGTCCGGCATCCTCGATCGAGCCGCCGCCTCCGGGGAACTGGACCGCGGGCTGGAGGACATCGAGGCCGAGGAACTGGAGGTCACGGATCAGGAAGTGATCCGGACCGATGTCTCGACCGGCGCCGAGACGGCTCTGGTGACCTTCTCGCTCAAGGTAAGGCGCGAGATCCTCGTCGCCGACGCCGCCCTGACTTGGGCGAAGGATGTCGCCCACCAGCTGGTCGTCAACGAGAAGTCGGGCCGCGCCGCGATTGCGGAACTCGGCTTGACCACCTCGACGAACGAGAACCGCCTGATCACCGCCGTGCGGCTGGTTCGGCCCGACGATCGCCAGACGATGGCCGAGAAGACGTTCGAGGAGTCGGCGTGGAGGCCGGCGGAGGTCTCGACCTGGCGGCGGGTCTGGGACGAAGAGGCCGCCGGGACCGACCCTTGGCGGACACGCGAACTGACGCTTGCCACGGGATTGCTGTTGCCGATTTGGGGCCGGTTGCCGGCGCGGGGTTGCTCGGTTCGCCGGGTCCGGGCGCCGGACGGACGCCGCTGGCTGGGGCGGGTTCTGGACCAGGTTCAGGCTCGAACTCTGAAGACGAGCCTGGGTCTGACCGACGTCGCCGAGGTTTGGGCGGACGGCGCGATAACCGCCGCCACGATCCTCGACCGCAACGTCCAGCTATCGCTGGAGGGCGGGCTGTGGCTGAAGCGGTCCCGCGTTATGGACCGCTGGCGCATCGAGGTGGTGGGAGGCCGGACGGATCGCGACGCCCTGGTCGCCTCGGGCTGTTTCGTGGAGATCATCGCCTACACGGCTCGGGTCTTCGTCCCGGTTGAGCGGCCGACCGTGTTGGAGGTGGTGCTGCGCCGCCATCCGGTTCAGACCGTCCTCGACGGGCAGGCCGCCTGAGCGGGTCAGACCGGCGTCGCCTTCGGCGGGGACCGGGACGGGTTCAGAAGGGGGACGCCGCGACCCGTCACATCCTTGATATTGGCGGTGACGAGCGTCAGACCGTGGACCAGCGCGGTCGCGGCCAGGGCGGTATCCTCCTCGTCGCCGTCGCGCTCGGCCAGCATCCGGCCCCAGACGGCGGCCACGGCTTCGTCGATGGGCAGGATGCGGCCCGCATAGGCGGCGATGACCGCGTCCACGCCCTGTGTGATCGCCGCGGCGGCAGGATGGTCAGCGGCTGTCGCCCGCTCCGCTCCGTATCGCAACTCGCGGACAGTCATGGCGCTGATGCAGAGCTCGTGGTCATCGACCGACCGGAGCCAGGCCAGGATGTTGGCGGACGGTTTGGGCTTGCTGCTCTGGCTGACGACGTTGGTGTCAAGCAGATAGATCATCCCCTCGGCCGCATGAACGGCTCGAGCCCGCCAAGGTCGGCTCCCTGCATCGCGCGCTTCGCCGACGTCGCCGGGTAAGGGCGACCGGATTTGGGATGGGCGCGCGCATAAGCGGTCGCCGCCTTGATCTTGGCGAGCGACAGCGACGGGTAGTCCTCGAGGATCTCCTCATCGGTGGCTCCGCCTGCCGAGAGCGCCGCCAGGCGATGGACCTCGATGTCGGTGCCTCTTACGACGGGAGCGCCGTGTTTGATCTCGATGGCGCGATCCACGGCCTCCAGCGCCTTCAGGCGTTGCGCGACATTTGTCCGATGCCGCTTCAACTGCACGATGAGCGGCCCGACAGAGACGCTGGCGGACTGCGCGGGCTCCTTGGCCACGGCGACGTAGAGGTCGTCGAGCGCGGACGGCGTCAGGGTGTGGCGATAGGTGGCCACCATGTCGAGATAGACGAGATCGGTCAGGCCGACGCATCGCACGGCGCGCTTGGCCGGACCTGAGGCCTCTGGCTTGAGCGGTCGGCGGTTGACGTCGCGTTTGATCGCGTCGAGCGGTTGATCAAGGACGAACGCCGCTTCGGGCAGAGTCCACTGGGGATCGGACATCGAACAAGCCTCCTAATATGATCCAATATAGGATCACATTGTGGGTTCGGCAATGTCGGTGAGACCCAGGATCGCGTGCGCGACCGAACACCGTCCAAAGGAGCGGAGGAAGGGAGTTTCCGGGTGAAGCGGGATTGGGGAGATCGGCTCCCCGACGGCTTCGGATATCCAGGAGACTGACATTAGGATAATGTTCCTATTTCATGCCTTTTCAGGTCATCTCATTCTGTTCCAACTTACGGAAAAGATTGTAGAAATCCTGTTTTCCGGTACGATGTGCAAATCGCGGAAACAGGTAGCAAATCGCACTTTCTGCTACCCATACGCTACCTTTTTTGGGCCGTTCGATGCCGAAACTGACGAAGAAACTGATTGAAAACCTAGAACCCGCAGCCGCCGAGTTCTGCGTGTGGGACACCCAGGTCACAGGCTTTGGAGTTCGCGTCAGGCCCGGAGGCGGACGCAGCTATGTCCTCTTTTATCGACTGGGAGGCCGGTTCCGGAAGCTCACCCTTGGCAAGGCCGACGGAGGGTATGGTCTTGATGAGGCGCGTGACCGGGCGATCGAGAAACTTCAGGACGTGAGGGACGGGGTCGATCCCCAAGCCCAGAAGGTCGCCGACAGGAACGCGCTGACCGTGGAAGCGCTGACCGACCTCTATCTCGAGCAGGGACCCGCGCTGAAGCCGAATAAGAAGGACTCAAGCTGGGAGACGAACCGCATCATGTTCGATTGCCACATCAAGCCGCTGCTCGGCCGGCATCTCGCCCGCGACGTCACCGCGATGGATGTGTCGCGGATGCAGTTCGACATCTCTCAGGGCAAGACGGCCAGAAACGTCATGCTTGGACACCGTCGTCGGTCGAAGGTGAGGGGCGGCAAGCGCGTGGCCGCGATGGCGGTGATCACGCTCGGGGCGGTCTACGAGTTCGCGATTAAGGCCGAGTATCTCCAGAAGAACCCGACCAAAGGCGTCGAAAGGTTCAAAACGATCCGAAAGGAGCGATACCTATCCGAGCGGGAAATTGCCGCGCTCGCCGAGGCCTTGGCGGAGTTTGAGCGCGAGGACGAGCGCTACGCCGTCATGGCCGACTCGGTGCGCCTGCTGATGCTGACCGGGTGCCGCAAATCGGAAATCCTGACGCTGCAATGGGACTTCGTCGACTGGTCCAAGGGCTGCCTGCGCCTCCCCGAGTCAAAGACTGGGGCCAAGGTCGTGCCGCTGGCCGACGATGCGATCGCGGTGCTCCGGCGTCGTTGGGACGAGACCCGAGCTCCCGAGGCGTCGAGGGGCCACAACTCGGGGGACACGACGCCGGCGCTTGGCACGGGATCGCCCTGGGTGCTGCCCGCCCTGAAGGGAGACGGCCACTTCGTCGGCCTCCCCAATCTGTGGACCAAGGTCAAGGCAAGAGCGGATGCGATCCTGCATCGGCGGATCCACGACCTGGGCGGCGACCTTCGCGAAGTCCGGTCATTAACGACCGTCCGACTCCATGACCTCCGGCACAGTTTCGCGAGCTTCGCCATCGCGGATGGCGCGTCACTGTTCCTCGTCGGAAAGGTTCTCGGCCATAAGCAGGCGAGGACGACCGAGATCTACGCGCACCTGAGCGATGATCCGCTGAAGCTTGTGGCGAACAAGACGGCAGCGAGACTGAGCCAGGCCATGAGGTTCTAGCCGCTGCTCTATCATTGCCGCTTAAGCACCCTCCCTTACAGCTCCCAGCCGACAGTTAGACGGTCGCGGCCCGGAGGCAACAGGCCACTCACCCTCCGCCAACGAGAGGCCTCTTGCCCCGCCACAGCTTTAACGTTGATGGTGGGCTATGCCTTTCCCCGACCCAAACTGGATCGCGCCGCGCACGGGCCACGATTGGCGTGACGAAGACGTGCGCGCCGCGGTCGATTGGCTGAAAGGCTTCGTGCCGGTCAGTGAAATGGAGGGCCGGCTTGAGGTCCAGCGCGCTCACCTTGCGTCGGCGCTCGAAGCTTGGAAGCGAGGCCAACACGCCGATCCCTTTGATCCATCCGACGCCGCGGCGTGGTGGATCGTCCAGGGCGAGGCCTTCGCCGCCAACCGCGAGAGCTTCGTGCCGGACGCCATGGTTCGGTCTGTTCCCTACCTGAAGCGCCTCGGCCTGGAGTTGGGGCGATTGCGGGCGATACCGGGTGCCGAGGACCGGGCCGCGCGCCTGATGACGGGCGATCGGCGCCAGCCCGAGCCCGGCATTTATGAACTGCTGGTCGCCCTAGCCTGGAACAGGCATGGCTGGGACACCCGGTTCGTACAAGAAATCCGTGGCGGACCGCCGACCCCGGACTTGCATGCCTCCCGGGGCACTCGTCGCTGGGCCATCGAATGCAAGCGCCTCATGCCATCGGCCTACGCCATCAAAGAGCGTCAGCTTGGCTTGGCGCTCGCTGCGCCCGTCCATCGCCTGAGGGAGCGCCTGGACACGTCCTTCATCCTGACAATCGACTTCAAGGTCGAACTTCAGGACGTCCCGCCCGACTATCTCGTAAACCGGGTGGAGACGGCCCTTCGCGAAAAGCGGGCAGTCTGGTCCGATCAGGTCTCGGACGGTGCGATCGCCGCGCCGACCTGGCATCTGGCGCGCCGGGTCATGGCCCATGACGACGTGTTCTACGGGTCGAGCCGGATGATCGAACTGGTCTCCGGCAACTACGATCACGAAGCCGACCACAACTTCTCGGCCCGGTGGCGCCCGGCGAAGAAGCGGCCAATCTACGCCCATACCATCTACCGTGTGAGCGTTGTGACCTGGACAAGTTCCTCGCCCGCCGCCATCCGGCACAAGGCCAAGCACTTCCGGCAGGTGGTTGCGAAGGCCGAGCGGCAGCTGCCGGCCGACCGGCCTGGTGTCGTCCACGTCGGCGTCGAGACCATGGGCGGACGCGACGTGAACACCGTCAGGCACGTTCGAAACATGGTAGAGGCCCACCAGTTCACGCCCGACAATCCGCGCTTCCGCTGGGTATACGCCAACTACTTGCGCCCTGAACTGACCACGGATCGAAATGAGACCTGGGCGCTGACGGAGTCGATGGCGCCCTACCGTATCGGCCGGCACGCGACGCCGTGGCCGCTTCCGGATCATCTCTTAGTAAGCGAGGAGGCCGAGTCGAGTCCTGGTCTTCGGTTCTGACCGGGGATGCGGATCGTATGAGCGCGCACCTAGGTCGATGTTTTCTTCGTTCCTGGTTTCAAGGCAAAGGTTCCGGCAACCACGCCCGCAGCAATGGTCGCGCTAGAAGTTGTGTCCAGATGGAGCATCGCCTCGCACGCCTTTAAAGTACCTAGCGCGGGGAGGGCGGATGCCGCGAGCGGGGGGAGCCCATTGACGAAGAGTTCTCCAGTTTCCTTTCCAAGACGAAATACGCCTTGGAAAAGCTCACTAACCGCAGCCCATTGGGTTTCAAAAGGGCGTCCTGCGCGGGCCAAACGCAGCAGGTCGCCGAGTTCCCGATGGAGCCTGTGGAGAGCGTCGATCTCCTCCCACAGAAGCGGTTGAGATGCGTTTGAGGCTCCCGGAATGCTCCGATCACGGATCAGCCGTTCCAGACCTTCAAGAGCAATCGGCGCTAGCCGGACCACTCGTTGCGCTCGCGCTGTAAGCGGCATGTCAAAGTTATCGAACGGCTCATCCTCTGAGGAAGAAGGAGTTGGCTCGATCGCTACAGGAAGACTGCCTGGGAGGGGTGCAAATGGCGTGTCTTTGGGTTTGTCGGGCCAAAAGGTGCGAGCGTAGTTTGTTGATCTCGGGCGAAAAACGAGCTCCATGTATTCGCCGAGGGGTTCAAATGCCTCATGCACGTGGGCGATCTGCTCATCAATCGAAAGGCCAGTTCTGGCCAGATATCGCGTGAGCGCCGGCAGGTCCGCGCTGTCTTCGACGAAGTCTGGCACAAGGTCGGACATACCGGTGTCGCGCGTAAAATGACGCCGGAGAAATGCGTAGGCGGGCTCGAGATTGACGCTTGGTTCGAGCAACGCGGTTTCGATAAGGTCCGTAAAAGCGAGCAGAAGATCCCAGTGGTCCTCAGGCATGTCTTCGACAGCCAACGTAAACCGCCCCATGTTCCGTCCTCGTATGGTGATGCGCTCCACCATACTTCGGAGTCGCAAGAGCGAGCTTATCCGAAGAGGCCGCCAGCCACGATCCGATCATCCAGTCGTCGGCCAAAGCGTCTCTGCCCCTGGCTTCCGGACTTCAACGCCGGATGTGGAGCGATGGCGACTACCCGTGCCTTCTGATCACCAGGTTGCGGATTTCGGTCATGTCTTCCATGGCGAACTTGACCCCCTCGCGTCCCAGCCCTGAATCCTTGACCCCGCCATACGGCATGTTGTCCACGCGATAGCTGGGAACGTCGCCGATGAGCACGCCGCCGACCTCCAGCACCTCCCAGGCCCGCATCGCCTTGTGGATGTCGCGAGTGAAGATACCGGCCTGCAGGCCGAACCGGCTGTCGTTGACCTCTTCCAGCGCAACCTCGAAATCGGAGAAACGGGACAGGATCGCGACCGGCCCGAACGCCTCCTCGTCGCGGATCTTCAGGCCCCGACCTACGCCCTCCAGCAGCGTCGCTTCCAACATCGCGCCCTGACGGCCGCCGCCGCACAGTAGGGTCGCGCCCGCAGCGGTAGCCTCGGCGATCCAGCTCTCAAGCCGGCGCGCCTCCCCCTCGTCAATCATGGGGCCGATGAAGACGTTCTCGTCCAGAGGATCGCCAGAGACGAGCGCGCGGACCTTGGTGACCAGCATGTCCCGCAAGGCCTCGTAGATGTCCTCGTGGATCAGGATGCGCTGCACGCCGATGCACGACTGCCCCGACTGGTAAAAGGCCCCGAAGATGATCCGGTCCGTGGCGTCCGCCAGATCGGTATCGCGATCGACGATCACCGCAGCATTGCCGCCGAGCTCCAGCACCACCTTCTTCTTGCCGGATCTGGCCTTGAGGGCCCAGCCCACCTCGGGCGAGCCCGTGAACGAAAGCAGCTTCAACCGGTCGTCGGTGGTGAATAGATCCGCGCCGTCGCGGGTCGCCGGCAGGATGGAGAAAGCGCCTTTGGGAAGGTCGGTCTCGGCCAGCACCTCGCCGATGATCAAGGCGCCCAGCGGCGTCCTCGACGCAGGTTTCATCACGAAGGGGCAGCCGACGGCCAGCGCCGGGGCGATCTTGTGCGCCGCAAGGTTCAGAGGGAAGTTGAACGGTGAGATGAAGGAGCAGGGGCCGATCGGAACGCGCTTCCACATGCCTTGATATCCTTTGGCGCGGGCGGAGATGTCCAGCGGCTGGACCTCGCCGGTCATGCGCACGGATTCCTCGGCCGCGATGCGGAAGGTGTCGATCAGTCGGCTGACCTCGCCGCGCGAGTCCCGGATCGGCTTACCGGCCTCGATGCACAGGGCATAGGCCAGTTCGTCCGCCCGTTCCTGGAACCGAGTCACGCAATGGGCGAGGACCGCCTGGCGTTCGTAGGCCGCCATCTCGGCCATCGGACGCGTGGCCTGAACCGCCGCGCCGATGGCCTTGTCGATCGTCGCCGCGTCGGCCAGGGCGACCCTTGTCGCCACCTCGCCGGAGTATTTGTTGGTGACCTCGAGGTCCTGGTTCGGGCTCAGCGCCTCATTGGCCAGGTAGAGCGGATAGGACGTCTTCAGGGAGGGCAAAGGATCGCTCCGGCATAGGCTGGCGGTTGACCTAGAGCGCGGCGCTCAGGTCACGAATGTCAGTGTTCAGAATACGGTCGTTGTCGGCATAGTCGACCGGAACCTCCACCAGATGGACGCCCGGCGTATCGAGGCAGGCCCGCAAGAGGTCTGGCAGGCCTTCCGCGCTGGTCGCGCGGTGCCCGTGTGCTCCGTAGGACTCGGCGTATTTGACGAAGTCCGGATTGCCGTAGGTCAGACCCCAGTCGGCAAAACCCATATGCGCCTGTTTCCAGCGGATCATGCCGTAACTGTTGTCGTTGAGAACCAGAACGACCAGGTTGAGCCCCAGCCTGACGGCGGTTTCCATCTCCTGGCTGTTCATCATGAAGCCGCCGTCGCCGCAGACGGCCATGACCTTTCGCCCCGGGCAGATCATGGCCGACGCCATCGCCGAGGGCAGGCCGGCGCCCATGGTGGCCAGCGCGTTGTCCACCAGCATGGTGTTGGGCATGTAGGCCGGGTAGTTCCGGGTGAACCAGATTTTGTAGACGCCGTTGTCGAGGCAGACGATGCCGTCGTCCGGCATCACCTGCCGGATCTGGTCGACCAGGTATTGCGGATAGACCGGATAGCGCGTGTCACCCACCGAGGCGGCGGAATGCGCGATCTCGGCGCGCCGGAACCGCTCCATGTCCGCGAATGTCCAGTCGGCCTGCGGGTCAAGGGCTTCCTTCAGCTGCCAGATGGCGTTGGCTATGTCGCCGACCACCTCGATCTGGGGGAAATAGACAGGATCCACCTCGGCTGTGCGGAAGCCGATGTGGATCACGTCGCAACCCTCGGCAGTCATGAAGAAGGGCGGCTTCTCGATGACATCATGGCCGACATTGATGATGACGTCCGCCGCATCGACGACGCGATGAACGAAGTCGCCTGACGAAAGAGCGGCGCAGCCGAGATATTTCGGATTGCGCTCGTCGATGACGCCTTTGCCCAGTTGGGTGGTGATGAAGGGGATGCCGGTTTTCTCGACGAACTCGGTAAGCATCCGGCTGGTCATCTTGCGGTTGGCGCCCGCCCCGACGATCAGAAGCGGGGATTTGGCCCGCGCAATCCGGTCGGCCGCGATCTGGATCGACTTGGGGTCTGGAATGGGACGGCGCACCTGGCTCGCGGGGATCGGGCCGTTGTCGGTCTGTTCGCGGGCGACGTCTTCGGGCAGCTCCAGATGCGTCGCGCCGGGCTTTTCCTCCTGGGCCAGGCGCACGGCCTCGCGCACCCGGGCGGGGATGTTGTCGGCCGAGGCCAGTTGATGCGTGTATTTGGTGATCGGCCGCATCATGTCGACCACATCCAGAATCTGGAATCGTCCCTGTTTGGAGGACTTGATCGGCTTCTGGCCGGTGATCATCATCATTGGCATGCCGCCCAGCTGCGCATAGGCGGCCGTGGTGACGAGATTGGTCGCGCCTGGACCCAGCGTCGCCAGGCAGACGCCGACCTTGCCCGTGTGCCGGCCATAGGTCGCCGCCATGAATCCTGCGCCCTGTTCGTGGCGCGTGAGGATCAGCCGGATCTGTTTTGATCGGGACAGGCTGTCCAGAAGGTCGAGATTCTCCTCGCCCGGCACGCCGAATACGTATTCGACACCCTCCTGTTCGAGGCATGCGACGAACAGATCAGACGCCTTGGTCATGGAAACTCCGGGGTCAGGTGACGATCAACTCCCGGACTGGGGGGCCGGGCGTAGGTGGATCAACGATGGGGCGGTCAACCGACGCGCGATTGATCCTGTAGCTGGCGAACGGTGGCGCGGTCGCCCTGAAGCTCGACCGACTGCTGGCCGATCAGGTGGTTATACCGTCTCGAAAGTAGCGAGATAGGCGCTGAAGTGTGGACCGGCGTAGAAAAGGGATCCCGTTAGCTGTGTGGTCGGCGTCAATAAGGACCCCTGATCCCTGAAGCCTAACGGTGGCGGCTTGGCGGATAGCGCGCGCCGTTTGCTGAATGATCGGATCACGCTTCGCGGCCTGCTCGGTTGGCCGCAGAAAGCCACAGCCTTGCTTGCTGCTCCAAAGCAGACGTCGTGAAGCGCCGTTCTCAGTCCTTGAGGCATGGAGCGACCGGTAGGGATTCGATCCCAGAACCCGCGAGCCTTCCAACGCCAGATCGACGTTATAAACCGCTGCTCTGCGCCGCTACCGACGGCGTCGCCCGTGTCAACGCCCGCATCGGCAATGCGCCGATGCGGGCGTCTTTGACAGGCTAGGCGTTCGCGCCGCCGTCGACCGTTATAACCGTGCCGTTGATCATGCTGGCCGCCGGGCTGGCCAGGAAGGCGACGGCGTCGGCGATTTCGCGCGGGTCCGCATAGCGTCCCACGGACGACAGACCGCGCTGAAAATCGGCGCCTTCGCCGTCAGCCGGATTGGCCTCGGTATCGGTCGATCCTGGCGAGACGAGGTTCACGGTGACGCCGAGCGGACCAAGCTCCCGCGAAAGGCCGCGCGTGAAGGACAGTAGAGCCGATTTCGTCATGGCGTAGGCCGTCACCCCAGGGAAGGGGACCCGATCACCCAAGGCGGAGCCGATCGAGATGATCCGCCCGCCCTGACCGAGGTGCGGGATCGCGGCCTTGGAAAAGGCGACGGGTCCGCGAACATTCACGTCCATCAGGGTCTGGAATTGAGCGAGGTCCAGATCCGCGACGGGACCGGCTAGTCCGATGGCCGCGCTATTGACCAGGATGTCCAAGCCGCCGAGCGCATTGACCGTCTCAGCTACGGCGCTCTCGATGGCGTCGGTGTCGGCGCTGTCGGCCTTCACGGCGAGGCCGCGGCGCCCGACCTTCTGGATCGCAGCGACGACGCTGTCCGCGCGCTGCGGGGAGTTTTGGTAGGTGATGGCGACGTCCGCGCCGCGCTCGGCCAAGGCCTGAGCAATCGCAGCGCCAATAGCGGCATATAGCCCGGGGCCAGGACGACGGCGATGAAGCCGATATCGGTGGCGCTCACGGCCACGAGGTTGATCCACCAGCCCCGTGAACTGTTCCGCCAGTTCAGGACCACCGCGGCTACGATCGCTATCAGGGCGAAGCAGAGCAGGTTCCAGGCGTTCTGCAGAACTCGCGCGCGTTCCATGCCGTCCGCCATCTGCTGTCCGAGACTGTAGACCTTCCACGCCGCCTGAACGTGGAGCAGGCCCCAGATCACGTAGGCGACCGCGCCCGCCTTCGCCAGCCAGGCGGCGGCCGGGGCTGAGGAGGGGGGCGGGGCGGAGCGGGGGCGCTGAAGCGTCATGACGGTCTCTGGTCTCGTGTTGTCGCGCCGAAGCCTTCTTGGCGACCGGTGCTCGGGCGATGTCCGCACGGCGCCGCCGTGTCAGGTTTCCGCTCGTGACGGGGTTGCCAGGGGCGGGCCCCCGGGAAGGTCTAGCCCGTCGGCTGACCAGCGGCGGCGCCGGACTGGAGAACACTGAGTTCTCCCGGTCCAGGCGGACGGCGACAGGCGAGGGGGCTACCTTGACCCCATCGTCGCCTTGGCCGGGCTTCCCCCCAATCCCCCGACCCGGCCGGGCGTCGTCAGCCTGCGTGCTTGCGCGCAGGCGCATCCCGATCTCAACGCCAGGAGTATCTGTAATGGCTAGCGAACCCATCCGTGATCCGAAAACCGATCACCTCCTCACGCCGCAAAACTGCGCTTTTCTTCTGATCGACTATCAGCCGATCCAGGTCAGCTCGATCCGGTCCATCGGCCAGGAGGAACTGCTCTTCAACATCGTCCACACCGTCAAGGCGGTCGTGAATTACAACGTCCCGGTCATCCACTCGTCGGTGAACGTGGCGACGGGCCTCAACAAAGCGCCGATTCAACCCCTCATGGACCTGCTGCCTGACACGCCGGTCATCGACCGCACGACGGTGAATGCGTGGGAAGATGTGGAATTCAAGCAAGCCGTCCTCGCCACGGGCCGCAAGAAGCTGATCATGACCGCGCTGTGGACCGAGGTCTGCCTTGCCTTCCCCGCACTCGACGCACTGCGCGAAGGGTTCGACGTCTACGTCGTGGCCGACGCGATCGGCGGCACCTCCGTGGCGGCGCATGAGCTCGGGCTGCGCCGCGTCGAGCAGGCCGGCGGCAAGCTCATCAGCAAAACTCAGCTGTGGTGCGAGCTCCAGCGCGACTGGTCCCGCAAGGATACGGTCCCGGGCTTCATGGACGTGTTCGAGAGTTGGGACGGGTTCAACCCCGAAAAGAACGCCCACGTCTAAGAGTTCTACCGCTCCCGCGCCCTTCCGAGGGCGCGGGCGCGACGCCTTGGTCTCTCTTCCCGCCGGTCGGCGAGAAGAGAGGTGGGCGCGCATGCAGGCCGTCATCAGGACCTTCACCTGCAGGATGTCGCCATGGACGACGATCGGATTGCGGCAATATTCTTCACACGGGTGTTCCCATCTCCACGTGGTTGGGGGCCGAACCCAACGGCGCGACCGTGAAATGCGCCGAACATGTTTTCACAAAATCCGGGACGGTCGGTTCTACGAGCAGAACTTCCTGCTCGACGGAGCGGCGATACACAGGCAGCTCGTGGTGAACTTGGCGCTGTACAGTCGGTCGCCCGGGCCGACCGGCCAGCGTCGAACCTGAGTTATGGCTGAGCGCCTTGAGCGCCAGTCGGCAAGGTAGAATCGACGCTTCAGACGATGTTGAGGAGTGGCTCGGGCGCCGCGATCTAGCCCTGCGATGATAGTCGCTTGGCTGGAGTTGCAATGGTTTTCGTGACGTCGGAAAGGCCGGTCACCCGCCCGGTTGTCAGCTATAGGGGGCCGGTCGGACTCGATCCTGGAGGATCGCGCCTAGGCCGAGCGAACGCGCCGTCGGTCCTAGTTGCCGCCTTCGCGGCCGCCGGCTTCCCGCAGCAGGTCGCCAATCCCTCGCCCGTTCAGGCGACAGGCGGCGACGACGCGAAGGTAGACGACGACCCGGCCGCTTCTGCCCCTGACCGCGACGCAGGTTAGCCTGCGCCCCCGCACCAGACTGGCCAGACGATCCCGGGCGCCGCGACCGGCCGGGCTGTTGAGTTCCGGGGCGTCAAAGTCCGACAGCCGCACCTCGATCCAGGTCGCCGGGTCCGCCGTGGAGCCAAGGCACAGGCCGTCGCCGTCCCCGACATAGCGGACCACCCCGGAGAAGGTTTCGCCGGCCCGGTCAGGCAGGCGGCCCTCGCACGGGTCGGCGCGGGCAGCGGCGGGGGTGAGGAGGAGGCCGGCGACAACGAGGAGCCATTTCATGGGCACAGGGTGAAGCGTGTCCGCCGCTTCGCCAAGACGCCGTCGATCGAAAGGGAAAGCGAGGGCGGCGGCGGGCGCTCCGATCAGGGAGCGCAGACCAGGAGGTCGCCATGAGATCGCTTCCCGACCGCGCGCCGGCATATCCGGCCCTTGCGGCTACACCCTCCTTCGCTGCCGAGCCGTCAACTCTCTCAAGTCTGGACGACCTGGCCCTGCTCGGCCTGCTGCTTGGGCGATGCCTGTCGGCGCCTATGGTCGGCGCCACCGCTGAGGCCCTCGTCGATCGGTTCGGGTCGCTCGGCGATATCGCCGCCGCCGAGGTCGCCGAACTCGGCCGGCTGCCCGGGATGGGTCCGGCGGCCATTCTGGATCTCAAGCTGTTGCGCGAACTGAGCGTGCGGCTGTCGCGGACCACGGCGTGCGCCCGCCCGGTCCTGTCATCCTGGAACGCGCTCACAGCCTATGCCCGGACGACCCTGGCCCATCTGCCCCGGGAACAGTTCCGAACCCTCTTTCTCGACCGCCGCAATCACCTCTTGCGCGACGAACTGGTCGCCGACGGCACGGTGGACCACGCGCCCGTCTATCCGCGGGAAATCATCCGGCGGGCGCTCGAACTGTCCGCCTCGTCCCTGATCCTGGTGCACAACCACCCCACTCGCTCAAATCGATCACGTTGGATCACGCACAAGCATGCTGAATCACTAGGAAATTCGCGAATTTTTAGCCTTGCGTAGTGGGGGCGGTTTTGTCAAATTGGGGGCGGTTTAAGGGGTAGGAAACGGCATTCCGCTCCCAGCAAGCGATCCCCTTTCTCCTTGACCGATCCCAGTTGCGGGACAGGAGAAACGTGATGCCAAGCCTGACCGATACCGCGATCCGACATGCGTTGAAGCGTGTCGAAGCGAGCCAGAAACAAGAAAACCTCGCCGATGGCGAAGGGCGCGGGACCGGGCGGCTCGTCCTCGTCCTGAAGCCGATGCCCAAACGCGTGACCGCCGACTGGATGGCGCAGCAATGGCGTGACGGCAAGCGCTCCAAGAAGAAGATCGGCGCCTACCCTTCCATGTCCCTCGCCGAGGCGCGCGAAATCTACAAGCGCGACTATGCCGACGTTATCCAGAAGGGCCGAAGCATCAGGATCGCGACGGACACCCGTCCCGGCACCGTCGCCGACCTTTTCGAAGGCTATGTCGCGTCGCTCAAAGCCGCAGGCAAGCCGTCATGGAAGGAGACGGAGAAGGGCCTGAACAAGATCGCCGACACGCTTGGCCGCAATCGTCTCGCCCGCGAGATCGATCCCGAAGAGATCGTCGAAGTCATCCGACCAATCTACGACCGAGGCGCGCGCGCGATGGCCGACCATGTCCGTGGCTATCTCCACGCGGCCTATGGCTGGGGCATGAAGTCCGACAACGACTATCGGAACACTTCGCCGCGCCGCTTTCGAATTCCCTTCAATCCGGCCACGGACATTCCGACCGAACCTAAGGTCCAGGGCACGCGCTGGCTCGACGAGGACGAGTTCGTCCGGCTCTATCGCTGGCTGGAAAGCCCCGACACGCCCATCCACCCGCCCTACACCCGCGCCGTCCGACTTCTCATGCTGACCGGCCAGCGGGTCCAGGAAATCGCTCGCCTCCATATCGACCAATGGGATGCCAAGGAGCGGATCATTGACTGGTCGAAGACCAAGAACCTTCAGCCGCATGCCGTCCCCGTGCCGTCGCTAGCCGCCGAGTTGCTCCAATCCATCAACGTGAACGAATATGGCTGGTTCTTCCCCTCAGCGACGGACCCGTCGAAGCCGGTCAGCCATGGCACGCTTTACTCGTTCATGTGGCGCCAGCGCGATCGCGGTGTGATCCCCTACGTGACGAACCGCGATCTCCGTCGCACCTTCAAGACGCTCGCCGGCAAGGCCGGTGTCTCCAAGGAAATCCGCGACCGTCTCCAGAACCACGCGCTTCAGGACGTCAGCTCCAAGAACTACGACCGCTGGAACTACATGCCCGAGAAGCGCGCCGGCATGGCGAAGTGGGACAAGTTCGTTCGCGCGATGCTGGCGAAGAAGAAAGGCACCGGCGCCTTGAAGAAGGCAGCGTGAGCGGTCGGCTTTTCGTGTTGGCCGCCGCGACCGCGACGTTCTGCTACGCCGCGCCCGCCCACGCAGATCCGTGCGAAGGCCCTCTCCCGTCGCGGGCCGGCGTCCAGTTTTCGGGACTCGTCCGATACGTGGGGGACGGCGACGGCCTCTGTGTCGGGCGAACGGCGGATCCCAATGAGTGGATTGAAGTCCGCCTCGCCGATTTCAACGCCCCGGAGCTGCACGCTCCCGGCGGTCCCACAGCGAAGGCGGTGCTCGAACGCCTGGTTCTCCAACGTGAGGTCGTATGCACCTCCGAGCGCGGTCGCGGCGGTCATGTCCGCTCCTTTGATCGCGTTATCGCGCGATGCCGCATCGGTGCAGCCAGTCTTGGCGACCTGCTGCGCCAGGCCGGCGTAGCTGAGGGCGGCAACTGATGCGATCCAACTCGCCATTGACTCCACATAGCTTGGAGGCTATATGACTTGGAACGTCAGACTGCATGATGCCTTCGAGGCGGAGTTTCTGGCTTTCGAGCGCGAGGTCCAGACCGAATTGCTGGCGGTCGCGAAGCTGCTAGGCGAATACGGCCCGCAGCTCAGTCGGCCGTATGCTGACACGCTCAAAGGCTCGAAACACGCCAACATGAAGGAGATGCGTTTCTCGGCCGCCGATGGCGAATGGCGTGCTGCCTTCGCCTTTGATCCCGAACGGAAGGCCATCCTTCTCGTCGCGGGCGACAAATCGGGCGGCAGCCAGAAGCGCTTCTATAAGCAGCTTATTGCAAAGGCGGACAGCCGGTTTTCCGCACATCTGGAAAACCTGAAATCCGCAAAGAAGGACTGATCCGATGGGCCGGAGCCTGGACGAAATCATCGCTTCCCTACCCCGCGACCAGCAGGAGCAGATCGAGGCGCGCTACGAAGAGATGAAGCAGGAGGTCGAGGGCCTCCGCGAGCTGCGGCAGATCGCCGGCAAAGCTCAGGCCGACATCGCGACGGCGCTGAACATCAAGCAGCCCTCGGTCTCGAAGATTGAGAAGCAGGCGGACATGTATCTCTCGACGCTTCGCAGTTATGTCGAGGCGATAGGCGGAAAGCTGGAACTAACCGTGAAGCTGCCGGCTCGTCCGGCATTCACGATCCACCATCTCGGTGATGTCGCCGCGCCAGCCGGCAAGCCCACCGTCGCTCGGCGCAAGGTCGTTGGCTTGCGGTAGAAGCTCCGATGACGCACTTGTTTGATGTCAATGGAGAGAATCTCGACCGCGGCTTCGTGAACCTCAGGGCGGCGGAATCCCGCCACGAGCAGCAGCTTCACGAGCTGATCGAATCGCTGTGGGCGACCTATGAGCCTTATGCTGATCCGGACTTCCGCCAAGGCTTCGCGCGCGACGTCGATGGCCGGTTCTGGGAAATGTATCTTGGCTGCACGCTGCTCGAAGCGGGCCGAGCGCTGCTGCCTGTCGTTGAGCGTCAGCGCGCCGGCGGTCAGCCGGATCTGTGCGTCGTCGAAGAGGGACGGCGCATCTGGATCGAAGCGATCACGCCCGACGAGGGCGACCCCGGTCCCGATCAGATTGTGCGACCTGTCCCAATGAATGAAGGTGGTGGTCTTTCCGCCGCGCCGATCCGACAGGCGCAATTGCGCACGACGAGCGCGTTCTGGACGAAGGCGCAGCAGATCGCACGCTACCTTGCTCAGGGCGTTATCGGCCCTGACGACGTGCGGATCATCGCCATCAGCGCAAGCCGCTTCGGTGTGTATGTCGCCGAAAGGCCCCTGCCGCTCATCATGACCTCGCTGTTCCCGATCGGCGATGCCTTCATCACGATCGATCGAGAGACCGGTAATGTTGTCGAGGAAGGATTCCATTCAGCGCCCTTCATCGACCGCGAACGCGAGCCCATACCGCGGACCGCATTTCTTGACGAACGGTTCGCCGACATCTCCGGCGTTCTCTGGTCGCGCGTCGGGCTCGGCAACCTTTCGCGCCAAGGCAGACCACTCACCTACGTCCACAATCCCCTCGCACAGGTCCCGCTTCCGACGAACTGGGGCGTCTGGGATCGCGAGTTTGTCACCACGCCCCAGGGAGAGGCATGGGAGTCGACCGACATTCTCGCGCCCGAGCCATTGGCGGAAGCGTCGGCCGAGCAATGACGACGCTGATCGACGTCTGGAACCTCGACACCTTCGACGCAGCCTTGATGGGCGAGTTGCGCGATCAGCAGCAGCTCCTCATCGACTATTTCGCGACAGATCGGACAAACTACCTGGAGCGTGAAGCCTCGGACCATAGGGGTCCGATACCGTCCAACCCTCATGCCAGCGCCTATTATCGCTTCGCCGAGGACTTGATGGCAGTCACGCAGACCCGAACGATCCGGGCCTGGCATCATACGCGGATGACCGACCGCGAGGTCGAGACCGCCACGAGCAACGGGCTTTACATCGCCTGTTGCCTCGCAGGCCTCGGCATGATCCAGATCCCAGCCTATGACGTGAAACAGCATCTTGAGGCGGGAGAATTGGTCGAGGTGATGCCCACCGCCAGCACCTTTCACACCGGCTGCAGGTATTTGCCGATTGGCTTGAGACGCTGCTGAAGGACAAGCTCTTATGAAGAGCAAAAGCCACCCGGGATCCGAAAGGCCTGCGCTCAAGCGGTCCGGATGACCGAAGCGTCCTCGCCGATCATGCGTTAGAGGCAGTTTTTGCAGACGTCAGGATTACCGATCGGGCCAGACGCGACTGGCAAAGATCATGGTGAGGCCGAGCGCAGCGATCCTGATGAATTGCACGTTCATCTTCACAAAGGCCAACGACTGACCGGCGGGTTCCTAACCCCAGCTCCCGGCCGCCAGCCATTTGAGCGCGGACAGGCTTGGCATGAACAGATATTCGCCGCCCTTCATGACATTGAAAGTCTGCACACCGTCGATGCGCTTGCGCGCCG
>NZ_QFNM01000023.1 GCF_003248455.1 Brevundimonas sp.
CCAATCTGGCGGCGTCGGTCAGCGCGTCCCGTAACCAGCTTCTCTACAACTCGACCGGCGCTCGCGGCATGGATGGATGGGTGGGCGGCCCCAACTGGTCTACGCAAGACTTCGGCTATGGGTTCGGGCGGGGTTTCAGTTGCGCGGTTTCAGGGTCGTATCTCTATAACGACAACGCTCACTTCGCAGAGATCGCCCCTGAGTCTTGGGTCACTTGGTCCGCTGATCCGAAGATCTTCGGCGGGACGTGCGATATCTGGCTTGAATTCTATGACAGCAGCTTCAATCGGGTCGGTGGAAACTATGCCGGTCGCCAGGTCGCCAATCGGGATTTTGGCGATACTGTTTCCGGCGAGGCGCTTGCCCCGGCCAATGCTTTCAATGCGCGTCTAGTCACATGGCCTAACTTCTCGGCCGGCGGCTCGGCCGGGGTTCGCCGGATGAAGGTCGAGCGCGGTCGTCTTCCTGCGACGGCTTGGTCTGACGAGGGGACGACAGAGGCCCTGGCGGCTTCGCTTTCAGTCACCGCCGCTGTCGCGGCCGATGCACAGACCCGCCTCGCCAACGTCATCTTCGAGGTCATCGGCGCGTCGGGCGGCGACCCGTTCCAACTGCTGTTCAGAACCCAGGGCACCAACTCCTATGGCCGTCTGGTCGCCTCGGCGCTGGAGTTTTGCAGCGTTATCGGCGGCGAAGTCATCACGGCGATGAAGCTGATCGGCGGCGATGTTTTCATTACCGGCAAGCTATTCATGGGGCTGGCTAAACAGATCACGCTGGACCCGACCATTCCGGCGCTGATCTTCACGCCCACGTCCGGCACGGCGAAGATGATCTACGGCGCCGGGTTCGGGGCCGGGTCCGACTGCATCATGTGGCTGGGGCCGAAGGCGACGGCGGTCGCCGACATCACGCGCACCAATGGTTCGTGGGCGTTCGGTACCGACAGCAAGGTCTATTACGGCACGGCTGAACTGGGCTCCGGTGGCGGCACCGCCGGGGCCGGGCAGAACCGGATCGCCGTGGTCGGCAGCTTGTCATCGAGCACCTTCTCGACCCTGGGCTCCATGACGCTGAACAACCGCCCCGGATCGGGTTTGTGGGGTCTGACGTCCGTTTCCCTGGGCGGTCAATCGACCGGCACGGGGGCGACGGTCGAACTGCAGCTGATCGAGGCCGGCGCTTCGACACCTTTGGCGACTGCGACCGTCTTCGTGCCTGCCGGCGACGCAGCCTCGGCGCTGGACTTCAGCTTCAGCCCGACCGGGCCGTGGGCGCAGACGCGGCCTGCCGGAAACCTGACCCTCAATGTGCGCGGTCGCCGGTCGGCCGGCAGTGGCACGGCCTCGATCTCCGGCGACATCGTCGCGACCTACAACCCTTCTGTTTAACCCATCCAAGGACATCCCATGCCCAACGCCATTCTGACCAAACATGACGGCACGATCACCAGCATCCCGGCCGACAGCGTCGTCGCCATCCTGTCGACCTCCCTGGACGCGCTGGACGAGAACCGTCCTCAGTTGAGGTCCATCGTGATCTCGACCTTCCGAGGCCAGGCGTCCGACTATCTCGCCCACACCGCCGTCGACGCGGCCGGCGAGATCGAGAAGGCCCGTTCGACCAAGCGCGGCGCCCTGCTGCGCTCGGCCAAGCCCCGCGCCTGGCTGGAACTGGCCGTGGGCGAGGACGTGACCCGCCTGCTGCCGGGTTCGGTCCCCGGATACGAGACCCTGAACGACGAACGCCTGCGCCTGTATTGGCAGCCGCCCAAGGGCGATCCGATCCCGCTAGACGTCAACAACACCCCCGAAAACCAAGCGCGTCTCGACGCCGATATCGAAGGAGCCTGACCATGACCAAGACCTACACCGCTGAAGAGATCGAGCAGCAGCGCGCCAATGTCGCCGCCGCCGACGCCGCAGCAGCCGCAGAACGAAAGGCGGCCGCCATGGCGGTCCTTCAGCCATTCCTCGAAGCCGGCTGGGGTTCGTCGTCCGACACTTCTCCGATCAAAACCGCGATCAAGGTCATGCAGGACGCGGCGCACACCCTGCAGGCCATAGACCCGACCGCGGCCAATCTGATGTTTTCAATGGCGATGCCGATGGCGACGGCCGACGATAAAATCCGCACCCTCGCGGCGATGAACGCCCCGGCGCCCGCCGAAACCTGACCTCGACCCAAGCCGCCCGCACGGCGGTTTGTCTACCTGCCGAAGCCCCCCCGGCGAGGAGTCCGCCATGCACCGCCCTTCCCCGGCCCGCGCGTTGCGCTGGGTCGAACCCTTGACCGCGCTCGGCGTCGGCTTCCTGCTGAACCTGACGGTCAGCATGGCGGCCTATGCCGGCGTGATCAGCGCGAACCCGCTCGACCCCGAATGGGTGGCGGTCGCGGGCGCGGCTGGCGGGCTGGTGTCCGCCCTGGTCCATATCGGCGTCGTGTCGCTGGGCCCCGAGCCGGCGTCCCCGCGTGAAATCCTGCGCGCCACGGTCGAGGGCGGGTTCGCGATCCTCGTCGGGGCCTTGGTCGCAGGCTATGTCGCGCCGCAGTCGGAACGGTTCTGGCCCGGCATGACCCCCGCCGATCTCCGCGCCATCGGCTTCGGCATCGGCATGGGGGCCTGGCGCTTCGCCCCCGGCGTGTTCGGCGCCGTCAAGATGCTCTCCAACCCCGCCACGCTGCGCGACCTGGCGCTGCGCTGGCTGACCAGCATGAAGCCAACGCCATGACCCCGATCCAGATGATCGTCATCGCGGCGGCCGGGATCACCGGCCTGACCGTCTTCGCCCGCGCCGAGTTGCTGAGGCCCCGTGTCCGCAGCGCCTATCTGACCAATGCGGCGGTGCGCCTGTTGATGGACGCCACGGCTCTGGCCTGCGTGTTCGTCATCGCCGAGGTGCTGGGCGGCGCGACCCTGGACGCCGGGTTCATCGGCTTCATCGTCCTGTGCGCCGTCACCTCCTCGGCGGTGCTGATCAGCATGTGGGTCCACAACACCCGAGCGACCGTGGATCGCCGGGCAGAAGAGGCGACCTTGGAGACGCGACGGGCCGATGTCTCGGACGTGCGGACGGTTCTGGTCGAAGACCTGCCGCCCGCGCTGGAGGCGGCCATGCCCAAGGTGATCAAGGATTTGGCGGCGCAGCCCGACCCCTATCAGCCGAAGACGGACTGACGAACCGGGTTCGCGAACGGCGTTCGCATCAGGCTTTAAAGGAAAGATGTGTATGAGCTACGTCGCGCAAACGGCCTCTGCCTGCGGCTGCGTCTCCGAGGATTGCCGGGTCAACGGCTGCGCCTCTCTCAGGCGGGCATCGCAACATGGACAATCGCATTGGCATCCATGGGCAGCGCAAACTGCTGCACAGACGTCACAATACCAAGCGTCAGGGCCTCCCTCGGAAGAAGCCGCCGATCTTCCGTTCCGAAATAGTGATCAATCTGCGGATCGCTCCACCCGAGAATTTCCCTGAATGGCGCTCCGATGAGGTCCGTATTAGGCGCGCGCTGCCCAACTTTGGGGCCGTCCGAGTAGGTGGCTCCATGCAGCACAAAGGCGCTGATCGGCAGGCAGGTGCGTGCGGCGCCAGCCATAAACACCGTGGCTGCTATTGAATCGCACGGCCCGAAAGCGTGCGTATCGACACGCCAAGGCAGGCTGCGAATGAAGTTATAAAGGCCGACGCCGGCGACGACATCACCGCCTCCGCTGCAAATATGGAGCACAACGCGGGTCGCCCCCTCACGAAAGGCTCCCACCATCAAGATTTGCGTGTTCCGGGCGGCGATGGGCGTCAACGCTCCGTGGAAAATCAGGTGGCGATCCATTTCAGCAATCCATCTTTAACATCGTCGCTTGGCGCGCCTGGCGCTCCGCCCGCTGTTAGCCCGCCAGCAGCCGCGTCAGCAGATAGACCCCGCCCGCGATGGCGGCCCATAGGGCGAGGCTGACCGCGACCAGAACGACGATCCGCACCTTGCGCGGCCATTTCGGCTCGGGCGCGCCCCATAGCGGGCTTCCGTTGTCGTGCTGCATCGGCATGGCGACGACCTAAGCACAAGCGAACGCCGTTCGCATCCCCTTCGACAATCTGGAGACCGACCAATGCTCGACGCACGTCGAATGCAACAGCGCCTCGGCGTGTCCGTTGACGGCGTGATCGGCGCCGGAACGTTGACGGCCCTGTTCGCCAGGATGGGCGCGGCGCCCGACATCGCCGCCGAACTCGGCCTAGCCGCCAATGTCCATTTCCGAACCTACGCCATCCTCGAAACCGGACTGCGCCTAGCCCACTTCATGGGGCAGTGCGCCCACGAGAGTCTAGGCTTCAAGGCGATGGAGGAGATCGCCAGCGGCGCGGACTATGAGGGCCGGGCCGATCTCGGCAACACCCAGCCCGGAGACGGCAAACGCTACAAGGGTCGGGGGCCGATCCAGACCACGGGGCGGGCCAACTACAGGCGCGACGGCCGCGCGCTCGGGATCGACCTCGAGCGCCATCCGCAACTGCTGTCGACGCCATCGCTCGGGCTGCTGGCCAGCACCCTGTTCTGGTCCCGCATGGGACTGAACGCGTGGGCCGATCAGGACAACGGGGCGGCCTGCTCGCGCGGCGTGAACCGGGGCAATCCGCGATCCGACAAACCGGCGAACCACGAGGCCGAGCGCGCCGCGTTGACGGCCAAGGCCAAGGGGCTGATCCTGTGATCGCCCTCCGCTTCCTCCGCGCCCTCACCCCGACCGCCTGGATCACCATCGGCGTCCTGGCCGCCTTCCTGCTGTTCGGCGGCTATTGCGCTCACAGGGCCGCACAGGGCGAACGCGACCGCAAGGCGGCCCAAGCCCACAAGATCGAAGCGAAGGCCTCCAGCGCTCGGGAAACGGCCGCTGGCGAGCGCCAGACCGAGACTTCCACCATCCGCAACCGGCAAGAGGAGAGAGACCATGCCGCTGAAGCGATTCCTGACAGCCTCCCTGATGATCGCGAGCTTAGGCGCCGCTGTCGCCAGTTGCGGGACGCCGGGCGCAGCCTTCCCGCCTGCGACGGACTTGCGGGTCCAGCCCAAGCCGGTCCCGCCTGACGAGGTGCTGACCAGCCGGATCGCGGGCGAGCGCTACGACAACGCCGTAGAGGCCTGGGGCGAGGAAGGCTGGGCCACGGTCGGGCGGCTGTGCCGGTTCTTCGACGCCATGGGGATGAAGGGCCTCAGTTGTCCGCCGCCGGAAATCCGACCTCGGCCGGGCTAGGCAGAAATAAGGGGTCGCTCACACCGACCCCCTCTGGCCCTGTTGAATCCCCGTGCAGCGTCGAGCCCAGGCTCCGCTATCGAGGCCGCTCCGGTTTGTGCCGGGCGGCCTTTCTGCTATCATGCACTTGCGGCTCCCGCTGGTTGGTTCCTTCAGCAGGTGGATTGGGCATCCGCCCGGCGTATGTTCCGGCCGGCCGCGACGTAGCTTACCGCGCCGCTATCGAGGCCGCTCCGGGAGACCGGGGCGGCCTTTCGCTATTTGGGCCAGCGCCAGAACTCATAGAGCGCCGAACCTGTGCCCTGGAATCCGTGGATCAACAGCGTTGGAGACCGGGCGCCGCATTTCCGGCAGATCATCTTCCGCCTGAGATCGCGCAGCGGCGTGAACTGTTGCGATTTGGGCAGCGTCCGCCAAGCCGGGATGGTCGTGTGTCCGCACCGACAGACGCACGACAGCTGATTCCCGGAGGACACGTCGTCTATCGTCGTGTCGTCGGCGTAGTAGGTCATAGGGGCCGAAAGCGCCCCAGCCCGAGCGCCAAGGCCTGCTGGACCAGGCGGGCGTTCTCCTCTGGCGACGGGTAGGCGACGTTCGATCCGGGCGCCAGGACCTCGGGCAGGCTTGGATGGGGTCTGGGGTGAGGTTTGCCGGGCAGCGGCGCGGTGCGCGCGGCCCACTCGGCGTCCAGGCGCATCAGTTCTTCAGTCGATAGGGGTTCCGGCATTCTATCCTCCGTCGCGCCACCGACTGGATGGGCGACATAGCCGAACGTGAACAGAATGGGAACATTTGGTTTGCAGATGAGGCTGTGATCCAGTCGCCGCGTGGGGATAACTTTAGACGGTTTGCGGACCGGCTTTTGAAAAACCTCGCCATATCGGGGACTGCAAATCCTTGCACCCGGGTTCGATTCCCGGTCAGGCCTCCATCGCGACGACGACGACGGCCGCCTCTCGGGGCGGCCTTCGCGTTCACGGGCCCCGCCACGCCGTGGTCGTCAGGTGATGCAGGGCCGCCGCGCTGGTGGCGGCGACATTCAGCGAATCGAAGCCCCCGGCCATCTCTATGCCGATCGGCCGGCAGCGAGCGATCGTTTCCGCCGGCAGGCCCGGCCCCTCCGACCCCAGCATGATCGCGACCGGACCCTCGCGGCGATAGTCCGCCAGCCTTGCATCCGCCGAGGGGGTCAGCGCCAGCACCTCGACCCCCGCCCCGGCCAGAGCATCCAGAAGGGCGGACGACCCGGCGACCGCGAACGGCGTGCGCAGCACCGCCCCGACCGAGACGCGGATGGCCTTGCGATAAAAGGGATCGCAGCAGGTCGAATCCAGCAGCACCGCCCTGGCCCCGAACGCGGCGGCGTTGCGGAACAGGCCGCCCATGTTGTCGTGATTGCCGATGCCGATGGCGACGACGAACACATCGTCCGGCGAGACCTGCGCCAACAGGCTTTCCAACGGCGGCGGCGCGGGCTTTTCGCCCAGGGCCAGCACGCCCCGATGCAGTTCGAACCCGGCGATCCGATCCAGAACCGCCTGGCCCGCGGCATAGACGGGCGTGCCCGCCGGCAAGCGCTCGATCACGTCGCCCAGCGCCGCCACACGCTTGTCCGCCAGCAGCAGCGACAGGGGCCGCGCCCGCGCGGCGTCGGAGGCGAGCACCCGCACCACCACCTCCCCTTCGGCGATGAACAGGCCCTGACGCCCCGTCAGATCGCGCTCGCGAATGTCGCGATAGGCGGCGACGCGCGGGTCCTCGGGATCCTGGATAATTATCGGCAAGATGACTTTATTTCCCATTGCAAGATCGGAACCCCCGCTGCTATAGGCCCGCCTCCCGAGCAGATGTTCCGCAGTAGCTCAGTGGTAGAGCAGCCGACTGTTAATCGGCTGGTCGTAGGTTCGAATCCTACCTGCGGAGCCATCTCGGTCTTGTCGTCGGTGGCTATCAGCAGGCGCACGCGGGCTGCACGGCTTGAGCGGAGATCGAGGCGACGCGGTGTCGCTGATCTGGATGCCCTGATCGCAAATTTCGACAAGCAAATCGCGGCTGCGCCTGGCAAGGCATCCAAGCGGCTGCACAGGTTCAGATGAATTTCGACAATCGCGCGCCGGCCAGGCTCAATCTCGGCGTTGTTCGCCTACGTCATAGCCAAGCGAAACGACGCGCCCCCTATGTTCAAGGGCGACGACTTCAGCCGCACCGATCTCGCGACCGTCTCGCCTGTCTGACTGGGCCGATCAGTCGTCGCGGTGAACACGCTCGCGGCGCTCGTGGCGCTCCTGGGCTTCGACCGACAGGGTGGCGGTCGGACGGGCTTCCAGGCGTCCCAGGCCGATGGGTTCGCCCGTATCCTCGCAATAGCCGTAGGTGCCGTCCTCGATCCGACGCAAGGCGTCGTCGATCTTGGAGATCAGCTTGCGCTGGCGATCGCGCGTGCGCAGTTCCAGCGCGCGGTCGGATTCGGACGAGGCCCGGTCCACCAGATCGGGGTGGTTCTCGGTCTCGGCCTTCAGATTGACCACCGTGCCCTTGGACTCGCGGAGGATGTCCTCTTTCCAGTCCAGCAGCTTCTTCTTGAAATAGGCCTGCTGCCGTTCGTTCATGAACGGCTCGTCGTCGGACGGGCGATATGGGCCTGATTCGTCGGTCACAACGGACGCCAAAGCGTTCATCGATCTCACGCTCTCTAACACGCCCCCCTGTGGCGCAGAAGGCCGTATAGTCAGCCTGACGAGTCGCGGCAACGCGGTTCTCGATTCCGTGATGCAAATGGGGCCGGCAGACGGACAAAGTGACATTTGTCACTCACCTCACAAGCTTAGCCGCTTGACATCCGTGGGTTTTTCAGCCTCGGCCGGCGGGGCGGCGCATTTCCGCCTTGGCCAGTTCGACCGAGGCGCGCAGGTCGATCTGGTCCAGCACGGCGTTCAGCCCCGTATCGCCGTCGTCCGCCCGCTCCTCGCGAAGACTGCGCGCCAGTCGGTCCAGCAAGGCCTCATCCGCCTCGCCGCCCAGCAGCGCCAGTTTCAGTTCGTCCAATCGATCCAGCAGCCCGCCGCCCCTGCGGATGGCGCGCCGGCGCCGCTCCAGCGGCCCTTCCACGCCCTGCAGCGCCATAAGGGCCGATACATCCGACACGCCGCCCGTCGCGGCGCTGGCGGTCGCGGCGGCGGGCGCGGCGGCGGCGGGGGCCTGGCCCAGCGAAAAGCCGCTGGCGGATCGCGCCGTGCGCGTGCTGGTCGGCGTGCTGACGCCGTTTGGCCCGACAACCTTCATGCCCAGGTGCTCCGCATCATGGGCCATGGATGACGGGCGGCGATGACTGTTTGGTTAACGCCCCGGCAAATCCTGCCGCATCCGCCCCACGTGAGAGCCGATTGGCGTTGAATTTTCTTGGTTAATCGTGCGGCATGATCCTGGCATGGCGTTGACGTAAAGCTGCGTGGACGTTCGACCGATGCAAAATCTGCTTGCCCGCCTTGCCGCCTGCGCCGTCGCCGCCCTGACGGCCTCGGCCGGCCCGACGCTGGCCCAGGCCCAGATGCAGTCGCGCATCAAGGACATCGCGGCCGTCGAGGGCGTGCGCGGCAACCAGCTGGTCGGCTACGGCATGGTCATGGGGCTGAACGGCACGGGCGACTCCTTGCGCAACTGCCCTTTCACCCGCCAGTCGCTGGAAGGCATGACCGAGCGGCTGGGCGTCAATATCCGCGGCTCCAACGCCAACACCAAGAACATGGCCGCCGTCATGGTGACGGCCGATCTGCCCGCCTTCGCCACGCCGGGTTCGCGCATCGACGTCTCCGTCGCCTCAATGTGCGACGCCAAGAGCCTGTTGGGCGGATCGCTGGTCGTGACCAGCCTGCAAGGGGCCGACGGCCAGGTCTATGCGGTGGCGCAAGGGTCGGTGCAGACCGGCGCGGTGTCGGCGTCCGGCGGATCGGGCTCTTCGGTGACGCGCGGCGTTCCGACCGCCGGCCGCATCGCCTCGGGCGCCCTGGTCGAGCGCGAGACCGGTTTCCAGATGGCGAACATGAACGAGGTTCGCCTGAACCTGCGCAACCCGGACTTCACCACCGCCCAGCGCGTCGCGGCCGTGGTCAACGCCGCCTATCCGGGTGCGGCCCTGGCCGAGAACGGCACGGTGGTCGCCCTGCGCGCCCCAGCCCAGCTGGGCATGGCGGGCTTCATCAGCCGGATCGAAAACCTGCCGGTCAGCGTGGATACGCCGGCCAAGGTCATCATCGACGAGGTGAACGGCGTCATCGTCATGGGCGATGCGGTGCGCATCTCGCGCGTCGCCATCGCCCAGGGCAATCTGACCATATCGGTGGACGAGCAGCCCATCGTCAGCCAGCCCGCGCCCTTCAGCCAGGGCCAGACCGCCATCGTCCCCTCCAGCCAGGTCAATGTCGAAGAGGACCTGGGCACCCAGATGCGCCTGGTCGGCGGCGGCGCCAATCTGTCGACCCTGGTCAACGGCCTGAACGCCCTGGGGGTCAGCCCGCGCGACATGATCAGCATCCTGCAGGCCATCAAGGCCGCCGGCGCCCTTCAGGCCGACATCGAGGTGATGTGAGCATGAGCGACTTGACCGTCTCCGCCGACCTGCTGCGCCCCGCCGCCGCCGCGCCCACGCCCGCCAATCGCGACAAGATCAGGGAAACCGCCCAGGCCTTCGAGGCCACCTTCATCTCCCAGATGCTGAAGCCCATGTTCGACGGCCTGTCGACCGACGGCCTGTTCGGCGGCGGTCAGGCCGAAGCGACCTGGCGCAGCTTCATGCTGGACGAGATGGCCAAGACCACGGTGAAAGCCGGCGGCATCGGCCTGAGCGGCCCGGTCATGTCGGAAATGCTGAAGATGCAGGAAGGACGCCCATGACCGACCATGAGCTGTCGCAGGCGCGTGTGCGCCAGTTGATCGTCCTGACCCGCCGCCTGACCGAGCGCCTGTCCGCCGAGACCCAGGCCTTCGCCGACCGCCGCCCCCAGGATGTCGCCGCTGGCCTGGCCGAAACGCAGGAGATGGCCAACCTCTATCGGCGCGACACCGCCCATGTGAAGGCCAACCCCGCCCTGCTGCGCGGCGCACCGCCGGAGGACAGGAAGGCGCTGACCGAGGCCACACGCGCCTTCGACGCGGTGCTGAGCGCCCACGCCCGCGCCGTCGACGCGGCCCGCCAGATCTCCGAAGGCCTTGTGCGCGCCATCGCCGCAGAGGTCACGGCCGCCCGCACTCCGGCCAGCGCCTACGCCGCCGACGGACGCGCGGCCCAGGGCGACGGTCGGGCCGTGGCCTTCAATCGGACCGCCTGACGGCCGACTGTCCGCCATTGCCGATTTTTTAAGCGCGGCCGTGCCAGGGTGGCGCCATGACGCTGACCACTCGTCTTCTTGGCCTGGCCTTCGCATCCGCCGACACCCTGGTCGAGGTGGATCCCGGAGGCACGGTGTCCTTCGCCATCGGCGCGGGCGCCGTGGCGGGCGAAGATGCGGGCGCGACCTGGACGGGCCGGTCCCTGGCCGACCTGCTCCACGACGGATCGGCCACCCTGGCGGCCCTGAAGGCCGTGAAGCCGGGCGTTCGCATCCCGGCCGCATCCATCCTGGTGAAGGTCGGGCCGGACCGCGTGCGGCGCGCGGCCTTTCGCGCCTTCGTCCTGCCGCAGATGGCCCCGGCCGTGTCCTGCGCCATATCCTACGAAGGTCCGGCCTTCGCCCTGGCCGATCTTGAAACCCGTCCCCTGGTGCAGGCGGACGCCTTCCTGGCCGATGCGGGCCGCGTCCTGGACGCCAACGCCGACCTGGCCCTGTCCTTCCTGGACATCAAGGGGCTGGACGACGTCGGCGGCAACGTCGCGGACCGCCTGAACCGCCGTATCGAGGCCACCCTGCAATCGGCGGCGGTCCCCGGATCGAGCGCCGCCCAGTTGACCGGCGACCGCTTCGCCCTGCTCCGTCCCGCCAACGACCGCCGCGACATCGCCGCGGAAATCATGGAGGCCGGCCGCGCCGAGGGCCTGTCCTTGGGCGCCGAGGCGTTCAGCTCGCCCGTACCGCCCGGCTCGGATTCGCTGTGCGTGCTGCGCGCCATGCGGTTCGCCATCGAGGGCTGTCTGAAAGGCGACGGCTTGGCCAACCCCCAGATCGCGTTTGCGGATTCCCTGAAACGCACCTTCCGCGACGCCGAGACCTTCCGCAGCGTGGTCAAGTCGCGCGAGTTCCAGGTCCATTACCAGCCCATCGTCCATCTCGGGTCCCGCGCCGTCCATCATTTCGAGGCCCTGGCCCGGTTCAACCCCAACACCGGCCCCGCCGACGCCATCCGTATGGCCGAAGAGTTGGAGCTGATCGAATCCTTCGACCTGGCCGTGGCGGAGAAGGTGCTGAAACGAATGCGCCAGCCTGGCGCCGGCCTGCTGAAGATGGCGATCAACGTCTCGGGCGCCTCGCTGGGCGACGACGCCTATGTCGAACAGTTGCTTCGCATGACGGCCGGGGCGCCGGAGGAACGCCGCCGCCTGATCGTCGAAGTCACCGAGACCTCGGCCGTCGCGGACATCGAGGCGGCCAATCGCCGGCTTTCGGCCCTGCGCGAGGCGGGCATCAAGGTCTGCATCGACGATTTCGGCGCCGGGGCCGCCGCCTTCGACTATCTGCGGAAGCTGGCCGTGGACGCGGTCAAGGTCGACGGCGCCATCGTGCGCGACATCCTGACCGAGGAGCGGTCGAAGACCCTGTTGCACAGCATCGTGGAGATGTGCCGCTCGATGAAGCTCGAAACCATCGGCGAGATGATCGAGACCGAGGCGGTCGCCGCCGAACTGAAGTCGGCCGGCGTCGATTACGGCCAAGGCTGGCTGTTCGGTCGCGCCGAGGCCGAGCCGCGCGTCCAACTGTCCGCCCCGCCCGCCGCCCGCCGCCGCGGCACGGTCGAAGCCTGGGGCTGAGGCGCAGATTTAGAGTCCGACCGTCCGGTCGATGTTAAGCGCCGCCAGAAAATCGGCGTCGTGGCTGACCACCAGCATCGCCCCGTCATAGGCGTTGAGCGCGTCCTCGACGGCTGCGACGGCGTCCAGGTCCAGATGATTGGTCGGCTCGTCCAGCACCAGAAGCTGCGGCGGCGTATCGCCCGTCAGAACGCAGGCCAGCGCCGCTCTCAACCGCTCTCCGCCCGACAGGTCGCCCACGCGGCGATGCGCGGCCGTGTTGCGGAACAGAAAGCGCGCCAGGGCGGCATGGGCGTCATTGTCCGACCCGCCGGGGTTCAGCCGCCGCCAGGCCGCGATCAGCGTTTCGTCCGGTTTCAACAGCGCCGCTTCCTGGTCCAGCAGGGCCGCGCGCACCGGACGATCCACCCGCCCCTCGCCGGGCGGCAGGGCGCCGACCGCCAATCGCAGCAGGGTCGTCTTGCCCGCCCCGTTGGCGCCGGTCACGGCCACCCGTTCCGGCCCGACCATCTTCAGGTCTATCGGCCCGACCACGCACCGCCCGTCCGGCGCGCGCCAGCTCGCGCCCTCCAGCGCCAGCACCGTACGCCCTTCCGCTAGGCCGGTCGGTGGCATGGGAATGGACAGGGCGCGGGTGCGCTCCACCCGCGACTGCGCCTCGGCCAGGGCGGATTGCGCCTGTTCCGTTTGCCGCTGGGCCAACAGGCGGTCGCGACCGCCGCTGTTCTCGGCCCGTTCGGCCCGACGTCCCAGCAGAATCTTGGGTTGATCGTTCCGGGCCGCCTGGCGACGGCCGGCCGCGTCGCGTCGGGCCTTCGCCTCCGTTCGCCGTTGGGCTTCGGCGCCCACGCGGGCCAGGCCGCGTTCGGCCTCCGACAGGTCGCGCGCCGCCGCCGCACGCTCGGCCGCCTTGTACGCAACATAGGAATCATAGCCGCCGCCGTGGACCGTGACGCCCAGGCTCGACACATCCAGGATGCGGTTCATACGGCGCAGCAGGCTCCGGTCATGGCTGACGACCGCCACACCGCCAGGCCAGCGCCCGACCACCTCGGCCACCAGCGCCCTGGCTTGCGCATCCAGATGATTGGTCGGTTCGTCCAGCAACAGCAGGTCGGGTTGGGCCAACATCAGCGCCGCCAGTCGCAGCCGCGTCTGTTCTCCGCCGCTCAGCCCGCCGGTCGGACGATCCAGAGCGATCCCGTCCAGGCCGACATCGGCCAAAGCCTGCGCCAGCCGCGCCTCAAGGGTCCAGTCCGCCTCGGCCAGGTCTTCCTCGCTCCCTGCTCCGGCCAGCACGCGCACGATCATCGCCAGCGGGCCGCCGACGCCCAGGGTCTGGGCCACGGTCTCGCCGGGCACTGGATCATATCGCTGGCGCAACAGGCCGACCGCGCCGGATCGCGTCGCGACGCCTTCGGCCGGCAAGGCCTCGCCCGCGATCAGGCGCAGCAGGGTGCTCTTGCCCGCGCCATTGCGGCCGACGACGCCGGTGCGCTCAGCCCCGAACGTCAGGTTCAGATTGTCGAAAAGGGTCGCGCCCTCAGACGTCCGTGCGGCGACCTTGTCGAGGGTCGCGAATACGGACGGGGACGCGCTTGGGCTGGGGCGCACGGGCATGAACGATCACGAGCAGCATGGCGGACAGGGCGGAACCGGTTGCCAGTGCGATGATCATGGTCTTCAGGCCTTCTGCAAAAACGCTTCAGAACACGGAGGATGGGTCCAGATCGGACGATGCGCAAGTCCGACGACGAACACGGCCGTGTGAGAGAGGGCGGAACGTCCAGTGGCGCGGCCCCGCGCGTCCCTCTATCTGACGGCCATGTCCAGCCCCTTCCGCATCGACGATTCGGCCGAAGCCGACGCGCGCCGCGCGGCCGCCGTCCAGCGCCTGCGCGACGAAACCGGCATAGACGAGCCGATGATCGACGCCCTTGTGGAGGCCTTCTACGCGCGTGTCCGCGACGACCGGCTGATCGGCCCGATCTTCGCCGCCCGCATCGACGACTGGGGCCCGCATCTGGCGCAGATGAAGCTGTTCTGGTCGTCCGTCGCCCTGTCCACCGGCGTCTATCAGGGCCGGCCGATGCCCAAGCACCTGCCCCTGCCCATCGACGCCCGCCACTTCGACCGTTGGCTGGAAATCTTCGTCGCGACCGCCAACGACCTCTGTCCGCCGGTTGCCTCCGCGCACTTCATCGAACGCGCCCGTCGTATCGCCGAAAGCCTGGAACTCGGCGTCGCCAACGCCAACAACGTCCTGCTGGCCAAGGGCGAACGCTACACCCGCCCCTTCGAAGGCTGGACGCCGGAATAGATCAGGCAGAACGATCTTCCAAAGTGTGGAAGATGCGAGTGACGACGACGTTAGCGCCCTCCACACGATAGCGAATGACATAGCCGGCCTGCCCAATCGGACGATCATGTCGCGACCGCCGATCCGGTTCTTGGGCGCACGCTCTGGAAACGTCCCCAGAGTTCTCAACGCCCCGTCCAGCACATCCGCAGCGCGCAAGGCGGCTCCTGGCGACACATCGGCCAGAAAGTTCGAGACGCGAATCAGATCGCTACGCGCCGGCGGCAGCAGCCGAACCCGATAGTTCACGTCTTCTCCGCCAGTCTCCGCTCCAAATTGGCGTGAAAGTCACGAAGCGCGTCTTCCAATGGAATGGTCGCGCCCGTGCGCTCATACTCCGCCCAGCGTTCCTCATCTTCTGCGACCCAGGCCGCAGAATACTCGCTTACGCCCGCGATGTCGGTGTCGCCGATCACGTTTTCCAGCGCCCGTAGCGCATAGGGCGTCGGCTCCACGCCCGCAGCCTCGGCCGCTGCCTTCAGACGCCGCGCCTGATCCTCGTTCAGGTGAATGTCGAACCCATCAGCCATTCGGGACGATAACCCAACCGGCTGAACGTCGCAATGTTCTCACATTGTTCTTGCTGAAACGCGCGAATTGATCCCCATATAGCGTCGTCGCGCCGGAGCCGTCCGGCCCTCTCCGCGTTCCCGGATTCAATGACCGAAAAGCACAACTTCATCCGCGTTCGCGGCGCCCGCGAGCATAATCTCAAGGGCGTGGACCTGGATATTCCGCGCGAACAGCTGGTGGTGATGACCGGCCTTTCGGGCTCGGGCAAGTCGTCCCTGGCGTTCGACACCATCTACGCCGAAGGGCAGCGCCGCTATGTCGAGAGCCTGTCGGCCTATGCGCGCCAGTTCCTGGAGCTGATGGGCAAGCCGGACGTGGACCTGATCGAGGGCCTGTCGCCGGCCATCTCCATCGAGCAGAAGACGACCTCCAAGAACCCGCGGTCGACGGTCGGCACGGTGACGGAGATTCACGACTATATGCGTCTGCTGTGGGCGCGGGTCGGCGTACCCTATTCGCCCGCCACCGGCCTGCCGATCGAGAGCCAGACCATCAGCCAGATGGTCGACAAGCTGACCGCCCTGCCCGACGGCGAGCGCATCCTGCTGCTGGCGCCCGTCGTTCGCGGCAGGAAGGGCGAGTACAAGAAGGAAATCGCCGAGTGGCAGCGCCAGGGTTTCCAGCGCCTGAAGATCGACGGCCAGTTCTACCCGATCGACGAGGCGCCGACGCTGGACAAGAAGTTCAAGCACGACATCGACATCGTCGTGGACCGGATCGTCACCAAGCCGGATCAGGAAAGCCGCTACGCCGACAGCCTTCAGACGGCCCTGGGTCTGGCCGACGGGCTGGCGACCGCGGAATGGGCGTCGACGCCCGAGGGCGAGACTGCGCCGCGCACCCTGGTCTTTTCGGAGCGGTTCGCCTGTCCGGTGTCCGGTTTCACGATCAGCGAGATCGAGCCGCGCCTGTTCTCGTTCAACAATCCGTTCGGCGCCTGTCCCGTCTGCGACGGCCTGGGGGTCAAGCTGGCCTTCGACGCCGACCTGGTCATCCCCGACCGCGACAAGACCCTGCACAAGGGCGCCGTCGCGCCCTGGGCGCGCGGCCCGTCGCCCCTCTACACCCAGACGCTGCAATCGCTGAGCCGCCACTACGGCTTCTCGATGGACAAGCCGTGGCGGGATCTGCCGGCCCAGGCGCACAAGGCCATCCTGCACGGCACGGGCGCGGAGAAGATCAAGTTCACCTACGACGACAACGCCCGCAAGTACGAGGTCTCAAAGCCGTTCGAAGGCGTGCTGCCCAACCTGGAGCGCCGCTGGCGCGAGACCGACAGCGCCTGGGTGCGCGAGGAACTGGCCCGCTATCAGTCCGAAACGCCGTGCGACGCCTGCCACGGCAAGCGGCTGAAGCCCGAGGCCCTTGCGGTCAAGGTCGGGGGCGAGGACATCGCCGACATCTCCACCCTGTCGATCTCCAAGGCCTATCTGTGGTTCTCGACCCTGGAGGAGAGCCTGAGCGAAAAGCAGATGGAGATCGCCCGGCGCATTTTGAAGGAGATCTGCGACCGGCTGCGGTTCCTGAACAATGTCGGCCTGGACTATCTGAACCTGTCGCGGTCGTCCGGCACCCTGTCGGGCGGCGAGAGCCAGCGCATCCGTCTGGCGTCGCAGATCGGCTCGGGCCTGACCGGCGTCCCGTCTGCTGGAAAGCCTGAAGGGGCTGCGCGACCTGGGCAATTCGGTCCTGGTCGTCGAGCATGACGAGGAAGCGATCCTGACCGCCGACTATGTCATCGACATGGGGCCGGCCGCCGGCGTGCACGGCGGCACGGTCTGCGCCGAGGGCACCCCCGAACAGGTCATGGCCAATCCGAACAGCCTGACCGGCAAGTATCTGACCGGCGCGCGCGAGATCGAAATCCCGGCCGAGGGTCGCCGACCGATCGACCGCAAGCGGATGCTGAAGATCAGCGGGGCCAGCGGCAACAATCTGAAGAGCGTGACAGGCGAAATCCCGGTCGGGGTCTTCACCTGCATCACCGGCGTCTCCGGGGGGGGCAAATCGACCTTCACCATCGAGACCTTGTACAAGGCCGCCGCCCGTCGCCTGAACAATGCGTCCGAAGCCCCCGCCCCCTTCGACCGGATCGAGGGGCTGGAGCATTTCGACAAGGTCATCGACATCGACCAGTCGCCCATCGGCCGCACCCCGCGCTCGAACCCGGCGACCTACACCGGCGCCTTCGGGCCCATCCGCGACTGGTATGCGGGTCTGCCGGAATCCAAGGCGCGCGGCTATGGCCCCGGCCGGTTCAGCTTCAACGTCAAGGGCGGCCGCTGCGAGGCCTGCCAGGGCGACGGCGTGATCAAGATCGAAATGCACTTCCTGCCCGACGTCTATGTCACCTGCGACGTCTGCAAGGGCAAACGCTATAACCGCGAGACGTTGGAGATCGCGTTCAAGGGCAAGTCCATAAGCGACGTGCTGGACATGACGGTGGAGGAGGCCGCCAGCTTCTTCAAGGCGGTTCCGCCGATCCGCGACAAGATGCTGACGCTGGAGCGGGTGGGCCTGGGCTATGTCAAGGTGGGCCAGCCGGCGACGACCCTGTCGGGCGGCGAGGCCCAGCGGGTCAAACTGTCCAAAGAGCTGTCGAAACGCGCGACCGGCCGCACCCTGTATATCCTCGACGAGCCGACCACCGGGCTTCACTTCGAGGATACGCGCAAGCTGCTGGAGGTGCTCCAGGAACTGGTCGAGGCCGGCAACACCATCGTCGTGATCGAGCACAATCTCGATGTCATCAAGGTCGCCGACTATCTGCTCGACTTCGGTCCCGAAGGCGGCGACGGCGGCGGCGAGATCGTCGCGGTCGGCACGCCCGAACAGGTGGCGGACAACACCGCCAGCTGGACCGGCAAATACCTCAAGGAGGTGCTGGACCGGCACGAAGCGCGCCGCAAGGCCCGGGTCGCGGCCCTGGGCGCCCCCGCCGCGCCGGGCCGCGCGGCTCCGGCCACGCCCGTGCGGAAGAAGGCGAAGGCCTCCGCCTGATCCGAACGACCGCCGTCAGCGCCCCCTGGACGTGCGGATGGCCTGCCACGCCGCCGAGAAGGGGGCGTACAGCACGGCTAGTTGCAGCGCAGACAGGAAGGCGTTGACAATCGAGGACACCAGCAGGGCCGGCCAGGCGCGGGCCAGAATCTGGCCTAGGCCCAGGTCGGCGTAGCGCGACAGGCTCTGGACGCCGCCGGTCGCCAGATCGGTCGCGGCGCCGATGATCATGCCCAGGATGCTGACGATAAGGGACATGACCACGGCGATGACCGCCATGCCGAGCAGGGCCCAGAAATGGCCCTTCGTGGCGGAAAAGGACTCCAGGATCACGATCTTGCGGCGATCCACCGTCATCGGCACGGCCAGGCTGAACTTGACCGCCAGCCAGACCACCAGGGCGAAGGCGGCGAAGATCAGCAAGACGCCGAGCAGGATCAGCAGCGGCTGGCCCGAGGCGGCGCCGAAGCCGATGGCGGCGCCCACCACCGTCATGGCCACGCCGGACGACAGGCCGACGATCACGGCGACGGCCAGGGTCACGACCAGAACGCGCACCTCGTCCATGCCCAGCCGCAGATAGCCCCAGCGCGTCTCTTCCGGCCGCAGCACTGCGCGGGCCACCGCCGCGCTCAGCACCGCGCCGATCACCAGGCCCGCAGGCGCGGCCAGGGCGAAGGCGCTGGCGTAGACGGGACCGAGGGCCTGAAAGTCGGCCATCGAAGGGTTGGCCGACTGTTCCAGGGCCTCGCCGGCCGCCATCAACGCCGCCCACTTGTCCGCACCCAGGCCGAACATGACCAGATACAGCAGCAGATAGGTCAGACCCCAGGCCAGGGCGACCACCGGACGACGGCGAACGACGCGGAACCCTTCGAAGGCCGCGTCGGTGGCGGAAAAACTCATGACAACTCCGGGTGCAGATTCGTCTCCACCCTAGCGCATCCGCGCCTCGGCGTCCTGCGTCAGGCCGCCGACTGAATTGTCCAGTCGGCGATCTGGGTATTGATGTCGCGCGTGGCGGCGTCGAAGGCGGCGACGATAGCCGACACCCGGTTCTCGCCGGCGGGCTGGATCACGGTGAAGACGCGCTCGACCGAACGCCCTTCCTCGGGGCGGATGGCCGCGCCGTCGGTCCGACGCTCGGGCGTCGAGCGCAGTTGGGCCCGTGCGGTGACGACCACGTCAGGCGCGGCCCCCGGCGCGGCGTAGCGGGCCTCGAACGTCGTCACCGTCACCTGCAACACCAGGGGCGGCGTGCCCGGCTCGCGGCGGCCCAGGACGCGAATTCGATCCGCCCGATTGGCGAAGGCGGCCTTCAGGCTGTCGTCGAACAGGGTGGACGCGGGCGAAACCCAGCGCGCCCCGCCGATATAGGCGGTCTCGAGCCCCGTCACGCCCAGGATGCGGTCGTCGCCGGCCGCCTCCGGGAATTCGATGCGGCGGATGGAGACCGTCAGGGGCGCAGGCGACGCCCCCACGGCGGAGGGCGCCGCCAGCGGCAGGCCGAAGCGATAATTCTGCACCGGGTCCGGCGTCGACAGCAGCGAACAGCCGCCAAGAGCCGCCACAGCGGCGAGACCCGCCGCCAGACGAAGGCCGGAACGAACGACGGAACGAGGGATCACGGCTGAACCTCCAGCTCTTTGGATTGGGGACGACCGATGAAGTCGCGGGGGCTGGCGCGCACCTGGTCGATCAGGGCCTGAAGAGAGCGGGTGGCGTCCTGCAGTTCCTCGATCGTGCCGGTCAGCTGCGGCAGGCTGGACGTCGCAAAGTCGCCGAGCGGCCGCTCCAGCCCCGTGATCGATCGGTTGGCCGAGGCGATGGCCGTGCGGGCCTCCGCCGTCGCCTGGTTGATGTTGGCGATGGCCTGACGGCCGTCGGTGTTGACGATCTGGCGCGTGTCGACGGCCAGGGCCTGATATTCCTTCACAGCCGCATTGGCGCTGGTGACGGCTTCCTCCAGTTGCTGGAAGATGGCCTTGCGGGCCTCAAGCTCGGTGGTCAGGGCCTCGACATTCTTCACGCTGGTCGAGAAGCTGCGGATGTTGTCGTCCGACATGACGCGGTTGATGCGGTTCAGGGCGTCCACCGTCTGGGCCAGCACGGTGCCCGAACCGCTGAGCAGTTCGGCGATGGGCGACGGCTGGCTTTGCAGCACCGGCACGACATTGTCAGGATACTGGTCCTTCAGCAGGGCGCTGTCAGGCGAGCCGGCGGTGATCTGAATGTAGTTCACGCCAGTGATGCCTTGCGGTTCCAGTTGAGCGCGCGAGGTGACGCGCACCGGCGTCGAGCCGTCCACGCGCACGCGGGCGATGACCTGGTCGCCGCGCTTGGTGTCGATGTGCACATCGGTGACTTCGCCGACCCGGATGCCGTTGAAATGCACTTCCCCCCCCTCCGACAGCCCGTTCACCGGGCCGTAGAAGACGATTTCGTACAGGTCGTAGTCGCTGTTGAACTGCAACCGGGCCAGCCAGATGGTGAACACCGCCAGCGCCGCCAGCAGAGCGACGGTGGCGATGCCGACCGCGGCGTAATGTGCGTCTCTTTCCATGCTCGGCTCTCCTCAGGCCGCACTTCTGGCGACGGCGCGGCCGCGCGGCCCCAAAAAGTATTCCTTGATCCACGGATGATCGGAGCGTTCCAGCTCCTGCACCGTGGCCTTCTCGACCACCCGCTTGTCCGCCAGGACCGCCACCTTGTCGCAGATGGCGTAGAGGGTATCGAGATCATGGGTGATCATGAAGACCGACAGGCCCAGATCGTCCGCCAGCTGACGGATCAGATCGTCGAAGGCGGCGGCCCCGATCGGGTCCAGCCCCGCCGTCGGTTCGTCCAGGAAGACCAGCTCCGGGTCCAGCGCCAGGGCGCGGGCCAGGCCGGCGCGCTTCTTCATTCCGCCCGACAGTTCGGCCGGCTTCAGATAATGGTGCTCGGGCTTCAGACCGACCATGGCGATCTTCATCTCGGCCAGTTCGTAGATCACCGACTTCGGCAATTTGGTATGCTCGATCAACGGCGAAGCGACGTTCTCGAGCACCGACAGGGCCGAGAACAGCGCGCCCTGCTGGAACAGGATGCCGGTGCGACGCTCGATATCGGCAGCTTGATCGTCGGTCAGGGTGGCGCGGTCGTAGCCCAGCACCTTCACCGAGCCGCCCTCCGGCTCCTTCAGGCCGATGATGGTGTTCAACAGGACCGTCTTGCCCGCGCCCGATCCGCCTACGACGCCCATGACCTCGCCGCGCTGCAGGTCGATGTCCAGGTTTTGGTGGATGACGCGGTCGCCGAACTGGCTCAAGAGGCCGCGCACCTCGATCAGATTTTCCGTCCCCGGCGCGTCGGCGGCACGGACGGCGGTCTCTGGCTTCGCGCCGCTCATATGTTCAGCTCCAGGAAGATCAGGGCGAACACCGCGTCCAGCAGGATGATGGCGAAGATGGCTTGGACCACGGCCGCCGTCACGCGCCGCCCCAGGCTTTCGACGTCGCCGGCGACCGACATGCCCTGGCGGCAGCCGATGGCGGCGATGACGAGGGCGAAGGCCGGCGCCTTCACCAAGCCGACCATCATGTGCTGAGGCATGCCGCCGACTTCCACCAGGCGCTGGAAGAAGAAGGACGGGCCGAGATTCAGCGAACTCCAGCAGACGACGAGGCCGCCCAGCAGACCGCCGATCATTCCCATGAAGGTGAGCAGCGGCAGCATCAGCACCAGGGCGGCCACGCGCGGCACCACCAGGGCCTGAAACGGATTGACGCCCATGACCTGCATGGCGTCGACCTCCTGGTTCATCCGCATCGAGCCGATCTCGGCGGCGAAGGCGGACGAAGACCGGCCGGCCAAGAGGACCGAGGCGATCACCACCGCGAACTCGCGGAACATGGCCACGCCGATCAACTGCACCGCAAAGACCTGAGCGCCGAAGTCGGCCAGCAGGTCCACGCCGATGAAGGCCACCACGGCGCCGATGAAGAAGTTTGTGATCACGACGATGGGAATGGCGTCCAAACCGGAGCGTTCGGCCTGGCTGACCCAGGCGGGCCAGCGGATGCCGCCCGGATGGCGCAACGCCTCGGCCACGGCGGCCATCAGACGGCCCAGGAAGGCCAGGGACAGCATCGCCTCGCCGGCGAAGTCATAAACGCCGCGGCCGATCTTGGCGAAGGTGCGCACAAAGGCGCTGGCGGGTTTGGGAGCCGGGGCGCTCTTGCGCTCCAGCAGTTCGATCATGTGATAGATGCGGCCCGCCTCGGGGCGCGCCGTCCACTGGCTCTTGGGCAGTCGCCCGCTGGACGCCTTCACCAGGGCCAGGGCGCCGGCGGTGTCGAAACGCCCCAGGTCCGAGGTGTCTATGCTGGCGATCTCGCGGCCTTCCAGGTCGCGGCTAAGCTCGGCGGGAAGACGGCCGAGCGCCGTCGTCGTCCAGTCGCCGGTCAGCCGCAGCCGCGCCGCGCCGTCCGCCTCCACGATCTCGTATTGCGCCTGGCTCATCGGGCCTCGAACGTCAGGTCGGACATCGCGATCATCCCTTAGCCGATGCTTTGGGACCGCCAGGCCGCGCAGCCGGAATCCTTACGGCGCTAATGGTCAAGGCCGCCTCCGATGTCAACGGCGATGACATTTACGCGGATGAATGTCGCTGAACCGTGTCGCGGCCGCCTCCCCCTGATGGTTGCGCCAAACCGTGACGCTGGCGTGGATGGCAAACGCGGTCGAACGGGATTCGTTCTCTCGTCTCAGCCCATCAGGGCCCGGACAGTGGCCAGATCGTCGATGAACAGCCGCCGCGCCTGCGCTTTCGCGGCGGGGTCGGGCAGGCGAAGCAGATAAGACGGGTGAACGGTCAGCATGGCCGTCCCGCCATCCGTCAGGGCCAGCGGCGCGCCGCGTTCGCGCATCACCGCCGGCTTGCGCCCCAGCACCGCCAGCCCGGCCGTGGCACCCAGGGCCAGAACCACCTTCGGCTTCAGCAGCCGGCGCTCGGCGTCCAGCCACCAGCGGCAGGCCTGGACCTCGCCGGCGTCGGGCGTCTTGTGCAGCCGTCGCTTGCCGCGCGGCTCATGCTTGAAATGTTTGACGGCGTTGGTGACATAGACATCGGCGCGGTCGATCCCCGCCTCTTCAAGCGCGACGTCCAACACCGCGCCCGCCGGGCCGACGAAGGGACGCCCGGCAAGATCTTCCTGATCGCCCGGCTGTTCGCCCACGATCATCAACCGCGCCTGTTTCGGCCCTTCGCCGCACACGCCCTGGGTCGCATCGCGATATAACGGGCAGCGGCGACAGGCCTTCACCCCTTCGGCCACTTCGGCCAGACTTTCGGGAACGGCCTGCGCATCCGGGCGCGCGGCGTGCAGGTCGGGCGCCACGGCGCGGGCGAAACGGGCGTTGGGCGAAGGCGCGGGCGTGGCGACCATGGCTTCCGTTCGAACCGACGAAGCGGCCACCAGTTCCGGGATCAGGGCGGCCTCAGGCAGATTCTTCCAATAGGTCTTGGCCATCTCGCCCTGCATGGTCTTCACCTTCAGCCGGGCCGGATTGAAGGTCGAGGCGTAGTAGGTCTTCCAGAACGCTTCGATCTCGTCCTCGGCCGGCGCCATGTCGCGCGTCGCCGGCGGACCGAACCGCATGTTTTCGCCATCCCAGAAGGCCGAGCCGTCCGGCGTCAGGATCGACCAGCGCATGGTGGTGAAGCGACGCTGGAAAAACGGCGCGGTCTTTTCCAGCACGCGGTGCGGCGGCTCGAACCAGGCGACCCAGGCTTCGCCCCGGTCGTCGTGCGCCTGACGAAAGCGGACGAAGGCCTTCATCTTGTGCGAGGCGCGACTGACGGTCTTGGCCCGTTCCATCGCATCGGCCACATCGCGGTCGGAGACCACCCGGATCAGATCGGGTTCGTCCCTGAGTCGCCACAACAGCCGATACATCAGGTCGAACCGATCCTCGGCGCGGTGCAGGATCACCTCGCGGGCCAGGTCCACGAAAGATGCAGGAACGGCGAACGTGTTTTCGATCCGCTCATCTCCGCTTTCGCGGGGGCGATCGGAGCCGGGCAGGTCGAACAATCCGCCTTGAACGCCGGACGCCCCGCCCGCCACCACGAACTGCGCGTCCGCCGGCCCCACGCCGGCCAGCCGGAACGCCCGCGCCGCCTTGCGCCAGCCGTCAAAGTCGGTCTCGCCGCCCAGCGTCGCCGTCGCCATCAGAACAGACTCAACTGTTCCGGGGCCCGGCCGCCCACCTGCGTCTTCAGATCGGCGGCGTCGGTCAGGGCGCCCGGCGTCCAGTCCAGGGCGGTGATGAAGGGGCGGACCTTGGCGACCGAGCAGGTCAGCCGTCCGATGTCCTCCAGCCGCAGGGTACGATAGCGACGGACGGACACGATCCGGTCCACCGCCTTCACCCCCAATCCCGGCACCCGCAGCAGCATTTCGCGCGGCGCGCGGTTCACGTCGACGGGAAACTGCTCGCGCTTGTTCAACGCCCAGGCCAGCTTGGGATCGACGGCCAGGTCCAGCATTCCGCTAGGGGCCCCCTCTGCGATCTCGGGCGCGGAAAACCCGTAGAACCGCATCAGCCAGTCCGCCTGATACAATCGATGCTCGCGCATCAACGGCGGCTTGGACAAGGGCAGGACGGCGCTGGCGTCGGGGATGGGGCTGAAGGCCGAATAATAAACCCGCCGCAGGCCGTAACCGCCGTACAGCGAGGCGCTGCGATCCAGGATTTCGGTGTCCGGCGCCCCGTCCGCCCCGACGATCAACTGGGTGCTCTGCCCCCCAGGCGCGAACCTGGGCGGCTTTGTCTTGTCGCGCCGGGAAGGTCTGGCCGCCTCGACGCCTAGCCTCACCTGTCCCATCGCCTTCTTGATGACGCCGACATCCTTCTGTGGCGCCAGCCGGGCCAGCGCCTCGTCGCGCGGCAGCTCGATATTGGCCGACAAACGGTCTGCGTAGAGGCCCGCCATCTCGACCAGACGCGGATCGGCCTCGGGAATCAGTTTCAGATGGATATAGCCACGAAAGTCGTGAACCTCGCGCAGCGTCTTGGCCACCAGGACCAGCTGCTCCATCGTATAGTCGCTGTTGCGGATGACGCCCGACGACAGGAACAGGCCCTCGATATAGTTGCGCCTGTAGAAGTTCAGCGTCAGGTCGACCACCTCGTTCACATCGAACCGCGCCCGCTCCACGTTCGACGACGCGCGATTGATGCAATAGGCGCAGTCGTAGATGCAGAAGTTGGTCAGCAGTATCTTCAGCAGACTGATGCAGCGCCCGTCGGGCGTATAGGCGTGGCAGATGCCCATCCCCTCGGTCGAACCGATCCCCTTGCCGCCGACCGAGTTCCGCTTCGCCGTGCCCGACGACGAGCAGGAGGCGTCATATTTCGCCGCATCGGCCAGAACCGAGAGTTTTCGACGGAGATCGAGACGCGCCATGGTTCATGATATGTTCTCGTCCGAGATCAAGTCTAGCTTCACCGTTCTGCTTTATTTTCAGGGGCTTCAGCGCAGCAGGTTGAGCAGCGAAGTATTCTTCAGCGAATTGATGATCTGCGCCGAGGCTTCGATCGCCACCTGCGCCTGCTGAAGGTCGGTGATGGCCTGGGCGGGGTCGTAGCCGGTCTTGTCCTGCATCATCTTTTGCAGGGCGGTCTTCTGGCCCTGCTGGGCGTCCAGGGCGGCTTCGACATGGTTCTGCATAAGGCCGTTCCTGGCGGTCTGGTCGGTCAGGCCGGCGTTCGCCTTGTCCAGTTCGGCCAGTTGCGCCTTCAGGAAGGCGGTCACATCCGCATCGGGTTGGCCCGTCAGCGTCCCGGCGCCGGCCGGCGTGTAGGTCACGCCGTTCACCGTGACCGGCGCGCCGTTCTGGAAAGCCTGGATGTTGCGAAACACCTCGGTCAGCGGCCCGCCGACCTCGCTGGCCAGAAAGCCGGTCTCCAGCGTCGTCTTCTCGTCGATGCGCGACTTGTGCTTCAGGGTGTCGTTGGCGAAGGTCGAAGCGGTCGACGGCGCGGTCGCCAGATCGGCCAGGGTCGCCGCCTTCGCCGGCGCCACGTCCCCCTGCCCCCCGGCGAACAGATAGGCGCCCTGGTGCTCGGCGTTCAGCCCGCCCTGTACGGTCTGATAGTGCAGGCCCAGTTCGGTCATCAGATTGGTGATGTTTCCCGCGCCTAGGCCGTTGGCGATGGCGTCGCGGGCGCCTGCGCCGCCCTCGTAGATGCGGGTCAGGGCCAGGTCCTGGGCGCTGAGGCGCGCGGCGACCGTTTCTCCAGTCGAGATGAAGCCGTCAAGCCGCGCCTGGGTCGAGGTCAGGCTGGTCAGCTGTTCTGCGCCGCGACCATAGCCGGCCATGTTGGTGGCGATCTTTTCGCTGTCGATCCGCTCCTGCGCCTGCTGGGCGCGGCTCTGGGCGGTCATCAGGCTGAGCAGGGCCGACTGGAAGTTTCCGTTCGTGGCGACGCGCGTCATTGCAGGATTCCGATCAGAACGTCGTACATGTCCTTGCTCGCCTGGATCAGGCGGGCGGAGGCGTTATAGGCCTGTTGGAAGGTGGTCATATTGACCAGTTCCTCATCCATATTGACCCCCTGGGCCGAGGTGCGACGGCTTTCCGCCTCGGTCGAAAGGGCGGCGGCGGTCTCGCTGCGCGTCTTGGCGGCCGAGGCCTTGCCGCCGATGTCGCCGGCGAAGTCCGCCGCATAGGCCGAAAGGGTCTTCGTCCCCCCCGCATTGCCGCCGGCCGAGGCGAAGGCGACGTTGCGCTTGCCCACGTCGCCAAGGGCCAGGCCGCCGCGTCCGTCGCTCTTGCTCAGCGCCGGCGTTCCCGCCGCCGCCGCCAGGTTCAGTTGCGCCAGGGCCAGTTTGCCGGGGTCCTGTTGAATGTCGCTGCGAACGCTGTAGGCGCCGGCCCGCGTCGCGCCTGCAGCGCCCAGGCCGAACAGTTCGGACATGGACAGGCCGGACGGCGTCTGAGTCGTCGCATCCTTGACGATGCTCATCGTCGTGGCGGCCGGATCATAGGCCTTGAAAGCCAGCCTGCCGGCGGCGTCCAGGCTGAAGGCGCCGTAGCGGCCCACCCCGGTGATCGGATCGTTCAACGCCCCCAGCAGTTCGCCCATCGTGCCTGTCCCGGCGGGGACGGACACGGTGATGTCCCGCTGTCGTGCGCCGGATTCCCCGGCGAAGCGGAACGTCAGGCTCTCGCCCGCATCGAAACCATGCTGCGAAGTCAGCGTCAGCCCGGTCTCGTAGAAGGTCGGCGTGGTCATCGTGACCAAGTCGTTCAGCCCGAACCAATGGGAAAAGCCGCGGCCGCCCTTGCTGCCAGGCGTCGTCGCATCGTCGGCGATGGCCACGCCGTTCCCGCCCGCGCCGTCAAGTTGCAGCCGCCCGTCGGCGAAGCTGGCCGTGACGGCCCCGCCCATCTGGGCGTTCAGCACCCCGAGGAAGGTCGATGGATCGGCCGCGACGCCGTTGATCGTCATCGTCGCGCCGGAAAAGACGATCTGGGCCGAGGCCTGAACGACGCCGGCGGCGTCGACGGCGGTGATGGTGGTCGCCCCCGAAAAGCCGTTGAGCGCGTTTTCCAGGGATTGGCCGGTGTTGCGGCCCGCCAGGGTCGTCGGGGCCGGCACGCTGCTGTTGGCGTTGTGGGCGCGGTTCAACTCGTCCGCCATCTTGGCCGTCAGTTCGCCCAGGCGCGCCGCCGCCGCCGGCGCATCCACGTCGCGCATCTCGACCAGGCCGCGAATCTGGCCCGACGATACGCCGTCCAGCAGCGGCCAGCGCGTGCCGCTGGGCTCGGTGATCATGATGTCCGAAAAGGCGGTGGTCGCATCGACCGTTCCGGCCGATTGGTAGGAGATCGTCGCATGGCCTTCGCCCACCAGGGTCGTGCCCGCATTGGTGCGCAGGGTGACGCCGCCGTTCGCGCGGGGCTCGACCTTCACGTCCATATATTTGGAGAGTTCGTTGATCAGGCCCAGCTGGGCGTTCTGGGCGCCGGTAACGTCCTGATTGACCACCGAGCCCGAGGCGATGGTCTTGTTCAGCTTGTCGATCTGTTCCAGCAGCGGGTTGATCGTCTCGACCGCGCTTTGCAGCCGCCCGTCGGCCTCCTGGCGCGCGGACTGGATCTGGGCGGCGATGCCGGCCGCCTGGTTGAACATCGACTGGGTCTTGTAGATCGTGTCCTGGCGCGCGGCGGACGAGGTCGGGCTTTCGGCCAACGTCGCATAGCTGGCGAAAAGCTTGTCGACCTGGGCGAAGAAGTTGGCGTCGCTGCTGGGGTCGCCGAACTGGCTCTGAATCTGGTCGTAGAGTTCGGATCGCACGCCCTGACGCGCCGCATCCGATCCCGCGCTCAGCGCCGCCGCCTGAAGGAAGCGGTCCGTCGCCAGCCGAACGCGCGTGACATCCACGCCCGCGCCGTATCCGTTGGTGACGGCGGCGGACTGGTCGGCGACCTTGCGGACATAGCCGGGGGTGTCGACGTTGGCGATATTGTCGGCGGTGACGCGCAATTGCGACTGGGCGGTCTGCATGCCCGAGGTCGCGATATTCATGATCGAGTTCAGCGACATGGACGCATCTCCCCCGCCCTACCCGGCAAGCCCTGCACTGCCGCGCGCAGTTCTTGCCCAGCCACGCCCCGACGCCGCTCGGACAGAGCGTTGTTTTTCAATGGGATCGTGGATCGGACATCCGTCATGACCGATGAGGCGCGCAAGCGCCGGGCCAGTTGGGGTTGACCCCAAGCCAGGCGTTCAAGCGGCGCGACCGTGACCCGTCAAGCCGGGCAAAAAGCGGCGATAGCGCGGCAATAATCGACCGTCATGCGTCGCAGCCGGTAAGGAAATGTCGGATTCGCCGTTGTTTATATTGATCTATTTTTTTGGCCCGCCCCTTGCGTCGGCCGTGCCGAACCTTGGCGCAGCAGGCGCCGTCCTCTTCGCCTTGGAAAGCCCCCGCCCGATCATGTCGATCGCATCCGCTCTGTTCGCGCCCGCCGCGCCGGTTTCGACCGGAACGTCCACGGCTGCGTCGGGCGCCGGAGCCGCCGATGCGGGCCTGTTCTCCACGAAGATGGCCGCCGCTGCGGAACAGGCGGACGACAAGGGCGCCGCGCAGGCCCGGCCCGGCGTCGTGCATACGACGAGCATGCGTCTTGTCGCGAACGCAGAAACCGACATTGCGACTGACGATCCCGCCCTGATCGAAACGCCAGGCAAGCCCGTCGGCACAGACCGCCTGACGCCTCCGCCCCCTGAGACGGCGGACGTCCCGAAAGAAGAGGCGAAAGCGGCGCCGGAGCCGAATCCTCAGGCCAGGGAAACGGTTGAAGCCGTTGCGCCCTCCCCCTCCCCTCAGGTTTTCGGGCAGACCACGCCCGTCTCACCCGCATCGACCCAGACGCCGGAGGCTGCGCCCGCAGTCGAAGGGGCCGCCGACACCGATCAACCTAGACAACCGACCACGAGCGTCGTTCCGCCTCCGCCGTCGGCTTCGACAGGCGCGGCCGCGATGTCGGACACGGCCGAAGCGGCGTCGCCGGTCGCGCTGAAAAGGGCTTCTGCGGAGCTGGGCGCGGACGCCGTCGAACATCCGCTGCAGTCGCCCCCGTCTGTCGAGACGGCCAAGGCCGTCTCAGCTGTTGAAGCGGAGGCGAAGACGAATCTCGCCAAGCCGACACCGGAGATTCCCGACGCCATGGCCGCGTCCAGGGGCTCTCAAACCGCGTTGGAACCCCATGAGACGGCCAAGCCGACCGTCGCGAGGCTTGCGGCCGAAGCGCCCACCGCTCCCCCCGCCCCCGCCTCATCCGTCGTCGCGCCTGCGGCGGCTCGGCAGAGCCCGGTCGCCTCCCATGCGGCGGCGCAAGCGGCCCTCGCCCGGCTGGCGGCCGACGCCCAGGTCCCTTCGGCACAGGTTCAGACGATTGTCGCCGTCGCGGCGCCGAAGCCGCTCGCCCCGACGACCGGTCCGGCCGCCGCCGCATCGATACTGACGCTGGCGGAGCCGGACGGCCAGGCCGAGCCTGCCAATCAGTCGCCCGGCAGGCCGACGCCAGAGGCGCCCGCCCCGTTGCGCCCCAGTCGTCGCGACCTGCTTCAAGGCGCCGAAGCGGTCTTGAAGGCCGACGCCCCCGCGTCAACCGCCGCGCCCGCCGAGGGCAAGACGCCTGCCGAGCCCGCCACGACCGCCGCGCCTTCAAACCCAGCGTTCGGCGCCAAGCCTGCATCGCCGGAGGTCGCATCGGCGGAGGCGCCGGCGCCTGTCGACCTAGGCGCCGACGCTCAGCCCGCCTCCGCCACGACCGGCGACGCCGCCCGTGCGCAATCGACCGCCGCCGATCATGGCCTGGGCCTGTCCACCCTGTCGCGCGTCACGGTGGAGACGACCGCGCATCTCGCCGCCCAGATCGCGCGCAGGCTGGAGGGCCGCTCGACCCGCTTCGACATGGTCCTGACGCCCGAGGATCTGGGCCGCGTCGACGTCAGCCTGGAAATCGACAAGGACGGTCAGCTTTCCGCACGCCTGGCCTTCGACAATCCCGCCGCCGCCGCCGATCTGCGCGGACGGGCGGACGAACTGCGTCGCCAGCTTCAGGACGCCGGCTTCCAAGTGGCGGGCGATGCGCTGGACTTCTCGCAGCGCGACCCTTCGGCCGGCGGCGGCGCCTTCGAACGCCAGCAGCAACGCAACGCCCTGTTCGCCGGCGGCGGCCGCCTGGCGGCCCAGGCCGACGCCCCCGTCCTTCCGGCGCCCGGCGCCTGGACCAACCATTCCCTGACGCCCGAGCGCGTCGATCTGAAGGTCTGACCCATGGTCGACGCCGTCTCCACCTCAACCGCGACCAGCCGCATCGGCAGCGGAACGACCGCCCTGGCCTCGAACTTCGAGACCTTCCTCACCCTGCTGACCACGCAGATGAAGAACCAGGACCCGCTGTCGCCGCTCGACTCCAACGAGTTCACGGCCCAGCTGACGCAGATGGCGGGCGTCGAGCAGCAACTGCTGACCAACGACCTTTTGACCAGCCTTCTGGCCGCGCAATCGGCGGGCGGGCTGGACAACGCCTCCAACTACATCGGCAAACAGGTCACGGCCGCCTGGACGGCGACCGAATACAGCGACGGCAAGGCGACTTGGGCCTATGAACTGGGCAAGGACGCCGACAAGGCCACGCTGCAAGTCGTCGACAGCAAGGGCGCCGTGGTCTGGGAAGGCGCCGCGCCCGACAAATCCTCCGGCCTGCACACCTTCACCTGGGACGGTCAGATGAAGGATGGCGGCGCGGCCGAGGACGGCGGCGTCTATACGCTGAAGATCGCCGCCACCGACGCCACGGGCGCCAAGGTCGACAGCCAGGCCCTGATCCAGGGCCGCGTCACCGGCGTCGAAATGTACGACGGCGCGCCGTATCTGGTGATCGGCGATTCCATCCTGCCCCTTTCGACCGTGATTTCGCTGAACGAAATCAAGGCCCAAACCACCACCGACGATACGGAGAATCCGAACGTCCCCACCGGGGAGGCGGCCGCATGATGCGCTCCGCCGCCTTTTCGATGATCTCTTTGTAAGGAGCGTTCTTCCATGAGCCTCAACAGCGCCATGCTGGCCGGCGTGTCCGGTCTCGCCGCCAACTCCGCCGCCCTGGCGGCCATTTCCCAGAACATCGCCAATGTGAACACCGTGGGCTACAAACGCACGGCGGGCGAGTTCCAGACCCTGGTAAACAGCCAGACCAAGTCCGGCGGCGGCTATTCCGCCGGCGGCGTCGCGGCCAACACCCGATCCTTCGTCAGCCAGGAAGGTCAGCTGCAACGCACGACCGAAAGCACCGACCTGGCCGTCAACGGCCAAGGGTTCTTCGTCACCACCACCCAGCCCGAAGGCGTGTCCGCGACGGACACCCGCCTGTTCACCCGCGCCGGCGCCTTCCGCGTCGACAAGCTGGGCTATCTGAAGAACAGCGCCGGTCTTTACCTTCAAGGCTGGCCGGTGGACTCCAACGGCGACATCTCGACCGACCCCTCGGACCTGTCGCGCCTGCGCTCGATCAACATCGGCTCGGTCGGCGGCACGGCCGAACCCACGACGCGGGTCCAGATCAACGCCAACCTGCGCTCCACCCAGGCCGTGTCCAGCGCGGCGGCGGCCCAGTCGTACAAGGGCGTGGAGGACACCACCGCCCCCACCCCCGCCAAGCACGACGTATCGGTCGCCTATTCGCGCATCGACGCCAACCGTTATGCGGTCACGATCAAGACGGGGATCACCAAGATCACCGGCGTGGCGACCTACGACGCCGCCGGCGCCCTGACGGGCTTCGCGCCCGACAATGCGGCCAGCACCAACGGCACGGCGACCAGCACCGCCACCCAGATGACCATCACCCCCACCAGCGCAGGCGTGCCCGGCGCGCCCTATACGCTGAACCTTGCGGATGTGGGCTTGACCACCAACGGCATCGCCAAGACCAAATACGATCCGACCGTCAACTCGATGGCGATGTACGACGCCGACGACGACAATCCGTCGGGGGTGAAGCCGGACTTCAAGATGAACATCCCGGTTTCGGACTCCAAGGGCGGTCAGCGCAACCTGGAAATCCGCTTCCTGAAGAGCGACCAGCCGAACCAGTGGTACGCCGAAATCGTCGCCGTGCCGGCCGAGGACGTCGTCACCGGCGCGCCCTACGCCAACGGCCAGATCAAGACCGGCCTGATCGCCTTCACCCCGGCCGGTCGCCTGGACATGGACACGATGAAGTCCTGGCCGGCGGGCACGGGCCTGTTCGACGATCCCGAGAACGCCACCTTGTCCTTCCTGAAGTCGGATCCCAACAACACCATCGACCCCAACGATCCGACCGACAACGGCAAGATCAAATGGGCCGACGGCCTGGGCATCGCCGACCAGACCGTCACCCTGGACCTGAACACCTCGGCGGGCGGCCTCAGCCAGCTGAACACCGCCTCGGTGGTGCAGTCGACCGTCACCAACGGCACCGCCTTCGGCAATCTGAGCGAGATCACCATCGACGAGAGCGGCTTCGTCACCGCCATCTTCGACAACGGCGTCATGCGCCGCATCGCCCAGGTCGCCATCGCCACCTTCCCCAGCCCCGACAGCCTGAAGGAGGTGTCCGGCAACGCCTACGCCGTAAGCCTTCAATCCGGCACCTTTAACCTTAAGGCGGCGGGCACCGGCGGCGCGGGCGCCATCGCCGCCCAGCAACTGGAATCCTCGACCGTCGATCTGTCGGCCGAATTCACAGGCCTGATCACCACCCAGCGGGCCTATTCCGCCTCGTCCAAGATCATCACCACGGCCGATGAAATGCTGGCCGAGCTGATCAACATCAAACGCTGATCGGCGAGTAAGTAAGCGTTAGTCTCGATGAATCGTCGCGAAAGCAAGGTTTACGGAGTCGCTCGCGGAGGGACGGATTTTATCCGTTCCTTCACCACGACGCTTAAACGGACCTTAGTCGGGGCCGCCTACCTTCATGACACTTCGGTGTTGGTGAAAGAGGCATAAGCCCATGTTGCAAGAGCGACGCCTTAATAGCAAAGGCGAACAATACGTGGTCGGACCGACTGGCACGCCCCTGACCCTGAACGACCTGCCGCCGTCCAACACGGATCGGTGGGTGATCCGGCGCAAGGCCGAGGTCGTCGCCGCCGTCCGCGGCGGCCTGCTCAGCCTCGACGACGCCCTGGCGAAATATCGCCTGACGGCGGAAGAGTTCCTGGCCTGGCAAAAGGCGATCGACAAATGGGGCATGCAGGGCCTGCGCACGACGCGCATTCAGAGCTACCGCTCCTAAACGACTTGTCCGAAAGACGACGAGGGCCGCGTCCGGCGACGGAGGCGGCCTTTTCGCGTCAGGGCCTCGAAATCGCGCGGGTTCGATCCTAAATGGCCGCGATGACCCTGGTCGAAGACATCTGTCCCGTTCCGAACGTCGTCCGCACCGACATGGATGCGGCGGTGGAAAGCGCGCGGGCGGCGGTCGGCCTGCCGGTCGGGGCGCGCGTCGTCGCGGCCATGTCGGGCGGCGTGGATTCCACCGTCGTCGCGGCCCTGCTGCACAAGGCGGGCTACGACGTCGTCGGCGTGACCCTGCAGCTCTACGACCACGGCGCGGCGCTGAAGAAGAAGGGCGCCTGCTGCGCGGGCCAGGACATCCACGACGCCCGTCTGGCCGCCGACATGATCGGCATCCCCCATTACGTTCTGGACTACGAGAGCCGGTTCAAGGACGCGGTGATCGACCAGTTCGCCGACAGCTATCTGAAGGGACAGACCCCGGTCCCCTGCATCCGCTGCAATCAAACCGTGAAGTTCCGCGACCTGCTGGACGTCGCCCGCGACCTGGGCGCGGAGGCGATGGCCACGGGCCACTACGTCCATCGCGCCGCCGTCGGCAACCGCTCGCAGATGAGGAAGGCGGTCGATCATTCCCGCGACCAGTCCTATTTCCTGTTCGCCACCACCCAGGACCAGCTCGACTACCTCCGCTTTCCGCTGGCCGATCTGGAAAAGCCCCAGGTGCGCGGCGTCGCCGCTGAACTGGGGCTGAAGATCGCCGCCAAGCCGGACAGCCAGGACATCTGCTTCGTCCCCTCGGGCGACTATCGCACCCTGATCGACCGGCTGCGCCCGCAGGGCCGCGAGGCCGGCGAGATCGTCCACATGGACGGCCGGGTGCTGGGCCGCCACGCCGGCATCACCGACTACACCATCGGCCAACGCCGGGGCCTGAACGTCGCCGTGGGCGAGCCCCTGTTCGTCACCAGGCTGGATCCCGAGGGCCGCCGGGTCATCGTCGGCCCGCGCGAGGCCCTGCTGACCGCGGCTCTGACGCTGGAGGAGACCAACTGGCTGGGCGACGAGGCCACCATCGTCGAGGCCGCTGAGGCCGGCGTTCCAGTCCTGGCCCGTGTCCGCTCCACCCGCCAGCCGTCCCCCGCCCGTCTGACCTTGGTCGACGGCGCGATTTCGGTCGTGTTCGACCAGGGCGAGGAAGGCGTCGCCCCCGGCCAGGCCTGCGCCCTCTACGATCCCGCCGATCCCGACCGCGTCCTGGGCGGCGGCTTCATCGGCGACACCCGGGCGGCGGCGTAACCTTGCTCTAGTCTCCGAAAACTGGGCCGGCCGACATCGACCAACTCAAGTGTGGAGGCCGCGTGGAGATTTGCTGGATTTTTGCGCTATGTTGATCGTCACATCAGACATCAAACTTGCATCTGAGTGTCGCGTGGCTGTGAACTGCCTATTGCAATGACGGCGTAATCCCCGGCTCGACTAAGCAGGGGATAAAAATGCATCGTCAAACCAAACTGCGCCTCCAGCTGATGCTGGGGACCGCGCTTCTCTCCACGCCTGTTTCCGCCCTCGCCCAAACCGCTCCGAGCCAACCCGCTCAAACCCAGCCTGCCCCGGCGGCCGCCGCCAATGCGCCCGTCGGCCTGGACGACATCGTCGTGACCGCCACCAAGCGGGAAACCAATCTGCAGGACACGCCGATCTCGATCTCGGTGCTTGGCTCGGAAGCCCTGGCGAACCGCCACGTCCAGAGCCTGATGGACCTGGCCGACGGCGCCGTGCCGTCCCTGCGCGTCGCCACCTTCGAGGCCCGCCAGTCCGCCCTGACCATCGGCATCCGCGGCATCGTCCCCAACGACGCCAACCAGCCCGCCCGCGAACAGGGCGTCGGCGTCTATGTCGACGGCGTCTATCTGGCCCGCCAGCACGGCCTGGCCTCCGCCTTGCTCGACATCGAGCGCGTCGAGGTCCTGAAGGGTCCGCAAGGCACGCTGTTCGGCCGCAACACCGAAGGCGGCGCCCTGTCGCTGGTCACGAAGAAGCCCACGGGCGTCTTCGGCATGCGCGCCGTCGCCGGCGTGGGCAATCTGGACTCCTACAACTCCGAACTGCACGTCGACTTCCCGGCCCTGGGCGACTTCGCCTTCAAGGTCGACGGCGTGATCCAGGTTCAAGGCCCCGTCACCAAGAATATCCTTCCGGGCGAGGAAGGCTTTGGCCAGTACGACCGTCGCGGCCTGCGCTTCCAGACCCGCTGGACCCCGAGCGACGACTTCACCGCCACCCTGGCCGCCGACATCGGCAAGGACAAGAACACCCCGTTCTACAGCCAACTGCTGAACTTCAACCCGAACGGCCTGCCGGTCGTGCCGTGGACTTCGACCACCGTTCCCTCGGGCAGCATCCGCGACCTGGCGCCGATCGTTCAGGTCGAAGGCTCCGAGCGCATGACGCAGGCCGACATCGGCGTGCCTCAGCAATGGAGCGTCGACGACACGCGCGGCGTCGATCTGCACCTGTCGTATCGCCCGAACGACTCTCTGGAAATCCGCTCGATCACCGCCTATCGCGACCTGGACGTCGAGCAGTACGACAACATCGCCGGCGCGCACCGTCCGCCGGTCGTGGGTCCGAACGGCAACTTCAGCCGCTACTCGCTGGCCGGCTTCTGGCAGCATCAGTTCAGCCAGGAACTGCAGGCCGTCGGTTCGCTGGGCGACAGCATCGACTACGTCGGCGGCGTCTTCTACTTCAAGGAGACGGTGTCCGACGACGCCTCGACGCCGTCGACCAACCGCTGGAACGCCGACGGCACGGGCTACACCATCCTCGATCCGACCCCGACCATCCGGGGCTTCCGCTCTCTGGACCGCAAGTCGACGGCCCACTCGGAGTCGAAGGCCGTCTATGGTCAGGCGACCTGGACCCCGGCGCAGATGCAGGCTCTGCACCTGACGGTCGGCGGCCGCTACACCTGGGACGACAAAGACGGCACGCTGGAGCTGATCAACAACAAGCTGCCGGTCTACGCCGGCGTGACGGGCGAGCTTCACTTCGCCACCTCGGTCGACCGCTTCGATCCGCTGGTCACTCTGGCCTATGATCTGAGCGACAACGTCAACGTCTACGGCAAATATTCGACCGGCTATCGCGCCGGCGGCGCGTCCTCGCGTTCGCTCAGCTACCGCTCGTTCGATCCCGAGGAGGTCAAGGCCTACGAACTGGGCCTGAAGAGCGACCTGTTCGATCGCCGCGTCCGTCTGAACGCCGCCATCTACCAGATGGACCGCACCGACAGCCAGATCGACTTCAGCTATGTGGAAGACGGCGGTCGCAACACGCTGGACACGATGAACGCCGAAGGCACGACCAAGATTCGCGGCGTGGAGCTGGAAGGTCAGTTCCGAGCGACCGAGAACCTGACCCTGTCGGCCGGTTATGCCTTCACCGACATTTCGATCCCGGATGCGGTGAACCCCAGAACGGGCACGAGCCAGCCGGTTTTCATCATCTACACGCCGGAAAACGCGGCCAACGTCGCCGCCGATTGGTCTTCGCCCTTCATGGGCGGCACGCTGAAGGCGCACATCGACGCCAACTACGCCGATGCGACCCACAGCTTCGAGCAATACGCCGTCAAGAACGACTCCTCGTTCATCGTGAACGCCCGGGTCGCGGTCGCCGACATCCAGACCGGCGCCGGCGGTCCCCTGCTGGAAGTGGCCCTCTGGTCGCGCAACCTTCTGGACGAGACCTATGTCTACCGTCGGGATCCGGCCAACCGGAACACCCTGGGCGACTACGGCAACTTCAACAATCCGCGCACCTTCGGCATCGAACTGCGCGCCTCTTACTGATCCTCCCCGAGGCTCGAAACTGGCCCCTCTCGCTCGTCGAGAGGGGCTTTTTCGCATGGTTCGTGAAGCCTTTGCGACGCGCCGATGAAACTTGTCCGAAGGCGTACGGTTTTTCTGGATTTTGCGGCGGACGCCGGTCATGGCGGCGAACGGAGGCGCCATGAGCAGCTTGATCCTGATCGCCGATGAAGACCGCGAAGGCGCCGATGCGCTGGATGTCGTCCTGCGCCGCGAGGGCCTGCGCACCGTCGTCGTCGAGGACGGCCAGCAGGCCATCGACATCCACGCCGCCCTGAAGCCGGACCTGGTGCTGCTGGGCGTCGCCCTGCCCGTGCGCGACGGCTGGGACGTGCTGGGCGAACTGCGGCGGCTCGGCGAGACGCCGGTCGTCATGATCGGCGCCGACGGCCAGCCCCGCCAACGGCTTCATGCGCTGCGGATCGGGGCCGACGACCACCTGGCCCGGCCGGTCGATCCCATCGAGGTCGCGGCCCGCGTTCAATCGCTCCTGCGTCGTTCTGGCGGCGGCCGCGCCGCCAAGGTGCTGCGCGTCGGGCCGCTGGAGGTCCAGCTGGAGAACTATATGGCGGCGGTGCTCACCGCCGAAGGGCGCCGACGGCTGGACCTGACGCTGACCGAATTCCGCATCCTGGCCCATATGGCGCGAACGCCGCTGCGCGTCTTCAGCCGTGCGGAAATCATGCAGGCCTGTTTCGCCAATCAGACGGTTCTGGAGCGCACCATCGACAGCCACGTCAGCCACCTGCGCCGCAAGCTGGAGGGCGCCGATGCCGCCGGCCTGCTGACCAATGTGCGCGGCGTCGGCTATCGCCTGGAGGCGGAGGCCTGAACGCCTAGGCGGCTTCCGTGGGCATCACGTCGCCGACCGTGGGCCGGTTTTCGGCGCGGGTCAGCTTGATGTCGCGCGGCTTGACGATCTCGTTGCAGCAACCGCAGGCGATACGGGGCGTCAGAGTGTGGCCGCAGGTCTGGTGAACCATGTCGATGCCGCTGTCGGCGTCGCCATAGACGTGTTTGGCGCCCCAGCCGTGCAGCGTCACCAGAACGCCGTACAGGTCCTTGCCCTTGGAAGTCAGCACATATTCATTGCGCGGCGGGCGCTCGGAATAGAGGCGCGGTTCCAGCACCCCGTGCTGGACCAGGCTTTTCAGGCGGGCGGCCAGGACGTTGCGCGCCACGCCCAGGTTCTCCTGCCACTGTTCGAAACGGCTGACGCCGTTGAAGGCGTCACGGATGACCAGCAGGGTCCACGGATCGCCGATCACCTCCAGCGTGGCGGCGATGGAGCAGCTCTGGCGGCTATAGTCGGCGGTGCGTCCCATGGACGAGAAAGTGACCCCGCGTCAGCCGTTTGGCAAGGGTTGCGAATCCGAACGCATAGAGTAAGTCTTGTTTGGCAACGGACGTGCAGGCCTGATGGTTCGTCGGCCTTGTTCCTTGACTGGCGGAGGCTCAGGTCAGACTCCCAAATGCCGTGATCGAACGATCGGGGGCTTCCGCCGACTTTCCACCTGCCGCAGGATCGCGCCATGACCGACGCTGTTCAATCGCCCGTCTCGCTCGACGCCGCCCTGAGGTTCAAGACGTTGGACGACGGCGGCCTGTCGGCGCCGGTCCCGGGCCATTTCTCGAACGGCCCCGCCGCGCTGCCGCCGGAAAAAGGGTTTCCGTTCGGCGGCCTGCTGGCGGCGCTGTGCGCCCGATCCATGCGTCAGGGGCTGTCTGTGGCCGCGCCGCTTCGGTCGCTGTCGGTCCAGTATCTGTCGGCGGCGGCCTTCGACGAACAGATCGCCTTCCACCCGCGCCTGCTGCGCGGCGGACGCAACGTCGTCTATGCGGCGGTCGAGGCCGAGCAGGCCGGTCGCCTGACCCATCACGCCACCGGAACCTACGGGCTGGACGCCCAGACGCCCGCTGTCTCGCCGCTGCACGCCCCGCCGCCGGCTCTGGGCGGGCTGGACCCCAGGGCCACGATCCATGGCCCGATGGCCCCGCGTTTTTCTCGGCACGTCGAATATCGGTTCGACGGGGGCCCCAACATCCTGGGCGGCAACGCCGGCAGGGCGGCGGTGGAGCGGACCTGGATGCGGATGGCGGATCGGCGTCCGCTGGACGAGGTCGGACTGTGCTATCTGCTGGACGCCCTCTATCCCCCGGCATGGACCCTGTCGAAGACGCCGGCGGCCATGACGACGGTGGACCTGCGCATCGACATCCTGACCGATCCGACGCCGGAGAACGCCCCGGACGGCTGGGCCTTCTTCGAGTTTCGGATGCTGGACCTCGGCCTGGGCTGGACGGTGGACGAGGCGGCGGCCTGGGGGGCGGACGGGACGCCGCTGGCCCTGTCGCGACAGCGGCGAAAACTGCTGCCGCAAAGAAAGGCCTGAAGTCGGCCTCCATTCATGCTTATCAGCGACTATTCAAAGTCTCTGGAGTCCCGCTGCATGAGTCGTCGAAATCCCCTTCTCGACCTGGGTCGGATCGCCGTCGCCGCGATGGGCTGCCTGATGCTTCAGGGCTGCCTGGTCGGGGCCGTCGCCGGGGGGACCGCCGCCGTCGTGGGCGGCACGGCCAAGGCCACGGGGGCGGTCGTCGGCGCCGGTTTCGACGCCGTCACCACCTCCGACGAGGAAACCCGGCTGAAACGCGAACGCGAGCAACGCGACTATGAGCGTGAACAGCGCCGCTGCGAACAGCGGCGGCGCCAGGGACGGCCCTGTTGACGCCATGACCCCGATCCTCTTGATACCCGGCCTGATCTGCACGGCCGAGCTGTTCGTCCCCCAGTTGCCGGCCCTGTGGACGCACGGTCCCGTCACCGTCGCCTCGACGCTGGAGGGCGAGACGATGGCGCATATGGCCGCCGCCGTCCTGCGCGACGCCCCGCCCCGCTTCGCCCTGGGCGGGCTGTCCATGGGCGGCTATGTGGCGCTGGAGATTCTGCGCCAGGCGCCGGACCGCGTGGTCAGGCTGGCGCTCATGGACACCACCGCGCGACCGGATGCTCCCGAACAGAGCCGTCTGCGCCGCGCCATGATCGAGAAGGCGGTCAGTGGCGGCTATGACGACGTCCTGGCCCAGACAATTCCAAACCTCGTTCACCCCAGCCGCCGCGACGACGCCGAATTGATCGGGACGCAGACGCGGATGGGCCGGTCGGTGGGGGTCGAGGGCTTCGTGCGCCAGCAGACGGCCATCATGAACCGGATCGACAGCCGCCCCTTCCTGTCCGCCATCGCGGCGCCGACCCTGGCGCTTGTCGGAGACAAGGACGCCTTGACCCCGCCCGACCGCGCGCAGGAAATGGCCGACGCCATTCCCGACGCCCGTCTGGTCGTCGTGCCGGAGTGCGGCCACATCTCCACTCTGGAACGGCCCGAGGCGGTCAACGCCGCCCTGGTCCAATGGCTGTCGGCCTAAAGGCTCAGGACACACCGCTCGTTTATCGTCGGGCGCGCCACCTGCACCCGGCACAGGCCCGGCCAGGCGGGCTTCAGCGTCTTGGCGAACCACAGGCACAGATTTTCCAGGCTGGGCAGCTCCAGCCCCTCGTGCTCGTTGAGCATGCCGTGGTCCAGCTGCTGCGCCGCCGCCCTCAGCGCTCGGTCCAGCGCGCCCAGGTCCGCGACCCAGTTGTGCTCGGCGTCCAGGGTCTCGGACCGGATCGTCGCCTCGACCGTGAAGGAATGGCCGTGAACGCGGCGATAGATGCTGCCTTCGGGCTCGTTGGGGAAATGGTGAGCGGCGTCGAACGTCGCCTGTTTGGTGATCTCGAAGACGGGCATTAGCGGACGCCGATATATTTGTGGGTCTGGACGCTGAGGCGCCACTGGGGATGGGTCAGGCAGTATTCGATGGCGGCGGCGGTGTTCTCCGCCTGGTCGGGACCATCCAGGGGCTGCAGCCAGAATCGCTCGAAATCGAGGTGTTCGAACCGCTCCGGCATGGCCTTGGCCTGCGGATAGACCAGCTTCAGTTCCTGGCCCTTGATCTGGATCACCTCTGCGTCCGCCTTGGGACTGACGCAGACCCAGTCGATCCCATCAGGCGCCTCAAGCGTGCCGTTGCTTTCGATGGCGATCTCGAATCCGCGCGTCTTCAAGGCCGCGATCAGCGCCGCGTCCAGTTGCAGCAGGGGTTCGCCCCCGGTGCAGACCACCAGTTTCGGATCGCCCTGGCGCCCTCGCCACATCGCCGCGACGTGGTCGGCCAACAGGTCCGGCGTCTTGAACTTGCCGCCCCCGCCGCCGTCGACGCCGACGAAATCCGTATCGCAGAAGGTGCAGACGGCCGTCTCCCGGTCCTGCTCGCGCCCGCTCCACAGATTGCAGCCGGAAAAGCGCAGGAAGACCGCAGGCCGCCCCGCCTGCCCTCCCTCGCCCTGGACCGTCAGGAAGACTTCCTTCGCCGAATAGGTCACTTGGCGGCGGCCCATTCCTGGTATCCGGCCTCACGCAGTTCGCACGCCGGACATTCGCCGCAGCCATAACCCCAGACGTGCCGATGGGCCCGGTCGCCCCGATAGCAGGTGTGGCTGTCCTCGACGATCAACCGCACCAGAGGCTCGCCCCCGATCCGATCCGCCAGTTCCCACGTCTGGGCCTTGGTCAGCCACATCAGCGGCGTGTCGATGATCACCGGCTTGTCCAGCCCCAGCGACAGGGCCCGCGCCATGGCCTCCATCGTTTCGTGGCGGCAATCGGGATAGCCGGAAAAGTCGGTCTCGCACATGCCGCCGACCAGAACCTCCAGCCCGCGCCGGTCCGCCAGGGCCGCCGCCGCGACCAGGAAGATCAGATTTCGGCCGGGCACGAAGGTCGTCGGCAGGCCGCGCGCGTCCATCTCGATCTTGCGGTCGGCGGTCAGGGCGCTGTCGGCGATCCGCCCATAGCCGGTCAGGTCCACCACATGATCCTCGCCCAGACGGCTGGCGTATTGCGGCAGGGCCTTGGTCATGCCGGCGCGCACGGCTTGGCGAGCCTGCATCTCCACGACATGGCGCTGGCCATAGTCGAAACCGACCGTCTCGACCCGGTCGAACCGTTCCAGCGCCCAGGCCAGGCAGGTGGCGCTGTCCTGCCCGCCCGAAAACAGGACGAGCGCCGTCTTCTGCGCGATCTGTTCGGCGGTTGGAACGGTCTTTTCCAGGATAGCGCTCATGGTGAATCTGCGGTCGGCCGGTCGGCCGCGCGCATGCGTGAAAGAGATGAAGACCCCAGGGTCGGGCGCGCCTCATACACCAGATGCGCCGCAGGGGCAAAAAAGGCGGATTCGCGTCGCCCCTGTCGCAGCTTAACCAATCCGCAAGCGATTTCTGGCCTAAGTCCCCGGAGAGTATGGAGTTCCGGGCAGTATGCCGACCATCGAGACCCTTTCCGAGCGTCCAAAGCCGGTGGCGCCGACGACGCTCGGGTGCGAGGTGCTGGCGCGTTTCGAACGCGAGCCGGACACGCTGGTCATACCCGTCGTCGATGGCGACCGGCCCATCGGCCTGGTCGAGCGCACCGCCTTCCTGCAAAAGATCGCCGCCAGGTTCGGCCACGCCCTTTATGATCTGCGCCCCATAACCTTCGCCATGGATCCCGAACCGGCGGTGGTGGAGGCCGGCGTCCGCATCGACGCCTTTTGCGACATCATGGTGAAGGGCGGTCCTGCGGCCTTGCTGCGGGGCTTCATCGTCACCCACAATGGGGCCTATCTCGGCGTCGGCACGGCCGCCACCTTGCTGCAGGCGGTCAATACGCGCCAGCGCGAACAGAACGCGCAGTTGGCCGAACAGGCGGCCCTCCTCAGCGACACCCGCACCCAGGCCCTCGCCGCCGCGCGCGCCAAGAGCCAGTTCCTGGCCATCATGAGCCATGAGTTGCGCACACCGATGAACGGCGTCCTGGCCGTCGCCGAACTTCTGCGTCGTCAGCCGCTGACGTCGGCGGCCCAGGCCCATGTGCAGACCATTGTGGATTCCTCCGAAACCCTCCTGCGCATCCTTCAGGACGCGGTGGATCTGTCCAAGGCCGAGGCGGGCGAGTTGGAACTGTCCAGCAAGCCCACGCCTCTGCGCGCCGTCATGGACGACATCCAGTCGATGTGGGAGCCGCGAGCGTCTCAGGACGGAGTCACCCTGCTGGTCGGCTACGAAGGCGATACGGAACTGGCGGCCGTGATCGACGGCGTGCGCCTGAAACAGGTATTCAACAATCTGATCGGCAACGCCTTGAAGTTCGCCCGAAACGGCGTGGTCGAGGCCGGACTGAAGGCCTGGGCAGAGGGCGACCGCATCCATATGGAGGCGCGCGTCCGCGACGACGGCCCGGGCGTCGATGTCGATCGAGTCGATTCCATCTTCGAGCCCTTCGTCCACGGTTCCGGCCCGGACGGCGCCGGCCTTGGCCTGTCGATCTGCCGGCAGGTCATCGACCGTATGGCCGGCCGGATTTGGGCCGAGAACAACAAGGGACGCGGCGCGACCTTCGCCTTCGACCTGACCGCCCCTCGCGCCGTGGCGGAGGCCGAGGTCCAGTCGAATGTCTCGGACCTGTCCAGCTTCGATCTGAAGGCGGCGCCGCATGTATTGATCGTCGACGACAACGCCACCAACCGCGTGGTGGCCCAGGCGCTATGCGAAATGTTCGGCTGCAGTTCGGAACTGGCCGAGGACGGGCTGGAAGCGCTGCAGGCGGTGCAGGAAAGCCGGTACGATCTGGTCCTGATGGACATCAAGATGCCGCGCATGGACGGCGTTCAGGCCACCCAGGCCATCCGCGCCCTGCCCGGCGCAATGGGTCGGGTGCCGATCGTCGCCCTGACGGCCAACGCCGACCCGGAAGACGCCAAACACTATCTGTCCATCGGCATGGCGGCCGTCGTTGAAAAGCCGATCAAGCCCGAACGGCTGCGCATGGCGATGAACGCCGCCCTGGCGGTTGCGCAAGACGCCGGGGACCAAGACGCATCGGGCCGTTCCGCCGCCTGATCCAGAGCGCGTCCTCAGTCGGGCCTGACATCCACCGCCTCCTCGTCTTCCTCGTCATAACCGACCAGGCGCAGGGCCCTGGCCTTCTGGCCGTTGATCTCGGCCCAGCGCAGCAGCCCCTCCTCCCGCCCGTGGGTGATCCAGACCTCCTCGGGCCGCAGTTCTATGAAGGTCGACGTCAGTTCGTTCCAGTCCGCGTGGTCCGAGACGATCAGCGGCAGTTCCACGCCGCGCTGGCGCGCCCGCGCCTTGACGCCCATCCATCCCGATGCGAAGGCCGTGACCGGATCGGAGAACCGCCGCGCCCAGCGGTCCTGAATCGCGGAAGGCGGAGCAATGGCGACCTCTCCGCCCAGGGCGTTTCTGGGCAGGTCGCGGGTCGGAAGCAAGGATCCCAGATCGACGCCTTCGCGTTCGTAGAGGGCGTTCAGCCGCTCCATCGCGCCGTGATAATAGATGGGCCGGTCCCATCCTGCCTCGCGCAATAGCCGTATGATGCGTTGCGCCTTTCCCAGCGCATAGGCCCCGACCAGATGCGCCCGGTCGGGAAACTGGCCCAGCGAGCGCACCAGACGCCTCACCTCCTCCTCGGCAGGCGGATGATTGAACACCGGCAGGCCGAAGGTGGCCTCGGAAATGAAGACGTTGCACGGAACCGGCTCGAACGGCGCGCAGGTCGGGTCGCGACGGCGCTTGTAGTCGCCGGACACCACCATGGTCAGGCCCTTCCATCGGACCTCGACCTGGGCGGAACCCAGCACGTGTCCGGCCGGCGTCAGCCTGAGATCGACGCCGTCGATCGCCGTCGCCTGGCCGTATTCCACCGGCTGCGCCCGGCCGGTGAAGTCGGCGCCATAGCGTTCGGCCATGATCGCCAGCGTCTGGCGCGTCGCCAGCACCGCGCCATGGCCTGCGCGCGCGTGGTCGGAATGGCCGTGGGTGATCACCGCCCGGTCCACCGGCCGCACCGGATCGACATAGAAGTCGCCGGGCGGACAATACAGGCCCGCGGGCGTCGGATGCAGCAGGTCTTCGGCTCGGATCATGGCTCCCTAACGCACTCGACGCCGTCCGGTCGCCGATCCATACAGGACGATCCGAGAACCCGTGAAAGGCCGCCCCGCCCGATGTCCGAGAGTTTCCTGACCTCCATCCTGCCCCAGCTGGCGGCGGGAGCGGCCCATACGGGGGCCTTGGGCTTCGCCTTCGACGGCCTGCATGACGGGGAGCCGCGCATTCGTGTGCCGTGGCGAGAGGATCTGGTCGGCGATCCCGCCAGCGGGGTGTTCGCCGGCGGGCTGGTGACGACCCTGCTGGATCATATCGGCGGCCTGGCGGTCTGGACGGCCCTGGACACGTTTCAACCCATCGCGACGGTGGACCTGCGCGTCGACTACATGCGCGCGGCCCGGCCGCGACAGGACCTGCTGGCCCAGGGGGTCTGCTACCGGATGACCCACACCATCGCCTTCGTTCGCGCCTGGGCGTTCGAGGAGGATCCTTCCGATCCGGTGGCGGCGGCGCAGTCGGCCTATATCTTCAACCCGTCGCGCGAACGGGCGGCCGGAGCGGCGGCATGACCGATCTTCTCGCCACCCTGCCCTATGCCCGGTTCCTGGGCCTGAAGACTCTGGTCAACGGGGATGAAGTCACCGTCGTCATGCCGTTCGCCGACAGGCTGATCGGCAATCCGATGCTGCCGGCCCTGCATGGCGGATCGACCGCCGCCCTTCTCGAGATGACGGCCATGGCGCAGTTGGCGCTGGTGTTTCCCAGCGCACGCTTGCCGCGCCCCATCAACGTCACTGTCGCCTATCTGCGCACGGGCCGCCCCGTCGACGTCTTCGCCCGCGCCAAGATCAGCCGAGCCGGACGTCGTCTCGCCCATGTCCAGGCCGAGGCTTGGCAGGAAGAACGCGCCCAGCCCATCGCCAGCCTGACGGCGCATTTTCTGCTGGACAACCAGGACTGATCCTTGGGTCGCAGCCGCCCGATCGGCGCCGAAGCCCAACAGCGCCTCACACCCCGCGCTTCACGGCCGGCGTTTCAACGCGCGATTGCTGGAAAGATGAAAATAGCACTACCAAACAAGGTTAAGACGTGATAACCATAAGCCTGTCGTAAACCATACTTTGAGGGGCTTTCATGGACCGGACTGAAGTCGTCACCAGCGTTGCTGGCGATCTGCATGCTACCGAACTCGCGATCGACGCCGCGATCACGCGCGCGACGACCCTCGTGCAATCCTTCATCGGCGCCCGCGCCGCCCTCTCCCTCTCGCCGGTCAGCGGCACGGGTTCTCAGGCGAAGGCCATGGAAGCCATCGCCGCCCTGTCGGCTGCGCGCGAATCCATCGTCGCCTGCCACGCCGAACTGCAAAAGGACCACCGTCGCCTCGGCTACGGCACCTATGCCGCCGGTCCGATCGCCAAACCCGACGATTGGCTGGACCCGAAGTCCGCCCTGACGCCTACGCACCTGCACCGCGTCGCGTGAATTCTTGGTAAGCTTGGCTTACCAAGGCTTCCCTTTGCAGTGAGTTCGGTCATTATCGCCCCCGCGCATTTCTGCACGGGGGCGATTTGCCATGCTCAACATCGCCTACGCGGTTGTCGGCGCCGTCTTCATGGTCGGCATGGCGCTGTTCGCCTTTTTGAAGGGGGGCCGGGCAGAACGATTTGGCGCAGGCGCTTACCTTTCCGCTTGGTTCGCCTCGATCGTACTGCAAGAGAACAGCGGATTTCGGGGAATGCCCGCCGGACTCTTTTTAATAGATCTGGCAGCCTTGATCGTGTTCATCGCCATCGCTTGGCGTTATCGACAGTCGTGGCCTGTATGGGTGAGCGGAGTCCAGTTGATCACCGTGATGTGTCACGTGATGATCCTGACCAAACAACCCGTGCTGTTGGGGTCGTTGATCACCGTAATGAACTTGAACAGCTATCTTATAATCGGCTTCATCATTTTTGGCACACTCGTCTCTTGGCAAGAACGTCATGCAGAAGAGATGGCTAGGTAGAAATTCCTATCGACAGGCGGTAATCTGGGGCGAATCAGTCGCTGAGACGCCATGCCTCTGTCGCACGCCAAATTGTGGAAAGCCGTCGACGGTCTGGCGCGGCGCGAGGGGCTGACGCCGTCCGGCCTTGCGCGTCGTGCGGGGCTGGACGCCACCAGTTTCAATCCGTCCAAACGCTTCGGGACCGGCGATCCGCCGCGTCCACGCTGGCCTTCGACCGAGAGCGTCACCCTGATTCTTCAAGCGACGGGGGTCTCGCTGGCCGATTTCGCCGCCCTGGCCGAGGATGCGCCGGACAAGCCCGCAACGGTGCCCTTGCTGGGTTTGGCCAAGGCGGGCGACGACGGTTTCTTCGACGACGCGGGACTGCCGATGGGCGACGGCTGGGACCAGACCGAACTGCCCCAGGCCAAGGACACCTTGTTCAGCCTGACGATCAGCGGGGATTCCATGTCGCCGCTCTATCGCGAGGGCGACCGGGTCATTGTCGATCAGGAAGCGACCCGCCCGCGTCGTGGAGACCGTGTGGTCGTGCGGCTTTTGTCTGGCGAGACCATCGCCAAGGAAGTGACCAGCCTGACCAGTCGCGCCGTCACCCTGTCGTCCATCAACCCCGACTACCCGCCCCGGATCGTGCCCCGCCGGGAAATCGAATGGATGGCGCGCATTCTGTGGGTCAGCCAGTGACGCATACGAAAGCCCCGCCCGGCGAACCGGGCGGGGCTTTGCATCTATCTTAAGCTCAGTAGGCGGTGACGTAGTGGGCGTTCACCCAGCCGCCGCCGGCGATCTGCACCCATTCGCCCTGCGAACCGATGGCGGTGAAGGGCTGGCCCGCCGACAGACTGCCCGCCTGACGATAGTTGGCGCCGGGGCCGCTGCGGATGCGCAGGTTGGACGAGGCGCGATACTGCGTGCCGTTCGAGACCGAGGCCGCGCGAGCCCTTTGCTGGTTGCAGCCGATGTAGGACCCCGCTGCGGCCCCCGCCCCCGCGCCGACGATGGTGCCGGCCGTGCGCTCGTTACGGGCCAGGTTCGATCCCACCACGCCGCCGACGACGGCGCCGATCAGGGCGCCCGCGCGCTGACGGCCGCCCGGCGCGTCGCAGTTGGTCACGCCGTTGGCCTGAGCCTGGGCGGCCATGGGCGCGGCGGTCACAAGGGCGGCCAGCGCCGCAGCCGTGGCCAGACCGGTTTTGAAAATCCTGTTCGACATAACTCTTCTCCTGTCATGGCGTTTGCCGATGGGGCGTCTGCCGATGGGTGGAGAATGCGCGGACGAAGCTGAAGGCTCCCGGAGCTTCGCCGTTATTTTCGGTTCATCTTCAAAGCGACGCCGTCAGGCCGCCAGTTCGCCCTCGGCGCCCTGTTCGATCAACCGGATGGTCTGAGGCAGGCCGTAGATGGCCGCGAAGGATCCGAAGCGCGGCCCCTGGCTCGCGCCCAGCAGCACTTCGTACAAGGCGGCGAACCAGGCCCTCAGCGGCTCGAAGGCGTGCGCCTTGCCGACCGCATAGACTTCGTTCTGGATCAGTTCGCCATCGGTCGTATCGGCCGGCAGGGCCTTCAGCCGCGCCGCCAAATCGAGCAGGGCCGCCTTCTCCTTGTCGTCCGGCAGGCGGTACGACTTGGAGGGCTTCACGAAGTCCTCGTAGTAGTTCAGCGCATGATCCATCAGCCGGTCCAGCAGCGGCTCGGTCGCGGGCGTCGCCTCCGGCAGATATCTGGCGAAATAGGCCCACAGCTGGTCCTTGGTCGAGGCGTTGGCCACGCCCACCAGGTTCAACAACAGGGCGAACGACACCGGCGAGGTGTGGGTCGGCGGATCGCCCGCGTGGATCGACCAGACGGCGTTGTCGATCCGCTTGGCGGCCTCTTGCGTCTTATAGGCCTCGATGAAGGCCAGATAGTCGTCGATGGCGCGCGGAATGACGTTGAAGTGCAGGCTCTTGGCCGATTTCGGCGACTGGAACATGTACCAGGACAGGCTTTCGGGCGTGCCGTAACGCAGCCACTCGTCCATCGTCAGGCCGTTGCCCTTGGACTTGGAGATCTTCTTGCCCTCGATGTCGAGGAAGAGCTCGTAGTTGAAGCCTTCCGGCGGCACGCCGCCCAAGGCGCGACAGACCTTGGAGCTTTCGCGCACGCTTTCGATCAGGTCCTTGCCCGACATCTCGTAGTCGACGTCCAGGGCGGTCCAGCGCATGGCCCAGTCGGGCTTCCATTGCAGCTTCACATGACCGCCGGTGACGGGGACCTCGGTGCGGTTTCCCCGTTCGCCCGCCGGGTCCTCGAAGGTGATCGTGCCCTTTTCGACGTCGCGCGCCAGGGTCGGAACCTGCAACACATGGCCGGTGATCGGGCTGATCGGCAGGAAGGGCGAATAGGTGGCGCGTCGTTCCTCGCCCAGGGTCGGCAGCATGATGGCCATGACCGCGTCGAACCGCTCCAGCAGGGTCAGCAGGGTCGCGTCGAACCGGCCCGACTTATAAGTCTCGGTCGAGGACATGAACTCGTAATCGAAGCCGAACCCGTCGAGGAAGGCCCGCAGGCGGGCGTTGTTGTGCGCGCCGAAACTGTCATGGGTTCCGAACGGATCGCGCACCTGGGTCAGGGGCTTGTGCAGGTCTTCGATCAGCATTTCCCGGTTGGGCACGCCCTCGGGAACCTTGCGCAGGCCGTCCATGTCGTCCGAGAAGGCGATCAGACGCGTGGGCCAGTGGTCGCCGGTCAGGGCGCGGAAGGCGTTGCGCACCATGGTCGTGCGCGCCACCTCGCCGAAGGTGCCCATGTGCGGCAGGCCCGACGGGCCATAGCCCGTCTCCAGGATCACCGGCCGTTGCAGCGCGGGAAAGGTCGCCAGCGCCTCGTCGGCCTTGCCCGCGTCGATCAGCAGCTTGGCGGCGTCGCGCTCGGCGTCGCCGAGGCGCTTCTTCAGAACGTGGTTCAGAAGATTGCGGGCCTGTTCAAACGGCCAGGACTTGGCCTCGCGGGCGAGGGTTTCGAGGTTCTGCAGCATGGCGGGGGTTTGCAGTCTGCATACCGCCCGGTCAACCGCCTAGCGGCCGGATCGGCCCTTGGCCGCGATGACGATGACCTCGACCCGATAGTCCGGCGAGGCCAGCTTGCTTTCGCCGGTGGCGCGGGCGGGCGGATTGGCGGTGTCGACCCAGGCGTCCCAGACGGTGTTCATCGCCTCGAAGTCGGCCATGTCGGCCAGCCAGATCTGCGCCATCAGTATCCTGGACTTGTCGCTGCCGGCCTGGGCCAGCAGGGCTTCGACCTCGGCCAGGGCGGTCTTGGTCTGGGCGATCACGTCGTCGCCGGGCTCTCCGACCTGGCCGGCCAGATAGATGGTGTCGCCGTGAACGACGGCCTCGCTCATGCGGGCGCCGGGCTGGATTCGGGTGATCATGGCCAAGTCCTCTCGTGCGCCCGCACCTATCGCCGCAGCCGACCTGCTGTCGAGGTCTTTATCGGCGGCTCAGACGGGCGACGGTCAACCCGACGACCAGGGCGCCCGCGCCGACGACGAGGGCGTCCTCGATCAGCCCGCTGCGGGTCTGGCCGATCCGGGCCATGGCCTTCTTGCGGCCGGCCAGGGTCAGATAGGCCAAAGGAACGGCCGTGCCGACGGCCAGACCTGCGCCCAGCTTCTCCTTACCGCGCGGCGCCAGGGCCGAGCCGGCGATGCCCGCGCTCATCACTCGCGCCAGAAGGCCCAGGAAGACCGTGCGGTCCGGGGCCGACTTCATCTTGTCGCCGAACAGCTCGCCCACGCCCATCAACAGGGCGCCGAACTTGAACAGGGGCTGGTTCAGCAGGAACACCCGTCCCGGCGTCGGCTTGTGCGCCAATTCGGCGACGGCGATCGCCGCCATCGGAGTCATGGAACGGGCGCTGGCGACGGCGCCGATGAGGGCGGAAGGCAAAAGCGCGGTGATCTTCATGCCTGCTGAACACCGAAACCCGGCGACGGTTCACCCTCGGGCGGCCAGGACGTTGCGGATCGCCAGGCTGGAATGGATGCGCGAAACGCCGGGCAGGCGCGACAGCACATCCTTGTGGATCACCTCATAGGCGGCGATGTCGGGCGCCACGGCACGCACGATATAGTCCGCCGCCCCCGCCATCAGATAGCAGTCGCGGATTTCCGGGTGGTTGCGCACCGCCGCCTCGAACCGGCGCATATGATCGTCGGTCTGCTTCTCCAGGGTGATCTCGACATAGGCCACCACCCCGTCGTCGGCGTCATTGGCCAGAACGGCGGCGTAGCCCCGAATGACGCCCCGTTCCTCCAGCCGCCGCACCCGTCGCAGGCAGGCCGAAGGCGACAGACCGACGGCGGCCGCCAGGTCCGCATTGCTGATTCGCCCGTCGGCCCGCAGGCGTCGAAGCAGGCGGTGATCCATGGGGTCGAGCAGGGTCACAAGATTCCACCATAACGGCGCACAGGATTGCCTGCATCGCATATCAGCCGCAGGAAGTTGCGCAAACAGGCAGGATCGTCGGACGACCCAAGGCTAAGTTTCGGTCTTTCAGGATTCGAGCAGGATTGTCTCATGCGCGTTCTGGTGCTGGGTTCGGGCGTGATCGGCGTGACCACGGCCTGGTATCTGAACCAGGCGGGCCACGAGGTCGTCGTGGTGGATCGCCAGGCCGGTCCCGCCCTGGAAACCAGCTTCGCCAACGCCGGCCAGGTTTCGCCCGGCTATTCGGCGCCCTGGGCCGCGCCGTCCATTCCGGTCAAGGCGATGAAATGGCTGCTGATGCGCCACGCCCCCCTGATCCTGCGCCCCCGGCTGGACATGGCGATGATCCGCTGGACCATCGCCATGCTGCGCAACTGCACCCACGATCGCTATGCGCTGAACAAGAGCCGGATGGTGCGCCTGGCGGAATACAGCCGCGACCAGCTGGACCAGCTGCGCCGGGAAACAGGCGTCGCCTATGACGGCCGCCAGCAGGGCACGCTGCAGCTGTTCCGCACCGAGAAACAGCTGGCCGACATGCACAAGGACGTGGATGTGCTGAAGGCCCAGGGGGTGCCGTGCGCGGTGCTGGACCGGGCGGGCTGCATCGCGGCCGAGCCGGGGCTGGCGGCGTCCGACGTCGGCTTCGTCGGGGGCCTGCGCCTGCCGCACGACGAAACGGGCGACTGCTTCCTGTTCACCAACGCCCTGGCGCGTATGGCGGCCGAGCGCGGCGTGACCTTCCACCAGGGCGTCGATATCCTGGGGCTGGAAACCGTCGACGGCCGGGTCGTCGGGGCCCGCACCAGCCGGGGCCCGATGACGGGGGACGCCGTGGTGGTGGCCCTGGGGTCGCATTCGCCGCAGATGGCGGCGTCGGTCGGGCTGAAGCTGCCGGTCTATCCGGTGAAGGGCTATTCGATCACGGCGCAGATCGTGGATGCGGACCGCGCGCCCGTCTCGACCGTGATGGACGAGAGCTACAAGGTCGCGATCACCCGCCTGGGGGACCGCATCCGGGTCGGCGGCATGGCCGAATTGTCAGGTTATAACAACACCCTGCCCGCCCTGCGCCGCGAAACCCTGGAGCATTCGGTCGGCAGCCTGTTTCCGGGCGGCGGCGATCTGAAGGGCGCCAGCTACTGGTCCGGCCTGCGGCCCATGACGCCGGACGGCACGCCGGTCATCGGCGCGACCAAGGTTCCGGGCCTGTATCTGAACACCGGCCACGGCACCCTGGGCTGGACCATGGCCTGCGGTTCGGCCCGCGTCCTGGCCGACACGATCGACGGGCGCTCGCCCGAGATCGACGCGCACGACCTGTCGCTGAACCGCTACGGCGCCTGGGCCGGGGCGTTCGCGCCGGGGTTTGGCTGACATCGGACGCCGGCGGCAATTTCACCGTCTGAATAGTGTGAATCGTCTGAAATCGCCCTTTCAAAGATCGACGCGAACGACCCGTGGCCGAACCGCTACGGCGCCTGGGCCGGGGCGTTCGCGCCCGGGGTGGACGGCGTCGGACGCCAGCGGCAATTTTCACCGTCTGAATAGTGTGAATCGTCTGAAAATCGCCCTTTCAAAGATCGGCGACCATCCTACCACCGCGCCAAGGACCGATAGGTCGAAAGTCGTTCGGCCGGAAATTCCCGATAGGATTCAGAAGGCGGGGATGGGCGAAAGCGCGTGTCGGCGGGCGCGACGTGGCGCAGGGCGTCGGACGCCCCTATAGAGCGCCCGATGAAGACCGCCGATTTCGATTTCGACCTGCCTGAAGACCGGATCGCCCTGCGACCGGCCGATCCGCGCGATTCCGCCCGACTGCTGGTCGTCAGGAACGGCGCGCTGGAGGATCGGGTCGTCGGCGACCTGCCGGACTTCCTGCGCCCCGGCGACGCCCTGGTGTTCAACGACACGCGCGTCATCCCCGCCCGCCTGTCGGGCGTGCGTCAGCGTATCGGCGCGGATGACGAAATCCTGACGGTCGAGATCGAGGCCACCCTGCACCACCGCGACGCGCCCGACGTCTGGTCCGCCTTCATGAAGCCGGGCAAACGCATCAAGCCGGGCGACCGGATAAGGTTCGGGCATGAAACCGACGCCGCCTGCGACCTGGGCCGGCTGGATGCGACGGCGACGGCCAAGGGCGACGACGGCCTGATCACCCTGAGGTTCGATCTGTCCGGCCCGGCGCTGGACGACGCGATCCGCGAGGTCGGGGTGATGCCCCTGCCCCCCTATATTGCGGCCAAGCGGCCCGAGGACGACCGCGACCGCTCCGACTATCAGACCGTCTTCGCCGAGCACGACGGGTCGGTCGCCGCGCCGACGGCGGGCCTGCACTTCACGCCGGCCCTGCTGGAGGCCATCCGCTCCAGGGGGGTCACGACCCATGCGGTGACGCTGCATGTCGGGGCCGGCACCTTCCTGCCCGTCAAGGCCGACGACCTGGCCGACCACAGGATGCACAGCGAATGGGGCGAGGTGTCGCCCGACACCGCCGCCGCCCTGAACGCCGTGCACGCGAACGGCGGCCGCATCGTCTGCGTCGGCACCACCTCCTTGCGCCTGCTGGAAAGCGCCACGGACGAGGACGGGACGATCAGGCCCTTCCACGGCGACACGGCCATCTTCATCACGCCCGGCTATCGGTTCAGGGCGGTCGATGTGCTGATGACCAACTTCCACCTGCCGAAGTCGACCCTGTTCATGCTGGTCAGCGCCTTCGCCGGGACCGACACGATGAAGGCGGCCTACGCCCATGCGGTGGCGGACGGCTATCGCTTCTATTCCTACGGCGACAGCTCGCTGCTGCTGCGGACCTGAAGCCTTTAACGCTTGCGTCGTCGACGGTCTGGAAGGGGTTCATCACAACGAGCACGACGAGTTCACGGAGAACACGACGGGACCGAACGCGCTTCGATTACTCTCAACGCCTTAGTCCAGGCCGTTGATCGATGTGCGGCTTCGCCGCCGCGAAGCGTCAAGATTCTTAGAACCGGGCACGGCTTCGTCGTGTTCGCGGTGAACTCGTCGTGATCGTTGTGAGGAACCTTGTTCTGAACTGAACTGATGCGTTGGTCGGCGGCGTCAGGGCCACAGGCGCAGGGACATCCAGGCCTCGCCGTCGCGGTCGAACCGAAGACGGTCATGCAGTCGGAAAGGCCGGTCGCGCCAGAACTCCACCGATCGCGGCGTCACCCGCCAGCCGGTCCAGCGGTCGGGGCGGGGCACATCCTGCCCGTCGAACCGCGCGGTTTCGCGCCCGACGGCCTCTTCCAGCGCCGCGCGATCCAACAGGGGCCGCGACTGGTCCGAGGCCCAGGCCCCGATCCGGCTTTCGCGGGCGCGACTGGCGAAATAGGCGTCCGCCTCCGCCGTCGAGACCGGCTGGACGGCGCCGCGCACCCGCACCTGACGACGCAGGGTCTTCCAATGAAAGGTCAGGGCGGCCGCCGGATGCGCGGCCAGTTCGACGCCCTTGGCGCTCTCGGCGTTGGAATAGAAGGTGAAGCCGCGCGCATCGACGTCCTTCAGCAGCACGATCCGCGCGTCCGGCAGACCGTCGGCGTCGATGGTGGACAGGGTCATGGCGTTGGCGTCGTTCGGCTCATGCGCGCGCGCATCGGCCAGCCATTCGACGAACAGGCCGATGGGTTCGGGACGCGCGAAGATCGTCTCGTCGCCATTGGCGGCGAGGGCGGCGGCGTAGTCGCGGGCGTAGTCCTCGCGCGACGGGCTGGGCGGGATCACGGATGCTGTCATGGCCCCGATCTAGCCCCTGGGCCGAACGGTGGGAATGACCGAGGTCAAAAACGAAGGCCGCGCCGTCACGGTTAACCGCCCATTGACCCTGATCGGCCGACGATGGGGCCATGAGCGAGCACCGTCCTGCATCCGACGTTTCCGGCGTCCGCGAGGCCCTGGCGATCCTGGGCGTGGCGGGCGATGCGGATGCGCCGGCGCTGAAGGCCGCCTTCCGCTCGGCCGTCAAGTCGGCCCGCCCCGACCAGCCGGGCGGCGACGCCGAGCGGTTCCGGCGCGTGATCGCCGCCTATCGCCTGATCCAGGCGCATCGGCCGGTCCGCCCGGCCCTGGCCGCGCCCAGCGCCCGCCCGGCGCCGACCCCGGTCCTGACCCTGACGCCGATCCAGGCCCTGAGCGGCGGCAAGGTCGAGGTCAGGCTGGGGACGCGCACGGTGCGGGTGACGGCCCCGAGAGGCCTGCGCACCGGCGACCATCTGCGGCTGAGCGGCGGCGCGGCGGACGGGTCCGACCTGTATCTGTCCGTGCTGATCCGGCCCGAAGACGGGCTGTCGGTCATGGGCGACGATCTGTTCATGTCCTGGCCGGTCGAGCGTCGGCTGATGGCCGATGGCGGCCGGGTGGAGATCGAGACCTATGCCGGCGCCCGGTCGGCCTGGATCACGGCCGACATGGCCGCGCCGGTCCGGGTGCGGCTGAAGGGACTGGGCCTGCCGGCGCGCGGATCGCGGGCCGCGGGGCATCTGTTCGTCACCCTGACGCCGTCTTCGGACACGCCGTCGGCGGCCGAGGACCTGCTGGTCCGGTTCACGCGGGTCTGGACGCAGGAACGTCTGGCGGCCTAAGTCGAGGCCATGTCGCACAACACCTTCGGCCATCTGTTTCGCGTGACCACCTGGGGCGAAAGCCACGGCCCGGCCATCGGCTGCGTGGTCGACGGCTGCCCCCCGCTGCTCCCGCTGACCGAGGCCGACATCCAGCCCTGGCTGGACCAGAGGAAGCCGGGCGGCAGCCGGTTCGTCACCCAGCGCAGGGAAAGCGACGCCGCCCGCATCCTGTCGGGCGTGTTCGACGACGGCGCGGGCCCCGTGACGACCGGCGCGCCGATCTCGATCCTGATCGAGAACGAGGACCAGCGGTCCAAGGACTATGGGGAGATCGCCCGCGCCTATCGCCCCGGCCATGCCGACTATGCCTATCAGACCAAATACGGGGTGCGGGACCATCGCGGCGGCGGCCGATCCTCGGCGCGAGAAACGGCCAGCCGCGTCGCCGCCGGGGCCGTGGCGCGCCGGGTGCTGGGCGACGGCGTCAAGATCAGGGCCGGCGTGGTGCAGATCGGGCCGCACCGGATCGCGCCCGAAGCCGTGGATTTCGACGCCGTGCGCGACAATCCGCTGTTCGCCGCCTCGGCCGCGGTCGTTCCCGCCTGGGAGGCCTATCTGGACGAGGTGCGCAAGGCCGGCTCCTCCATCGGCGCGGTCGTGGCGCTGGAGGTGACGGGCGTGCCGGCGGGGTGGGGCGCGCCGATCTACGGCAAGCTGGATGCGGAGCTGGCCGCCGCCCTGATGTCGATCAACGCCGCCAAGGGCGTGGAGATCGGCGCAGGGTTCGAGGCGGCGGAACTGACGGGCGAAGAGAACGCCGACGAGATGCGGCTGGACCTAAACAAGCAGCCGGTCTTTCTGTCGAACAAGGCCGGCGGGATGCTGGGCGGGATTTCGACGGGGCAGCCGGTGACGGCGCGCGTGGCGTTCAAACCGACCTCCTCCATCCTGACGCTGCGCCAGACCATCACCCGCGACGGCCATGAAACGGATCTGCGCACCAAGGGTCGTCATGATCCGTGCGTCGCCCTGCGGGCCGTGCCGGTGGTCGAGGCCATGGCCGCCTGCGTCCTGGCCGACGCCATGCTGAGGCACCGCGCCCAGGTCGGCTGAGGATCAGGAGCCGGGCCGACGCGGCGCGTCCGATGCCGACGCGACCGGACGCGAGGCCGGCCCGGCCTGTCGCGTCAAAGGCCTCTGTTCCCGCTGCATCAGGGCGACCAGGCCCGCCAACCCCGTGGTCATCACGATCACCGCTCGACTCCTGCGACTGCGAACCGTTTGCAGGTTTGCGCAAGTCGGGCCGCCGTGCAAGAGGGTCGGTCGGCGGCTCGAAGATCAGGAGATCAACCGTGCGTGAAGACGGCAAGCTGGACTATATCGAACTGCCGGCGGCGAATTTGCCGCAAACCAAGGCCTTCTACAGCCAGGCGTTCGGCTGGACCTTCGTGGACTACGGCCCGACCTATGCGGCCTTCGACCAGGGGCTGGACGGGGGTTTCGACGCCGATCCGGCGGATCGGACGCGCGCGCCCCTGCCCGTTCTTTATGCGCGCGATCTGGAGGCCATGCAGACCCGCGTCGAGGCGGCGGGCGGGCGCATCGTCAGGCCGATCTACGCCTTCCCCGGCGGGCGGCGCTTTCACTTCGCCGATCCGGCGCGGACCGAGATGGCGGTCTGGTGCGAGAGCTGATTCTCAGCGCGGATCGACCGACTGGCCGATCCGTTCGGCCAGATCGCGGTCGGCGCCGGCGACGCTGGCGACCCAGACGTGAATTTCCTTGGGCGCCGCGGCGCGTTGGAACAGATGCTCCATCGCCAGGCGTCGGCCCGCTTCGTTGACGACGATGGAGGCGCGCGCGCCCGTTCGCACCATGTCGCCGTCATAGATCGGAAACTGGGACGACGGCCCGGCGTAGATCATGACCAGGGTCTGGCCATCGCGCTGGATGCGGTAGATGGCGGCGTCCGCGCCCGCCCGCCCCGGAACCACGACCACGCCGGCCGGAAGTTCGATGCGGAACGGAAGGGCGGCGACCCCCGCCGCATCCAGAGCCGCCGGCGCGGGCGCAGTCTGCGGCATGGCAGGCGTGGCCTGGGGCGCCGCTGCGGGCGTCGCAGGCCGGGTCGACGGGGCTATGGCGGCCGGACGGGGCGCCGTCGCCTGCGAGGCCGGTCTCTGTGCAGACGACGGCGCGGGCGCGGCTCGCGGATCGGTCGCGGCGGGCGCCGGCGTCGCCGGGCGGGGGGCTGCCGATGCTGCGGAGGGCGGCGCGCTGTTCAGGTCGCGCGTCAGGTCGCTGGCGCCGCGCGGCGGCGGCGCGGCCTGACCGGACAGGGCGAAGGCTGTGGCGAGGGCGATCAGGGTCATGGCCGGACCATCGCGCGGCGGCGCCCGCTTCGCAAGCGCGGCCTCACGCCTTCGGGATGGACACCCAGAAGGTCGCGCCTTCGCCGGGGGCCGATTCCACGCCGATCGACCCGGCCTGAAGCTCCACCAGCCGCTTGGCCAGGGCCAGGCCGACGCCGTGCCCTTCCAGGGCCGAACGCTCCAGCCCCAGACGGTTGAAAGGCTCGAACAGCTGGGCCTGTTTCTGCACGGACAGGCCGGGACCGAAATCGACGACCTCGATCCGCACGCAATCCTCGTCCCGCAGCGCCCGCAGGACGACGCGCCCGCCCGAGGCGCCGTATTTGAGGGCGTTGATCGTCAGATTGGTCACGACCTGAACCAGTCGCTGGGAATCCGCCACGGCGATCAAGCCGTCGCCCTCGCACACGACGTCGATCACAGTCTTGCCGGCGTCGGGGCGAAGCAGACAGATGCGACGGACGTCCTCCAGCAGTCCGGGAATGTCGGTCGGCCGCAGTTCGACCCGAACCGAACCGGATTCGGCGCGCGCCACGTCCAGCAGGTCGTGCGCCAGGGTCTCGATCTGGCGGGCGGTGCCGACCAGCACCTCGGACATCTCGGCCTGTTGCGCCGTGATCGGCCCCAGTTGTCCCTGACGCCACAGATCGCCGATGCCGATGATCCCGGCGACCGGGCTCTTGATCTCGTGGGCGACGTTGGCCAGAAGGCGCGACTTGGCTTCCGACGCCTTCTCCGCCCTTTCCCGGCCCGCCCGCGCGCGCTCGGCCAGCACGTCGCGCTCTTCCAGCAGGGAGGCGACCAGCAGGATCGGCATATAGCCGATCAGCACCAGCATCTGGGCCATCACGACCTGCTCAGCCCGGCTGCCCTGCCCATAGGGTCCGTGCCCCATCATCGCCCCGCCCACGGACAAGAGCGTGACCAGGATCAGGGCGAAGGCGATGCCCGCCACGCCCAGCCGCACCGCGATGATCATGAGCAGGGGCAAGAGGAAGAAGCCCGCAGAAAAATGACCGGCGAAACCGGCGTAATAGAAGCCCAGCAGGCCGGCAAGCAGCACGGCCGCCTCGACCATCTTGTTCGGACGGGTCAGACGAACCAGGGTGGCGCGCGTCAGCGACAAACCCATCGCGCCCAAGACGGCGATGCCCAAGGCATGGCCGAACCACCAGGCCTGAAATCCCTGCCAGACCTCCGCCTGGCCCATTTGCATCTGAATCACGACGCTGCCCAGAGCGGCGGGAAGAGGCGCCAGACCCGCCGCGAAGAACAGGAAACCGGCCGCCCCGTTCAGGGTCGACAGGTTCAGCGTCGGCGCGAAGCGCCGCGCCAGCAGCACCGCCCCGACGATTTCGATCATGTTCACGATGGCGAAGGCCAGAGCCAGCAGGGGCCTGTTGCCGGCGATGATCTCTCCGATCAGGATGCTCACCGTCAGCACCCCGGCGAACGTCAGGTCGTTGGCCCGCCCCCGGCTGGTCCGCAGCCACACGGCGATGGCGACGCCGCTCGCCCCCCAGAAGCCGGCGACCAGCCCCGCAGAACGCCCATAGGCGATGGCCGTGGCGACGAGTATGGCCACCGCCACCCCGGTCAGGACCGGAGCCAGCGGACGGAAGGCGTCCGATCCCTCGCCGCGTTCGCTCGAATATCGGCCAGCCTTCGGCGGCGCCGTCCGAGACTCGACGGGGGACACGTCGCTGTTGAGCGCACGGCTCATGATCATGAAAGCGTCCTGACCGAAAAGCGTCAGGGCGCAAATGACCACAGGGTTCCTAACATCCCTTAAAGTTGGAAGTTCAACTTTCGATTGAACAACTTAACCGCCTCGGCTGCGCCGCCGTCATAGCTCCAGATTCCGCCGCTGACGGCGACGAAATCGGCGCCGGCCCGGGCCACCTGCTCGGCCGTCTCCAGGGTGATGCCGCCGATGGCGACGCAGGGCGTCTCCACGGTTTCCTGCCAGACGGTCAGCAGATCCAGCGATGGCCGGTGAACCGTCGCCTTGGTCGAGGTCGGGTAGAAGGCGCCGAAGGCGACGTAGTCGGCGCCGTTCTCGGCGGCGTCCCAGGCCAGATCGCGGTCGTCGTGGCAGGTGACGCCGATCATGGCGTCCGGTCCCATGATGCGCCGCGCCTCGGCCAGCGGCGCATCCCCCTGGCCGATGTGGACCCCGTCGCAGCCGGCGGCGCGCGCCAGGTCGGGGCGGTCGTTCAGGATGACCGCGACATCATGCCGGCGGCAGACAGGCGCGAGGACATCGACCGCACGTCGGATCGTGTCGTCATCGGCCGGTTTCAGGCGAATCTGCAGCGCCGCCACGTCGCCGGCCGCCAGCGCCTGGTCCAGGGTGGCGGCGAAGGCGTCCAGGTGGGAAATCGCCGGCGGCGTGATCAGGTATAGCCGGCACGGCGGGCGGTCGGGGACGAGCGAGGTCTTGGCCATAGCCGTCCTTCCCTCCCTTGCGATCCCGCGTCAACGGCCGCAAGCGGTCCAGCGCATGAGAACGACTTGCAATCGCCTTAAAGAGTGATATAGCGAACCATTCTCAGTCGGTGGATCGCGTAGAAACTCGTGTACGTCTGCAACTGCAACGGCCTTCGCAAGCGGGATGTGGCCCAATCCATAGAGGCGGGCGCCAGCCGGCCGCGCGACATCTTCGCCAGCCATCAATGCCAGGCGCAGTGCGCCAAATGCGTCTGCGAGATGCGCCAGATGATCCAGGACAGCCGCGAAGCCTTCGCACTCGCAGCCGAGTAGGACCGCCATCTCGCGCGGTCGAAAATCACTCGCACTATCAATGCGATGATAAGAAGTCGCAAGTAAACAATGCGCGCTCCGATGTGGTATGGCGTCGGCTGACGGCGACCGATGCGCCGTGACGAGACCAAGGACCATGGCCATGAAGGGCGACCCCGCAATCCTGCGCACGCTGAACGCGGTGCTCACCAACGAACTGACGGCGGTGAACAAGTATTTCCTGCACGCCCGGATGTTCGAAAGCTGGGGCCTGGCTCATCTGGGACACGTCATCTACGAAGAATCGATCGGCGAGATGAAGCACGCCGACATGCTGATCAAACGCATCCTGTTCCTGGACGGCCTGCCCAATCTGCAGGACCTGCACAAGCTGAAGGTGGGCGAAGATCCCATAGAATGCCTGGGCGCCGATCTGCAGCTGGAGCTGGACAGCCGCGCGACCACCGCCGCCGCCGTGACCCAGTGCGAGGAGATGCGCGACTACGTCAGCCGCGACCTGTTGATGAAAATCCTGGCCGACACCGAAGAGCACATCGACTTCCTGGAAAACCAGCACAAGCTGATCGAACTGATGGGCGCGCAGAACTATCTGCAGGCGGCCATGAAGGAGATCGTGCCCGACGGCGCGGCCACCGGAAACTGATGGGAACCGCCGTTCGATCCGCTCATTAGCCTTTCACAAGGGCCAAGCTGGAGCGCGCCATGACCGATATCGACGACGCCATCGACGACGTGCGCGACGCCGCCGCAGACCTGCTGAACAGCGAGGGACGCAGCGCCGGCCATGTCGCGGCGGGCATCGCCCTGACCGTCGGTTTCGCCCTTCTGGCCCACACCATCGCCTCGGGCGCGTTGAAGCCGCGGCGCGATTTCAAGCAGGTGCGCGACGGGGATCTGCCGATCACCGAAAAGCCGAAAGGGGCGTTCAGCCTGATCCTGCCGGCGGTGTTTTCGGCGACGACCCTGTCGGCCGTGCGGGTGTGGAACGCCCCGCCGCAGAAGGCGCGTACGCGCGCCATGGGCCTGTGGGTCGCGGCCCAGACGGTGAACGCCATCTGGCTGGGCCTGCGCCCCGCATCGATGGCGCGCCAGGTCGTCGCCGCCATGTCCTCGGCCGGTCTGGCCGCCGCCTTCGCCCACGAGGCGCGCAAACTGGACGAGGGCGCCGGCAAGATGGCCGCCCCGACCGGTTCGGGCGTGCGGCTGGGCAACTTCCTGCATCGCAAGGCCGACGAGGCGTAGTCGGTCCCGGCATGAGCGCGCGTCGCCTTGCCCTTTGTCGGGGCTTCCTCTAGGGATCGCGCCCTATTCGCCTCGGCCCGGAACGGGTGCGAGCGCGCAACCCTATTCCCGATGTGACCCCATGAAGATCAACGGCAACACCATCAAGCCCGGCATGGTCCTGCAGCACAACGGCGGCCTGTGGGTCGTCACCAAGGCCAGCCACGT
>NZ_QFNM01000024.1 GCF_003248455.1 Brevundimonas sp.
AGCTGCGCGGCTCGGCCTGTTGCTCACCCCACGCTGCGAGGCGTAACTAACCCAAGGACTCTGGTCGCCGCTGGATGAAAACTCAGAGGCACGTCACCAAGCTTGTCGTAATCGACGGCGTTGCGACGGGCGACGTCACCCGAGGCGGACAGGACGTTGATGCGGAAGGCCGCATTGTCGCTGATGCGCCAGTTCTGGTCGATTGTGCCGCGCCAGTAGCTATCCGTACCCCCGCCCAGAGAGAGATTGGTGAAATCGACCAGCTTGGGCGTCTTGGACGATAGGTTGATCGAACCGCCGCCTGAGCCACGGCCGGAATAGGCAGAGTCAGGCCCCTTCACGACTTCGACCTGCTCCAGGTTGAAGACCTCCCGCTGCTGGCCGCCTGTGTCGCGCACGCCGTCCACGAAGATATTGTTGCCGGAGGACTGACCGCGGATGAAGGGACGGTCGGCCAGCGGCTGGCCACCTTCACCGGCCCCGAAGGTGATGCCAGGCGACGTACGCAACAAATCCTGAAGCGACGTCGCGCCGATCTGTTCGATCACCTGTTGAGGAATGACGGTGACGTTACGCGGCGTGTCGAGCAGCGGGGCGACGTATTTGGACGATTCCGGTTCGCGTTTGCGAATATGGCCATTGACATCGATGGTGCCCAGGTTGGCGGGCTGCTGCTGATCGGCGGCGGCGATCACGCCGTCCTCGGCCACATCTGCGGCGAAGGCGGGGACGGCGACCAGCATGCCGGCGGCGCTGGAGGCGAACAGGAGCGCGCGGAGAGAGGCGGCGCGAGAGTCGGACATGATTTTGCGACCTTTTGGTCTGATTTTGCGATGCGGTCGCAATAACCAGCTTCAATATGTCGCACAAGCGAAATTGCGAATAAATCGCAGTTCGTCAGCCCACCGCCGTCATAGTCCTCGGCGCCTCGTCCAGATCCAGCCAGGTCGGGTCGGGCATGGCGCGGTGCGCGGCGGCCAGGGCCTCGGACCAGCGACGGCCCAGGTCCCGGAAATAGGGATCGTCGGCGTCGATTCGCCGCTCCATGCCGGTCAGACGGTCGCGCGGCATGACGATCAGGTCCAGCGGCGGCCCCACGGCGATGTTGGACCTGATGGTGGAATCGAACGAGATCAGCCCCAGCTTCACCGCCTCGGACAGGGGCGTCGAACTGTGCAGGGCCCGGTCCAGGATCGGCTTGCCGTATTTCAGCTCGCCGATCTGCAGATAGGGGGTGTCGGACCCGCATTCGATGAAGTTGCCCTGGCCGTAGATCAGGTAGAGGCCCATCTTGCCGCCCGCGATCTGGCCGCCCAGCAGCATGGAGGCGTTGACGTTCAGCGCGTCGGCGGTCGGCGAGGCCGGGGTGTTTATGGTGGCGCGCACCATGGCCATGGCGTGGCCCAGGATCTGGGCGGCGCGGAACAGGGTCGGCGCGCTCTCCAGCGTCTCGGGCGTTTCGGAATCCGGCAGGCGGACCCCGGCCGCCACCGTCGCCAGCGCCGTCTGCGTGACCGACAGATTGCCCGCCGTCGCCACCGCCAGCACCCGCTCGCCGGTCCGTTTGACGATATGCAGCTTGCGATAGGACGAGATGTTGTCCACGCCCGCATTGGTGCGCGTGTCGGCGATCATCGCCAACCCCTCGTCCACCAGCATGCCCACGCAATAGGTCACGTCGTTCTATCCGCTCCCCGCGTTGCGAACCGCACGACGCTAACAGATTCGCGCGTCATGCCTATCGGGGCCATCCGCCCGACTGCAGTTGTTGCTGGTTCTGTTGCACAGGCCGCACATGGAGGGCGACCGTCAGCCGTTCCTGGCCGCCGCCATAACTGGTTCCCCGAATGGGCGTGGCCCCCAGCGCATCCAGGCCCACGGCGACGCGGACATAGTGTTCGGTCGGGCAGACGCCGTTGGCGGGATCGAAGCCGACCCATCCCAGATCCTGGACCCAGGCCTCGGCCCAGGCGTGGGCGGCGTCCTGGTCGTGCTGCCCGTCCTGGCGGCTGAGATGGCCCGAGACGTAGCGCGCCGGAACGCCCAGCACCCGGGCGGCGGCGATGAAGATCTGGGCGTGGTCCTGGCAGACGCCGCGTTTCTGGCCGAAGGCCTCGGCCGCCGTGTGGGTCGCGGAGGTCGCCCCGACCTCGAAGGCCACGTCCTGATGCAGGGCGCCCATCAGGGCGTGCAGGCGCGCCAGCGTCGCCCCGTCGGGCACGGTCCTGGCGAAATTGACGATGGCGGCGTCCGCCCGCGTCAGGGGCGTCTCGCGCAGAAAGACCAGGGGCGACAGCCGCTCGGACAGGCCGCGCACCACGCCGCCGGTGTCGATGGTGGAGACCTCCCCGGTGACGCGGATGGTCAGGGCGTCGGTCGGCCGTTCGGTATAGAGGCTGTGGACGATATTGCCGAAGGCGTCCTCGCTGCGCCGCAGCCGGGCGTCAACGTCGGTCTCGATGCGCCAGTCGCGCACCTGCTGCCCCTCGCACGAGCGCGGCGTCAGGCGCAGGGTCTGGACGATGAACCGGGCCGCGCGGGCGTAGGTGTAGCGGGTGGAGTGGTCGATCCTGATCCGCATGGTCAGACCAGATACTGTTCGTGGATGGCGCCGGCCAGGGCGTTGTTCTCGGTCAGGAAGCCCTGGATGTATTCGTGCAGGCCGGACTGGAAGATATCCTCGATCTTGGCCTCGTTGAACTGGGTCAGGCGGTTGGACGCCAGCCGCTGGGCCGGACCGCGCCGGCCATAGTCGGCCGCCAACTTCTCCAGATAGGAGACGATCATGCCCTGGCACGAGGCCAGGGAGCGCGGCATCTGGCGGTTCAGCACCAAGAGGTCCGCCACCAGCCAGGGCCGCACGCTCTCGCGATAGACCCAGCGATAGGCGGTCAGGGCCGAGACCTCGCGCAGCAGCGTCGTCCACTGGAAATAGTCCAGTTGCCCGCCCACCCGCTCGCCGGGCGGCAGCAACAGGTGGTATTTGACGTCCAGCAGGCGGGCGGTGTTGTCGGCCCGCTCGATCGCCATCCCCAGCCGCAGGAACCAGTAGGCGTCGTTGCGCAACATGGTCCGCGACGAGGCGCCCTCGACCGCCAGGGAGGTCGATTTCACGAAGTCCAGGAAGTTGGTGAAGTCGTCCCGCCTGGACGGTTCGCCCAGTTCGTTCAGCCCGTTCCAGGCGCCGTTGATCGCCTCCCACAGCTCGATGGTCAGGGCGGTGCGGACCGAGCGGGCGTTGGTTCGCGCCTTGGTGATGCAGGCCTTGATCGAGGTGGAGTTGTCGTTGCCGAAAGCCAGATATTCGCGCACCGATTTTTCCGACGGGATACGGCCCGAGGCGTCGAAGGCGCCCTTGACCCCCGAAGAGGCGATGGCCCCGGCCCAGGCGGTCACGGCGGCCTGATCCTTGGCCGGCAGGGCGGCCAGGCGAATGGCCGCCTCCAGAATCCGCGCGAGAAAATCGGCCCGCTCCATGTAGCGGCCGGTCCAGTAAAGGCTGTCTGCGGTCCGGGAGAGCATCAGTTGTCCAGCACCCAGGTGTCCTTGGTTCCGCCGCCCTGGCTGGAGTTGACCACCAGCGAGCCCTCCTTCAACGCCACCCGCGTCAGCCCGCCCGGCGCGACCCGCACGCCCGCGGGGCTGGACAGGACAAAGGGCCGAAGGTCCACGTGGCGCGGCGACAGGCCCGGACCGTTCAGCGTCGGCGCCGTCGACAGGCTCAGCGTCGGCTGGGCGATGAAGTCGTCCGGGTCGGCGATCAGCTTGGCGCGGAAGGCCTCGATCTCGGCCTGGGTCGACGTCGGCCCGACCAGCATCCCGTATCCGCCCGATCCCCCGACCTCCTTGACCACCAGCTCCGGCAGCCGGTCCAGCACCGCCTTGAGCGCCTCCGGCTCGCGACAGCGCCAGGTCGGGACGTTCTTCAGAATGGCGTCCTCGCCGGTGAAGAAGCGGATGATCTCGGGCATGTAGGTATAGACGGCCTTGTCGTCGGCCACGCCCGTCCCGACCGCATTGGCCAGCGTCACCCGCCCGGCGAAATAGGCCGACATCAGCCCCGGCACCCCCACCGCCGAGTCCGGCATGAAGGTCAGGGGGTCGATGAAGTCGTCGTCGATGCGGCGGTAGATGACGTCGACGCGCTTGGGCCCCTCGGTCGTGCGCATGAAGACCGTGTCGTCGTTGACGAACAGATCGCCGCCCTCGACCAACTCCACCCCCAGCTTGTCGGCCAGGAAGCTGTGCTCGTAATAGGCCGAGTTGAACGGCCCCGGCGTCAGCACGACGATGGTCGGATCGGCCCCCGCGCCCGCCGGCGCCGAGGCCTGGAGCGAACGCAGCAGCATGTCGGTGTAGATTTCGACCGGCCGCACCGCATGTTCCGCGAACAGGTCGGGGAACAGCCGCATCATCATCTCTCGGTTCTCCAGCATGTAGGAGACGCCGGACGGGGTGCGGACGTTGTCTTCCAGCACATAGAAGCCGTCCTCGCCCGTGCGGACCAGATCGACGCCCGAGATGTGGCACCAGACGTCGCCCGGCGGACGGCGGCCCTGCATTTCCGGCCGATAGTGCGGATTGGTCAGGACCAGGTCTGCGGGCACGATGCCGGCGCGGATGCATTCCTGCGGACCGTAGATGTCCTTCAAGAAGGCGTTGATGGCGGTGACGCGCTGCTTCAGCCCGCGCTCCAGCCCGCTCCATTCGTCGGCCCCGATGATGCGCGGCACGACGTCGAAGGGGATCAGCCGCTCGTTGGATTCCTCGTCGCCATAGACGGCGAAGGTGACGCCCATCCGGCGGAAGAACAGTTCCGCCTGTCGCGAACGCGCCTGCAGCAGGTCGGCCGGCGCGTTCTCCAGCCAGGCCGCCAAGGTCTTGTAGCTGTCGCGGATCGCACCCGACCCGCCGCCGCTCATTTCGTCGAAAGCTCTCGTCATCCGCCCCCGCCGCGTTGAGATCGCAGCTTGATCCCGGCGAAAGCGACTGTGCAACAGATTTGTTGCGTCGCAGCGTGGCTTTTCTACGCGGGGGCGTTTTTCAAGCCGCGACCGCCTTCATCGAAATCGCCGGATCGCCCAGTTTTTCGACGTTCACCGGCGTCGCCTTGGCGATCAGCTGCTTGCCGGCCATGAACTCGGGCGGAGCGTTGACGGCCTCGACGCAGACCACGCGGTCGCCGGCCAGATGGAACACCGCAAAGCCGCCCGCGCCCGGATCGCCGCGCACCACCTGGCGGTCGGCGTCGAACGGCAGGCCGGCGATCTGGAGCTTGTATTCGTATTGGTCGGACCAGAACCACGGAACCTCGGCCGCAGGTCCCGGCCGGCCGACGATGGCCGCCGCCGCCTGTTTGGCCTGTTCCAGGGCGTTGGGCACGCTCTCCAGCCTGTGACGCCGGCCGCCGTGGACCGGAATCGGGCGCCGCGTCATGTCGCCGACGGCGAAGACGGCCGGATCGCTGGTGCGCGCCTGGTCGTCCACCACCACCCCGTCGTCGCACAGCAGACCTGCCGAACGGGCCAGGCCGTCGCAGGCCAGGGCCCCGACCCCGACCAGGACCGCGTCCGCCCGCACCACCGATCCGTCCGCCAGGGTCACGCCGTCCCGCGCCACCGCCGTCACTTCGGCCCCGGTCAGGATTTCGACCCCGCGCGCCAGATGTTGCTGCGTGAAGAAGGCGGACAGCGTCTCCGACGCCACCCGCGCCAGCACGCGCGGCGCCCGTTCGATCACCACCGCCTCGGCGCCCAGCGCCCGGGCCGAGGCCGCGGCCTCCAGCCCGACATAGCCGCCGCCGACCACCGCCAGCCGTTTGCCCGGCCCCAGCACGGCCTTCAGCCGCTCGGCGTCCCTCAGCGTGCGCAGTTCCAGCAGGTCGGGATGATCTCCGCCCGGAACCGGCAGCTTCCGCGCCGTCGATCCGGTCGCCAGGACCAGCAGGTCATAGGACTCGGACGAGCCGTCGTGGAAGGCGACCGTCTTGGCCTCCGGGTCCACGGACACGGCGACCGTCGAGGGCCGGAAGTCGATGTTCTGCTCGGCGTAGAAGCTGAGCGGGCGCAGCAGCAGGGCCTCCAGATCGGCCTCGCCCTTCAGCCAGGCCTTGGACAGGGGCGGGCGCTGATAAGGGGGCGCATCCTCCTGGCCCGCCAGCACTATGGGGCCGTCGTGCCCGTACTGACGCAGAAACGCCGCGACGGACCCGCCGGCGTGCCCGGCGCCGATGATCAGAACCTTGGTCATGGGGGTGGTGTAGAGTGGCGAGAAGCGAGTGGCGAGTGGCGAGATCACCTCCTGCCGTCGACAACCCCGCCGCAAACCCTTGCCCGACACGCCAGACCGCTCAAACTCGCCACTCGCCACTCGCCACCTATCCCTTGACCGTTCCACCGTTACAGCATAGTGGAACGTGCATGACGACCCCGCCCGCCCTCGACGCCCTCTATGACGCCCTGCTCTCTTTGCGGACGCGCGAGGAGATCGACGCCTTCCTGGCCGACCTCTGCACCCCGGCGGAACTGCGCGCCTTCGCCGAGCGGTGGCAGGTGGCGCGGCTGCTGGACGCCGGCGGCAAGTCCTATCGCGAGATCGCGGCCGAGGCCCACGCCAGCCCCACCACCGTCGTCCGCGTCGCCCGTTATCTGAAAGACATGCCGCACCAGGGATACCGTATCGCCCTGGACCGGCTGAACGCCTGAGAGTTCCCCCATGAGCACCGTCCAGGGCCGGCTTCGCATCGCCGTCCAGAAATCCGGCCGTCTGGCCGACCGCAGCCTCGACCTGATCCGCGACGCGGGCCTGAAGTGGGTCAAGGGCCACAACGATCTGCTGTATCGGGTCGAGAACTATCCGATCGACCTGCTGCGCGTCCGCGACGACGACATCCCCACCTTCGTGGCGGACGGCGTCTGCGACCTGGGGATCGTCGGCGAGAACGTGCTGGAGGAAGGCCGCAACGGCGGGCCCAACGCCGCCATCGTCATGCCGCTGGGCTTCGGCCGCTGCAACCTGAAGATCGCCACGCCCCCGACCCTGGCCTATGACGGCCCGGCCTCGCTGGAGGGCCTGCGCATCGCCACCTCCTATCCCAAGATCCTGCGCCGCTTCCTCGACGAGCGCGGGGTCAGGGCCGAGATCGTCGTCATGCGCGGCGCCGTCGAGGTCGCGCCCCGGCTGAAACTGGCCGCCGCCATCTGCGATCTGGTTTCGACCGGCGCGACGCTGGAGGCCAACGGCCTGGGCGCCAGGGACACGGTGCTGGAAAGCCAGGCTGTCCTGATCCAGTCCCCGGTCGCGCCCGAGCCGGGCCTGCAACACCTGCTGGACAGCGTCATCGAGCGGATGTCCGGCGTCGTATCCTCGCAGGGCGCCAAATACGTCATGCTGAACGCCCCGCGCGCGGCTCTGGACCAGATCACCGCCATCCTGCCCGGCGCCGGCTCGCCCACCGTCATGCCCCTGTCGGGCCGCGACGACGCGGTCGCCGTCCACGCGGTGTGCCAAGAGGCCGTCTTCTGGGAGACGCTGGAGAAGCTGAAGGCCGCCGGCGCCTCGGCCATCCTGGTCCTGCCCATCGAGAAGATGATGTGATGACCGCCGCCTTCAAACGCATCGACTGGTCGTCCCTCGACGCCGCCGGGAAAGAGGCCGCCCTGGCCCGCCCGGCCCAACGCACCGCCGGGGACGTGACCGAGGCGGTCCGCGCCATCCTGGACGACGTGCGCCAGCGCGGCGGCGCGGCGGTCACGGAGTGGTGCCTGAAGCTGGACAAGGCGCCCCCCCGCCGCATCGCCATCACCGAACAGGCGGCGGCCCAGGCCCGCAACGCCCTGCCCCCCGGCGACGTCCGCGCGCTGCGGATGGCCGCTGACAACATCCGCGTCTTCCACCAGGCGACGAAGCCCGAGGACACCGAATTCGTCGAGACCACGCCGGGCGTGCGCTCGAAACTGGCCTGGCGTCCCATCGCCTCGGCCGGCCTCTACATCCCCGGCGGCACCGCGCCGCTGTTTTCCTCCCTGCTGATGCTGGCCATTCCGGCCGGGGTCGCGGGCGTGGGCCGGCGCGTCGCCGTCACCCCGCCGGACAAGGAGGGAGGCGTCCATCCCGCCATGATCCTGGCCGCCGCCGAGGCGGGCCTAGACGCCATCTGGCTGATGGGCGGCGCCCAGGCCATCGCCGCCCTGACCTTCGGCGTCGAGCTTGAGGACGGGATCATCCCCGCCTGCGACAAGCTGTTCGGTCCCGGCAACGCCTATGTGGCCGAGGCCAAGAAGCAGGCGTCCGCTCTTCCCGGCGGCCCCGCCGTCGACATGCCCGCCGGCCCGTCCGAACTGATGGTCGTGGTCGACCGCGACGCCGCGCCCGAGATCGCCGCCGCCGACCTGCTCAGCCAGGCCGAGCACGATGCGGACGCGCAAGTCATCCTGGTCTCCACCAGCCGCGCCACCATCGACTACATCCTGACCGAGGTTGAGGTTCAGGTCGCGACCCTGCCGCGCCAGGCCATCGCCCGCGCATCCCTGAACGAGGCCCGAGCCATCCTTGTGCGCGACCTGGACGCCGCCTGCGAGGCGATCAATCTGTACGGCCCCGAACACCTGGCGCTTCAGGTCGACGATCCCGAGGCCCTGATCCCCTCCATCAAGGCCGCCGGCGCCGTCTTCGTCGGCCGGTTCGCCGCCGAAACCCTGGGCGACTACGCCGCCGGCCCCAGCCACGTCCTGCCCACCGACGGCGGCGCCCGGACGCTGGGCGGCGTCGCCACCGCCAGCTTCATGACTTCGATGTCCGTTCAGATGGTCGATGCAGCCGGCGCCCGCGCCCTGGCCCCCATCGCTGCGCGCCTGGCCCGGATGGAGGGCCTGGAGGCCCACGCCCGCGCCGCCGACCTGAGGGCCGAAGGATGACGGTTGTCGGCACGGATTCAGTGAAGAGTGCGAGTGAGCAAAGAGGTGAGCGGAGTCGCGCGCCCTTCGCCGTTCTGAAGCTCACCTCTTGCTCACTAGCACTCTTCACCCAGACAAACCTCACCCCGGCCCTCCCATACGAAGCCGCCCGATGACCCTGCCCGCCCCCTATCCCCCGCTGGTCTCCGGCGGCGACGGCCTGGACCGCTATCCGTCCGATCCGAAGGCCCTGGCCGCCCGCATGGCCGCGATCTACGGCGCGCCCGCCGACCAGGTGCTGCCGGTGCGCGGCCTGACCCATGGGCTGGAGTTGGCCTGGCGCCTGGCCGCCCGGGACGGCGGCTCGGTCGAGGCGCCGAAGGCCGAACCCTATGACAGTCTCGCCGCCATCTATCCGGCCAAGGGCGAACCCGCCGCCGTCGTCGTCCGCGCCCTCGGCTCGCCCGAAGCCGTCGCCGAAATGGCCGCCCGCGTCGCCCCCGCCCTGCTGGTGGTGGACGAGGGGCTGATCGAATTCTCCGACAACGTCTCGGCCGTCACGGTCGTCCCCGACCAGCCCAACCTGGTCGTGCTGCGCAGCCTGTCGCTGGCCTATGGCCTGGCCGGCGCCCGTGTCGGGGCGGCCATCGCGCAACCCCAGACCCTGGCCCGGCTGGCTTCCGTCGTGGAACCCTATGCTCTGCCCGAGCCCCTGGCGCGGCTGGCGCATCAGGCGCTGGACCCGTCGCGGATGATCGAAACCGCCGAACGGATCGCCTCGGTTCGGCGCGAGCGCGAGCGGATCGTTCGGGAGTTGGCCCGCCAGATGCCGGTCGAGCCGGGCGTCGGCCCCATCGTCATGACGCGGCCGGAAGACCCCGCCGCCGCCCTCGCCGCGCTGACGGCCTATGGCGTCGAGGCCGACCTGTCGGGCGACCGGCTGCGCCTGCCCGTCTCGATCAGGCCCGAGGTCAACGACAGGCTGTTGGCCGCCTTCGGCCTGACGCCGGCCAAGCGCCGTCCGCCCCGCATCGGCCAGGCCGTGCGCGACACCAAAGAGACTCGCATCGTCTGCGCCGTCGACCTGGACGCCCCCGGCCCCGTGAAGATCGAAACCGGCGTCGGCTTCTTCGACCATATGCTGGAGCAGATCGCGGCCCACGGCGGCTTCTCCCTGCGGCTGCAATGCCAGGGCGACCTGCACACCGATCCGCACCACACCATCGAGGACAGCGCCATCGCGCTCGGCCAGGCGCTGAAACAGGCGCTGGGCGAAAGGAAGGGCATCGCCCGCTACGGCTTCGTCCTGCCGATGGACGAGGCCAGGGCTGCGGTCTCCATCGACCTGTCCGGCCGTCCCTATCCGGTGTTCGAGGGCACGTTCGAGACCCCCTTCATCGGCGACTACCGCACCGACCTGACCGCCCATGTCTTCCGTTCGCTCGCCGAGGCCATGGGCGCGGCCGTCCACATCACGGTCACGGGCCAGGACGACCACCACAAGACCGAAGCCGTCTACAAGGCCTTCGGCCGCGCCCTGCGCCAGGCGATCCGCGTCGAGGGCGACGCGGTGCCCAGCACCAAGGGGGTGCTGTGATGATCGCCCGTCAGATCCTCCCCCGTGAAGCGCAGCGGAACGGGGGAGGGGGACCGCGAAGCGGTGGAGGGGGCGAAGCCACACTCCGTCGTCCGACGTTCAAAACCCAGCCTGCTTTTGCCCCCTCCACCACCCTTCGGGCGGTCCCCCTCCCCCGCTTCGCGGTGGAGGATCTCTGATGGAAGTCGCCGTCATCGCCTATGGCGCGGGCAACATCGCCTCGGTCCAGTTCGCGCTGGAGCGGCTGGGCGCGACCGTGCGCCTGACCGACGATCCCGTCGTGATCGCAGAGGCCGAGCGGGTCATCCTGCCTGGCGTCGGGGCGGCCGGCTACGCCATGCGTCGCCTGTCCGAGCTGGGATTGGTCGAGCCGATCCGCGCCTTCCCCCGCCCCCTGCTGGGCGTCTGCCTGGGCCAGCAGCTATTGTTCGGAACCAGCGACGAGGGCGAGGGCGTCGATCTGCTGGACCTCATTCCCGGGGCCGTGACCCGCCTCGAACCGGCGGGCGGTCTGCCCGTGCCGCACATGGGCTGGAGCCGTCTGACCGCCGACCGCGACGACCCGCTGCTGGAGGGGATCGCCGACGGCGCCTACGCCTATTTCGTCCACGGTTTCGTCTGCCCCGACGGACCCGCCACCCTGGCGCGCGCCGACTATGGCGGCGTCGTCCCGGCCGTGGTGCGATCCGCCAACCGCTGGGGCTGCCAGTTCCACCCCGAACGCTCGGCCGAGGCTGGGGCGACCATTCTCGAGAATTTCCTGGGCCTGTCATGCTGATCTATCCCGCCATCGACCTGAAAGACGGCGTCTGCGTGCGGCTGATGCACGGCGATTTCGACCAGGTGACGCGCTATGACGAGGATCCGGCCGCGCGCCTGACCGCCTTCGCCGCCGAAGGGGCCGAGTGGATCCACATCGTCGATCTGGACGGGGCCGAGGCGGGCGAGGCGGCGCAGCACGTCCTGATCGGCGAACTGATCCAGGCCATCGACGTCAAGGTCCAGTCGGGCGGCGGGGTGCGCGGCGCCAACGACGTGGCCAAGCTGTTGGACTCCGGCGTCTCGCGCGTCGTGGTCGGCTCCCTGGCCGTGACCCAGCCCAACGACGTCGCCGCCTGGCTGAAGGGGTTCGGGATCGAACGCATCACCCTGGCCCTGGACGTCAAGATCGAGGACGGCGTTCCCGTGCCTGCGCTGAAGGGCTGGACCCAGTCGTCCGGCGTCACCCTGTGGCAGGCGCTGGACCGATATCCCAAGGGAACGGCCAAACATCTGCTGGTCACGGACGTCGGCCGCGACGGGGCCCTGACCGGGCCGAACCTGGACCTGCTGGCCGAGATTCGTCAGCGCCGCCCCGACCTGGTGCTTCAGGCCTCGGGCGGGGTCTCGTCCCTGGACGACATCGCCGCGATCAAGGCTCTGGGCTGTAACGGCGCCATCGTCGGCCGCGCCCTCTATGAAAACCGCTTCACCCTGCCCGAAGCCATAGCCACGGCCAGACGGTCGTGACCGTGCAGTCTTCAGACAAAAGGGCGGTCAAGTGACCGCGCGCCGTATCGTCCCCTGCCTGGACGTCAAGGACGGCCGGGTGGTCAAGGGCGTGAAGTTCGTCGGCCATGCGGACATGGGCGACGCCGCCGAACTGGCCGCCCGTTATCGCGATGCGGGCGCCGACGAACTGGTCTTCTACGACATCACGGCCAGCCCGGAGGGGCGGACGCTGGACTATGGCTGGATCAGGGACATCGCCCGTCTGCTGGACATCCCCTTCTGCGTCGCGGGCGGCATCCGCAGCGTGGATCAGGCCGCCCGCTGCCTGGACCACGGCGCGGACAAGGTGTCGATCAACTCTCCCGCCCTGGAGCGGCCCGAACTGATCGCGGAAATGGCCGAACGGCTGGGCGGCCAGTGCGTGGTCGTCGGCGTCGACAGCCGGTTCGAGGACGGCGACTGGGTGGTTCACAAATACACCGGCGATCCCGACGCGCGCCGCCGCGCCGGCAAGCGCACCCTGGACTGGCTGGATGAGGCGCAAGGCTTGGGCGCCGGCGAGATCGTGCTGAACTGCATCGATCAGGACGGCGTTCGGCGCGGCTATGACATCGAACAACTGTCCGCCGCCCGCGCGCGCCTGACCATCCCGCTGATCGCCTCGGGCGGCGCCGGCGCGCCCGAGCATTTCAGGGACGTGTTCGAACAGGCCGACGTGTCCGGCGCCTTGGCCGCCAGCGTCTTCCACACCGGCGCAATCGCCATTCCCGACCTCAAGACCTATTTGGCGGATCAGGGGTTGGAGATGAGGGTATGATGTCAAATCTCCGCTCATCCCCGCGAAAGCGGGGACCCAGCGCTTTGGGCGATCATCGTCGCCGACCTTTCGCAGCCTTTTATCCAACGTCAGACAAAAGAACTGGGTCCCCGCTTTCGCGGGGATGAGCGGTGAATAGATTGATCGACCCCGACACCATCGACTTCGCAAAAGGCGACGGCCTGGTTCCCGTGGTGGTGCAGGACGCCGCCACGCTTCAGGTCCTGACCCTGGCCTATATGGACCGGGCGGCGCTGGACGAGACCATCCAGTCCGGCGAGGCGACTTTCTTCTCGCGGTCGCGCGGCGGGCGCTGGAGGAAGGGCGAGACCTCGGGCGACCGTTTGCACGTCGTGTCCATCACGTCCGACTGCGACAGCGACGCCCTGGTGCTGGGCGTGCGTCCGGTCGGAAACGCCTGCCACCTCGACCGGACCAGTTGCTTCGGCGACGCCGACGCGCCGGGCCTGGGCCGCATCGCCCGGCTGGAACAAACCATCGCCGTGCGCGCCGCCGCCGATCCGTCCGAAAGCTGGACCGCCAAGCTGATCGCCCAAGGCCCCAAACGCATCGCCCAGAAGGTCGGCGAAGAGGGGGTCGAGACCGCCCTGGCCGGCGTCGCGGGCCCCGACGAGGAACTCGCCAGCGAGGCTGCGGATTTGCTCTATCACCTGCTCGTGCTTCTCCATGCCCGTAACATGGTGTTTCAGGACGTGCTGGATGTGTTGGCCTCGCGTGCGGAAGCGGGCAAAGCCAGCAGCTAGGCCGTAAAGGCGTGCGTCCCGAAAAATGGGACAGTCGAGGGAAAATCGATGGCGGCTCTCATTCTGTTCGGCGGCGGCGGCGATCTGGCGATGCGGATGCTGCTGCCGTCGTTGTATTTTCTCGAACGCGACGGCCTGCTGCCCGACGGACTGAAGATCATCGGCGCCGCCCGTTCCGAGGAAACCGCCGAAGAATATGTCGCCAAGGTCCACGAGGCGGTGAAGCCGCGCGCCGAGGCCGACCAGGCATGGGACGAGGACAGCTGGTCCCGGATGAAGGCGCGGCTGGACTATCTGGCGGTCGACGCGACCTCGGCCGACAGCCTGAAACCGCTGAAGGCCAAGGTCGGAGACGGCGAGGTCACATCCTTCCTGGCCGTGTCGCCGTCGCTCTACGCCCGCATCGTCACGGCGATGAAGGCGGCCGGCCTGGCCGACAGGAACTGCCGCATCGTCCTGGAAAAGCCGGTCGGGCGCGACCTGGCTTCCTTCCTCGAAATCGACGACGCCGTGGGCCACGCCTTCGACGAGAACCAGGTGTTCCGCATCGACCACTACCTGGGCAAGGAGACGGTGCAGAACCTGATCGCCCTGCGCTTCGGCAACACCATTTTCGAGCCGCTGTGGAACAACTTGTCCATCGACCACGTCCAGATCACCATCGGGGAGACCGTGGGGGTCGGCGACCGCTGGCCCTATTACGACGAATACGGCGCCCTGCGCGACATGGTGCAGAACCATATGCTGCAGCTGTTGTGCCTGGTGGCGATGGAACCGCCCAGCGACCTGGACCCGGATTCGGTGCGCAACGAAAAGGTCAAGGTGCTGCGCTCCTTGCGCCCCATCACCTCCGACGAGGCCGAGCGCGTCACCGTGCGCGGCCAGTATGTGGCCGGCGTCAGCGAAGGCGAGCCGGCCAAGGGCTATGACGAGGAACGCGGTGCCGATTCCGACACCGAGACCTTCGTCGCCATTCGCGCCGACATCGACAACTGGCGCTGGGCCGGCGTGCCCTTCTTCATGCGGACCGGCAAACGCCTGCCGGAGAAGCGCACCGAGATCGTCATCCAGTTCAAGCCGGTGCCCCACTCCATCTTCGGCCAAGACGATCGGGGCGAGGTCCAGGCCAACCGGATGGTCATCGAACTGCAGCCCGAGGAAGACATCTCCCTGACCGTGATGAACAAGCGGCCGGGTCTCGATCAACGCATGCAGCTGCAGCCGATCAAGATGAGCCTGTCGTGGGGGGTGCCCAATTCGGGGGACGGCGAGGGCGAGGCCCCGCCGCGCCGCCGCATCGCCTACGAGCGCCTGCTGCTGGACGCGATGGCGGGCGATTCGACCCTGTTCGTCCGCCGCGACGAGGCGGAACAGGCCTGGAAATGGGTCGACGAGGTGTCCGACGCCTGGGCCGAATCCGGCCTGAAGCCCGCTCCATATGTCGCCGGAACCTGGGGTCCCGACAGCGCCGACACGCTGATGATGCGGACGGGCCGTGACTGGAACACGACCGATGTCTGAGTTCGGCCCCATCGAAGCCTTCCCCTCCGTCGACGCCTGGGCCGAGGCCATCGCGGGGCGTCTGGCCGAGACGCTGGGCGCCGCCGTCCGCGACAGGGGCGCCGCCCTGTTCGCCGGGCCGGGCGGGTCGACCCCGGCCCCGGTCTATCGCCGTCTGGCCGCGACCGATCTGGACTGGTCGAAGGTCGCCGTGACCCTGGTGGACGAACGCTACGTTCCCGAGACCTCGCCCGAATCCAACGCCCGGCTGATCCGCGACGTGCTGTTGCAGGACAGGGCGGCGTTCGCCCGCTTCATCCCCCTCTATTCGCCCGAGGTGACGGTGGACCGGGCCGCCATCGTTGCGGCCCACGCCCTGGCCGATGCGGGCGGACGGTTCGATGCGGTCCTTCTCGGCATGGGAGAGGACGGCCATATCTGCTCCATGTTCCCGGAAAGCCCGACGCTGAAGACGCTCCTGACGTCCACGCTGAAGCCGACCGTCCTGGGCGTGCCCCGCGGCCGCGACGGCATGGCGCCCAGCCTGGAGCGGCTGTCGATCAACCTGCCCTATCTGATGTCGGCGGGGCGCGTAATCCTGGGCCTGAAGGGCCAGACCAAGCGCCGGGTGTTCGAGGAACAGGCCGCCGGCGACCCGAAGATCCAGCCCATCGCCGCCCTGGTCGCGGCCGATGTCCCCCTTGAAGTTCTGTGGACGGAGGAAGGCTGATGGCCCCCCGAAGCGAAGTGCATCCCACGGTCGCCGCCGTCACCGCCCGCATCGTCGAGAAAAGCCGCGAGACGCGCGCCGACTACATCCGCCGCATGGACGCCGCGCGCGACAGCGGCGCCGGGCGCGCCAAACTGTCGTGCGCCAACTGGGCCCACGCCTTCGCCGGCCAGACCATCGCCGACAAGCTGACGGCCATGGACGGGTCCAGGCCCAATCTGGGCATTGTCACCTCCTATAACGACATGCTGTCGGCCCATCAGCCGTTCGAGCGTTTCCCCGATGTCGTGCGAGCCGCCGTGCGCGAGGTCGGCGCCACGGCCCAGGTCGCCGGCGGAACCCCCGCTATGTGCGATGGCGTGACGCAGGGGCGGCCCGGCATGGAGCTGTCGCTGTTCAGCCGCGACGTCATCGCCATGTCGACCGGCGTGGCCCTGACCCACGACGCCTTCGACGCCGGACTGATGCTGGGCGTCTGCGACAAGATCGTGCCCGGCCTGTTCATGGGCGCCCTGGCCTTCGGCCACCTGCCGGTCGTCTTCGCCCCCGCAGGCCCGATGCCGTCGGGCATTCCGAACGCGGAAAAGGCCCGCGTCCGCGCCGAATACGCCCAGAACAAGGTGGATCGCCAGACCCTGCTGGAAAGCGAGATCGGCAGCTATCACTCGCCCGGCACCTGCACCTTCTACGGCACCGCCAACTCCAACCAGATGATGATGGAGCTGGGCGGCCTGCACATGCCCTCGACCGCCTTCGTCCACCCCGACACCGGCCTGCGCGACGCCCTGACGGCGGCGGCGGCGAAACGGGCGGTCGAACTGGCCCGCAGCGGCGAATGCCGCATGGCAGACGTCATCAGCGAAAAGTCCATCGTCAACATGATCGTGGCCCTTCTGGCCACGGGGGGGTCGACCAACCACGCCATCCACCTGGTCGCCATGGCCCGGGCGGCGGGGGTGCTGATCGACTGGACCGACATGGACGAACTGTCGTCGGTCACGCCGCTTTTGGCGCGGGTCTATCCGAACGGGTCGGCCGACGTGAACGCCTTCCAGGCCGCCGGCGGCGTCGCCTTCGTCGCCCGCGAACTGGCCCAGGCGGGCAACATCCACAGCGACGTGACCACCATCATGGGCAAGGGAATCGAACCCTATTTCCAGGAGCCGTCGATGGTGGACGGCGAACTGGTCTGGCGCGACGGCGTGACCGAAAGCCTGGACCGCGACATCCTGCGCCCCGCCTCCGACCCGTTCGACCGCGAGGGCGGCTTGCGTCTGGTCAAGGGCGATCTGGGCCGGGCGGTCATCAAGATTTCGGCCGTCAAGCCCGAGAACCGCATCGTCGAGGCCCCCGCCGCCGTGTTCGAGACCCAGGAAGACGCCCTCCAGGCCTTCAAGGACGGCAAGCTGTTCCGCGACGTGGTGGTCGTGTTGCGCTTCCAGGGCCCCAAGGCCAACGGCATGCCGGAATTGCACAGCCTGTCGCCGGCCTTGTCGGTGATCCAGGACAAGGGGTTCAAGGTCGCCTTCGTCACCGACGGCCGCATGTCGGGCGCCAGCGGCAAGACCCCCGCCGCCATCCACGTCTCGCCCGAGGCCCTGGCCGGCGGCCCCCTGGCCCATGTCCAGGACGGCGACATCATCCGCCTGGATGCCGAGGCCGGGGTCCTGACCACGGTCGGGATCGCCGATCTGACCGCCCGCCCCCTGGCCGCCCGGTCCCAGGTCAACGCCGAAGGCTCGTCCTGGGGCTATGGCCGCGAACTGTTCGGCGCCTTCCGCCACGTGGTCACGACGGCCGAACAGGGGGCGACCGTCTGTTTCGCCGTCCCGCCCGGCTCTCGCGGCCATGACGACACCCCGCCCAACCCCAACTTCGTCGACCGGACCGTGGACGCCTGATCCACCGAACCGAGCGCAGGAAACGCTTCATGAACGACAAGACCCTTCTCGTCGGCCCCCAGCTTGTCGGGGACGTCGGCGGCACCAACGCCCGTTTCGCCGTGGCCCGGATGGTGGACGGCAGGCCCGTGCTGGACCACCACGAAAGCTTCCCGGCCGAGACCTATCCCACCTTCCTGGAAGGGGTCGCCGCCTTCATCGACGGCTGCGAGGTCAAGCCGACCGGCGGCGTGATCGCCGTGGCCGGCCCCGTCACCGACGGCGCCATCGACCTGACCAACTCGCCCTGGCAGGTGTCGGAGAGCGAGCTTCAGACCCTGGGCCTCAAGCCGGTCAAGCTGATCAACGATTTCGAGGCCTTGGCCTGGGGCGCGCCCATCGTGCCGGAAGACCAGTTGGAAAGCCTGGGCGGTCCGGTCGACGGCGATCCGCATTCGACGGTCGCGGTGCTGGGCCCCGGCACCGGCTTCGGGGTCTCGGCTCTGGTCCGCGACGCCCATGGCCGGGAGATGGCCATGCCCTCCGAGGGCGGGCACGCCTGTTTCCCGCCTGGCGATCCGGTCGAGGACGAGATCCTGCGCATCCTGCGCCGCCGCTACGACCGCGTTTCCATCGAACGGCTGATCTGCGGTCCCGGCCTGCTGAACATGCACCGCGCCCTGGCCGAGATCGACGGGCGCGAGACCCACATCGACGATCCGGCCCAGATCACCCAGACGGCGATGGCCGATCCGAACAGTCCGTGCGGCGCGACCCTGGCCCGGTTCTGCGCCATACTGGGCGCCGTCGCCGGCGACATCGCCCTGACCACGGGCGCGCGCGGCGGCGTCTATATCGCCGGCGGCATCGTTCCGCGCATCCTGCCCTTCATCAAGGCCAGCCCCTTCCGCCAGCGGTTCGAGCGCAAGGGCCGCTTCAAGGCCTATATGTCCGAGATTCCGACCAAGGTGATCATGCACAAACACGCTGCCCTGCTGGGCGCAGCGCGGGTCGCCTTCGCCGAGGCGGAGGGCTGAAGTCCGCCCCGGCGATCACGTAAATCTCACGGCGACGTGAACCGAACCGGCGCCGTGACGTTTTCTCGTCTCCACCATGGAGAGGAAACCCAGATGAAAAAGTTCGCCATCGCCGCCGCGTCGCTGTTCGTGCTGTCGGGCGTCGCGGCCTGCGGCGAAAGCGCCGCCGACAAGGCCGCCGAGAAGCGCGCCGACGCCATCGAGGCCACGGGCGAAGCCCACGCCGACCAGCTGGAGGCCCAGGCCGCGACCGCCCCGACCCAGGCCCAGTCTGATGCGCTGAACGCCCAGGCCGACCAGGTCGAGAAGAACGCCGACCGCAAGGCCGACCAGGTCGAGCAGCAGGGCGGCAACGCCGACGGCGGCATGACCACGTCGAACACGCCGTCGACCCACTAATCCGTCCACGGATGATCCGGCCCCCGTCGTTCGCGACGGGGGCTTTTTCGCATCCGGCCGTCAGTCGATGCAGAGGGTCGGACCGACCTTGCCGTTCGTGACCGTGGCGTGACAGCCGAAGCGGTCGCTGGTCGCCTGGCACACGCCGGCGGACGCCGTTCCCGCAGCGATCCCCGCATTGCCCTCGACGCGGCAATCGCCCTGGCACTGATCGCCGTCGGTGCAACGGTTGCCGGCGTCGGCGTAGCGGATCACGCACCGCCAGATCTGCATCCGCCCGACCTGTTTCATGACGCCCCCGCGCGTCGCGCAGGCCGCGGCCTCGGCGCTCTGGAGAGGGGCGTCCGATCCGGCCCCCGTCGTGGTCTGCGGCGTGCAGGCCGCCGCCAGGATGGCGACGGCGGCGATGAGGGAAATGCGGATCATGAAACTTGCCCTTTGGCGAAGCCCGACCAGACGTCGTCGTAGTCCAGCTGCATCTGCGGTGAGTCCGACGCCCATTTCGTGATGCGGATCGGCGCGCGCGTCTCGAACATGAAGGCCAGGGTGTCTTCGATCTTGTGCGGCTTCAACTCGGCCTTGATCGCGGCCTCGTAGCTGGCCTGGTCGGGACCATGGCCGCTCATGCGATTGTGCAGCGACGCCCCACCCGGCGCGAAACCGCCCGCCTTGGCGTCATAGGCGCCCGTGACCAGCCCCATGAACTCGCTCATGACGTTCCGATGGAACCAGGGCGGCCGGAAGGTGTGTTCGGCCACCATCCAGCGCGGCGGGAAGATGACGAAGTCGATATTGGCCGTGCCGGGCGTCTCGGACGGGCTGGTCAGGACGGTGAAGATCGACGGATCGGGGTGGTCGTAGCTGACCGTGTTGATCGTGTTGAACCGCGCCGTGTCATAGCGGCAGGGCGCCAGATTGCCGTGCCAGGCGACGACGTCCAGCGGGCTGTGATCGAAGGTCGTGACCCACAGACGGCCGCCGTATTTCTGAATGCACTGGGTCGGGCGGTCCAGGTCCTCATAGGCCGCGCCCGGGGTCTCGAAATCGCGCGGATTGGCCAGGCCGTTGGCCCCGATCGGGCCAAGGTCGGGCAGGCGGAACGGCCCGCCGTAATTCTCGCAGACATAGCCCCGCACCGGCCCTTCCACCTCGACGCGGAAGCGGACGCCGCGGGGGATCAGGACGATGTGACCCGGCTCGGCCTCGACGACGCCCATCTCGGTCACGAACCGATGCGCCCCCTGCTGCGGCACGATCAGCAGTTCGCCGTCGGCGTCGTAGAAGACCCGGTCGGTCATCGAACGATTGGCGACATAAAGGTGTATGCCCGCCCCGGCCCCGGCGTCGGGTTCGCCGTTTCCGCCATAGGTCGTCAGCCCCTCGACCCAGTCGGTCGGAGTTTCGGGGATCGGCAGCGGGTCCCATCGCATCCGATTGGGATTGGGCGGCGTCTCGTCGAACGGGCCGGACCGCACGCGCCCCTGGTCGAAGACGACATAGGGGCCGTGCTGGGCCGAGGGGCGAAGACGATAAAGCCAGCTTCTGCGGTTCTCGGCGCGCGGGGCGGTGAAAGCCGTGCCCGACAGCTGTTCGGCATAGAGGCCCATCGGCGTCGTCTGCGGCGAGTTCTGCCCCTGCGGCAGGGCGCCGGGCACGGCCTCGGTCGCGAAATGATTGCCGAAGCCGGTCATATAGGCGGGCGCGTTGGATCGCGTCATGTCGTGTCTCCCTATGGCGCCCGGTTTAGCCGCCGCACGCGCCAGCGTCACCTGCCGCAAGGGGCGCGGTCAGCCCTTGGACGGCAGAAAGGGGGAGAAGGTGATCACGGTGAAGGTGTCGCGCACATGCGGGCGCGTCTGGACCTGTTTGGTCACGAAGGTCCCGATGTCGGCCTCGCGCGGCAGGTTGAACTTGGCGAGCAGATCGTGTTGGCCCGAGGTCGAATAGACCTCCGACACATTCTCCACATTGTCCACGATGTCGGCCGCCACATCGTTGGCGTAGCCCAGCTCGCATTTGATGAAGACGAAGATGGCGGTCATCATGGCCGTGGCCTTCCTGAAGTTCGGACGCCTTCTAGCCGATGGCGACCGCCTCCGAAACGCCTGACGACGGGATCAGTGCAGCCGCTTGCTGACCCAGACCAACGTCGGTTCGTCCTCGACCGGCGCGACCTGGAAGCCCATGTCGTTCTCGACCTGCAGGGCGGCGTGGTTGGCGCGGTCCTCCAGCGATTCGATCACAGAATAGCCGCGCGACCGGGCTTCGGCGACCAGCCGCTCCAGCAGGGTCCACCCGATTCCCTGCCCTTTCAGGTCGCCGCGCAGCAGGATGGCCGCCTCGGCCCTTTCGCCCGCCGCGTCGCCGGCCAGGACGGCGGTCGCCGCCACCGCCCCGTCCTCGCCCCAGGCGATCAGGCTTTCGCCATCTGCGGACGGCTTCTCGATCAGGGCCACGAGTTGGTCGTGGCCCGGCGCTCTCAGGGTGGACAGGAAGCGGAACCGCATGTCCTCCGGCGTCACCTTGGCGAAGAAGGCGGCCAGGGCGCGCTCGTCCTCGTCGCGCGCGCGGCGGACATCCAGGCGCAGGCCGGTGCGGGTGACGAGCCGTTCGCGATCAAGCAGGGTCATGGGGTTCTCCTTCATGCCGCTCCATCGCCTGTCCACAGCCCTCGCGCCTTGACCTCGATCAAGATCGGGCGGCGTCCGCGCCGGTGAAACAATATGTTCCAACCCAGGCCGGCGAAGCGGGGGCCGCGCGCTTTGGCATCGCCGACGGCCTGGGATAAGCAGGAACCGACGGGCCGGTCGACGGCCTCATACGCTCCCGCCGCATCGGGACCGCAGGAGACAGACATGGCCCATGATCGCGTCAGCGTGCTTCAGGCGCTCCAGACCCAGGGCGTGTGCCCCGTCTTCTATCACCCGGACCCCGAGGTCAGCCTGAACGTCATCCGCGCCTGCGCGCGCGGCGGGGCCCCGGTGGTCGAGTTCACCAATCGCGGCGACTTCGCCTGCGACCTGTTCGGCGAGATCAATCGCGAACTGATCAGGACCGATCCCGAGGTGGTGCTGGGCATCGGCTCGGTGGTCGATAGCGGCACGGCGGCGCTTTATCTGAACCGGGGCGCGCGCTTCGTGGTCAGCCCCTGCCTGATCCCGGACGTGGCCAGGGTCTGCAACCGGCGCATGGTCGCCTATTTCCCCGGCTGCGGCTCCGTGACCGACATCGGCGAGGCGCACGAACTGGGCTGCGACATCGTCAAACTGTTTCCCGGTTCGTCGGTCGGCGGGCCGGACTTCGTCAAGGCGGTCAAGGGCCCCATGCCCTGGGTCAAGATCATGCCGACGGGCGGCGTCGACCCCGACGAAGCCTCCATCGCCAAATGGTTCGGCGCCGGCATCGTGGCGGCGGGCATGGGATCGAAACTGGTGACGGACGCGGCGGTCAAGGCCGGCGACTGGGCCGCCATCGAGACTTCGGTGCGCGCGGCCGTTGACGCGGTGGCCGCCTTCCGCGCCGCGACGGCCGCCTAAGCCTCAGCCAGCGGGACGGTCGTCCGGGGCGGCCGTCTGCGGTCGACGCGCCCCAGGGCCATCGTGGCGCGCGGCGTCGCGGCGGGCGCTCCCCTTGCGTTGCAGCAGGGGCGTCAGGGCCTTGCGCTCTTCGGGGGTCAGGGTGGCCAGCAGGGCGACCGCCCCGGTCTCCAGCCGCTGGCGGCCGCGCATCTCGGCGGCGCGCGACTGCTCCAGCAGGGTCTGGACGCGCTGGGCGTCCAGGGTCGGCTGGCCGGCCACGGCGACGGCTTCGCGCCGCGCCGCCCGGGCCGCCTCGAAGTCGGGACGGGCCGACAGGGCGGTTTCGCGCAGGGACGCGCGCACGCGCTGGCGCACCGCAGGGTCCAGCCCGGCCAGCACCTCGGCCAGCGGCCCTTCGCGGCCGCCCCGGCGTTGTTCCTCGATCCGCCGTTCGATCTTGTCGCGGCTGACGGCGTAGGTCACGCCTCCGGCCAGGGCGAACAGGTTCAGCGCGACCGACACGGCCAGGGCGATCTTCAAGACCCGTCCGCTCATCCCAGAACCTCGGTGTCGTCCACCCCGGTCAGGGAGGACTGATAAAGCACCGCATCCGCCCGCGCGTCCGCCGTCAGGTGGCTGGTCAGGCCGACGCCGGCCACCACCCCCGCACAGGTCGCAGCCGCCCAGCCGGCGCCCAGATACCAGACCGCCTGACGCCAGCGTCCGCGCGTCCGGGGTTTCGGCGCCGCCGCCAGAACCCGCTCCATCAAGGCCGCAGAGGGCGCCGTCGTCGGCGCCGCGTCCAGCAGGGCGTCCAGCGTCGCGGCCTCGTCCAGCACGGCCCGCAGCGACGGATCGGCGGCCAAAAGGCTTTCGGCCAAGGCGCGCTGGTCCGCCGGCCAGCGACGCAAATCCGCCCCATAGGCGTCCGCCAGAGCCTGCAACCGTTTCGCCTTCATCCTCTATCTCCCTTGCGCGCGCCCGGCGCCATGTCCGACAGCGCCTGACGCAAAGCGCGGCGACCGCGCGACAACAAACTCTCCAGGGCCTCGACGCTGATCTCCATCAGGGCGGCCGCCTCGATATTGGACAGCTCCTGATAGTGGCACAGCACGATGGCCTCGCGCTGACGGTCCGGCAGCTGTCTCAGCGCTTGCGCCACCCGCGCTCCGGTCTCGGCGGCCAAAAGCCCGCGATCCGGCCCCGGCCCGTCGTCCGGTCGATCCGGCGGGGCCTCGGTGGGGATTTCGCGCCGCCGTCTCAGCCGGTCGTAGCAGAGGTTCAATGCCACCCGGTGCAGCCAGGTGTCGAACCGCGCCCGGCCCGGCGCCCATTTCGGCGCCTGTCTCCAGGCCCGCAACAGGGTTTCCTGCGCCACGTCCTCGGCCTCGGCCGCGTCGCCCAGCATCCGTTGCGCCAGGGCGTGAATGCGCGGCAGCTTCAGCGCGACCAACGCCTGCGACGCCGCCGGGTCCCCCTGACCCACGCGGCGCACCAGATCCTCGTCGGGGTCGACGATCTCGACCAAGCCCGCCTCTTCCGCTGCTGACGAAAGGGACCGATTCGTCCACGACGGCCGACCCCGACACCGTTCTTACTCCGAAGCCGGAGCCGGGGAAGCGACTTGCGGCGCCGGACGCGCGGCCTGCCGTTCCGCACGACGGGCGGTCATGGCGGCCCGGCGTTCATCGGCGGTGATCACGCCGTCCCGGTCGGCGTCCAGCCTGTCGAACCGCTCGCCCAGCCTGGCCGCGACCTCGGAGATCGTCACGGGACCCCGCTCGCGCCCCTTGCGGCCGGAGCCGCCCTGACCGGGCATGGCGTGACGCAGGCCTGCCCGGTGGCCCGCGCGTTCGCCGCGCGGCCCGCGCTCCGGGCGAACGGCGTGGCCGGCGTCGAACTCGGCGCGGCTGATGGAGCCGTCGCCGTCGGCGTCCAGCTTGGCGAAGCGATCGTTGGCGTGTTCGGCGCGCTTGGCCTGGATCGCCGCCTGGCGTTCCTCGACGCTGACCGCGCCGTCGCGATCGGCGTCCAGGGCGGTCAGCCGGGCCACGCGCGCATCGACGAACTGGGCGCGGGTGATCGGCCGATCCGCGGCATGCCGCGCCGGGCTCGGCGCGGCGCCGATCGTCGGAGCCTGTGCAGCTGGAACCTGGGCCGTGGCGGCGCCGGCGAGGGCGGCCACGGCGATGGCGCCCAGGCCGGTCAGAAAGCTCTTTCTCATCTCGATAATCTCCTTGGGTCGCTTGCGCGCCCTGTGCATCGCCCCGTACATCGCCCCGTGCATCGCCCTGTCAGGAGATTGAACGCGGGTCGGAGGATTCTCCGTCGCGGCCGGATGGAACCGCCCGTTCGAAGGCCCGACGCGCCCGCGCCCGCAGGTCGGTCAGCTCCGTCTTCAGCGTCTCGAAATCAGGCGCGCCCGCCGCCTCGGCCAGACGCAGCTGGAACACCGACGGCTCCGTCTCGGGATCGACCCGGTCCTCGAAGGCGGCGGCCAGCAGATGGGCCAGCCGCTGCTGCACCCGCCACGCCTCGGCCAGAACCGGATCGTCGTGCAGCGCCTCCAGGGTCGAAAGGGTCAGGGGCTGGCCGGCGACGGCGGCCTGAAGCTGGCGATACTGGGCGGCGAACTCGGCGTCCACCTGGCCGCCCGGCGACAGCTTCAGGTCCCAGAATCCGTGCGGTCGCCGCTCGCGATCCATCAGGGCGCGCATCTTGCGGACGTCGGCGGCGATGTCGACGCCCGGTCGCGGCCTGCGCAGGGCCGCCTCGATGGCCGCCGAGACGCGGTCTCCGAACGCAGGGTCGCTGGCCCAGACGACGCGGGCGCGGGTCAGGACCATGAACTCCCAGGTCTCCGCCTCCCTGGCGTAATAGGCTTCGAAACCCGACAGCCGCACCGACACCGGCCCCTTCGAACCCGTGGGACGCAGCCGCATATCGACCTCGTACAGCCCGCCTTCGGCCGTGTGGGCCGACAGGGCCGCGATCAGTCGCTGGGTGAAGCGGGCGTAGAAGACGTCGGCCGTCCAGTCCTTAAGGCTCGAGGTCGCCTCGGCCGGCGCCTCGTAGAGGGTCATCAGGTCCAGGTCGGACCCGGCGGTCATTTCGCGCGATCCGGCCTTGCCCAGGGCCACGACCGCGACCGCGCCGGGAAATTCGCCGCCCACCCGCGCCGTCTCCTCCAGGGCCGCCGGAGACAGGGTCCGCATGGCGGCGTCGGCCAGGGCGGCGTAGGCCCGACCGGCCGCCTCCGGCCCTGCACGGCCGGTCAAGGCGTGGATGCCGATGCGGAACATCTGTTCGCGGTGCAGGCGGCGCACGGCGTTCATGGCCCCCTCGAAATCCTCGGTCTCGCCGGCCTCGCGCAGCATCTGTTCGGTCAGGCTGGTCTCTTCCGACAGGTCGACCAGGAAACGGGCGTCCAGCACCCCGTCCAGCGCCGCCGGCTGACGCCCCAGGGTGCGCGCCAGGCGCGGGGCGAAGGCCATGACGCCCACGACCATCTCGAACAGTTTGGGCTGGTTCAGGAACAGGGCCTGGACCTGCACCCCCGCCGCCAGGCCCGAGAAGAAGACGGCGAACCGGCGAAAGGCCGCGTCGGGCGCGCCGGATCGCGCCACCGCCTCCAGCAGGCGCGGCGCCAGGCGGGTGAAAAGTTCGCGCCCCCGTTCGGTGCGGGTCGCGGGGATGCGGCCGTGATGCCAGGAGCGAATCGCATCGGCGACCGACGCCGGCTCCGAAAAGCCCATTCGCCGCAGGGTCTCCAGCGTCTCGGGATCGTTCTCGACGCCGGTGAAGACCAGGCTGCCGTAGCGGGAATCCAGGTCTTCGCCGCCCTCGAACAATTCGCCGTAACGGGCGTTGACGCGCACCAGCAGGGCCTCGACCCGGGCGTCGAACGCGGCCAGATCGGACTGGCCCGCCAGGGCGGCGACGGCGGCGCGGCGCCCGGCGTCCTCGGGCAGGCGGTGGGTCTGTTCGTCGTCCAGCATCTGCACCCGATGCTCCAGCCCGCGCAGTTCGACATAGGCGGCGGACAGTTCCTCGGCCAACGCCTGCGGGATGTGGCCGGCGGCGGCCAGGGCGTGCAGCGCCTGGATCGTGCGGGGCGTCCTCAGCGCCGGATCGCGGCCGGCCAGGATCAGCTGCTGGGTCTGGGCGTAGAATTCGATCTCGCGGATGCCGCCCCGACCCAGTTTCAGATTGGCGCCGGCCGCCTGCAGCCCCTCGCCCGTCTTGTGGACGTGGATCTGTTTCTTGATCGACTGGATGTCCAGCACGGCGGCGTAGTCCAGGCTGCGCCGCCAGATGAAAGGGACCAGGGCCTTGAGGAATCGCCCCGCCGCGCGCAGGTCGCCCAGCACCGGCCGCGCCTTGATGAAGGCCGCCCGCTCCCAGTTCTGGCCCACGCTCTCGTAATAGGCCAGCGCCATCGGCGCGGCGACCACGGGCGGGGTGGAGGACGGGTCGGGCCGCAGCCTCAGATCGACGCGAAAGACATAGCCGTCGGCTGTCCGTTCGCTCAGCAGGATGGCGATCCCCTTGCCGACCCGATTGGCGAAGTCCTGCGTCTCGCCCCCTTCGGCCAGGGCCAGGGTCGTCAGGCGCGGCTCGAAGAACAGGGAGATGTCGATGTCGGAGGAATAGTTCAGCTCGTTGGCGCCGTGCTTGCCCATGGCGATGCCGAACAGGCCGGGGACGGGTCCGCGCGAATCGTCGGGCGGCGAGATCAGCCGGCCGCGTCGCCTCTGTTCGGCGGCGACGGCGCGCAGGGCCGCGCGGCAGGCGGCGTCGGCGAAGGCCGACAACGCCGCCGTGACCTGATCCAGATCCCATACGCCCCCCAGGTCGGACAGAGCCGTCAGCAGATGCAGATCGGCCTTCAGCACCCGCAAGGGGGCCCGCACCGCCTCGGGATCGCCGTCCAGCGCATCGGTCTCACGTACGATCCGGGACAGGCTCTCGCCCGGATCGGCCTCCAGCAGGCGGCGCAGATGGACAGGGCGGCGGCGCATCAGCCCAGCCAGATAGGGCGAAGCGCCCGCGGCCGGGGCCAGGGCGGGCCAGGACGCGTTCAGGACATCGGCCCAACCGTCGGCGTCGGCGGCCTCGATCAGGGTTTCGCGCAGACGGTCGGCGGCGACGGGGTTCGCGACCGGGCCTGCGGGCGCCAGGGTTTCGAAGAGGGGCTGAATGGGCATTCAATTATCCGCTCATCCCGGCGAAAGCCGGAACCCAGTGCTTTCACCCGGCAATGCGTTGGACCACGACCGCGCTCGATCTTACAAGCCCGCCCCCAAAGAACGGGGTCCAGCCTTTCGCCGGGATGAGCGGAACCGTCAGTTCTGCACAGCCGGCGGCAGCACCAGGGCCACCCGCAGCCCCGGCCCGAAATCGCCGTAAGCGCCCGGCCCCTCGTCCAGAACGACGCGGCCGCCATGCGCCTCGGCCACCGCCGTCACCAGCGACAGGCCCAGGCCCGATCCCGGCTCGGTGCGGCTGTTGTCCAGGCGCACGAACCGCTGGACCACCCGTTCGCGGTCTTCCTCCGGCACGCCCGGCCCGGTGTCGGTGACGGAATATTCGATCTCGCCCGAGGCGCGCCTGCGCGCGCGCAACTTCACCGCACCGCCGGCGGGGGTGTATTTAATGGCGTTGTCGATCAGATTGGCCAGGGCCTGGGCCAGGAAGGGCTGATTGCCCTCGATCATCAGGCCCTTTTCGATCTCGGCCGAGAAGTCGATGGCCTTGTCCTCGGCGGCGGGTTCGTAAAGCTCGGCCATATCGGCGGCCAGGTCGGCGGCGTCGATCGTTTTCGGATCGGGGGCGCCGCCCGCCTGCAGCCGGGCGATGGCCAGGACGGTGTTGAAGGTCTTCAACAGGTGATCCGCCTCGTCCAGGGCGACGCCCAGGGCGTCGACCCCGTCGATCTTGCCCGCCTCGGCGTCGATCAGGGCCACCTCCAGCTTGGCCCGCATCCGCGTCAGGGGCGAACGCAGGTCGTGGGCGATGGCGTCGCCGGCGTGACGGATCGAAGCCATCGACGCCTCCAGCCGGTCCAGCATGGTGTTCAGCCCCTGGCCCAGTTCGTCCAGTTCGTCGCCGGTGTTGCGCACGGCCGCGCGCACCTTGAGGTCGCCTTCCTGCACGGCCGAGACGACCCGGTTCAGCCCGGCCATCGACTGCTCCACCCGCCGGCTGATGTAGAGCCCGCCGGCCAGGCCCAGCAGGATGACCAGGGCCATCGCGCCCCACAGCGCCTGGGTCAGGCGCGCCAGATAGGCCTCGATCCCGCCGATGTCCTCGCCCACGAACAGGGTGTCGCCCCCCGCGAGCGGCAGGATCACGCCGATGGAGCGGCGGTTCTGCACCCGCCCCTCGGCGTCGGTGCTGGTCAGGCGAAAGGTGCTCCACTCCCCCCGCCCCGCCTGGGGCGGCGCCTCCAGGTCGAAGGGCATGACCGACAGATTGCCGGTGACGATCTTCCCGTCCGGCCCGGTCAGCAGATACAGATACGGCCCGCCGCGAACCGTGCGCTCGACCAGGGCCTGGTTCAGGGCGTCTATGCCGCGCGTGCGGTGGATGGCGGTCAGGGCGTCCAGTTCGCCCTCCACATCCGCCCTGGCCCGCCCCTGCGCTTCGGACGCCGAGGCGAAATAGACATAGGCCAGGATCGCCCCCGCCGCCGCCACGAACAGCGCCAGGAACAGCAGCGTCAGCCGAAACGGCGTGCGGCGAAGGACGGAGGGAAGGCGCATGGGGTTTTAGCAGCGAGTGGCGAGCGGCGAGTGGCGAGCAAGCGCAAGGACAGGCAGAGGCGTCACCGGCGGCTGGCCGTGAATCGCCGCTCGCTCGCCAGTCTCTGTCATCCTCGCCGCTCGCCACTAACCACTCGCCACTCCGAAACCTACGCCTCCAGCCGATACCCCGCGCCGCGCACGGTTTGCAGCATGGCCTTGTCGAAGCCCTTGTCGATCTTGGAGCGCAGGCGGCTGATGTGGACGTCGATGACGTTGGTCTGGGGGTCGAAATGGTATTCCCAGACCTTTTCCAGCAGCATGGTGCGCGTCACCGACTGGCCGGCGTGGCGCATCAGGAACTCCAGCAATTGGAACTCGCGCGGCTGTAGGTCGATCTCGGTCGTTCCGCGATGCACGGTGCGGGCGATCAGATTCATCTCCAGGTCGCCGACCTTCAGCACGGTCTGAACCCCGCCCGTCTCGCGGCGGCGCGCCAGGGCCTCGACCCGCGCGATCAGTTCGGCGAAGGCGTAGGGCTTCACCAGATAGTCGTCGGCCCCGGCCTTCAGGCCCGTCACCCGATCCTCGACCTCGCCCAAAGCCGACAGGAACAGGACCGGCGTCTGATCGCCGCCCTTGCGCACCGTCTCGACCATGCCGACGCCGTCCAGACGCGGCATCATCCGATCCACGACATAGACGTCGTAGCCGCCCTTCTGCGATTCCAGCAGGCCGAAGGCGCCGTCGACCGCATGGGTCACTTCGTGTCCCGCCTCGGACAGGCCCCGCACCATGGCGGTCGCCGCCTCGGCGTCGTCCTCGACCACCAGAATCCGCATGAACCCCTCCCGGAATCAAAATCGCCGCCGATGTTAGCGCATCGGCGGCGATTGACGAGTTAAGCCTTGGTCAGAATGCCGATCAGTTGCGCGGCAGTTCAAGAACGACCGAACGATTGCCCTGCGGCGTCCGAACCAGAAGAAGAACGCCAGGACGTCCCGCCGAGCGGGCCGCAGCTATGGCCCGCTCCAGATCGGCCGGTCCGGACAGTATTTGGTTGTTGGCTCTCAGGATCACCACGCCGGTCGGAATACCCAGCTGCGCGGCCTTGGATCCCGGAACTGTCTCCGTCACCACGACCCCTTGAATATCGGCAGGCAGATTATATTGACGCCGCGTCGCCGCATTGACCGGCGCAACCTTCATACCTTCGACCGTGGTATTGGCGGCTGGTCCCTGAGGCGCTTTTTGAGGGTCGTCTCCACCTGTTGCAACGTTCAATTCTTCATCCGACGGCCGCTTGGCCGCGCGGATGTTGATCTCCTGACGACGGCCATCGCGGATCACGGTGAAGCGCACATTCTGTCCGGCTTCGGTCGCAGCGACCATTCGGCGCAGTTCGGTCGAACCATCGATATTGCGGCCGTTGACCTGTACGACGATGTCGCCGACCTGCACGCCGGCCCTCTGCGCCGGTCCGTCGGGCGTCACCTCTCCGACATAGGCCCCCTTGGTGTCGGCAGGAAGCGCCAACGCCCCCACCGTGCCTGGTGGAATGTCCTGGATGCCGACGCCGACATAGCCGCGTTCGATCGTCTGACCCTGCATCAGGCGCGTCGTGACGTTCTTGGCCGTCTCCGCCGGGATAGCGAAGCCGATGCCGACCGACCCTCCGGTGGGGGAATAGATGGCCGAGTTCACGCCGATGACGCGGCCGTAGATGTCGAACGTCGGGCCGCCCGAGTTGCCCCGGTTGATGGCCGCGTCGATCTGGATGTAGTCGTTGTACCCCGACGGATCGATGTCGCGGGCCTTGGCCGAGACGATGCCCGCCGTGGCGGTGCCGCCCAGGCCGAAGGGGTTGCCGATGGCGATGACCCAGTCGCCGACGCGCGGCTGGGCCGTCTCTTCGAAGCTGACGTATTTGAAGTCGTTGCCCTCGACCTTGATCACGGCCAGGTCGGTGCCCGGATCGCGGCCGATTAGGCGGGCCGGCAATTCGCGGCCGTCCGACATCTTGACCTTGATCTCGGTCGCGTCGGCGACGACGTGGTTGTTGGTGACGATGAAGCCGTCCTGCGAGATGAAGAAGCCCGAGCCGGCCCCTTGCGTCGTCTGCGGTTCGTCGCCCTGGCCGCCGCGGCCTTGCGGGGGCACGAACTGGAACGGCAGGCCGGGAATGGTGAAGGCGCCGCCCTGGGGCTGGTCGACCTTGACCGTCACGTCGATCTGGACGACGGCGGGCGCCACCTGTTCGAAGATAGTGGCGAAGCTGTTGGGCGCGCCGGGCGGCGGGGTGAAGCTGTCGCCATTGGCCGGGACAGGAGTGATGCGGTTGACCGCCTGGGGTTCGGCGTGCGCGCCGGGCCAGTTGATCACGCCGCCGGCGGTCGCCGCCGCCGCCAGGGTCAGGCCGGCCGCGGCCCCGAGAATGAACTCCTTGCGCTTCAGCATCGTGGTCCTTGCGATCCTCTTGTCCGACGCCAGGCGGGCGCCGGTTTCGCGATTGATATAGGCCGGAGGGCGTTTGCGCCAATGCCGACGTTCGATGGTTGATCCCGACTAAAGCCCGTCGTGAGGCGAGGTTGCGTCAGGATCGCGGCGAAGCTTCTCATTTCGCAGGACTTCGTCCAGCCGCCGCACCTCGTCGGGCGTCAGGCCGGGCGTTTCGGCCGGCTTGCGCCGCGCGCGCAACAGCAAGGCGCCCCCGGCCAGCAGCACCAGGGCGAACGGCCCGAACCACAACAGCCAGGTTCCCGCCCGCACCGGCGGGGTGAACAGCACATAGTCGCCGAACCGGCGCACCAGATCGTCGCGCACCGCCTGGTCGGTGGCGCCGGCGGCGATCTCCTCGCGGATCAGGCGGCGCATGTCCCCGGCGACGCCGGCCGGGCTGTCGGCGATGGCCTCGTGCTGGCAGACCACGCAGCGCACGTCCTTGAACAGGGCCTGGGCGCGGGCCTCCTGGACTGCGTCAGGCAGGGGGCGGTCGGGCGCGGCGGGCGGTTCGGCGGCCGTCAGCATCAGCGCCATGATCGGCGCGGCCAAGAGGACGGCCAGACGTCTCATGCCGTCTTCCGGCGCGCGCGGCCCGCGCCGACCCGCAGCCGCCGGTCCATCAGCGACAGCAGCCCGCCCAGGGCCATGATCGCGGGCCCCAGGAAGATCAGCCGCGCCCAAGGGTTCCAGTACAGACGCACGACCCAGGCGGGCCGATCGGGACCGCCCGCCCGCTCGCCGATCACCACATAGAGGTCGTCCAGGCCCCGGAAATCCAGCCCCACCTCGGTCGTGGTCTGGCCGCCGGCCGGAAAGAAACGACGCTCGGCCGTGACCGTGGTCGCCCGGCCCCGGTCATCGCTCGGCCGCACCATCAATCGCCCCCGTTCGGCCAGATAGTTCGGCCCCTCGACCACCCGCACGTCGTCCAGCGTCACGGTCCATGGCCCGGCCGACAGGCTCTGCCCCAGCATCAGCGACCGCGCCGCCTCGGCCTTGAAGCCGGTCTCGACCACCGCCCCCAGGATGAAGACCCCCAGTCCCAGATGCGCCAGGGTCATGCCCCAGGCGCCCAGCGGCAGCCCCCTGGCCCGCCGCCAGGTTTCGGCGGCGGCGGCGCGGAACAGGCGGATGCGCTCCGCGACCTCGGCCAGCGACCCTGCGATCAGCCAGACCCCGACGCCGATCCCCAGCGCGGCCAGCGCCTTTCTCGGCTCCCACAGGGCGTAGGCGGCCAGCGCCGACAGGATGGCGACCCCGCCCGCTGCGGCCAGCCGCTGCATCGCGCCCGCCAGATCGCCGCGCTTCCACGCCAACAGCGGTCCGGCCGGCAGGATCAGGAAGGCGACCATCATCAAGGGCGTGAAGGTGGCGGCGAAATAGGGCGGGCCGACCGAGATGGTCGCGCCGGACGCCGCCTCCAGGATCAGCGGATACAGGGTGCCCAGCAGGACCGTCGCCGCCGCCGCCGTCAGGAACAGATTGTTCAGCACCAGGGCGCCTTCCCGGCTTACGGGCGCGAACACCCCGCCGCCCTTCAGCTGGGGCGCGCGCCAGGCGAACAGGGCGAAGGCGGCCCCGGCCGCGACGCCCAGGATCGCCAGCAGCATCATCCCCCGCTGGGGATCGACGGCGAAGGCGTGAACGGAGGTCAGCACGCCCGAACGCACCAGAAACGCCCCCAGCATGGAGAAGGTGAAGGCCAAGAGCGCGAGGAACACCGTCCATCCCGCCAGCGCCCCGCGCCGCTCGGTGACGACCGCGCTGTGCAGCAGGGCGGCCCCCGCCAGCCAGGGCATGAAGCTGGCGTTCTCGACCGGGTCCCAGAACCACCAGCCGCCCCAGCCCAGCTCGTAATAGGCCCAGAACGACCCCAGGGCGATGCCGACGGTCAGAAAGGCCCAGCTAGCCAGGGCCCAGGGCCGGACCCAGCGCCCCCACGCGGGCCAGAAGGCCGTCTGCGCCCGCCCCTCGATCAGGGCCGCGACCGCCAGGGAAAAACAGACCGAGAAACCGACATAACCTGCATAGAGCAGCGGCGGATGCACGGCCAGGGCCGGGTCTTGCAGCAGCGGGTTCAGCGACGCGCCCTGGAAAGGCGCGGGATCCAGGCGGACGAAGGGGCTGGAGGTGAAGACGGCGAACGCCAGGAACAGCGATCCCAGCGCCCCCTGCGCCGCCACGGCCGAGGCCTTCAGCCCGAACGGCAGGCCCCGCGCCCGCGCCAGCGCGCCGCCGAACACCGTCAGCACCAGGCACCACAGCAGAAGCGAGCCTTCGTGGCTGCCCCAGGCGCCGGCGACCTTGTACAGCATCGGCTTGTCGGTGTGGCTGTTGGCCGCCACGTTCGAGACCGAGAAGTCGGACACGACGAAGGCGTGGACCAGGGCCGCGAACGACAGGGCGACCGCCGCCGCCGCCGCCAGGGCCGCCCCTTGCGCCGCCCCGGCCAGAACCGGGCTGCGCCGCATCCGCCCCGCCGCCGACAGACCCGTCTGCAGAAGGGACAGCGCCAGCGCCAGGGCCAGGGCGAAGGCCCCGAACTCGGCGATCATAGGGGAAGGGTCTTGGCCGAAGCCGGCGCATCGGCCGACGCCGCGTCCGGCCGCCACTCGCCCTTGGCCTTGATCCGGTCGGCCACCTCGCGCGGCATATAGTTCTCGTCGTGCTTGGCCAGGACCTGGCTGGCGTGGAAGGTGCGGTCCGGGCCGAACGCCCCCTGCGCCACGATCCCCTGCCCCTCGCGGAACAGGTCGGGCAGGTCGCCGTGATAAACGACGCGGGTCGCGCCGACGTTGTCGGTGACGGAAAAGGCCACGACGCCGTCGCCCGACCTGTGCACGCTGCCGACCTCGACCAGCCCTCCCAGACGGATGTTGCGTCCCTCCGGCGCCTTTTCTGCGGTGGCCTCTGACGGGGAATAGAAGAAGGTCACGCTGTCCTGCATGGCCCACAGCGACAGGCCGACGGCCAGCGCCAGGATCGGCGCCACGGCGGCGACGACCCACAGGCGACGGCGCGCCTTCGGCGATTTGGGCAGCCAGCTCATGCGACGGACCTTCGAGGTTCGACGGCGTATAGAGCCGCCGCCCCGCACGACCAATGCGTCATTGAGCCATGCCTTTGGGCGGCCTCGCCTCGGGCAGGCGGCGCTCCAGATCCTGGCGACGCGGATCGGCGGGATCGAGCGCCGCGATCAGGGGCGTCCACAGCGCGCGCGCCGCAGTCCGGTCGCCGCGTCGCAAAGCCGCCTCGCCCAGGAAAAAGCGCGCGCCCAGTTGACCGGGGTCCAAGGTCAACGCCTGACGAAAGGCCGCCTCGGCGTCGCCGCCGATCTGGTTGTCATTGGCCACGACCAGGCTTTCGCCTAGCCGCGCCCAGGCCTGGGCGTCCTTGGGATCGAGGTCGATCAGCCGGCGAAAGGCCGAGGCCGCCCCCAGCGGATCGTCGGCGGCGAAGCGCGCGGCGCCTAGCATGGCCAGGGCCTGGCGATCGCCCGGCCGTTCTCGGGCGACGCGGGCGGCGACCGCCGCCAGCTGCGTGGGGGCCAGTCCCTCCAGATCGGCGGACCAGGCATCGACCCGCCGCTCATAGGCCTGATCCGGCAGGCCGGGCGTTCCGGTCGCGACATAGAGGCCCAGGGCGCCGGCCACCGTGACGCCGATCCCGGCCAGCACCCACAGCCTGTCCCTGGCGCCCGCCACGGGCGCCGTCGTCGCGGCCGTGGCCAACAGCCGGCGTCCCGCCTCGGCCCGCGCCGAGGCATGGGCGTCGTCGTCCAGCAGGCCGCGCGCCTTCAGCCGATCCAGCGCCTCGATCTCGCGCGCGCCGGCTTGCGTCTCCACGCCCGACGCCGGGTCGACGCCGCGCCGCGCGCCGGCCAGCACCGACAGAGCGGCCATGGCCGCCGCCAGTCCCGTCATCATCCAGAAGGCGATCATGATCAGGGTCTAGCCGAACAAAGGGCGTCGGGCGAGACGCTCCTTCGGCCCTCATTGCGGCAGCAGGGCCGTTTCCGCCGTCGCCGCCCGTCGGCGAACCGCGCGCGCCGCCTCCAGCGCCTCGATCGTCGTCAGGAACCGCGCCGCGATCCCGACCAGCCGCAGCGCATGGTCGGGATCGTCGACCTCGCCGTCCGCCACCCCGTCCAGCGCCTCATTGGCCCAGGCGGACAGATAGTCGGTCATCTCGGTCTTCAGCGCCGCCCGGTCCGCCTCGCAGCCGAAGGTGACGGCCGCGCCGCGCAGGGCCGACACCGCCGCCAGCAGGGCCGCCGCCGCCTCGATCGGCTCGCCCTCCGCCGGCGCCTCCAGCCACGGGCACATCCGGGTCATGCGGCCGGCGATGGTCCGCCGTTTCATCGGCAGGGCGGCCTGCACCGCCGCCGCTGTCGACTTCATCAGGCCCGACAGCTGGCCCGAGACCTGCACCCGCGCCATCCGCGCCGTCTTGCCCCAGCTGGAATCGGGCCGGATCTGCAGGGTCATGTCCATCTCGGCCAGGACGCCGGCGCACCAGCCGACCTGTTCGACAACCGTCCGCATGGCGTCCTCGGCCAGGGAAGACCGAAGCGCCGCCACCTGCCGCACCCGCGCCTGGACCGAGGCCAGCAGCCGTTCGACGAAGACGCCCATCTCCGAATGGCTCAGCGTCACCTCGCGGTCGGCCAAACGGCTGGTGCGCGTCACCACCCGCAGCATCCGCTCGGCGTCCGCCACGTGGGCGAACAGGATGTCGATCATCCGCCGCCCCCCGTCGGGCGACACGGCCAGACTGTCCTGGATCAGCAGCCGCAGCCCGGCCAGTTGATTGTCGTCGGGCCGCTCCAGCCAGACCGACAGGCGCGGCAGAGCCGTGCGCGCCAGGGGCGTCAGGTCGAAACAGCCCGCCAGTTCGGACGGGGTGCAAGGCGGCGCCCCCTCTGGCGGGCGCTGAAAGTCGGGCCAGACATCGCGCGGGCGATCGCGCAGCACCGCCGCGGCCCGCGCGCACAGCCGGTCCGCCGCCAGGGTCCATTCGCCGTCCGCGGCGCCGGCCCCGTCCAGCAGCGGCAGGAAGGCCTCTTCCCCGATCACCGCCTCGCGCCATACGCGCTTCAGCACCGCCGGCGGAAAGGTGAGGGCCGGCACGCCGTCGGCGCGGGGCCGAAACAGCGGCGTCAGCGGCGCGAAGGCGGTGGCGCGTCGGGCGCGGTCGCGCGCTTCGTCGCCCACGATGACGGCCAGTTCCGACGCCTTGTCGCCCTGCAGCGCCGCCACCGCCCCGCCCAGCTGCGCCAGCGACGCATCGGGACAGGCCTCGACGACCGCCTTCAGGGCGGCGCGGTGGGCGGGGGACAGGGACGACACGCGAAGCTCCCGTCGATGAAATACAGACCGTCAGGGTGCGCCAATCGGGTTAACAACGGCTTGGCGGGCGCGCCTGCCCCTTGAGCGACGGTCAGGGCGCGCCATATTGCCGCCACGCCCGGCGACGCGCCTTGGCGCCCGCCACGCCAGGAGCCTTTATGCCCGTTATCCAGATCGACGGCCTGACCAAGACCTACAAGTCCGGGCTCCAGGCGTTGAAGCGTATCGACCTGAGCATCGAGAGGGGTGAAATCTTCGCCCTTCTGGGTCCGAACGGGGCGGGCAAGACCACCCTGATCTCCATCATCTGCGGCATAGTCACCCCCTCGACGGGCACGGTGGTCGCCGACGGTCACGACATCCAGACCGACTTCCGCGCCGCGCGCACCAAGATCGGCCTGGTGCCGCAGGAACTGACCACCGACGCCTTCGAGACGGTCATGGCCACCGTCACCTTCAGCCGGGGTTTGTTCGGCAAGGCGCCGAATCCGGCCTTCATCGAACGCCTGCTGCGCGACCTGTCGCTGTGGGACAAGCGCGACGCCAAGCTGCGCACCCTGTCGGGCGGAATGAAGCGTCGGGTGATGATCGCCAAGGCGCTGAGCCACGAGCCGGACATCCTGTTCCTGGACGAACCCACGGCCGGAGTGGACGTCGAGCTGCGCCGCGACATGTGGGCGATGGTCAGGACACTGCGCGAACGCGGCGTCACCATCATCTTGACCACCCACTATATCGAGGAGGCCGAGGAGATGGCCGATCGCATCGGGGTGATCCTGAAGGGCGAACTGATCCTGGTCGAGGAAAAGACCGCCCTGATGAAGACGCTGGGCAGGAAGACCCTGACCCTTAACCTGGTCGAGCCGCTGGCCGCCCTGCCCGTCGAACTGGCCGATTGGGACCTGACGCTGAAATCCGACGGGGGCGAGCTGGAATACAGTTTCGACGCCAACGCCGACGATACGGGCGTGCCGTCGCTGATCCGCCGGCTCGAGGGGCTGAACATCGGGTTCAAGGATCTGAACACCCGCCAGAGCTCGCTGGAAGACATCTTCGTCAGCCTGGTCCACACCAACGGAGCCGCCGCATGACCTTCAACGCCTATGGGGTCTGGGCCATCTATCGTTTCGAGATGGCGCGGTCGCTGCGCACCATCTGGCAGAGCATCGTCACCCCGGTCATCACCACCGCCCTGTATTTCGTCGTCTTCGGCGGCGCGATCGGCAGCCGGATGCAGGAAGTCGGCGGCGTGCCCTACGGCGCCTTCATCGTGCCGGGCCTGATCATGCTCAGCCTGTTCACCCAGTCGATCTTCAACGCCTCCTTCGGCATCTACTTCCCCAAGTTCACGGGGACGATCTACGAGATCCTGTCGGCCCCGGTGTCGTCGCTGGAGATCGTGCTGGCCTATGTCGGGGCGGCGGCGACCAAGTCGGCGGTGCTGGGCCTGATCATCCTGGCCACGGCGGCCTTCTTCGTGCCGCTGCAGATCCTGCATCCGGTCTGGATGATGGCCTTTTTGGTCCTGATCTCGGTGACGTTCAGCCTGTTCGGCTTCATCATCGGCGTCTGGGCCGACGGGTTCGAACAGCTTCAGATGATCCCGATGCTGATCGTGACCCCCCTGACCTTTCTGGGCGGGGCCTTCTATTCCATCGACATGCTGCCGGAGGGCTGGCGCGCCGTGACCCTGTTCAACCCGGTGGTCTATCTGATCTCGGGCTTCCGCTGGGCCTTCTACGGCCAGGGGGACGTGGCGGTCGAGATCAGCGTGGCGGCGACCCTGGGCTTCTTCGCCGTTTGCCTGGCCATCGTCATGTGGATGTTCAAGACCGGTTATCGGCTCAAGAACTGAGCCGTCACGAAACGGGCCAGATCGCCAGCGATTGAGGGACCATGTCCGACGACCAGAAGACCCCGCCCGAACCCTTCGCCCGCCCCGAGCCCTTCGCCCGGAAGCCGGTGCAATGGGGACGCATGCCCGCGACCACCTTCCACGTCGGGCCGGTGCCGGTCGCGGCCAATCCGCTGGATCGCATCCCCAATCCGCCGCCCAAGGCGGCGTCGGCCCGACAGCCGCGCGACATCCGCGATCAGAGCCTGGCCTCGGGCGTCGCGCCCACGCCTGCCCGGCCCGCGTCGACGCCGCCTGCGCCCGCGGGTCCCAGGCCGCCGCGTCCGCAGACCGGAAGCATACTGGGCGGCTCGCTGATCCCGACCGCGCGCCCGGCCCAGCCCTCGACGACGCCCCGGCCCGCGCCGCAAGCCGCCCCGTCGCCTGACACAGATCTGACCGTGCGCCCGTTGCCGACGCCGCAGGCCGCGCCCGCCCCTACGCCGAAGCCCGCCGACGCCGCGCCGGTCGCGGGCAAACCCGTCGTCGCCCCGCCTGTCGCCCCGCCTGTCGCCCCGCCTGTCGCCCCGCGACCTGTCGTCGGGGCGCCTCCTCAAGCGACGCCCGGTTTCGCCCGTGCGCCGGCCAGGCCTTCGCGCCTGCCGCTGTACGTCGGCGCAGGCGTCGCCGCCCTGCTGGCCATCGGAGGCGGCGTCTGGTTCGCCCTGCGCCCCGCCCAGCCGGCCGCATCGGCCGAGACGGCCGCCGCGCTTGACGAAGTGCCGCTGACCACGCCTCCGGCCGAGACGGTCCCCACGGGCGCCGCCGGGGTTCAGGCCGAAACGCCGACGCCCGCCACCCCGGCGCCCGCCCCAGCGCCTGCTGCGGCCCCAGCCCCGACACAGACCGCTCCGACCCCGCGCGCGACACCGACGGCGCCCCCGCCGGCCGCTCAGACTCGTCCGGCGACCGTTGCGCGGCAACCGTCGGCGGCTGCAGCCCAGCCTGCGCCGACGCCCGCTCCGACCGCCGCCCCCCCGCCGACGGTGATCGTGCCGACGACGCCGACGCCCGCCCCGACCGCCGCCCGCCCCACAAGCAGCGATCCCGACGCCCCGGTCGTGACGCGGCCGCAACCGCTGGATTGATCGCGACTTTCGCGCCGCCGGAGGTGACGAAACGGCCCGGAGCCCCTACCTAGCGTCCATGACCGTTCACGCCGCCCCGCCGCCCATCCTCGACGCCGCCGGCGTAGATGCCGACGAAGCCTTGTCGATCCTGAAGATCGCCCTGGCCGGGGCCGACGACGGCGAACTGTTCCTTGAGCGGTCCGAGAGCGAGAGCCTGGTGTTCGACGACGGCCGGCTGAAGTCCGCCGCCTATGACGCGACCGAGGGCTTCGGCCTCAGGGTCGTGGCGGACGAGACCGCCGGCTACGCTCACGCCAATGAAATATCTGCGGCGGCCCTGCGCCGCGCCGCCGACAGCGCCGCCCTGGCCAAACAGGGCCACGCGGCCGTGGTCGCCGATGGTCCGCGCGCCACCAATCAGAAACTGTATGACGAGGTCGATCCCCTCGCCTCGCCCGCCTTCTCCGACAAGATCGCCCTGCTGGCCGAGATCGACGCCTGGGCGCGCGCGCGCGATCCGCGCGTGGTCCAGGTGTCCGCCTCCCTGATCGGCGAACGCCGGGCCATCGAGATTCTGCGCGCCGATGCGCGGGCGGTGCGCGACGTCCGCCCCCTGGTCCGGCTGAACGTCTCGGTTACGGTCGAGCAGAACGGAAAGCGCGAAAGCGCCTCGTCCGGCGCCGGCGGCCGGGCCGGATTCGAGGCCTGGATCGCCCCCGAACGCTGGCAGGCCCAGGTGGACGAGGCCCTGCGCCAGGCCCTGGTCAATCTGGACGCCGTCGACTGCCCGGCGGGCGAGATGGACGTGGTCCTGGGCGCCGGCTGGCCCGGCGTCCTGCTGCACGAGGCCATCGGCCACGGCTTCGAGGGCGACTTCCACAGGAAGGGCAGTTCCGTCTTCAACGGCATGATGGGCCAGCGCGTCGCCGCCCCCGGCGTGACGGTTGTCGACGACGGCTCCATCGCCGGGCGTCGCGGCTCTCTGTCGGTCGACGACGAGGGCACCCCGACCCAGCGCACTGTCCTGATCGAGGACGGGATCATGGTCGGGTTGATGCACGACCGGCTGTCGGCGCGCCAGTTGGGCGTCGCCGCCACCGGCAACGGCCGCCGCCAGTCCTTCGCCCATATGCCCATGCCGCGCATGACCAACACCTTCATGGAGGTCGGCCGGGACTCCAAGGCCGACATGATCGCCAATACGAAGCGCGGCCTCTACGCCGCCAACTTCTCGGGCGGCCAGGTGGACATCACGAACGGCAAGTTCGTGTTCCAGTGCAACGAGGCCTATCTGATCGAGGACGGCGTCATCACCGCCCCGGTGCGGGGCGCGACCCTGATCGGGGACGGCGCCACGGCCCTGACGAAGATCCAGATGATCGGCGACGACTTCGCCTTCGATCCCGGCGTCGGCGTCTGCGGCAAGGCCGGCCAGGGCGTGCCCGTGGGCATCGGCCAGCCCAGCCTCAAGATCGGCGGCCTGACGGTGGGCGGCACGGCGGTCTGACCCGCTCGGAACCGGATCGCGCGACCGGGTGTTTCTCCGCCACAACGGAGAGGAAGCCGCAATGCCCACCGAACGCACTGTCGAACACCCCGATGGCCGGGTCGAACGCATCACCGAAACCGGCGCCGCCCCGACCGTGGTCGAGCGTCGCGGCGGCGGCGCCGGCGCCGTCGTCGCGCTGATCATCGGCCTTTTGGCCGTGGTGGTGATCGGCTATTTCCTGATGAACATGAACCGCAACGACGCGGTCGAATCCAACGCCGTCGCGGGCGCGGCCGAAAGCGTCGGCAATGCTGCGGACAATATCGGCGAGGCGGCGCGCGACGCCGTGCCGGAACGCCCCTCGGCCCCGTAACGCCGAGCCGCGATACGATCAGGGCGGGGGCGCGCGCCAATCGGGGCCCAGCGGCTCCAGCCCTTGGGCCGCCAGTCGGTCCAGCACCCCGTCCGGTTCGGCCAGCAGCCTAAGCGGCGCGATGGCCACGGTGACGCCCGTTTCGGACAGGGCCTGGTCGGCCGCCTGGTTCCAGATGCCGCGCAACCGCTCGCCCTGGCCCATCACCGACCAATAGGAACAGGCGCCGACCGCTTGCTCCAGCGGCGAAGCCAGCACCGCCGGAATGCGCCTCAGCCGCCAGTTCTCGGCCCGCCGGGCGCCGTCTTCCGGCCCCGCCTCGGCTGCGGTCGTGGCGGCATCGATACAGCCGAGATAAGCCTGAGGCGGGGTCGTCAGCACCCTGTCGATCATCTCGTCGCCGCGATAGACCCCGACCGGCTCGGCCGCCTTCTTGTTGGCGCGGACGGCGCGCCGCACGATTTCGGAGACGGGCCGCGTCCGGCGGGCGTAGCCGCCATGCTCCATCAACTCCGCCGACAGCATCAGGAAACTTTTGCGGCTGGGTCCTTCGCCGGTGATCCGCTCGACCCGCGCCTCCAGTTCCGGCGGCAGATAGTCGGCGCTGGTCCGGCCGTCCGGCTGGCGCGTCAGGGTGCGAATGCGCCAGATCAGGCGGCCGACATCCGCCAGCGACGCTTGGCCCTGCACGGGGAACAACACCCGGTCCGCCCGTTCCACCGCCGAGACCAGGGCGTCGGTGCGCCATTCCATGTCGCGCGGCAGGCCTTCGATCGCCCCGACCAGGATCAGCACGCTGTCGCCGCGCCGCACCTCCCACATCGGCCCCTCGATGCGGCGGGCGGTGACGACGATGTCCTCGACCGCGTCCGAAGCCGCCGGCTCCTGCGCCGCCGCCGCCCCGCCCGGCAGGACCAGAGCCGCAACCAATGACAAGATCAGGAAAGAAGAGCGCGCGTTCATTACAGCGTTATACACGCCTCTACTGTCATGAATGTAATGAAATCCCTGTAATGATGTCGCCGATTTAATCCACCTTGCCGCCTTGTAACTGGAGATGACGCAGGCGGATCGGCACACCTCTCGCCAACACACCGAGGGGAAGACCAATGACAAGAACCCTGCTGCTGGCCAGCACCGCCCTGCTCCTGACCGCCGTCCCCGCCTTCGCCGGCGACGGCCCCCAGGTCGCCGAGGCCCCCGTGCCGACCGGCCCGACCAGCCAGGCGCCCCTGGCCGACGCGACCCAGCGGGGCGTGCTGGTCTTCACGCCCGACTTCTTCGCCGCCCAGCGCCCGAACACGGCTCTGGACATGGTCAATCGGGTGCCCGGCTTCTCCATCGACGACGGTTCGGGCGCGCGCGGCTTCGAAGGCGCGGTCGGCAACGTCCTGATCAACAACGCCCGCCCCGCCTCCAAGAACGACGCCGGCTCCAGCGTCCTGAACCGCACCTTGGCCCGCCAGGTCGAGCGGATCGAACTGATCCGGGGCGGCGCGCCGGGCATCGACATGCAGGGCTTTTCCGTGGTGGTGAACGTGATCCTGAAAAAGGAAAGCACCCATCAGTCGATCCTGACCTGGAACACCACCCAGTTCGAGGGCGGCGGCCGCGACCTGCACGGCGGCAGCTATCAGTTCACCGCGCGCAACGGCGAGCGCAGCTGGGGCGTCACCCTGTCCGACGGGATCAGCATGAGCGATTCCAACGGGCCCGGTCACATCATCCGCCGCAACGCCGCCGGGGCGGTGCTGCGCGACGAACAGACCGACACCGACGGCTATGGCGGGGGCGATTCGATCCGCGGCACCTATGCCGGCCCGCTCGCGGGCGGCAAGGTCGACCTGACTGCGCGCTACGGCGTCAACGACTGGCAGGGCTATGACATCAACCGGTCCGCGACCGCCCTGCGGCAAAGCGCGGACGCCGAAGACAGCGACGGCGGCGAGTTCGGCGTCACCTGGGAGCGGCCGTTGAACGCCCGCTTCAAGCTGGAAACCCGGCTGATGCACGAGTTCGGCAGTTGGGACGGCGCCTCGACCTACAATGTCGTCGACAACGGCGTGCAGGCCCCGGAACAGATCTTCGACTATTCGGGCAAGAGCTCCGAGACCATCCTGCGCGCCCTGATCCGCCACGAGCGGTCGCCCAAGCTGACCATCGAGACCGGCGGCGAGATCGCCTACAACATGCGCCAGACCGATCAGGCCTATACCGAGGGCGGCGTGGCCGTTTCCCTGCCCAGCGCCTCGGTCAAGGTGGAAGAGACGCGCGGAGAGGCCTTTTCCAAGGCGACCTGGCGGCTGCACCCCGATTTGACGCTGGAGGCCGGCCTGCGGCTGGAAGCCTCCACCATCAGCCAGTCCGGCGACGCCGATCAGGAAAAGAGCTTCTTCTTCGCCAAGCCGCGTTTCCTGGCCACCTGGACGCCGATGCCCAACAACCAGCTGCGCCTGCGCTTCGAACGCGAACTGGGCCAGCTCGATTTCTCGGACTTCGCCGCCTCGGCCGATCTGGAGTCCGAGAACGTCTATGGCGGCAACGTCGATCTGGTGCCCGAGCAGCGCTGGATTTCGGAACTGATCTACGAGCGCCGCTTCTGGGGCGAGGGCGTCGTCTCCATCGGCTATCGCCATGACGAGATCGTCGATGCGATCGACCGCATCCCCTTGACCGGCGGCCTGTCCGCCGTCGGCAACATCGGCGACGGCGCGCTGGACCAGCTGTCGCTCAACATCACCTTGCCCCTGGACAAATTGGGCATGTCGGGGGGCCGCTTCACCTTCAAGAACGACTGGAACAAGACCGCCGTCACCGATCCCACGACGGGCGAGGAACGCGGCATCTCCGGCGTGCGCCCCACCCAGGCCAACATCGGCCTAGAACAGGACATCGCCAGCTGGAAGCTGCAATGGGGCGTCAACTGGCTGCCCTACCTGGGCCAGCCCAGCTATTCGCCGGACCAGGTCTCGAAATGGCGCGGCTCCGACTATTTCGAACTTTTCGCCGAGTTCAAGCCGACCCCGACCCTGTCGATCCGCGGCCAGCTGAACCTGTGGGACGACTTCACCCAGACCCGCACGGTCTTCGCCGACCGCCAGAGCCGCGCGGTCGCCTTCACCGAGGACAGCACCATCGACCCGCGCACCTTCGCCTCGATCCGGGTGCGCAAGACCTTCTGACCGACGCCTCGGAGCCGAGAAAAAAGGGCGGCGTCCGCGCGGACGCCGCCCTTTCTTCTGCTCGATCCGTTCGGGATCAGCCGGCGGTGGAGGTCCGGGGCGCGGCGACGTTGCCGTCCTCCTGGCCGCGATCGGTCAGCGCCGGACCGGGATGGTCGTCGCCGTTGTTGGCCCCATGCGACCAGCCCTTGATGAAGAAGCTGACGACGATGAAGGCGACGCCGATGCCCATGCCCCACAGGCCCAGCATATTGAACACCTCGAGCGAGGTGCGCAGCGCCAGGCCGGGGTTCAGCACCTGGCCGCCCACGGTCTCGGTTCCCGCCAGGCCGGCGATCCAGCCGCCGACGTATTGGGCGATGGAGCTGGCCAGGAACCAGACCGCCATCATGAAGCTGACCACCTTGGCCATCGACAGTTTGGTGATCTCCGACAGGCCCACCGGCGACAGGAACAGCTCGCCCGTCGTGTGGAACAGATAGAGCAGGCCCAGCAGCAGCAGCGGCATCTGGAAGGCCGAGTCGGCCATGCCGGCGCCCCACACCACCACCATGAAGCCCAGGCCCACCTGCAGCAGGCCAAGGCCGAACTTCATCGTCGGATTGGGGTCCAGTTTGCGCTTGGCCAGGAAGGCCCACAGCGCCGCCATGATCGGCGCGAAGATCAGGATGAAGCCCGCGTTGAACGACTGGGTCTGGGCGGCCGTGATGGTCGCGTCGATCCACAGACCGCTGGGCGTCAGGCCCGCCGCGGCCAACTGCGCGGGCGTGCCCACCGTCATGCCCAGGAACTGGAAGGCGTGCGGCGTGATGGACAGGTCCACGTTGCGGTCGGCGAACAGGTTCAGCGAGGTGCCGGCCTGTTCGAACAGGGTGAAGAAGACCACCGAGCCGAAGATCAGCACCAGGGCCAGCATCATCCGTTCGCGCTGGGCCTTGCTCTCGCAGACCTTGACGATGACGTAGAGGATGAACAGCAGCGAGGCGACGGTGGCGGCGCCCAGCACCCAGCCGACCAGGGCGTTGCGCTGAACCATGAACCAGACCACGCCGACGCCCAGGATGCTGGCCAGATAGATCGACCATTCGCGGTTGATCGGCCCCAGGACGGGC
>NZ_QFNM01000025.1 GCF_003248455.1 Brevundimonas sp.
TCAGCCGGTTGACCAGCGTGGACTTGCCGGCGTTCGGCGCGCCGATGATGGCGGCGAAGCCCGCGCGCTGGTTTTCGATATCGGTCAAATGACGCCTTCACGTTTGAGCAGGGCCGTCGCGGCCGCCTTCTCCGCCTCCTGACGCGAACGCCCTTGCGCGGTCAAGGGCTGCACGTCCTGCACGGAGACTTCGACGGTGAATGTCGGCGCATGATCCGAACCCGTCCGATCCGCCACGCGATAGGTCGGCAGCGGCCGACCCTGGCCCTGCGCCCATTCCTGCAGCGCAGATTTGGGATTGGTCACGGTGCGCGACGGCGGCGCCGACAACTCCTCGGCCCAGGCGTGCTGGAAAAAGGTCCGCGCCGCGTCCAGGCCGCCGTCCAGATAGACCGCCGCCAGCAGGGCCTCGACCGCATCGGCGATGACGCCGGCCTTGCGACGGCCGCCGGTCTTGGTCTCGCCCGGCGACAGCCGCAGCGCGGGGCCGACGCCCAGCGCCTCGCCCACCCGGGCGCAGGCGGCCTTGTCGACCAGGGCGTGAAGGCTGGACGACAACTGCCCCTCGTCGGCGATGGGATAGTCGCTGTACAGCCGCTCGGCCACCAGCAGGCCCAAAACGCGGTCGCCCAGGAACTCCAGCCGCTCGTTGTCCCGCGGGCCATGGACACCCGCCGGCGCCCCCTCGCCCACGCTGGCGTGGGTCAGGGCGCGCTCCAGCAGAGCCTTGTCCCTGAACGGATGGCCGATCCGGCGTTCGAGCGCGGCGACCGCCTCGGCCCGCAGATTGGCCATCAGTGCAGGACGTTGAAGAACCGGTCCAGACGCACGTTGAACCAGCTGACCGGGTTCCACAGCGACGAGCCGGGCTTCCACGAGAACAGGATGATCTGCGCCTTGCCGACCAGGTTCTCGGCGGGCACCATGCCCACGCCGCTGGACTGTTCGACGCGACTGTCGATGGAATTGTCGCGGTTGTCGCCCATCATGAAGTAATGACCGGCTGGCACCTCATAGACCGGGGTGTCGTCCAGGTCGTTCCCGGGTCCGAAGTCCTGGGTCATGAAGCTCTTGCCCTCGGGCAGGGTCTCGCGGACCTCCGTGACCGGACGCGGGCCGAAGACGTCCTCGATCTCGGTGCGGCTGACCACCACGTCCTGAACGGGCCTGTCGTTGATATACAGTTTGTTGGCGATCATCTGGATGCGGTCGCCGGGCAGGCCGATCACGCGCTTGATGAAGTCGGTCTTGTCGTCGCGCGGCAGTTTGAACACGACGATGTCGCCGCGCTTTGGCGCCGAACCCATGATCCGGCCGTCGAACAGCGGAGGGCTGAACGGGATCGAATGCTTCGAGAAGCCGTACGACCATTTCGACACGACGATATAGTCGCCTTCGTACAGGTTCGGCTCCATCGAGGCCGACGGAATGGTGAAGGGCTGGAACAGGAATATCCGCAGCACCATGGCGATCAGCAGGGCGAAGACGATGGTCTTGAAGATTTCACCCGTCTCGTTCGCCGCCGAGGTCTTCTTGGCGCGGCCGCCCGGCGTGTCGGCGTAGACCTTATGGTTCGCCGTCGTCGGCTCCTGGACCGCCTCCACCGAGGCGTCGGCTTCCGAGGCGGCGAAGCGTTCTTCGGGGGTGGCGTCGCGGTTGGCGTCGTCGGGCTTTTGGTCTTCGCTCATGCGATCCGGCATCCTCGCCGCATATGCGCGGCCATCGCGCACGCCTATAACCTGATTACGACTGCGGCAAGGCTTCGATCACCACGAAGGCCAGCGCATAAGGATGCTCGTCGCTCAGCGTCAGGTGGATTTTCGCGACGTGCCCCGGCGGGGTCAGACGCGCCAGATGCTCGGCCGCGTGGCCGGTCAGCGCCATCGTCGGCTGGCCGGATTTCAGGTTCACCACCCCCATGTCCCGCCAATAGACATCGGCCCGCATGCCGGTGCCCAGGGCCTTGGCGCAGGCCTCCTTGGCGGCGAACCGCTTGGCGTAGCTCCAGGCCGGGTCAGGCTTGCGGTCCGATCGCGTGCGTTCCAGGTCGGTGAAGCACCGCTGCTTGAACCGTTCGCCGAACCGATCCAGCGACGCCTGGATGCGCCGAATATCCGACAGATCCGCTCCGACCCCGATGATCATGCCGCCGCATCCATCACCGCGCGCATTCGGCGGATGGTGGCGTCCAGGCCGATGAAGATCGATTCGCCGATCAGGAAATGGCCGATGTTCAGTTCACGGATTTCCGGGATGGCCAGCATCCGCGGCGCGGTGTCGTAATCCAGTCCGTGCCCCGCATGAACCTCCAAGCCCAGGATGTCGGCCTGGGCGGCGACGGCGGCCAGGCGCTCGAACTCCGCCTCGCGCTCGGCCGGATCGGTCAGGTGGCAATAGCGACCCGTGTGAAGCTCCACCACCTGGGCCCCGACGACGGCGGCGGCCTCCACCTGATCCTCGGACGGCTCGATGAACAGGGACACGCGCACGCCGGCGTCCGACAGGGCCTTCACGACGGGGGCGACGCGCCCCTCGCAGCCGGCGACCGCCAGGCCGCCTTCGGTCGTGACCTCCTCGCGCCGCTCGGGCACCAGACAGGCGGCGTGCGGCCGATGCCGCAGGGCGATGGCCAGCATCTCCTGCGTCACCGCCATTTCCAGGTTCAGCGGCTTTCCAGCCCGCGCGCACAGGGCGCTCAGAACCTCGATGTCGGCGTCGGTGATGTGACGCCGATCCTCGCGCAAATGGGCGGTGATTCCGTCCGCCCCGGCCGCCAGCGCCGCCTCGGCCGCCCGCGCCGGATCGGGATGCGCCCCGCCGCGCGCGTTCCGCACCGTGGCGACGTGGTCGATGTTTACGCCCAGCCTGACCCGTTCGCGCATGGCTCTACTTCGCCAACCGCCGACTGCCGGGGTCTTCGACCGGCAGCGCCGCCAGTTCCGGCGGCAGGGCGTCGGCCGGATAGGCCGGCACGTCCAGCGAAGCCAGGGCGATCAGGGGCACGCCGACATCCGCCTTGCCGCCCGAACGATCCACGATGCAGGCCGCCGCGATCACCTCGCCGCCCGCCGCCTGGATGGCCGCGATGCATTCGCGCGAGGACAGGCCCGTGGTGACGATGTCCTCGACCATGACGACCTTCTCGCCCGGCTCGACCGAGAAGCCGCGACGCAGCCTGAAGGCGCCGCCCTCGCGCTCGACGTACATCGAACGGACTTTCAGGTGCTTGGCCGTCTCGTAGCCGGGGATAATGCCGCCGACGGCCGGCGAGATGGCGACATCGACCGGGCCGACCGTCGCCACGATCTTCTCGGCCAGCGCCTTGCACAACCGCTCGCAGCGCGCGCCGTCCATGAAGACCAGGTTCTTCTGCAGGAAGACCGGGCTGTGCAGTCCCGACGACAGGACGAAATGGCCTTCGCGCAGGGCGCCGGCGTCGCGGAACTCGTTGAGGACGTCTTCGGTGTTCATGCCGGGTTCTTAGACCCGGATCGCGCGCGGATGAACCCTTGGGCCGCGCTTCAGTCGATGTTTTCGTTCGGCCGCAGGCCGCGCGACAGCAGTTCGGCCCAGACGCCCTCGGCGTCCTCGGCGAAACCGATCAGGTTCAGGTCGGACGGGGCGATCATCCCGTGTTCGACCAGGGCCTGGAAACCGATCACCGAGGTCCAATAGGCCCTGTCCACCAGCACGACCGGAACCGGCGGCGCCTTGCCCGTCTGACGCAACGTCAGGATCTCGAACATCTCGTCGAAGGTGCCGAACCCGCCCGGAAACACCACAAGCGCATTGGCCCGCATCGCCAGGTGCATCTTGCGCATGGCGAAATAGTGGAACCGGAACGTCAGTTCGGGCGTGGAATAGGCGTTTGGCTCCTGCTCGTGCGGCAGGGTGATGTTGAAGCCGATGGAGGGCGCGCCGGCGTCGACCGCCCCGCGGTTGGCCGCCTCCATGATGCCCGGCCCGCCGCCGGTGGCGATGACGTTGTCGCGCGGCTGGCCCACCGATCCGCGCAGCGCCCCGCCGCGTTCGGAAGCCAGGCGGCCGAAGGCGCGCGCCTGCTGGTACCAGCGCTGATCCTCGCGCACCCGCGCGCTGCCGAACACCACGATGGTCGAGCGCACGCCCCAGGCCCGCAACGCCTCCTCGGGCTTGGCGTATTCCATGAGAAAGCGCACGCCGCGCATGGAATCGCCCAGCAGGAAGTCCTGGTCCATCGCCGCCATGCGATAGGACGGCGCCGCCATCTGGGCGGCGTTCGGCTTGATCGTCTCGGTCATTCGCCCCGCGCGCGCTCGACGGAATCGACGGACGGATTGGCGCGCAGGGCGGCCATGATCATGGTCGCGTGCTTGGCGTCCTCGACCTCGACATCGACGTCCACGTCGAAGAAGTCCTGCTGGCGGTGCGCCATCGACAGATTGATGATGTTGCCGCCGGCCTCGCCGATCAGGGTCGTGACCTGCCCCAGCACCCCCGGCGCATTGCGGATGGTGGCGCGGATGCGGGCGGCGGCCACGGCGTCCGTCTCCGCCTGGGGCGTCCACTGCAGGTCGTGCCAGACCGAATCGTCGTCGGCGAAGGCGGCCAGGGTCTGGCAGTCGATGGTGTGCACCGTCAGCCCGGCCTCCGGCTCCAATATGCCCACGATCCGGTCGCCCGGAACCGGGGTGCAGCATTGGCCGAAATGCACCGACACGCCGGGCGTCAGACCGCCGCCGCGCACGAACAGCCGCGCCTTGTCGCCCTCGATCCGCTGCTTCTCCGGCCCGGCCTTCAGCCGTCCCTTCAGCGCGGGGAACAGGATTTCCGCCGTCGCGGTCGGCGACAGCCGCCCCCGGCCCAGCCCTTCGAACAGGTCTTCCTCGCTGGCCGTGGCCAAGGTTTCAAGCACGGGTTTCAGCGACACGTCGGCCAGCGACTTTTCGATCCGGCCCAGCGTCTGGTCCAGTGCGACCCGGCCCAGCTTGATGAATTCCTCCCGCTCGGAGGTGCGGATATGACGGCGGATGGCGGACCGAGCGCGGCCCGTCACCGTCAGGCTGCGCCAGTCGGCGGGCACCTCCCGCTTGGAGCCGCGAATGATCTCGATCACGTCGCCGTTCTGCAGCGGCGTGCGCATCGGCTTCAGCTCGCCGTTGACCTTGACTCCGACGGCCGTGTCCCCGACCTCGGTATGGACCGCATAGGCGAAGTCCAGCGGCATCCCGCCGCGCGGCAGCGTCACCAGCTGACCTTTGGGCGTAAAGACGAACACCTGGTCCAGATACATTTCCAGCTTGGCGTGTTCGACCCAGTCCTCGCCGCCCTCGCCGTGTTCGATCACCTGAACCAGGTGGCGCAGGTTCTGCAGCGGGTCGCGCCCGCCGCCCTGCTCCATCGCCTCGCGATCGAAGCCGTAGGACTGGTTCTTGTAGCGCCAGTGGGCGGCGACCCCGTCTTCTGCGACGCGGTCCATCTCCTCGGTGCGGATCTGCATCTCGATGCGCAGGCCGCGCGGGCCGACGACGGTCGTGTGCAGCGAACGATAGTTGTTCGACTTGGGCGTGGAGATGAAGTCCTTGAACCGCTCGGGCACCATGGGCCATTCGCGGTGGATCACGCCCAGGGCGCGGTAACAGTCGTCCTCGGCCTCCACGATGACGCGGAAGCCATAGATGTCCGACAAGGAGGAAAAGCCGACCGACTTGCGCTGCAGCTTGCGCCAGATCGAATAGGGCGTCTTCTGCCGGCCATAGACCTTGGCCTTCAGGCCGGCCTCGGAAAGCACCCGCTCCACCTCGCCCGCCACGCCCTCGATGGCGCGGCCATGTTCCAGCTTCAGCGCCTCCAGCCGCCGCTCGATGGCGGTCTTGGCCGTCGGGTTCAGATAGGTGAAGGCCAGTTCTTCCAGCTCGGACGCGATGGAGTGGATGCCGATGGATCGGCCCAGCGGCGCATAGACTTCCAACGTCTCGCGGCTGATCCGCTCGCGCTTCTCGGGCTTCACATATTGAAGCGTGCGCATATTGTGCAGCCGGTCGGCCAGCTTGACCAACAGCACCCGCACGTCCCGGCTGATGGCCAGGATGAATTTGCGCAGATTCTCGGCCTGGCGCGTGTGTTCGGCCTGAAGTTCGAGCCGCGACAGCTTGGTCACGCCCTCGACCAGGACCGCCACCTCCTCTCCGAACATGCCGGCGATGTCGTCGCGCGTCGCGGAAGTGTCCTCGACCACGTCGTGCAACAGGGCCGTGACGATGGTGGCGGTGTCGAGCTTGTAGTCGGTCAGTATGCCCGCGACCTGGATCGGGTGGGCGAAATAGGGATCGCCCGAGGCCCGCAGCTGCGAGCCGTGCATCTTCATCGCATAGACATAGGCGCGGTTCAGCAGCGCTTCGTCGGCGGTGGGGTCATAGGCCTTTACGGCCTCGATCAGCTCGAACTGGCGCAGGATGGGCGCGCGCTTCGGCGGCGCCGATTCGGCCGGCGCCGGCTGGGGGTCGTTTTTGTTTGCAGCTTGGGGCGCCGGCGGAACCGTCTCGGTCCGCGCCGGCAGGATAGTGACGCCAGGGGCTCCTTCGGGCGTCAGTACCGCTCCTCCTGACCGCCGTCACGGTCGCTTTGCAGCGCGCGGATCAGTTCGGCCTCGGCCATGTTCATGTGCTGCGGTTCAGCCAGCAGGGCGACCGTTTCCGCCTCGTCCTCGGCTTCCGTGCGCTCGTCTACGCGCTGCAGCGTGGTGATGATGGTCTCGCGCAGTTCGTCCGGGGCGACGGTGTCTTCGGCGATCTCGCGCAAGGCGACGACCGGATTCTTGTCGTTGTCGCGGTCGATCGTCAGGGCGGCGCCGTTGGCGATGCTGCGGGCGCGATGGCCGGCCATCAGCACCAGGCCAAAGCGGTTCGGAACCTTCTCGATGCAGTCTTCGACGGTGACGCGGGCCATGAAATTCCTCGAACGCGGGGGAGAACCGCGTCAAATACAGATGGGGACTGTGTTTTGCAACGCCACAGGGGCGAAAGTGCGGCGCACTCGCTCTGTCCGCATCACCGCGCAGGCCGCGCGTCCGGCCCGATCGACGCCGACGCCGCCAGCTCCCGGGCCGTCCGCCCCCCCGTCGGATGCCTCCAATCCGGCGCGATCTCGGCCAGCGGCCCCATGACGAAGCGGCGTTCGGCCGCGCGGGGATGCGGCAGGATCAACCCCTCAAGATCGCCGCTCGACCGGCCGTAGGCGATCAGGTCCAGGTCGAGGGTGCGCGGGGCGTTGCGAACCGAGCGCCGGCGCCCGAAGGCGTCCTCGATCCGGCCCAGCGCCGCCATCAGGGCGTGCGGCTCGTGATCGGTCCGCACAATCACGACCCCGTTGAGGAACGGCGGATCGGACGGGTCCGGCCAGGCCAGCGACGACCACCAGCCGGATCGGGCGACCACGTCGATCCCTTCGCTTCGAAACCGCGCCAGCGCGGCCTCCAGCGCCTCTCGGCAAGACGTCCATGCCCCCTTGTCATTGCACCCCAGCGCAACGATGACTGCCTGTTCCAGGTCCAGCGTCTCTTCGATTCCCACGTCGACGCGCGCCGGCACGTCATTTTCTTCATTCCTTTTGTCGGCTTCGTCCATGTTTCATTCCACCGACCGTCTGGCGATCTTCATCGACGGGTCCAACCTCTATTCCGCCGCCCGCGCGCTTCAGCACGACATGGACTTTCGACGGATGCTGGACTGGTTCCGCGAGAAATCCGTCCTGACCCGCGCCTACTATTACACGGCCATCGTCGAGGGCGAAGAGTTCTCGCCTGTGAAGCCCCTGGTCGACTGGCTGGACTACAACGGCTTTTCGGTCGTGACCAAGCCGGTGAAGCGGTTCACGGACGGCGCCGGCCACAGCCGGATCAAGGGAAACATGGACATAGAGATCGCGGTCGACATGCTGGAACTGGCCCCGCACATCGACCATGCGGTCCTGTTCTCGGGCGATGGGGACTTCCGCCGCCTGGTCCAGGCGATACAGGCGAAGGGCGTGCGCGTCACCGTCGTCTCGACGCAAAAGACCCAGCCGCCCCACATCGCCGACGAACTGCGCCGCCAGGCCGACAGCTTCCTGGACCTGAACGAGTTGATGGCCGACTTCGGCCGCCCGAAGGCCGCGCAATGAGCCTGACGCCCGAACCGCCCCGCGACTGCCCCCTGTGCCCGCGCCTGGTCGAATACCGGCGGGAGAACGCGCGCCAGAACCCGGACTGGTGGAACGGGCCGGCCCCCTCGTTCGGCGACCCGAACGCCCGCCTGCTGATCGCGGGCCTGGCGCCGGGCCGAACCGGGGCGAACCGCACGGGCCGCCCCTTCACCGGCGATCACGCCGGCTGGCTGCTTTACGACACCCTCAGGAAGACCGGCTTCGCCCACGGCCATTACGATCCGAACGGCGACGACGACCTGACGCTGACCGATTGCATGATCACCAACGCGGTGCGTTGCGCCCCGCCGGGCAACAAGCCGCTGCCGATCGAGGAGACGACCTGCCGGCCCTTTCTGATCGACCGGCTGAAGCTGCTGCCCAATCTGAAGGTGATCGTGACCCTGGGCGACGTCTCGCGCCGCAACATCCTGAAGGCCTTCGGGCGGCCGGCCTCGGCCATGCCGGCAGGGCACGGCGCCCAGGGCGAGGCGGGCGGCTATGCCATCCTGAACAGCTATCACTGCTCGCGGCTGAACACCAACACCGGCCGCCTGACGCCCGACATGTTCGAGGACATCTTCGCGCGGGTCCGCCGACTGATCGAGGCCTGAGCCTATCCCCTGTCGCGCATCAGCCGGGCCTTGTCGCGCTGCCAGTCGCGCTCGGCCGAGGCTTCGCGCTTGTCGTGCAGCTTCTTGCCCTTGGCCAGCGCGATCTCAAGCTTGGCCTTGCCCGCGTCGTTCAGATAGAGCTTCAGCGGAATGATGGTCTGGCCGTCGCGCTGGACCGCCCCCATCAGCCGGTCGATCTGCTTTCTGTGCAGCAGCAGCTTACGCGGGCGGCGCGGCTCGTGGTTGAAGCGATAGGCCTGTTTGTAGGGCGGGATGTCGGCGTTGATCAGCACGATCTCGCGCCCCTCCACCGCCGCATAGCTTTCGGCGATGTTGGCCCGGCCGTCGCGCAGCGCCTTGATCTCGGTGCCCAGCAGCTGGATTCCGGCCTCGACATTGTCTTCCAGGAAATAGTCGAAGCGCGCGCGGCGGTTCTCGGCGATCACCTTAGACTTGGATTGAGGTCGCGGCGCCATCAGCCGACGCCCGCGTCCGCCATGGCGCGGTCGATCAGCGGCTTGACCACGTCCGACGTCGGCGACAGCGGCAGACGCGCCTCCTCGCTGCACAGGCCCAGCTTGGCCAGGGCGTATTTGGTCGGCGCCGGGGAATTGTCGAGGAACAGCGCCTTGCACAGGCCGATCAGCCGGTTCTGCCAGTCCCGGGCCGCAGCATAGTCGCCCGCCGCCGCCGCATTGTGCAGGGCGACCATGGCTTCGGGCGCCACATTGGACGCCACCGAGATCAGCCCCGCCCCGCCGCAGGCGTGATAGCCCAGATAGCTCGAATCATCGCCCGAGATCAGGTCGAACTGGCCGCCGATATTGGCGCGCATCCAGCTGACGCGGCCCATGTCGCCCGTGGCGTCCTTGACGCCGACGATGTTCGGATGCGCCGCCAGCCGCGCCACCGTCTCATTGGCCAGATCGGCCCCGGTTCGCGCCGGCACGTTGTAGAGCAGGATCGGCAGCTGGACGGCGTCGGCGACGGCTTCGAAATGCGCCGCCATGCCCGCCTGGGAGGGCCGGATGTAATAGGGGGTGACGATCAGCGCCCCGTCCGCGCCCACCGTCTTGGCGTGCCGGGTCAGGTCGATGGCTTCCTTGGTGTAGGGCGACCCCGTGCCGGCGATGACGCTCACGCGCCCGGCCACGAGCCGCACGCACAGTTCGATGACATGCTTGTGCTCGTCCAGGTCCATGCTGGCGCCCTCGCCCGTCGTGCCCATCGGCACGACGCCGTGAACGCCTGCGGCGATCTGACGCTCAAGCAGTTTGGCGAATGCGGCTTCGTCCACGTTTCCGTCACGAAGTGGTGTGATCAGGGCGGTGATCACGCCCTTGAACAAGGGGGCGTTCATGAGACTAAGCTGGCCTGCGTGGGGAGCGACGATGGACGGATGTTCATCGCCTTTGCAATGAGCGCGGGACGTTAGGTCGCCAGCGGCTCCGCCGCAACCAGGATTGAATGGGAACAGGACAGATCATGATCGTGACCAGTCTGGCGGCGGCCCTCGCCGTCCTTGCGCCGAACCCGCAGGACGCCCTGCCCACCCAGCCTGTTCCCTATGCCGCCGCCACATCGTCCGTGCCCGGTTATTCGCCGACCTATCAGGCGCGCGTGCTGAACGATCAGGACACGGCGCTGTTTCGCCAGGGCCTGGCCGCCGCCCGCGCGCGGGACGTCTTCGGCGCCCAGTCCGCCATCGCCCAGATCCGGGACGCCTCGGCGCGCAAGCTGGTCGAATGGGCGCTGATCGACACGTCCGGCGAACAATTGCCCTATGCCGACCTGGCGCGCGGTCAGACCGACCTGGCCGGCTGGCCGCGCGGCGAATCGCGACGCGCGGCGGCTGAAAAGATTCTGGACCGTTCGGGCCAGGGGCCGGATGCGGCCCTGTCGCTTATCTCCGACGGTCAGCCGACCACGATCGAAGGCGTCATCGCCTACGCCTCCGCGCTGGAACAACGCGGCCGCCAGGATCAGGCCCGCACGCTCGTCCGCGACTGGTGGCGCACCCGCGTGTTCGACGAGGCGCCGCAGTCGCGCATCCTGTCCCGCTGGGGCGGCTGGCTGACGCAGGCCGATCACGAGGCGCGGCTGAACGTGCTGCTGCTCGGCCCCCATGGTCCGGCGACGCGCGGCATGATCAATCTGGTCTCGCCCGAGCGGGCGGCGATCGCCAACGCCGTCATGACGCTGCGTTCGGCCTACAGTCCCGACGCCGTCGTCGCCGCCCTGACGCCGGCCCAGGCCGCCGATCCGGCCGTGGCGCTGGAGCGCGTGCGCATCCTGCGCTCCCAGAACCGCCAGGCGGAAGGCTTCGCCCTTCTGGCCAGCCTGCCGCCGGCGCCCGCTCATACGACCGGCGACAACACCCTGTGGACCGAGCGGCGCAACTATTATCTGGACGCCCTGCTACAAGGGAACTGGCGCGCCGCATACGAGGCGATGAACGGTCATGGCTTCGCCTCGGGCGATCGGATGGTGGACGCAGAGTTCTTCGCCGGTTGGGTCGCCCTGACCAAGCTGAACCAGCCCGAGGTCGCCGCCCGCCATTTCGAGGCGCTGCGCACCGCCTCTTCCACCCCCATCACCCAGGGCCGCGCCTACTACTGGCTGGGTCGGGCCGCCGAGGCGCGCGGCGAACGCGACGCCGCCCTCGCCTATTATCGCAACGGCGCCCAGCACTGGCAGACCTTCTATGGCCAGCTCGCCGCCGAAAAGGCGGGCATGACCACGCTTCGGCTGCCGGGCGAACCCGTGCCGTCGCCGTCGGACATCGCCCGTTTCGAAGCCAATGAAATGGTCCGCGCCGCCCGCATTCTGGGCGAGACCGGCGAAATGAGCCTGCTGCGGGTCTTCGCCTATCAGTTGGACAACGACCTGCCGACGATCGACGACCTGGCCCTGCTGATGGACCTGGCGCGCGGCTATGGCGAAGGCTTCACCGCGATGATGGTCGGTCGCGCCGCCAGCCAGCGCGGCTTCGTCATGCCCGAGCGGATGTATCCAGTGCGCGTCCCGCCCCAGGTCCCCGGCGCGGCGCCCCTGGAGTTCACCCAGGCCATCACCCGCCAGGAATCCAGCTTCGATCCCCGCGCCCGCTCCGGCGCCGACGCGCGCGGCATGATGCAGTTCCTGCCTGCGACCGCGGCGGGCGTGGCGCGTCGCCTCGGCATGGGCTTTTCGGCCGAACAGCTGTGGGACCCGGACTACAACATGACGCTGGGCAGCTACCATCTCGGCGAACTGATGGCGGCCAACAACGGCTCGATGCTGCTGGCCACGGTAGGCTACAACGCCGGCCCGGCGCGGCCGAACCAGTGGATCGCGCGCTGCGGCGACCCCCGCGGCGACGCCGTCAAGGCCATCGACTTCATCGAATGCGCGCCCTTCACCGAGACGCGCAACTACATGATGCGGGTGATGGAGAACATGGCGGTCTACAAGGCGCGGCTGAACGGCGGCGTGGCGCCCTTGACCCCTTCAGCCGACATCTCCCGCGGCGCCGCCGCCGGTCCCCGTCCCTACGCCGCCTACTGACGCAAGGTGTTCGCCGGGCGCGGACGACCGGCGCAGCCCGTCAGGCGCGCGTCAGCCCCGCGAACAGGGCGTCCAGCGTCATGTCGACCAAGGCCTGACGCTCCGCCCACGGAAAATAGGGCTTGGTGATCATCAACGACACGACGCCGTGCGCGGCGGCCCATATGGCCTGGGCGATGGCGCGCGGCTCGCCCTGCATCCGCCCGACCGCCACCGCGTCGCCCACCGTCGCCTCCAGCGCCCCGAACAGGCTGGCGCCCAGTTCCTGCGCCATGTCCTCCGCGCCCTCGCGCGCCTCGACCGGCCGGGTCAGATAGATCAGGCGATAGGCGTTGGGATTGGCGAAGCCGAAGTCGATATAGCCCTCGATCATCCGCCGCAGCCGCAGTTCCGGCGGGCTGTCCTCGTCGGCCACCGCCGCATTGGCGGCGATCAGCCGGCCGAAGGCGTCGCGGCAGATTTCCTGAAGGATCGCGCCCTTGTCCGGGAAATGCATGTAGAGCGCCGTCGACGACAGGCCGACCTCGTCCGCGATCTTGCGGATGGTGGCCCCTTCATAGCCATGCTCGACGAAGATTCGTTCGGCCGCAGCCAGGATTTCGCCGCGCCGCGAATGGCCCTCGCCCTTGGGCTTGCGGGTCGTGCGCGAGGATGTCGAGGCGTCGGACAAACGGCTGCTCCAGATCGGGCGTCCTGAATAGCGACAATCCGTCCACGGCGCCAATCGGCCACGGCGCCAATCGGCTTGCCGAGCAGGATCGTTTGCCATAGCGATTGCAGGTTGCAGGCTTGGGGGCTGGCGGTGGCGAAAGGCTGGACGCATCCGGGGGTCGCGCCGCGCAGCAGCGGAGCGTGGCGACGTGCGCCCAGCGGATTTCAGGTCCTGGCCGCGACCATGATCGTCGGCGGCTACGCCTTCGCGGTCGTCCGGTGGCCCGGCGCGGCCTTCCTGACGGGATTGGTCATGGTTCAGGCGGCCTTCGTCGTGTCCGCCCTGTGGAAGGCGGTGATCGTCCTCGCCAGCATGGGACGACCCAGGCCCGCGCCCCGCCCGATCGAATGGCCTCGCTACACCATACTGGCGGCCCTGCATGACGAGGCGGCCGTGGCGCCGGAACTGATCGCCAATCTGGCGCGCATCGACTATCCGGCCCATCGCCTCGAAGCCTTCATCGTGCTGGAGGCGCACGACGCCGCGACCCTTGCGGCGGTTCAGGCCGCGCCTAAGCCGTCTTGGCTGAAGACGCTGGTCGTGCCGCCCGGCCAGCCGCTGACCAAGCCCCGCGCCCTGAACCACGCCCTGGCCCATGCGCGCGGCGATCTGATCACCATCTATGACGCGGAGGACCGGCCCCATCCGCAGCAGTTGCGCCAGGCCGCCGCCCGCTTCGTCGCCCAACCCCGACTGGGATGCCTGCAGGCGCCGCTGCGCATCCGTCCTTCCAGCCGGACCGGTTCGACCTTCCTGGATCGCCAGTTCGCCTTCGAATACGCCGCCCTGTTCGAAGTGACCCTGCCCGGCATGGCCCGGCTGGGCCTGCCCTTTCCGCTCGGCGGCACCAGCAACCACATCCGCATGACGGCCCTGCGCGCCGCCGGCGGCTGGGACGCCCATAATGTCACGGAGGACGCGGACCTGGGCTTCCGGCTGTGGTCGATGGGCTGGAAGCTGGACGTGATCGACCGCCCGACGTGGGAGACGCCGCCTGGCGGTCTGGACCGCTGGCTGCCCCAGCGCACCCGTTGGCTGAAAGGCTATATGCAGACCTGGGGCGTCCACACCCGTCGTCCGCGCCGGCTGGGCCGTCGCGGGCTGCTGTCGCTGATCATGACCCTGGGGACGGCGATCCTGGCGGCGGGCGCCCATGCCCCGGCCCTGGCCTGGCTGGCCTCGGCGGTTCTGGCCGGGCTGCACGCCGGGATCGCGCCCGCGACGCCGCTGGCCTCGATGGCCGTCCTGGCGACGGGCGTCATCGCGGCCTGGATGGGCTGCGCCGTCGGGGCGCGGCGAGCCGGGCTGGTCTACAGGCTAGGCGACATGCTGGCGGCCCCTGCCTATTGGTCCCTGCTCAGCCTGGCCTTCGTCCACGCCGCCTGGCGTTTGATCGTCGAGCCCCATGTCTGGGACAAGACCCCTCATGACGGCGAGGCGCAACCGCTGGAACTGGTCGTGATCGCTGACGACGCTGGACGTGAGGCCGCCTGAGCGCCTATCAGCCCGGCGATGGCGCCCGTTCTCTCCAAGACCCCCGAAACCCTCGTGACCTGCGGCTGGTCGGACTACGCCCTGCTCGATTCCGGCGACGGCAGGAAGCTGGAACGCTATGGCCGCTACACCGTGGTCCGGCCCGAGCCGCAGTGCTTCTGGTCGCCGCGCGATCCGGCCGCCTTCGAGGCCGCCAACGCCGTCTTCGACCCCCAGCAGGAAGAAGAGGATTCCGGCCGCTGGCGGTTCGACGAGCATGGCCCCATCGACGCCTTCCCCTTGAAATGGCGCGACGTGAAATTCACGGGCCGCTTCACCCCCTTCCGTCACCTGGCCTTCTTTCCCGAACAGGCCGCCAACTGGGAATGGCTGGACGGCCGGGTGCGCGCCTCCGCGCCATCGGCCGGCCGCGCACCCAAGATCCTGAACCTGTTCGGCTATACCGGCGTGGCCAGCCTGGCCTGCGCCGCTGCCGGGGCCGAAGTCACCCACGTCGACGCCTCCAAGAAGTCGGTCGCCTACGCTCGGGAGAACGCCGAGCAATCGGGTCTGGCCGACCGTCCGATCCGCTGGATCGTCGAGGATGCGCGCAAATACGTCGCGCGAGAGGTGCGTCGCGGCTCCCGCTACGACGGCGTGATCCTGGACCCGCCCAAATACGGCCGGGGCCCGACAGGGGAGGTCTGGCGCCTGTTCGAGGACATGCCCGGCCTCCTCAAGGACTGCGCCGCCCTGCTGGCCGACGACGCCGACTTCCTGCTGCTGAACGCCTATGCGGCGCGCGTTTCCGGCCTGTCTCTGGCCTTTCTGATGGCCGAGGCGGCCAAGGATCGCGGCGGCCGCATCGACTGGGGCGAACTGGCCCTGTCCGAGGACGGGCCGGGCGCCCGCGCCATCGGCCTGTCCTTCTTCGCCCGGTGGTCGCGATGAGCGAACGCGCCGAATACCGCGTCATCACCTCGCTGACGAACGACACCGTCAAGGCCGTGCGCGCGCTTCACATGCGCAAGGAACGCGACCAGACCGGAACCTTCCTGGCCGAAGGGCTGAAGTTCATCGGCGAAGCGCTGGACCAGGGCCGCGCGCCTCGGATGCTGCTGGTCGGCGAGGACGCCCGCCCCCATCCCCTGCTGAATCGCGCCAAGGCGGAAACGCGCAAGGCGGGCGGCGACATCGTCGTCGTCACCCACGCCATCCTGGAAAAGATCAGCCGCCGCGACAATCCGCAGACTGTGCTGGGCGTGTTCGATCAGGCCTACGCCCCGCTGGAAAGCCTCATTCCCACCTCCGCCCCCTGCTGGGTCGCGCTGGAGCAGGTGCGCGATCCGGGCAATCTGGGCGCCATCATCCGCACCGCCGATGCGGCCGGCTGCGGCGGGGTGATCCTGATCGGCGACTGCGTCGACCCCTATTCGGTCGAGGCCGTGCGCGCCACGATGGGTTCGGTGTTCGCCGTCTCGATCACCAAGACCACGGCGGAGGCCTTCGTCGCCTGGCGCCGTTCCTGGCCCGGCAGCGTCGTCGGCACGCGCCTCGACGCCACGGTCAGCCACCGCTCCGCCGTGATGCAGAAGCCGGTTCTGGTCCTGATGGGCAATGAACAGGCCGGCCTGACCGACCAGTTGGCCGCCGCCTGCGACGTCAACGTCAAAATTCCCATGCGCGGCCGCGCCGACAGCCTGAACCTGGCCATCGCGACCGGCGTCATGGTCTATGCGGCGACGGACGACGTCTAGCGCTTTTCTTCCGGTGCCACCCGCCCCATGCCCCACAGGGCGGCGATGGTGATCAGGGCCGAGATCGCCAGATAGCCGCCGACCGCCGCCGGCCCGAACCGCTCGGCCAGCTTCAGCGCGATATAGGGCGCCAGCGACGCGCCCAGGATGCCGGCCAGGTTAAAGGCCATCGACGCGCCGGTATAGCGCACGGCCGTCGGGAAGGGCCGCGCCATCGCCGCGCCGATGGGGCCATAGGTGCAGCCCATCAGGGCGAACCCCAGCGCGAAAAACACCATCAGCCCGGTCAGCCCGCCCCCGAACAGCGGCGCGAACAGGGCGCCGAACACGCCGATCCCGACCGAGGAGGCGATCAGCACCCGCACCTGCCCGTACCGGTCCGCCAGCAGCGCCGTCACCGGAATGAAGGCGGCGAAGAACAGCACCCCGATCAGCTGGATCGGCAGGACGTCGGCGCGCGCCAGCCCCATGCCCGTCGTCGCCCAGCCCAGGGCGAAAACCGTCATCAGATAGAAGAGGGTGAAGGTCGTCACCCCGCTGAACGTGCCCAGCGCCAGCGCCGCCTTGTGGCGCGCGAACAGGGTCACGGCCGGCGCCCTGACCCGTTCGTCGCGGTCCACGGCCTTCTGGAACTCGGGCGTCTCGGTGATCTTCAGCCGGACCCAAAGGCCGACGAACACCAGGATCGCGCTGGCCAGGAACGGAATGCGCCAGCCCCAGCCCTGGAACGCCGCTTCGCTCAGGGTCGAGGTCAAGATGATGAAGGCGGCGGTGGACAGGACGAAGCCGATGGGCGCGCCCAGCTGCGGGAACATGCCGAACCAGGCCTTCTTCCCGGGCGGCGCGTTCTCGGTCGCCAACAGCACCGCCCCGCCCCATTCGCCGCCCAGGCCCAGTCCCTGGCCGAACCGGCAAAGGGCCAGCAGCAGCGGCGCCAACAGGCCCACCTGCTGGTGCGTCGGCAATAGGCCGATGGCCACGGTCGACAGGCCCATGGTCATCAGGGCCGCCACCAGCGTCGCCTTGCGCCCCACCCGGTCCCCGAAATGGCCGAAAGCCAAGGCGCCGATGGGCCGGGCGAAGAAGGCGATGGAAAAGGTGGCGAACGACGACAGCAGCGCCGTGCCGGAATCCTCGCCCGGAAAGAACAGCGTCGGAAACACCAGCACCGCCGCCGTGGCGTAGATGTAGAAGTCGAAGAATTCGATGGTCGTGCCGATCAGGCTGGCGAACAGCACGCGGCCGGTGGAGTTCTTCGGCAGGACTTCGGACATGGTTTCAGGCTCCCAGCAGCCGTTGCGATGCCCGTTAGCCGGGGGCGCCGTCAAGCGGCTCAGGTTCCGCGCGGCTTCGCCCGGTTCGTGGCCTGGGCCTCGGCCGGGTTTTCCGGCCAGGGATGGCGCGGATAGCGCCCGCGCATCTCGGCCCGGACCGCCGCCCACGACCCGGCCCAGAATCGCGGCAGGTCCTTCGTCACCTGCACCGGCCTGCGCGCCGGCGACAGCAGTGCCAGGGTCAGGGGCGCGCCGTTCGCCACCGTCGGGTGGGTCGTGACGCCGAACAACTCCTGCACCCGAATATCCACGCGCGGCCCGCCCTCGGCCGCATAATCGATGGCCGCCGATCCCAGGGGCGTCACCAGCCGGGTCGGCGCCAGTTCGTCCAGCCGTCGCTGCAGATCCCAGGGGATCAAGCCGCGCAGGGCCTCCGCCAGCCGTCCGTCCCCGATCCCGCTCAGCGACCTCGCCCCGTCCAGCAACGGCCAGAGCCAGGCCTCGCGCGCAGCCAGCAAGGCCTCGTCCGACACGTCGGGCCAGACGGGATCGCGGTCGTGAAGGAAGGCCAGCCGCGCCCTCAGTCCCGACGCCTGTTCGCCCCATGTCAGCGCGCCCAGCCCTTCGGCCTCCACCTCGGCCCGCAGGGCCGCGGTCAGCGTCTTCGCATCCGGCGCGCCGACGACCTTTTCGTCCAGCACGATGGCTCCGATCCGGCGCGAGCGCCGAATCACCGAACGGCCGGACGGCTCGCGCGTCAGCCGATCCTCGACCGTGATCATCCGCGTCAGGTCGCCATCCACCGCGCCGGCGTCCAGGCTGGCGGCCAGCCGCACCCGGTCGCGCGCGTCCCCGCCGCCCAGCTCCGCCACCGCCAGCCAGGGCGCGCGCGCCAGATGGTCGGACGCGTCCACCGCCGCCCCCCGCCCGCTGGCCAGCAGGAACTCGCCCGCCTTGCCCCGCGCCCTGGCGATCCTTTCGGGAAAGGCCTCGGCCAGCAACAGGCCCGGATCGACGCTTTCGCCAGAGCCGCCGCCCGCCGCCCTGGCCCAGCGGTCCGCCAGCTTCATCGCATCGCGCGCGCGGGGCGAGCGATCCCGCCCAAGCCCGTTCAGGCGATCGGCCAGATCGACGCCCGATCCGCCCAGCCCCGGCTCGCTCAGGACCGCAGCGATCCTCGCGCCGAGCAAGGCGTCGCCCCGGTCGGAGGCGACCGCGACCATATGCGCCAGTCTCGGCGACAGGGGAATTCCCGCCAGCCGCATCCCATGCCTGGACAGGCCGCCGTCCGCCTCCAGCGCCCCCAGCCGCACCAGCACCTTGCGCGCCTCGGCCATCGCCCCGGCCGGCGGCGGGTCCAGCAGGGCCAGCCCCTCGGCCGACCGCGCGCCCCACCGCGCCAGGTCCAGCGCCAGCCCGGTCAGATCGGCCTCCTGGATTTCCGGTCGCTGGTGCGGAACCAGGCCCCGCGTCTGCGCCTCGTCCCACAGGCGATAGCAGACGCCCGGCTCCGTCCGCCCCGCCCGCCCGCGCCGCTGTTCGGCGGACGAACGGCTGACCCTGACGGTCGCCAGCCGCGTCAGGCCGCTGGACGGTTCGAATCGCGGCACGCGAGACAGACCGCCGTCGATCACCACCCGCACCCCTTCGATGGTCAGGCTGGTTTCCGCGACCGAGGTGGCCAGCACCAGCTTGCGCCTCCCCGGCGCGGCCGGTTCGATGGCGCGATCCTGTTCGGCCCGGTCCAGCCCGCCGTACAGGGGCGCGACATCCACATTCGCCAATCTCAGCTGCTCGGCGACCAGTCGGGCGACGCGGTGGATTTCCCCCTGTCCCGGCAGGAAGGCCAGGACCGACCCCGCCTCTTCGCCCAGAGCGGTCAGGCAGGCGCGCGCCATCGCCTCTTCGAACCGCTCGGCCGGATTGCGCCCCAGATAGCGGGTCTCGACCGGGAAGGCCCGCCCTTGCGCCTCTATGACCGGCGCCGGGTCGAGCAGGCGGGACACGCCGACCACGTCCAGCGTCGCCGACATGACCAGCAGTCGCAGATCGTCGCGCAGCAGCCCTTGCGTCTCGCGCGCCAGGGCCAGACCCAGATCGGCGTCCAGGCTGCGCTCGTGGAACTCGTCGAACAGCACCGCCCCCACGCCCTCCAGCCCCGGATCGTCCAGGATCATGCGCGTGAAGACGCCTTCCGTGATCACCTCGATGCGGGTGCCCGGACCGATCCGACTCTGCAGCCGCGTACGATAGCCGACGGCTCCGCCCGCCGTCTGGCCCAGCATCGCCGCCATCCGGTCCGCCGCCGCCCGCGCCGCCAGCCGGCGCGGCTCCAGCACCAGCACCTTGCCGTCGCCCAGCCACGGCTGATCCAGCAGGGCCAGGGGGACGACCGTTGTCTTGCCCGCACCGGGCGGCGCCGCCAGCACGGCCGTGTTCCCCTGGCTCAGGGCGGCCTTCAGCGGCTCAAGAACGGCGTGTATCGGCAGCATGACCGGCCTGTAGCCGACTGCGGGGCGATCACGAAAGCGTCGTCTGGTCTTTACTGCGCCGTCATGCGCGTTGCGCGCCGCGTCATCCGCCGCTAGCGTCCGGCCAAACCCAGCCGAGGGCGGGTTGTAACGTGGGGGTACTATCTATGTGGCGCGTTAAGTCGCTCGACGCGATTCTTGCCACGGCCGAGAAGAAGTCGCTTCATCGGTCGCTTGGTCCTGTTCAACTGACGCTTCTGGGCATAGGCGCCATCATCGGCACCGGCATCTTCGTTCTTACGGCCTCCGCCGCCCAGAAGGCCGGCCCTGGCATGATGATCAGCTTCGTCATCGCCGGCGCCGTCTGCGCCGTGGCCGCGCTGTGTTATTCCGAACTGGCGGCCATGGCCCCCGTATCGGGCTCGGCCTACACCTACACCTATGCGGTGATGGGCGAGCTGCTGGCCTGGACGGTCGGCTGGGCGCTGATCCTGGAGTACGCCGTCGCCGCCTCGGCCGTGTCGGTGGGCTGGTCCGGCTATGTGTTGGGGCTGATAGAACAGGGGCTTGGTTTCGACTTCCCCGACCTCCTGTCCGCCGGACCGACCTGGTCGATGAACGGCTTCATCCCGACGCCCGATTTCTCGGCCGGCGTCGTCAACATTCCCGCCATCGTGGTCGCCCTGCTGGTGACGGCGCTGCTGATGGTCGGCACGACGGAATCGGCGCGCGTCAACGCCGTGCTGGTGGCGATCAAGGTCGTGGCCCTGACCGTCTTCATCATCATCACCTTGCCCGCGATCAAGTCCGCCAACCTTTCGCCCTTCGCTCCCAATGGACTGTTCGGACAGTATTCGGGCATGGGCGTCGTCGGCGCTGCCGCCTCGATCTTCTTCGCCTATGTCGGATTCGACGCCGTCTCGACCGCCGCCGAAGAAACCAAGAACCCGCAGCGCAACGTGCCCATCGGCCTAATCGGCTCCCTGGCCATCTGCACCGTCTTCTATCTGCTGGTCGCCCTGGGCGCCGCCGGCGCCATCGGCGCGCAACCGGTCCTGGGCGCCGCCGGCGAAGCGGTCCAGCCGGGCTCGCCGGCCTTCGTCGCCGCCTGCGCCCTGCCCGCAAACGCCGATCGCCTGGTCTGCTCCAACGAGGCCCTCGCCCATGTGCTGCGCGTCGTCGGCCATCCGCAGATCGGCAACGCCCTGGGCACCGCCGCCCTGCTGGCGCTGCCCTCGGTCATCCTGATGATGATCTATGGCCAGACCCGCATCTTCTTCGTCATGGCGCGCGACGGCCTGCTGCCGGAAGGCCTGACCAAGATCCACTCGAAGTGGAAGACGCCCTATATCGTGACCCTGGCGACGGGCATCGCGGTGGCCATCGCCGGCGCCCTGTTCCCCGTCGGTCAGCTAGCCGACATCTCCAACTCCGGCACCCTGTTCGCCTTCTTCATGGTGTCGATCGCGGTGTTGGTGCTGCGGGTGAAGGATCCGAACCGCAAACGGCCTTTCCGCACCCCGCTGATCTGGGTTTTCGCGCCGCTGTCGGCCTTCGGTTGCGCCTTCCTGTTCTGGAACCTGCCGCATGACGCCAAGATGGTGCTGCCGATCTGGGGCGGCGTCGGCCTGGTGATCTACTTCCTGTACGGCTACCGCAAGAGCCACCTCGGTCGTGGCCGGGTCGAGGTTCACGAGACCGACGCCGACGCGCCGCCGCCGCCGGTTCCGCCGATCAGCTAAGAAGAAAGGCCCCGGATCGCTCCGGGGCCTTTTTTGCTTGGTGCGGATGAGAGGACTCGAACCTCCACGCCTCGCGGCGCTGGAACCTAAATCCAGTGCGTCTACCAGTTCCGCCACATCCGCGTCGGGCAGGCCGTCGCCTCTAGAGGCTGGCGGCGGCCAGGGCAAGGGTCAACGACGTCCCGCCACCAGTTCGTTGCGGATCGTGCGGCCCAGAGGATCGCGCGCCCGCCATGTCTCGCCCACCTCGACCTGCACCATCCGACTGCAGAAGCGCGGCAGGATTTGGCGAGGGCTGAAGCCGCTCAGGCAAATCCGCCCGTCCTCGGCCGTCCAGCGCGCGCTCAGCCGCCGACCGTCGGAAAACTGCGACGTGTATCGGCCGTCCGGCTCGAAGAAATGCTTCACCCACTGGCCGTTGGGATAATGGGACACGATGGTATTGCCGAAGGCGTTGGACATGTCCGCGCTGGCGGGCCATGCCGCGGCCATCGTCGCGGCCAGGCCGGCGATCAGGAACCCCTTGTTCATTCATCCCTCTTGCGCCGCCTCGGCATCGACTATCGACGATACATAAGCCGGCGCAAGCGGGACGGTTCCGCGCCTCAGCCGTTTCCGCGACGACCCGTTTCGAACAGGAACCAGACGCGCTTCTCTGTCTCGTCGATCCAGTTCTCGAGCAGGCTGGCGGTGGCGACATCGTTGTGCTCGTCGCACAGGTCGTGGACTTCGCGCATCCGATTGATCAGGTCGTGATTGTCGTCGCGAAGCTCGGCCAGCATGTCCAGCGGATCGACATAATCGGCGTCATTGTCCAGCACGCGCGATTCCCGGGCGATCTGTCCGATGGAGCGCAGGGTCGCCCCGCCGATCTTGCGCGCCCGTTCGGCCATCGGATCGGTCATGGCCAGGATTTCGGCCGACTGCTCGTCCAGCAGCAGGTGATAGTCGCGGAAATGCGGCCCCGACACGTGCCAGTGGAAATTCTTGGTCTTGATGTACAGGGCGAAAGTGTCCGCCAGCAGGGTCGTCAGCGCGGCGGAAATGCCCCGCGTCGCCTCTTCCGACAGACTGGTGGGCGTCCTCAGCGGCGCCAGGCGCTTTTCACGGGCAGTGACCATGGTCGTTCTCCTCAGCAACGGTCCGCCGTCAAGCTAAGCGCGCCCACGCCCAAGCGAAAGCCCTGGCTGCGATCAATAATGCTGACTCAATACGGCTCGATCGCATGGCCCGAACGGGCGGCGGTGGCTGGGGAACCAGGACTCGAACCTCCGCGTGGGCGCCGAGTTCAAGGCGCCGGCGTCAGCCCGGAATTGGCGGAGTCCCCTTCGATCAAACGTCGCATGACCTCCGCAACTGCGGCTTCGAGCTGAACGTCGCGGCCCTGGGCCATGTCACGCAGCGTAAGATCGATTGGCAGCGTTGGCTGGACAGCCTGCCCCTCCAGGGCATAGGCGCCCTGAACGTCGGTCATTGTGTATTGAGGCACATTGATCAGGCCGCCGTCCAGCAGGGTGGGCGCGCCGCCGCCGCCTGAGACCCCGCCCCAAGTCGGTGTCCCGACGATCGGCCCGACATTCTGCGCCTTGAAATAATAGGCGTAGGTGTCGCAGCCCGAGCCGCAGTAGGCGTTGGTGATCAGGACCTTGGGGCCGCCGAGATGCGGCGCCGGCGTGGTGGAGCTGCGCCCCTGCGGCATTATCCAGCGACTGAGTTCGGGCGCGGTCAGAGTCTGGATAAGATAGTCGGCGGCCATGCCGCCGCCGTTGTAGCGGACATCGACCACAAACCCCTCGCGCTCGTGCTGGGCGTAACGCGCCGCGTTGAACTCGGCCATGCCGCTTTCCATCGTGTCGGACGAGTGCAGATAGCCGACCCGGCCGCCGCCCAATCGGTCGACGATGGCCTGCCGCTCGTCGAGCCAGGCGGCGAACCTCAGCGGCGCGTCGTTCTCGACTGGCTTTATCCTGGCGCAGCGCTCGTCGCCTTTCCGGCCGGACGCCGACAAGCACAGCTGCGTCGGCTTGCCCGCCGCATCCTGAAGATACTCGGCGAGATCGCGCTCGGCCGTCACCGGCTGTCCGGCGATGCTGACGATGACATCGCCGACGGCCGCCCCCAGATCCAGGTCGTCAAGCGGAGCCGCCGGGCCGTCGCCGAACATGGGCGCGGAGTAGATGCGTTTGAGCCGGTAGCGCCCATGCTCGATCTCGACATCCGCTGCAAGCGATCCGGGAGCCGGCCTGCGATCTCCGCCGTTGTCGGTGAACGAGGGTGCGACATCGGCGTGGCTGAGATGAAGCTCCCCCATCATGTCCTCGAGAAGATAGGTCAGGTCAGCGCGGCTTCGGACGCGCTCGCTCAAGGGCAGATAGAGGGCGCGCCAGGCGGCGTAATTCGGCGTCGGGTGGGTCGGATCATGCAGGAGGTATTCGACCTGTCGGATCGCGTCACCTGCCATCTGACGCCATTCCCGTCGTGGTTCCACGACCGCAACGGCCTGATCCAGCGCGAGGGTGCGCGTCCTGGCCACCGCCCCCTCAGAGAGATCAGCCACCTTCCAGTCGTCGCCCGTCCGATACAGGGCCTTGCTGCGGTTCCGCGACATCCGGAAACTGGTCGTGAACCGTTCGAACAGATCGCCGGGATAGAAGCCGCCGATGTCCGTGATGAGCTCGACCGGAGCGGCCTCTTCGGAGTCTGCGTCGATGGACAAAAGCGCCTGCGTCGACGTCATCGAGAACACCTGCATTCCGGCGGGATTGCGGGTCTCGAGCAAATAAAGGCTCCCGGGGGCTTCGCCGGCGTAAACGCCCTCGTATCGCCGGGCGGGGACGGCCGAGGCGCGTGGCCTGCTCCATCCTTGGCCTTGAGGCCGGACGGAGAAGACTTTCCGCGTCGCGGGCTTGCGCACCTGACCGGTCTGATCGAGGTAGCCGTGTCCGGGCGGCGTATTGTTGCTGGCGCTGAACCACAGTCTTTCGCCGTCAGCGTCCCAGGCCGGATCGCGGGCGTCGACCTCGGAAGGCGAGACCTGAACCGAGCGTCCATCGTGCGCGGACCAAACGAACACCGCCGACAGTCCGCTTGAAAGACTCCGGCTATAGGCTAGACGGTCGCCGTTCTTCGACCAGACCGCTCCCCATCGCGACCAGGCCATCCTCGGGGTCGCGCGAGCTTCTCGATCGATCTGCCTGGGCTCCCGCCCCGGTTCCGCGACCCAGACATTGGCCATCAGGTCCAGATAGACCACCCGCCGGCCGTCCGAAGACCACACGGGCGCCTGATAGTAGGCCGAGGTCTCGAACGGAAGAAGCGTAGCCACATCCTCTCCCTCTCCGCCGATCCGAACGAGTTGATTGTGGCCGACCGCGTCTGAAAAGACCGACACCTGACCTTCGCGGATGAAGGCGGGCGCGCGCTCGACGTGATCGGAATCGCCATGGACTCGCAGTTGACCTGCCGCATCGATCAACAAGGTGCGGCCGCGCGCCTCTATCGCAACCTCGCCGACATCCGAGACGTCCGCGTCGATGACGGATTTGGAGAGATCGACGGTCGTCGGCCGCGCCCCCGGGTCATCTCCCACCGGGCGAATGGGCAGCCGCGCAGCGGTCCCAGTGGTCGGGTCAAAGACGCTGATCCCGTTCAACTGGGCGAAGATGATGCCGCCGGGCCCGGCGGATGCGCTCTTGATGTCGAGCGTGCCGGGATCAAACACCCTCACGATCGCCTCTGTCGCCGGATCGTATCTGTAAAGGCCTGTGCGGCCGTCCCGGTCCGACAGAAAATAGAGCGCGCCATCGATCCACATCGGGTCGTGGTCGTTACCCAAGGGTCCCGGAAGATCCCGCTGCGCCATCGTTTGGGGATCGACGAGCAGGATGCGCCGCTGATCGCCCCCGCGATACTGTTTCCAACTGATGTTGATCAGTTGTTGCGGTTCGACGGCCACCCGCAGACCGTCCTCCGAATAGGCCACGTTATAAGCGAGTGGATAGTCGAGGGCGGCCGAGGGCCCGCCCTCGACCGGCACGGCGAACACGCGCGGCAGACCATACATGGGATAGAAGGTGTCGCGGGTGGAGCGGAACCGGATCGTCCGTCCGTCCGCGCTCCAGCCAACGACCTCCTCGGCTTGACCGGCGAACGTCAGCCGCCGCGCCGCGCCGCCCTCGACAGGCATCACATAGACATCGGCGTCGCCGCCATAGGCGGCGGAATAGGCGATCTGGGTTCCGTCGGGTGAAAAGGCCACGCCCCCTGTCGGCGTCACGCCGGCGCCCGTCGTGAGGCGGACGGCCGAGCCTCCGGTCCTGTCGGTCAACCAGACTTCCCCGCCCATGGCAAAGGCGACACGGTCGCGGCTCAGCGCCGGGCTATAGGCGACGATCGGCTCAGCCTGGACCGAAGACGCCGCCCCAGCGACGCCATTGACGGCCGCTGCGGCCTGAACGGCGGAACCGGCTGAGACAAGCACGGCGATCGCGACGCTGGAAAGAAGGGCACGAGCGAACATGGGCGACTAATCCTCAGGATCCGAGACGCAAAGAGCGGATGGGAGACAAAGGAAGGGCGCCGCTGCAGGACGGCGCCCTTCGAACGATCAGAAGCCGCGGAACCGCAAGGTCGCGCCGACTGTGCGAGGCCGTTCAATCGACCGCACAAAGGACTCCGCGTCCACGAAGCCGCCGGACGTCCCGCGCTCATCGAAGATGTTGTCGGCATAAAGGGTGAGATCAAGCGTCGGCCGGATCGCCAACTCCAGACGGGCGCCGAATTTCGAGTAATCACCCTGCGGCGTTCCCCCGGTGGCCTCGAAATCACTGTAGGATTCCGAAACATACTGATGGGTCAGGACAAGGGTCGGCGAAAGCGGAGCCGCGGTCCAGTCGTAGGAGAGGATGTTCGAGACCTTCCATTTCGCCGCGCCTGGCAAGGTTGTCCCACTCGGGACGGTCGGCGCGCCGGCGCCCGGCTCGAAGCCTTCCGTCAGGCTGGCGTCGAGATAGGTCACGGCGGTGCGCAGGGACAGACCTTCGAAGGGGAAGAGCACCGACGAGACCTCCACGCCCTTGTTTTCGGCCCCTGCGGCATTGGTCCCGTATGCAAGCCCTGTCGGCGTACCTAGGCGGAGCTGAATATCCGACCAGTCGATGTAGAAGAGGCTGGCGTCGAGAAGCCAGCGTCCGTCCAGCAGAGTGCTGCGCACGCCGACCTCGTAATTGATCAGCGAGTCCGACGAGAAGGTCGGCGGAATATTCTCGCCCGGCAGGCCGGCGTTTACGTTCGGTCCGCCGAACCGGAAGCCCTTCGACACGGTCGCATAGGCCATCAGGTGGTCGTCGGGTGTCCAACTCAGGCTGACTTTCGGATTGAAGCCGTCCTCAGACTGCGAGCCGTCGAGTTCTTGGGCCAGAACGTCGCCGGAGAACAACAGGAAGAAGCCGGAGCTACGCGACGTGGTTTCCGACTCGGTCTTGAACAGGCGCCCCCCCAACGTCAGTTTCAGTTCCGGCGTCAGCTTGTAGGAGGCCTCGCCGAAAACCGCGCTTTCCGTGCCAACGAACGGCAGGTCGGAGGTGAAGAACACATCCTCCGGGGCTGCGGCCGCGCCGATACCGGGGCCGAAGGTGTCCGCCCAGGCGGTTTCGATCGAGGCTGCCGCGCCCTCGCCGAGATAGCGGTCCGTGAACCGTTCACGGGTCCGGTCGTACATGACGCCGACCAGATACTCGAACCGCCCCGGTTTGGAGACCAGTCGCACTTCGAAGGTTTCGCCCTTGGAGCCGTAGTCTTGAGTGGCGAGAAGCGGCGAGACGCCGGGGACGAAGGCGCCGTATGCCGCCGTGATGTCGGTGACGGCGGCGAGCGCCTTCTCGTGATGGGTCGCCGTAGCCGTCAGCGTTCCGAAGCCCAGATCCTGATCGAGCCTCAGGCTGTGGATCCGGGTCGCGAACTTGCTGCGGTTCGGTACGACCGTAGAATTGGCGAGTTCGCCGTACAGGGTCGGTCGATCCGAACTCGTGCCTTCGCTTCTCTGGGTCTGATCCAGATAGAGATAGCTGACCGTCGTGCCTTCCGCAGGAGACCACAGCGCCTGAAAGCGTCCGCCTTGCGTCACGCCGCGGTTCTCATCGGGCGTTCCCGTGCCGAGATTATCGATATAGCCCGCATCTTCGCGGTAGACGTATGTCCCGCGGACCGCCAGCCGCCCGTCGATCACGGGCAGGTTCAGCGCCGCCTTCGCCGTTCCGCCTGTAGCGCCTTCATGGACGCTTTCGAGCGCGGTTTCGCCGTGAAACTCCAGGACGTCGAGCTTGGGTGTCGCAGCCTTGTAGTTGATAGCGCCGCCGAGCGAGGCCGATCCGAACAGCGTGCCTTGCGGTCCCCGGAGAACCGCGATGGATTCGACGTCGAAGCCGTCGATGTTGGGCACGCCGACGGAATAGTAGGGGTCTGTGAGCGGCACGTCGTTGATGAAATAGCCGGTCGAGCCCTGCCCCTGATCCAGGCCTGTGGTGGTCGAAACCCCGCGTATGGTGACGGTTGAACTCTGCCGGTTGAACGTCACGCCCGGCACGAAGCCGATATACTCGTCCAATTCGTCGGCGCCGATCTGTTCGAGGGCGGCGTTGTTGAGCGCCGTCACCGACCCTGCGATCTGTCGCACGTTCTCGGACCTTTTGGTCGCAGTGACCACGACGTCGTCGAGACGGCTGGTCTGAGCGCCCCCTTCCGCAGGCGCCGCAGATCGTACGATCGCGACTGCGCCGGAACGATCACGGCGCGCTTCGAAGCCGGTGCCCGACAGTACGGCGCCCAAGGCCGCATCAGGCGACAGGGAGCCGCGGGCTCCGTCCGAGCGCACGGCCTCTACCTCCGCGCTTCGGTAGAGGACAGGCTTCCCGGACTGACGCGAGAACCTATCCAGCGCCGTCGCCAGCGGTCCGGCGGGGATGTCGAAGACGCGCGCCGGCGTCTGGGCTTCGGGCGGTCTGGATTGCGCCATAACGGCGGCCGGCGCCGCCGCCAAGGCCAAGGCGGCCAAGGAAATACCTGCTCGTCTGATCATGCTTCGGTCCCCGCGCCGCGGCCCCCGCCGCGACCTCTGTTCAGTAGGACAATCGAGATGTCGCGAAGCCGTAACTTCCTTATTCAGAAATCGTCACCGAATCTTTGTGAAACTGGACATCGAGCCCGTAGGCGTCCTTGAGAAGCCGGGCGAAGGCATCCGGATCGTTCGCCGGGAAGGCGCCTCCGATTCGGATTCCGGCCACCTCGTCCTGGACCTTGAGGGGGCGCTCGTTGTAGCGGTTGAACTGCGCCGCGGCCTCTCCGAGAGCCGTGTTGTCGAAGCGCAGCAGGCCCACGCGCCAAGCCAGGGCGTCTTCCACCGCCATCGGCGGTCGGGCCGCCACCAGAATGGCGTCCCCTGTGGCGAGACCGACCCCTCCGCCCGAGACTATGGCCGAACGATCGGGTCGTCCCTCGATGTGGTCCGAAATCTGGACGCGCCCCTCCAGGACGGCGACGGACACGCGCCCCCTGTCTCGTCGGACCGAGAATTTGGTGCCGAGCACCGTGATAAGATGGTTCCCGGCGTGGATGCGAAAGGGCCGGCCAGCCATGTGGCGGACATCGAAGAAAACCTCCCCCGCGTCGAGCCAGACTTCGCGGCGATCGCCGCCGATATCGGTCCTGAGGACCGACGCCGTGTTCAGCACGGCGGCGCTTCCATCGGGCAAGGCCACCGACTGACGACCGCCGAGCGCCGTCTCGAACTGCGCCGCTTGCTGAGGCTCGACGGGGCGAAAGACTGCGGCCAACCCCGCAAGACCTAACACTACGCCCGCGAGCATCGCGGCCGCAGCAGCCGGTCGGGGTCGCAGGCTCCACCCCAACCGGCCCCGTCTGAAAGCGCTGCGCCCGCGTCGCGCCTGAGGCGAGGCGGCCCCGGCGAGATTCAGCGCCTTGAGACGGTCGGCCTGGCGCCAACCGTGCTTCAGCCGCCAATAGGCGGCGCGGTGTCCGTCGGAAGCTTCGAGCCAGGCCTCCAGCGCCTCGCGGTCGCCGACGCTGAACTCGCCGCAGTCCTCGCGCACGATCCAGGCCGCCGCCTGATTCTGGGTTTCCTGGGCGTTTCTCAAGACTCTGTTCCCGAGGTCTTGGTACGGCGGGACGGCTTCTGCCGCACGATCTTGCCGCTGCCGCCCAGCATGAAATCCGTGAGCGCCTTGACGCCCATGGCCAGTTGGCGCTCGACCGCATCGACGCCTATGCCCAGGCGATCAGCAGTTTCTCGCGTATTCAGCTCCTCCACCTTTCTGAGCAGGACGATTTCTCGGACCCGCGGCGAGAGGAGATCGACGCCCCTGCCGACGCGACGCAGCATGTCACGCGCTGTCAGATGACGTTCGGTCGCGTCGAAATCGATGTCGCCGCCTATCCCTTCCAGATCCGCGACCAGATCGAACGACACGATGCGCGCACGCTTGGCGCAGTTGATCAGGTGGTTCCGCGCGACGGTCAGGACGAAGGCGCGTGTGTGGGCGGGCACGCCCTTGCGCGCGGCGGCGATGACAAGAGCATAGATATCGTGACGCATATCCGGGACATCGTCCGCAACCCGCCAGTTTCGCCGGATGTAGCGCGTCAGCATGCCTTCGAGAGGCAGAACCTCGTTGCAGAACCAGGCCTCAAGGGCGTCATTGTCCACCATGTATCGCGACACCGATCGATGTTTGGCCACCGCTACAGAGAGAGACAACCGGAGCGGGTCTTTCCGTAATGCAGGCGCGGATTCCCCGTCAACCGACCGCCATCATGATCCAAACCGTGACCGTGAACCAGCCCTGCATGGCCGTACAGGGTCTTTGAACGCCGGTCCTACGGGAGCCAGCCCGCATTCGGGCGGGGGGCGGCCCAGATCGACGACCACGCCGTCTTTCATCACAAAGCCCACCCGCTCGAGCGTGGAGACGTCAGCAAGGGGATCGGCCGCGACCGCGATCAGATCCGCCGTCCGGCCCGGCGCGATGCGACCGGCCTGCGCCTCGAGACCCAAATGTTCCGCCGCCCCGACCGTCGCGGTCTGAACCGCTTCGAGCGGGGTAAGGCCCGCCTCCACCAGAAGCCGGAACTCGCGCGCATTGTCGCCGTGGGCGGACACGCCCGAGTCGGTGCCGAACGCGATCCGCACGCCCGCCGCATGTGCGCGACGGACCATCGCCTGCAGTCTCGGACCGGCGGCGAGAGCCTTGGCGGCTTGGGCCGGCGTGAGGAAGTTGTCGGGGCCCGCCGCGATCGAGACCACATAGTCGCCCGCCATCAAGGTCGGCACCAGCCACGCCTTGCGGGCCTTGAACAGGGCCAAGGATTGGTCGTCGAGAAAACTGCCATGTTCGATCGAGTCTCCGCCGGCGCGCAGAACGCCGTTGATCCCGTCGACGCCATGGGCGTGCGCGGTCACCCGGCGCCCCATGCTGTGGGCCGCGTCCATGATGGCGTCGATTTCCTCGCGCGAGAACTGTTGCGCCAGGCCAGCGGCCGTATCCGACAAGACGCCGCCCGTGGCGGTGATCTTGATAAGGTCGGCTCCCGCCTGAATCTGACGACGCACGGCGCGACGGCATTCATCGGCTCCGGAGCAGACGCTTGCGGGCTGGAGAAGACGATTGATGTCCGCCCGGTAGCCGTTCGCGTCGCCATGGCCGCCGTGCACCGAAATCGGCGATCCGGAGGCGAGCACATGGGGACCTTCCACGTCGCCGCGGGCGATGGCGTCGCGCAGCGCAAAGATCGAGTCGTTGCGACCGCCGAGATCGGCGACGGTGGTGAAGCCGGCGCGCAGGGTCTTTCGCGCATTGGCCGCGCCGATCAGGGCCTGATCGGCGTCCGACTGCACGACTTCATCCAAGGCGGAGTGGGCGCTCTGCTGACCCGTTAGATGAACGTGGCTGTCGATCAGTCCCGGGAGTACGAACCGTTCCCGCAGGTCGATCACCCGACCGAGGGACGGGTCTCCGACAAAGCCCGGCAGAAGCGCGGCGACCCGGCCGTCCTCGACGAGGATCGTCACTTCGCGCTCAACACGGCCAGATCCAGGATCGGCCAGCAACCGCCCCGCTTCGACGTAAATCCTCGCCGGCGTTTCCGCCGGATCGACCCCGCCTACGGCCGCTGCAGACGCCGCCCCGGCTTGGAAGGCGAGCAACAGGCAGAAAGCCACGATCAATCGCAAACGCCTCATCAATCACCCAGTTCAGACTTGAGAAACAACAGACGACACAGCGAACCCGCCCAGGTTCCGCGCGGCGTCCAGAACGGCGGCGGCGATGGCAATATCGGCCAAACCCAAGCCGACCGTCCTGAACAGAACCGGTCTCTCGCCGGTGGGCCGGTCGGCGCGTTTCGTCAACAACTCGGGCAAATCGCCCCTGATCCTTTCGACGGACCAATCTCCGGATGCCGATGCGAGAACCATTTCACCGGCGACCGAGGGACAGGTCGGGCGGTAATCGCAATACACGTCCATATCCTTCAGGACCGCCGGCGGCACCTCGTGCGCCTGCGGGGCATTCGTGCTGATCGACGCGACGAAGGCGACCCGGTCGAGTCGGGTCGGATCCAGCACCGTGCGGGCCGAGGAGGTGCACAGCAGGATGACGTCCGCATCTTGCGCGGCTTCAGCGACATCGGAGAACCATTGGATCGAAGGATCGGCAGCCCGCATGGCCGCCACCTCCGGGCGGTCTGCGCCTGACGGCGAGCAAAGACGAATGGAACGCCAGGGCCGCATGGACTTTGCCAGCCGCAAATGCGCCAGTCCGACGGGGCCCGCGCCGACGACACACAGAACGTCCGCCTGGCGCGGTGCGAGCAGGTCGAGCGCCAGCACCGTCGTGGCGGCCGTCCTCTCCGTGGTCAACGCCTTGGCGTCGCACAGCAACAGGGGCGCTCCCGTCTCCATCGACATCAGCACCGACCAGGCCGTGACGACGCCGCCCGCCTCTCCCGAAATATAGGGCGAGAGTTTCGCACCGAAGACGCCGCGCGAAGCCAGGCACCCGAGATAGGTGATGAAATCCCCATCCCCCTTTGGAAAGAGGGTCAGGGTCTGGGGCGGTTGAACCGCCTCGCCGCGCCCCAAGGCTTCGTAGGCCTGGCTTACGGCGTTCATCACGGACACCCGAGGCAGCAACCGTTGGACGTCTGCAGAGTCGAGAACGAGCGGAAGATCGGACATGGCGGCCTGCGGGCTGGGGAGCATGGCGCGTTTCAGGCGCCGTGGGTCGGAAAGGCCCGCCCGATGTGTCGGAAAGGTTGCGGGTGCAGCAGTGCGGGTGGGAAATGGTCTGACGGCGCCCGCACGGCCTGCTGATAGGCCGCATGGAGCTCGAGACTGACCGCGCCAGGCACGAAACAGATGCCGGCGATCTCGACCACGGTCGTGACCTCCGCTGCCGTTCCCGTCAGGAAACACTCGCTGAACCCGCGCAAATCTTCGGGCCGAATCTTGGTCTGATGAATCCGAATCCCGCGGTCCAGGGCAAGTTGGATCATGGTCTGACGCGTGACGCCGTCGAGGAAGTCCCCCCGTTCGGGCGTGAAGAGCTCTCCATCGCGAACAAAGAAGACGTTCGCGCCTGTCGCGTCGGCGATGTCTCCGTCCCCGTCAAGCATCAGGGCGTCGTCATATCCCTCCCGTTGGGCTTCGTCCTTCGCGAGGGAGGCGATCACATAGAGCCCCCCGGCCTTGGCGTCGACCGGCGCCGCCGATCTTGGCGGGCGACGCCAATGCGCCAGGGTCATGCGGATACCGACGCGGGGGTGGGGCGTGGGTTCGTCCCACGGCCAGGCCGCAATGGCGCAATGGACATCCGCGCCCTGCGTGGCCAGGTCCATCAGGCGGCTCCCCCGCCAAACCACCGGGCGGACATAGGCGTCCGAAAGCCCGCTGCGGGCGAGAGTTTCAGCCTTGGCCGCCTCCAGAGCGTCCACGTCGAAGGGAATGTCCATTACCAGACGCGCCGCCGAGTGAAGCAGTCTGCGGCTGTGATCCCTGGATCGGAAGATGCGCCCCTCATAGGCGCGCTCGCCTTCGAACACGCTTGCCCCGTAATGGAGGCCCTGAGTGAGAACGGGAAGGCGCACCCGTTTCCACGGCAGGAATTCGCCGTTAAGCCAGATCACGCCGGACCGATCACCGTAGTCTAGTATTGTGGTCCGGGCCCGACGCCTGCGGCTGGACCGGCCCGTCGCTTCAGCCGGCGCGTTCATTGATCCGCCCCCGCAGACAGGCGCGCATTCCAGGCGGCGAGGCGGTCGGCCGATGTCCTTGGCGTGAGCAGACTGACGACAACAAAGGCGGCGAAACTGGCCCCCACGCCGATCAAAAGCGGCGCGCTGGCGTAGATGTCTCCGCCGACCACCATGGCGATCACGGTGCAGGCGACGCCAGCCGCCATCGCCGCCAAGGCGCCGGCCAGCGTCGCGCGACGCCAGAGGATGCCACCGACGATGGCGACGAGCAGTCCGCCGACCAGTATGCCGTAGGCTATGGTCAGGGCCGCGATGATGTCTTGCACCACGAGGGCCAGGCCGATGCCGATCAAGCCGAGTACGAGCAGATAGATTCGATTGTCCGCGAGACTATGAGCCTTCGCGATCTGCGGATGCGTCGCCGGCCGGCGACGACGCTTGAGGAGATCGACGATGTCGCGTTGGGCGACCGTAGCGGCCGCGATCAGGGCGCCGCTGCAGGTCGACATGATCGCCGCGAGCGCGGCGGCGACGACGAGGCCGGACAGCCCCGGCGGCAGAGCCAGATGGACGATCGCCGGGAAGGCGTCGTCCCGATGGTTCAGATTCGGCAGGATGGCCTTGGCGCACATCCCGACAAGGGCTCCGGCGACGCCGTAGGCGATGCAATAGACGCCGGTGGCTATGCCGGCGGTCCGGGCGACGCGCTCGTTCCGCGCCGTGGCGATCCGTTGCCATATGTCCTGACCGATGACCAGGCCGAGGACATAGGTGACGAAGTAGGCGAGGATCGCGTCGCCGCCGACATGGGTGAGGGAAAAGGCGCTGGCGGGAAGGCGTTCGGCGAGACCTGAGAAGCCCCCGGCCTGAATCAGGGCCGCGGGGACCAGGATCAGGAAGATTCCGACCGTCTTGATCACGAACTGAACGATGTCGGTCAGGGTCACTGACCACATTCCCCCCATCATCGAATAGAGAAGGACGACCACGCCGCCGGCGCCCATGGCGGCGAATCGGCTGATGCCGAAGACGCTGGATAGGACCGCCCCGCAGGCGATGGTCGAGACGACGCAGATCAGCAGCGTATAGGCGCACATGACGAGGCCGGTCATCAGGCGAGCGTCGGCGCCGTAGCGGAGCTCGAGCATCTCCCCCACGGTATAGATGCGCAGCCGTCTGATTCGGGCGGCGAAGACCGCGCTGACCAGAATCACGCCGCACCCGATCGCCACGACCAACCACATGCCGGAGAGGCCATAGGCGTAGCCCAGGCCGACGCCCCCCACTGTAGAGGCGCCGCCGAGCACCACTGCGGCGAGGGTGCCGCCATACATCCAGAACCCGAGCCGGCGCCCCGCGACGGTGAAGTCCTCATCGTCGCCGACGCGGGATTTCGCGTACCAGCCGATCCCGATCTGAGCCAGGAAGTAGACGGCGATTACGACCACGTCGATCATGATCCGTACGCCCCGATCGACGCCGCCCCGCCCATGAGGCAGCCTGTCGCCCCCCTACCCCTCGTCCGCCCCATAACCTCGTCCCCTCGCCCGAAATCAGCATCCCGGAATTTGGTATGACAATCGGCAGGCGGGGCGCCGTAACGCCCTGGACCGGTTTTTCGGCCCGACCCGGCAAAAGACACAGGTCGCTGAATTGCCGCCCTCGAAGCCTCGACGGCAGCCTCTCGACGGGCGGTCTCGCGCAAGATGTCGGAGATCGTCATGCTCTCGACCGCCGCCGGCGCAAAAGGCGGCCACGCAACCTAGGGAGCGACCGGCCGCCCCCATCGCCGGCCAGGCCTCTCAAGGCCCTCGACCAAATTTACACACCCAAGGCCGTGTGCTCGAGAGGCGGCCCCTGGCGCGCCGCACGGCTTAGAGTTTTCCACCCGCGACCTCGGTGACGGCCATAGGCGCCCGGAATCGATGCGGAGCCGCCAACGGCGTGCATCCCGTGCCGCTGGCGCAATTCCGCGAATCTTGGGCGCCGCGCAGAGTCCGGATACGCCCCGCGATTGGAGTTGAGCCAGGCCGAGGCCGAATACCGCGCGACCGAGCAGTTGGTCCCACAGCTCGAACTCGCCGTTCGCCGCCAGGAGCATGGCTTGACCCTGCTGCTCGGCGTGTCTCCCGGCCCGGTCCCTCGCGGCGCGGCGCTGGCGGAGATGCGCCTGCCCGCCCTGTCCGCAGGCCTTCCCGCCGACCTGCTGAGGCGGCGCCCCGACATCGCCCAGGCCGAACAATCCCTGGCCGCCACGGACCATGCGCTCCAGGCCGCGCGGGCGGCCTTCATGCCCAGCGTGCAGCTCAACGCCGCCACGGGCTATGTCGGCTCCAGCCTGCTGGACGACCCCGTCAGCGTCTTCTCGATCGGGGCCAGCATCCTTGCGCCATTGTTCGACAGCGGTCGGCTCGACGCCCAGGCCCGGGGCGCCGCCGCCCGTCGGGACCAGGCCGCCTTCGCCTATCGCAAGGCGGTGCTGACGGCCTTTCGCGAGGTCGAGGACGGCCTGGCGGCGGTGGCCTGGACGACACGTCAGGAGGCCGCCCTCGACGCCCAGCACGACGCTCTGCAGCGGGTGTTCGACCAGGCCGCGCGGCGTCACGCCGAAGGCTATTCGCCCTATCTGGAGCAACTGGACGCGCAACGGACGCTGCTCCAGGCGGACCTGGCGCTGATCCAGATCCGCAACGATCGTCTGCTGGCCGTCGTCGCCCTCTATCAGGCGCTCGGCGGCGGCTGGAGCCTGTCCGAGAAGGGCGGCTGAGCATGGACGGCGCCTATCTCAGCGGTCTGATAGGCTTGGCCGGCGCGGCCATCGGCGGCCTCAGTTCTTTCGGCACCACATGGCTATCCCAGAGGTCTACGGCGCGCGAGACGCTGCGCAAGGAATCCCAGGCGGTGCGTCAGACCCTCTATACCGAATTCATCTCGGAGGCCTCGCGCCTGTTCGGCGATGCGATCAGCCATCAAAGAGAAGATGTCTGCAATCTGGTGACCCTCTACGCCCTGGTCGCCAGGATGCGCCTCGTCGCCTCCACGCCCGTGGTCGAAGCCGCCCAAGGCGTGATGAATTCGATCATCGCCATGTACGGCTCGCCGAACCGCTCCCTTCACGACCTCCATCTTTTCCATCGGGAAGGGCGCTTGGATCCCTTACTGGATTTCAGCGAGACCTGCCGTGAGGAACTGATCCGGATCGCGCGCTCGCTGAAGTAAGATCGCGAACGAGCGCCCGTCTTGCGGCGCTGCGAAACCCTCGAGTTTCGCCAACACGGAGATGGTCCTGGCGCGTGTTCGGGGGGCGTGCGCGCCGGGACCGAGAGTTGACCGGACAAGGCCCGGTCGCGAGCGCAGGGAGGCACTCGCGAACCCAAGCTAGACGCACGCCCTGGCTCGTGTGAGTGAGTGGAGGTGAGGCCGTCGGCCGCTAACGTCGCGATCTGCAGCCACAGAATCTTTCCGAAGAGACGCGATTGAAACCGCTCGCAGGTCTGGGTCATCCTCATCCATGACCTTCTCTGGGGCGATCCGCCGATTTGCGTGGTTAGCGCGATCTTGAGGGCGTCGAGGATGCGGTTCGCCTGAGAACGTTATCGGAAACGTGGTTGCGGTAGAGCTTCAGGAGATCGTAGACGAGGCATTCAAGCGCATGCGCAACTCAAGACAGGCATAGCGCGCCTCGGCGAGCGCGCCGCTCTCAAGAACACCGTAGCCAACGGCGACACACCGCACGCGCTGATCACGCGCTGCGGTTCCATGACCTGCGGGGGCACCGCCGCGACCAGCTACATCCTGGCGGGCCTGCCGCTGATGATGTGGCGACGATTCTCGGTTGGGAACTGAAGCGGGTGGAGGAGATCGCGCGCCGCTACGTCACCGGCGAGGCGATCGGCATGGGCATGATCGCACGGCTCCAGGACGCCCAGAACAGAAGGCCAACTGTAAAACCCCCTGTAAAACCCCACGCCAAAAGGGCGTCCGAAGACGTCCGAAACGGCTCAAATGCAGTGAGGGCGGTGGCTGGGGAACTAGGACTCGAACCTAGAATGACGGTACCAAAAACCGTAGTGTTACCATTACACCATTCCCCAGCAGGATCGGCGTTTCCGCAGCGCTTGTGCGGCGGAGGCGGTCAGATAGGCCAAACCGATTTGGGATGCAACACCCTCTTTCGGGACTATTTCCGGTCCGTGCGAACAAGGTCGAAATGGGTGCTTGCGGCCTCTCGAAGCCATGGTTATAAGCCGCGTCCTCACTTCGGGGCGACGCCTTGCGGCCCGTCCCCACGGTCGGAGTGTGGCTCAGCCTGGTAGAGCACTGCGTTCGGGACGCAGGGGTCGGAGGTTCGAATCCTCTCACTCCGACCATCTTCTCCCTCTGAAATGGACAGCGGACGACGGGCGTGCAGCGGCGCGCTCAATCGTCGTTCGCGGCGGTCTCCATCGCCTGGCGCGCAACGGCGTTCAGATGCGCCCCGACCGACTCGATGGTTCGCAGCCCCAGCGCCTCGCGTCGGGCCGCCAGGTCGGGCGAACCGGCGTCGTAGTCGGCCATCAGCCGGCGCACGAAACTTCCGTCCCGCACCTCGGCGAGCACCTGGTCCATCGCCTCGCGCGAAGCGGCGCCGACGACGCGCGGCCCGGTCAGATAGGCGCCGTATTCCGCCGTGTTGGAAATCTTGGCGAAGGCGCCGGCGACGCCGCGTTCGTACATCAGGTCCGTCACCAGTTTGGTCTCGTAGAAACACTCGAACCAGGCGACCTCGGGCGGATAGCCGGCCTCGACCAGCTTCATGAACGCCGCGTCGATCAGTTCGGCGATCCCGCCGCACAGCACCACCTGTTCGCCGAACAGGTCGCTTTCGCATTCGTCCCGCATCGTCGTCTCAAATATGCCCTTGCGTCCGCACCCCAGGGCCGCCGCATAGGACAGCCCCAGGGCGTGGGCGCCGCCCGTTGCGTCCTGATGGACTCCGAACAGGCAGAACACCCCCTCTCCCGCCTGGTACAGGTCACGGATGCGCGGCCCGATCCCCTTGGGCGAGGCCAGGATCACGTCCAGATCGGCGCGCGGCTGCACCAGGCCGAACCGCACCGACAGACCGTGGGCGAAGATCAGGGCCGCGCCCGGCCGCACGTTCGGCTCCAGTTCGTCGCGCCATAGGTCGCGGTGCGCCTCGTCGGACGTCATGACGGCGATCACGTCCGCGCCGACCGCCGCCTCGGCCGCCGTCATCACTTCGAACCCCTCCGCGCACGCCAGATCGCGGGTCTTCGACCCCGCCTTCAGCCCCACGACGATGTCGACCGCCCCCGAATCGCGCAGGTTCAGCGCATGGGTGCGCCCCTGGCTGCCATAGCCGATCATGGCGATGCGCTTGCCGCGAATGATCGAAAGGTCGCAATCCCGATCGTGGAAGACGGGCAAGGGATGATCTAGGGTCTGGGTCATGGCCGCCTTCATAACCCCTTCCTCCGTCGTCGCCTTCTGGAAAGAGGCCGGACCCGAAAAGTGGTTCGCCAAGGACGAGGCGTTCGACGCCCTGTTCCGCGACCGGGGCCGGGCGGCCCACTGGGCGGCGGCGCGGCGGGAGCTGGACGGCTGGATGAACTCGGCCGAGGACGCCCTGGCCCTGCTGATTCTGTTGGACCAGTATCCCCGCAACAGTTTTCGCGGCACGGCGCACCAGTTCGCCACCGACCCCCTGGCCCTGATGTTCGCCAACCAGGCCGTGGCGCGCGACCTGCACCTGGCGGTCGCGCCCGCGTTGAGGAACTTCCTGCTGCTGCCCTTCGAACATTCCGAGCGGATCGAGGACCAGGACCGCTACATGGCCCTGGTCGCCGGCGACGAAGAACTGGAGAAATGGGGCAGGCTGCACCGCGACATCATCGTCCGCTTCGGCCGGTTCCCCCACCGCAACCGCGTCCTGGGCCGCGAAACCACGCCCGAGGAACAGGCCTTCCTCGACGACGGCGGCTTCGGCGGCTGACAACCCACGGCCTTCTCCCGCTTGTGGGGACGGGCCGCGACGGGGTGGAGGGCCTCTTGAAGTCCAGACGCTTGCGATGCCGCGCAAAGTCCCGCCGTCACGACCAGGCCGTCCATTTACCCTCGTCATCCTCGGCCTTGTGCCGAGGATCCATAATCCCGGTGTCCGTCGCCGTGCCCCCGACCTTTGAGACCGAGCGTATGGATCCTCGGCACAAGGCCGAGGATGACGGGTCTTGAGAGGCGCGATTGCCCCCAGCCATCACAATGCGGCTGGTTGATTCCTTTCGATTCCAACCGCTTGCCGAAATATCTCCCCCATCAACCATCCCCCCTCCGAAACGCGCGTATTCTTGCTTCGTCTCGTCGCATCGGAGGGCTCGTAAGGCCTGCGACCTTGCGGCGGCGGGAGCGGATGGAACGGGAGCGGGTCCGAAACGGCCCGCGCCGGCGGCGACNNAGGCTTATGGGGTTAGGCGATAAGACCGCCACCGCTCGGCGCCCCGAGCTTGCAGGCCAACCAACCGCGCGGAGCGTCATACCCTTCGTCGAAACGGTAACTCAAACTCACACTCCGGGCGAAGGCCCGGCGCTCCGCCCAGCCCTCCATCCCACTTCGCAGCGAAAGCGCGAGGGCGCTTTCGCATGTCCGCCCGAATCAAATTCTGTGGACGACGCCGATTTGCCGCGACCCCGAATCGCAATTCTGAGTCACCTTGAAGCCATGACCGTCCAGATGATCCATGCCACGCTTCGGGCCGACGTCCAGGCCCGCATCGCCGCCGCGCCCGCCGATCATCCCGAGCGGCAGTATCTGGCCCTGCTGCGCGACATCCTGGACAATGGCGTGCGCCGCGACGACCGCACCGGCACCGGCACCCTGGGCGTCTTCGGCCGCCAGATGCGGTTCGACCTGTCCAAGGGCTTTCCGATCCTGACGACCAAGAAGCTGCATCTGCGCTCGATCATCGTCGAACTGCTGTGGTTCCTGCGCGGCGAGACCAACATCCGCTGGCTGAAGGACAACGGCGTCCGCATCTGGGACGAATGGGCCGACGCCGAGGGCGAGCTGGGGCCGGTCTATGGCAAGCAATGGCGGTCGTGGACCGCGCCCGACGGCCGGGTCATCGACCAGATCGAAAGGCTGGTCCACGGGCTGAAGACCAATCCCAACAGCCGCCGCCACATCGTCACCGCCTGGAACCCGGCCGATGTCGACGACATGGCCCTGCCGCCCTGCCACTGCCTGTTCCAGTTCTTCGTCGCGGACGGAAAGCTGAGCTGTCAGCTGTACCAACGCAGCGCCGACGTCTTCCTGGGCGTGCCGTTCAACATCGCCTCCTACGCCCTGCTGACCCTGATGCTGGCCCAGGTGGTCGGGTTGGAGCCGGGCGACTTCGTCCACACCTTCGGCGACGCCCACCTGTATCTGAACCATCTGGAACAGGCCGAGCTTCAGCTGACGCGCGAGCCGCTGGCCCTGCCGACCATGCGGATCGCGCCCAGGACCGACCTGTTCGCCTTCGAGCTGTCGGACTTCGCGCTTGAGGGCTACGAAGCCTGGCCGCACATCAAGGCGGCCGTGGCGGTCTGATGAAGCTTGAGGAATTGCAGGCCGACGTCCTGCGCATCTCCGACATCTATGCGGCCGAGCATGCGATCGACCGGGATCGCGATTGGGCGCTGCTGAAACTTCAGGAGGAGCTTGGCGAACTGACGGCCGAGCATCTGCGCCTGACCGGCCGGGCGCGCGGCGCGCCGGACGCCCGGGCCCTGGGCGACGAGGCGGCGGACGTGCTGGGGATGCTGCTGATCTACTGCGCGCGCTCCGGCGTCGATCTGGAACAGGCGATGCGGCGCAAATGGCTGAAATGGCTGGAGCCGCGCGAAGGAGACGCGGCATGAGCGCGCCCGTCGTCGCCTTGGTCGTGGCGCGCGGGCGCAACGGCGTCATCGGCCGCGACGGCGACCTGCCTTGGCGGCTGCGGTCGGACCTGCAGCGGTTCAAGGCCGTCACCATGGGAAAACCCTGCCTGATGGGGCGCAAGACCTGGGAAAGCCTGCCGTTGAAGCCCCTGCCCGGGCGGCTGAACATCGTGCTGACGCGCGACGAATCCTACGAGGCCGACGGTATGTCCAAGGGCGCCCTGGTCTGCTCCACCCTGGACGAGGCCATCGAGATCGCTCGCGAGACGGCCCAGGACGACGGCGTCGAGGAAATCTGCGTCATCGGCGGCACGGCCGTCTTCGAGGCCGCCCTGCCCCGCGCGCGGCGGCTCTACATCACCGAGGTCGAGGCCGCGCCCGAAGGCGACGCCGTCTTTCCGGCCTTCGACCCGGCCGCCTGGGTCGAGGTGTCGGCCGAACATCACCCGGCCGGAGAGAAGGACGATCACGCCTTCACCTTCCGCGTGCTGGAACGCCTTTAGGACCTGATTCAAACGAGAGCGACGACCATGTATGTGACCACCACCAACGACCTGCCCGGCTTTCGCGTCACCCGCCATATCGGCCTGGTGCGCGGCGTGACGGTGCGCTCGCGCAACGCCATCTCCGACGCCATCGGCGGGGTCCAGTCGATGCTGGGCGGCCGCGTCGGCGCCTATGTCAAACTGGCCGAGGCCGGTCGGCAGGAAGCCTATGACGAACTGGTCAATCACGCCCAGGCCCACGGCGCCAACGCCATCCTGGCCGTGCGCTACGACGCCACAGAAATCATGCCCGGCGTGACCGAGGTTCTGGCCTATGGCACGGCGGTCATCGTCGAACCGACCTGACCGGCCTGCGTTCGAAACCGCCCTAGCCGTTTCTTCTAAAGGCCCAGCCCGGACGCGGCCGCGGCGGCGATGGCGTCGAAGCGTCCGGCGATTTCGCCCGATGGATCGGCGGCCGCCAAGGGCCTTCCCGCATCGCCCGCCTGCCGCAGGGCCGCATCCAGCGGCAGATCGCCGAGGAAGGGAATGGACAGACGCTCGGCCTCGGCCCTGCCGCCGCCGCGTCCGAAGACGTCGCCGCTCATGTTCTCGATCAGCCCGAGGGTCGGCACATTGACCTTCTGGAACAGGGTGTGCGCCCGGCGCGCGTCGGCCAGGGCCGCCTCCTGCGGCGTGGAGACGATCACGGCCCCGTCCAGCGGCGTCTTCTGGATCAGGGTCAGTTGGACGTCGCCCGTGCCCGGCGGCAGGTCGACGACCAGCACGTCCAGCGGCGCCTCGGCCGCGCCCCAGCGGGTCTGGCTCAACATCTGGGTGATGGCCTGGGACGCCATCGGACCGCGCCAGATCATGGCGTCGTCCATCCTGGTGAGCAGCCCCACCGACATGGCTTTCAGCCCGTGGGCCACATGGGGCGTGATCGCGCCGTCCTCGTAGGCCGGCTGGCCGGCGATCCCCAGCATCGTGGGCAGGGACGGTCCATAGACATCGGCGTCCAGCACCCCGACCGACAGGCCGCGCCTGGACAGCGCAACGGCCAGGTTGACGGCGACGGTCGACTTGCCGACCCCGCCCTTGCCGCTGGCCACGGCCAGGACGCGGCGCACATGGGCGGGACGGTCGGTCGGGACCGGCGCCTTGGGCCGCCCTTGATCGGCGGCGGCCTTGGACAGGGCGGCGGTGCGCGGCGCCGGCGCCGGCGCCGCCTCCGTGGTCAGGATGACCGACACCCGCGCCATGCCGGGAACGGCCTTCAGCGCCGCCTCGGCCGCATCGCGGACGGGGGCGTAGGCGGCGGCGCGGCTGCGGTCGACCTCCAGGGCGAACCCGGCGCGGTCCTCGGCGACGACCAGCCCCTGAACCAGACCTGCGGCGATCAGGCCCTGGCCCGAGAGGGGGTCGATGACGGCGTCCAAGGCGGCGATGACAGCGGCGCGTTCGACCAAGGCGCTCTCCCGGAAGGCTTGCAGGCGACTAGGCGCGCGTTCTATCGCCGTCGCAGCCCCGCCGCGAGCCTCGATTTGTCCAAAGCGCCATCAGTCACCCTGCTCGCCGGCCCGACCGCCTCGGGCAAGTCCGCCCTCGCCCTGAAAATGGCGCGCGAAACCGGGGCGGTGATCGTCAACGCCGACAGCCAGCAACTGTATGCCGACCTGCGAATCCTGACCGCCCGGCCTTCGCCGGAAGACGAGGCCATGGCCGATCATCGGCTCTATGGCGTGGTCGATGCGGCCGAGGCCTGGTCCGTCGGCAAATGGAGCCGGGCCGTCCTGGAGCTGCTGGCCGAACTCCGGGCCCAGGGCCGGCCCGCCGTCCTCGTTGGCGGCACAGGCCTCTATTTCATGGCCCTGACGCGGGGGCTGGCCGACATTCCCGATGTTTCCTTAGAGGTGCGCGAGGCCGTTGAGCGAGACTATGAGACGCGGGGGGAAAACGCCTTCCGCGCCCGTCTGGCCGAGGCCGACCCCGATACGGCGGCCGCGATTGAGCGCGGCGACCGGCAAAGGCTGATCCGCGCCATGAGCGTGCTGACCGCCAGCGGCCGCCCGCTCAGCGCCTGGCGCGCGCAAACCCGCCCGCTGCTGGCCCCCGAGACTTGGAAAGGCGTATTGATCGCGCCCGAACGTCCTATTCTCTATGACAACTGCGATCGACGCGTGGACCAGATGCTGGAAGAAGGCGCCCTGAGCGAGGTCGAAAGATTGCTGGCGCGAGGCCTTGCCTCGTCGCTGCCGGCCATGAAGGCCGTGGGTGTGCGCGAACTGGCGGATTTCCTGAAAGGTCGGATCTCGCGGGAAGCAGCGACGGCCGCGCTGAAACAGGCGACCCGCAACTACGCCAAACGGCAATCGACCTGGTTTCGCAACCAGACGCTGGAATGGAAGCGCATTGCAGACGCGCCGTGATAATCGCACCTTATATTTACTGTTCCGCCCCTCGGACTGATTTCATGTCTCAGTGGACAACCGAATCGCAATTCCCAATGGAGATACCAATGCTCAGTGCGCTTTATTTCGCTTTTGTCGTGACGGCCTCCGTTCAGGAAACGCCCCCTTCGACGCCGTCCGCCATGCCCGCGCCACCCTCAGCTACCCGTGCTGACGCCTCGTCTCAAACCCCGCAGACGCCTGACGTCACTTGTCGGAGAGAGCGTGTCGTTGGTTCCAACCGGCCCGTCAGAGTGTGCAGAACGACAGAGCAGCGCCGCGCAAGTCGGGACGCAGCTCAACGTGACATTCAAGCGCTCGATCAAAACATCCAACGCGATACCTCACCCGAGCAGTAGCTTGCCCTTTACCGACAGGATTTCTATATTGAGCCTGTCCGGTTTCGGCTGGACTATGGCGATAAACGCGCCTGTAATAAGCGGACCGGACCCGGGTGCGATTCCCGGCGGCTCCACCATCTTCTTCCTCGCGTTATCGGCGGAGGCGACATGGGGCCGACTAGCATCGACGGACGTGTAAAGAGGATTGCTTTCGCTCGTCTTGGCCCACCGTATCGGGCCATTTTCTAACTGCGAACGATAACTTCGCTGGAGAAGTCGCTCTCGCCGCGTAATGCGGTTCGGGTGATTTCGAACCTTAAGTCCTAGGGGTTCAGATCCTTGGGCGGGGCCTGTCGGGAGCCTGGCAACAGAATCCCGGCGCTTTACCGTGATGACATCTTTCGTCCGCGTCTCCGCGCCGCTATCAGTCACGCTCTGTTGCGAGGTGACGATGAGCGACCAGACCCCTCCGGTCGATGAGATGCAGTACGAGCGGCTCGCGCACGAGGCTCTTCGCGGGGTCCTGCGCGCGGCGCTTGAACGGGTTTTGGCCGAAGGCCTGCCCGGGGCGCACCATTTCTACATCACCTTCAAGACCCGCGCCGCCGGGGTCAGCGTCGCGCCCGACATCCTGGCGAAATACCCGGACGAGATGACGGTGGTTCTGCAGCACCAGTATGAGGACCTGCGCGTCGAGGCCGATCGCTTTTCGGTCAAGCTGCGCTTCGGCGGCATGCCCAAGAGCCTGGTCATCCCCTATACCGCCGTGACGCGCTTCTATGATCCCAGCGTCCAGTTCCTCCTGCAGTTCGAGGAACCCGAAGTCACGACGCCGGTGGAGGAAGACCCCGAGACGCCGCAGGATCCCTCGCCCGCATCGGACGGCCCCAAGGTCGTTTCGCTGGATCAGTTCCGCAAGAAATAGGCGTCAGTCGCGCGGATAGGAGCGGATCACGATCCGCTCGCGCTCGCCTTCGTGTCGCTCCACCAGCAGCCGGGCGACCTGAGCGTCGTCGTGGAACAGATAGCCCTTGATCGAATCCAAGAGGGCCTTGGCCAGGTTGTCCAGGTCCATCCACGGCGGTTCGCCGACGTGTTCCATGCGGATTTCGACGACATGGTCGCCCCAGGACGGCCGCGCGCCGCGCCACTCCTTGCGCATGAACTCATAGACCAGAGGCTTGTAATATTTGGCCTGGGTGGTCAGGCCGTCGATGACGATCTCGACGGCGTCGCCGTCCTCGCGCGCCCGGACCTTTCCGGTCCCGATCCAGCCGATGGTCACGCCAAGCCCGCTGATGGGGGGATGTTCGCGCTCTTCTTGCCCTGCATGAATGCCGTGCTACACCCCCGCGCAACCCATCGCCACGCTTGACAGACGAGATTTCCGCCTATGAGCAATGTCCGCACCGAAACCGACACATTCGGCCCGATCGAGGTCGCCGCCGATCGCTACTGGGGCGCCCAGGCGCAGCGGTCGCTGGGCAATTTCAAGATCGGCTGGGAGAAACAGCCCCTGCCGGTCGTGCGAGCGCTGGGGATCGTCAAACGGGCGGCCGCAGAGACCAACCGCGACCTGGGCAAGCTGGACCCCGTCCTGGCCGACGCCATCATCAAGGCCGCCAACGAGGTCATCGAGGGCAAGCTGAACGACCACTTCCCGCTGGTCGTCTGGCAGACCGGCTCGGGGACCCAGTCGAACATGAACGCCAACGAAGTGATCTCGAACCGCGCCATCGAGATCCTGGGCGGCGAGATGGGCTCCAAGACGCCGGTCCACCCGAACGACCACGTCAACATGAGCCAGTCGTCCAACGACACCTATCCCACGGCCATGCACGTCGCCTGCGCCGAGCAGGTGGTCAACGACCTGATCCCGGCGCTGAAGCATCTGCACGCCGCCCTTGACGCCAAGTCCAAGGCCTGGGCCCACATCATCAAGATCGGCCGCACCCATACCCAGGACGCCACGCCCCTCACCCTGGGCCAGGAGTTCGGCGGCTATGCTCAGCAGGTGGCCAACGGCATCGAGCGGATCGAACAGACCCTGCCCAAGCTGATGGAACTGGCCCAGGGCGGCACCGCCGTCGGCACCGGCCTGAACGCCCCCATCGGCTTCGCAGAGAAGGTCGCGGCCCAGATCGCCGAGATCACCGGCCTGCCCTTCACCACGGCCCCGAACAAGTTCGAGGCCCTGGCCGCCCACGACGCCATGGTCTTCAGCCACGGCGCGATCAACACCGTCGCCGCCTCGCTGTTCAAGATCGCCAACGACATCCGCTTCCTGGGCTCCGGCCCGCGTTCGGGCCTGGGCGAACTGGCCCTGCCGGAGAACGAGCCCGGCTCGTCGATCATGCCGGGCAAGGTCAATCCGACCCAGTGCGAGGCCCTGACCCAGGTCTGCGTCCAGGTGTTCGGCAACAACGCCGCCCTGACCTTCGCCGGTTCGCAGGGGCATTTCGAACTGAACGTCTACAACCCGGTGATGGCCTACAACTTCCTGCAGTCGGTGCGTCTGGTCGCCGATGCGGCCATCAGCTTCACCGACAACTGCGTCGTCGGCATCGAGGCGCGCGAGGACAATATCGCGCGCGGGCTGAACAACTCCCTGATGCTGGTCACGGCGCTGAACGGCAAGCTGGGTTATGACCTCTGCGCCAAGATCGCCAAGACGGCGCACAGGAACGGCACCACCCTGCGCGAGGAAGCCGTCGGCGGCGGCTATCTGACCGACGCCGAGTTCGACGAGGCGGTGCGTCCCGAAAAGATGATCGCACCGGGCTGACCTCCGGCCCTGGCCCATATGACGAAAGCGCCGACGTCCATCGACATCGGCGCTTTTTCTTCCTCTGAAGCTGTCCGGCTAGACGCTAGTGGGGCTTCTCGGACCAGCGGGCCTTGGCGTCGTCCTGGGTCAGATTCAGGTGAACGTGTTTGTCGTCCACGCTGGCGACCCAGCTGACCGGGATCAGGTGGTGCTTGAACCCGCCGGCGAAATCCAGCTTGGCCAGTTCGATCTGGTCGCCCAGCACGTGATCGACGCGACCGACATGGCCGCCGTCCGAACCGACGACTTCCAGATGTTCCTTGATGAGCGATACGTCGACCATGATGTCTCCAATGCGGTTTGTCGCTGTCCCTGAAAACGTGAGCCCCATCGTCGGGTTTCAAACGGCGCCGCTTTGAACTCCGCGTTTGATCTGGCGGCCATTGCGGCGAGCCTGTATGTGACGGGCGTTCATCTGGATGGAACTGAACGAATGCGGCGAATCGGTTCGGGGCTTTTCGGCATCGTCATGGCCTTGGCGCTGACCGCATGCGGCACGCTGGAGCGGCCGACCGGCCCGCTCAGGATCGCCGACGGCACGCTGATCAAGGCCCAGGACCCCCGCATCCAAAGCAACGACAGCGCGCGCCTGCAAGAATTCACCCAGGAGATCGCCGGGCGCCTTCGGCCCGATCACCCGACCACCATCCTGGCCTTGTCGGGCGGGGGGGCCAACGGGGCGTATGGCGCGGGGCTTCTGACGGGTTGGAGCGAGCGCGGCGATCGCCCGACGTTCGACGTGGTCACAGGCGTCAGCACCGGCGCCCTTGCCGCGCCCTTCGCCTTCCTAGGATCGGACTGGGACGACGAACTGCGCCACGCCTACACCAGCGGCGGAGCCAACAATATCCTGAGCTGGCGCAGCTTCGCCGCCTTCCTGAACCCCAGCGTGTTCTCATCCCAGGTTCTGCGCAAGCTGGTCGACGACAATGTAACGCCCGAATTGTTGCGCGCCGTGGCGCGCGAACACGCCAACGGCCGACGCCTTCTGGTCGCCACGACGAACCTGGACAGCGAACAGACCGTCATCTGGGACATGGGCCTGTTGGCCAGTCAGGGCGACGAGAATGCGCGCGAACTGTTCAAGGAGGTCCTGGTCGCCTCGGCCAGCATCCCGGGCGTCTTTCCGCCCGCCCTGATCGCGGGCCTTCAGGACGACGACAAGGTCGTGCTGGAAATGCACGTGGACGGCGGGGTCAACACGCCGTTCCTGGCCATTCCCGAAGATCTGATGCTGTGGACCCGGCCCAGGGACGAAGGCCGCGTCGGGGCGCTCTACGTCATCGTCAACGGCCAGACCGGGCGCAACGACGGCGTCACGCCGGGGCGTTTGTCGGGCATCCTGTCGCGCACCTACGACAGCATGAGCAAGGCCTCGCTTCGCACCCATCTGGCCATCACCACCGCCTTCGCCCAGCGCAACGGCCTGGACATGTCGCTGTCGGCCATTCCCGATAATGTCGAGGCCTCCAGCCTGAAGTTCGACCAGGAAACCATGTCGGCCATGTTCGAACTGGGTCGCCAGCGCGGACGCGGGCCCGACGCCTGGACCCGCCTCGATCGCAAGCAGGCCGATCAGCCCTTCATCCCCCAGACCCGCGTCGACGAAGCCCAGGTGCCTGCCGTCCTCGCGCCGGCGCCATCGTCCACCGCGTCCGACACGCCGGCCCACACCGACACGCCGAAGCGCTGACCATGGGCGAGATCGTCAATCTGAACCGCGCCCGGAAATCCCGGTCGAAAGCGGACCGCAAGGCCGAGGCCGTCGCCAATCGCCTCGCTCACGGCCGCACCAGGGCCGATAAGCAGGCGGCCCGGCTGGACCAGGCGCGCGAGGCCCGCCTGCTTGACGGCAAGAAACGGGATAGGCCGCAGGGCGACGGCTGAACCGTCGAACCTTGGCCCGCCTCTCACGTCTCGCGCCCAAGTGTGACACACTGGCGCCAAAGAGGAGATCGCCATGCGACACGCCGCCTTCGTTCCGCCCGCCGCCCTGGTCCTGGCCGCTTGCGCCATGCCGGGAGAGACGCCGCCGACCGTGACGGCCGGCACGACGGTCGTGACCGTCACCGCCCTATATCGCGAACGGATCATGCTGCCGCCGGGCCATGTGCTGACCGTTCGGGTCGAGGACGTCAGCTTGGCGGACGCCCAGGCCCGGGTCCTGGCCGAAAGCAGCGAAACCCTGGCGGGCGCCCCGCCCTATGCGGTGACGCTGGGCTTTCCCACAGCCCAGATCGATCCACGTCATACCTACGCCGTCCGCGCCGAGATACGCGATCCGGCGGGCGCCCTGGTCTTCACCACCGACACGCGCCACGCCGTCCTGACCCAGGGCGCGCCCGCCTCGGCCGAGATCGTGCTGAAGTCCGTGCGTTGAACGGTCTGGCCAAACGCTCGGTCGCCTTGGCGGGCCATGCGACATCGGTGGCGCTGGAGCCGGAGTTCTGGGCTGTCCTGGACCGGATCGCGGCGAAGCGGAATCTCAGCAAGGCCGGATTGCTGGCCGAAATCGACGCCGGACGCGGCCGGCGCCCCCTGGCCTCGGCCTGTCGCCTGCTGGCGCTGGACTGGGTGGCGGACAACGGCCGGGTGGTCTGATTGGAGATTCGTCGGCCTACATCCTAGGCTGATGACGACCGTCACCGACAGCCGGACTCCGTACCTTCTCGGCAGCGATCAGACTGCGCGGGCGCCTGCGCCTGCGGCGTCTCCAGGGCGATGAAGGCGTCCGACCTGCGTTCGCCGTCCATCTCCACCAACACGATCCAGATCGCCAGCAGCACGAACATCGCGCCCATGCCCACGGCGAAAGCGATCCAGCCGGAACGGCCGCGCTTCGGTGGACGGTCCGCCGTCCTGTCGGTCTGGGGCATGCCTTGCATCGTGACTGGAACCGGCCGCCGAGCCGGCAGGTTCCGCGTTTCATTTCGGCGTCGGCCCTGACATTGCCTTGCGGTCCCCTTATGTTCCGCGCTCGATTCTGCCAGACATCCTCTGAACCACGGATAGTCCCTCGCCTGTGACCGATCTTCCCGCCCCCCGCATTTCCGACCTCGCCCGCGCCCGCGCGCCCGAGGGGGCCCAAGCGCGCGACTATCTGGCCGGGCTGAACCCCGAACAGCGCGAGGCCGTGGAGACGACCGAGGGGCCGGTCCTGGTGCTGGCCGGCGCGGGAACGGGCAAGACGCGGGTGCTGACCACTCGACTGGCCCACATCCTGGCGACCGGACGCGCCAAACCGTGGGAGCTGCTGGCCGTCACCTTCACCAACAAGGCCGCGCGCGAGATGCGCGAGCGGATCACCCATCTGATCGGCCCGTCGGCCGAGGGCCTTCGCTGGCTGGGCACCTTCCACTCCATCGCCGCCCAGATTCTGCGCCGCCACGCCGAACTGGTCGGCCTGAAATCCACCTTCGCCATCCTGGATGCGGACGACCAGGAACGAGTGCTGAAACAGCTGCTGGAAGCCGCCAATATCGACACGAAACGCTGGACGCCCAAGTCGCTCAACAGCCTGATCGACCATTGGAAGAACCGAGGCTGGACGCCCGAAAAGCTGCCCCCCGGCGAGGACTTCGCCAACGGCAAGGGCCAGGGTCTGTACGCCGCCTACCAGGCGCGGCTGCGCAGCCTGAACGCCTGCGACTTCGGCGACCTTCTGCTGCACAACATCACCATCCTGTCGCAGCACGCGGACTTGGCCGAGGAGTACCGCCGCCGCTTCCGCTACATCCTGGTCGACGAGTATCAGGACACAAACGTCGCCCAGTATCTTTGGCTGAGGCTGCTGACCGCCTCCACCGGCAACGTCTGCTGCGTCGGCGACGACGACCAGTCGATCTATGGCTGGCGCGGCGCGGAAGTGGACAACATCCTGCGTTTCGAGCGCGACTTCCCCGGCGCCAAGATCGTCAAGCTGGAGCGAAACTATCGCTCGACCCGCCACATCCTGGGCGCGGCCTCGGGCCTGATCGCCGCGAACCGCGACCGGCTGGGCAAGACCCTGTGGACCGAGGACGACGGCGGCGACAAGGTCAGGGTGCGCGGCGTCTGGGACGGCGAGGCCGAGGCCCGGCTGATCGCCGACGAGATCGAGACGGCCCGCCGCCCCCACGCCGGCGAACCGGGGCTGAAATACAAGGACATGGCCATTCTGGTCCGCGCCTCCTTCCAGATGCGGGCCTTCGAGGAGCGGCTGGTCATGCTGGCCATCCCCTACGCCGTCATCGGCGGGCCGCGCTTCTTCGAGCGCGCCGAGATCCGCGACGCCCACGCCTATCTACGGCTGATCCTGTCCGAGGACGACGACCTGGCGTTCGAACGCATCGTCAACGTGCCAAAGCGCGGCGTCGGAGCGACCAGCGTTCAGAAAATTCTCCAGATCGCCCGCCAGCACGACATATCCGCCCTGACCGCCGTGCGCGGCCTGATCAACACCGACGAGCTTCAGGCCCGCACCCGCACCGCCCTGTCCAACTTCGTGCGCGACATCGACCGCTGGCGCGCCCTGTCCGCAGACATGCCCCACTGGCAGGTCATGGAGACGGTGTTGGAGGAGAGCGGTTACACCGACATGCAGAAAGCCGACAGAACCTCGGGCCAGACGCGGCTGGAGAACCTGAAGGAACTGACCCAGTCGATGCAGCAGTTCGAGACGCTTCAGGCCTATCTGGAGCACGTCTCCCTGGTCATGGACCTGGAGCGCAACGCCGGTGACGATCCCAATGGCGACGGGGCGGTTCAGATCATGACCCTGCACGGCGCCAAGGGGCTGGAGTTCCCGCTGGTCTTCCTGCCCGGCTGGGAGGAAGGCGTCTTCCCCTCGCAGCGCAGCATCGACGAGAAGGGCGAGAAGGGCCTGGAGGAGGAACGCCGCCTGGCCTACGTCGGCGTCACCCGGGCCAAACAGGACGCGCGGATTTCCTTCGCCGCCAATCGTCTGGTCTACGGCCGCTGGACGTCGCAACTGCCCAGCCGCTTCGTCGACGAACTGCCCATCGCCCACGTCGAACCCCAATCCGACACCGGCTATTACGGCGCCTCGACCGGCATGAAGGAGGCCAAGAGCCGTTGGGACGACGCGCCCTCCTTCGGCAGCGGCTATTCCTCGCCCGGCTGGAAACGCGCCCAGAGTTTCACCGCCGCCCAGACGCCGAACAGAATTCCGGCCCGCAAGGCCGTCATCGAGGGCGATGGCCGCCTGGTCGCCACGGCCGATCCCAAATCCGGTTCAGGCTGGCAAAAAGGCCAGCGCGTCTTTCATCAGAAGTTCGGTTACGGAACCGTGCGCGTGATCGAGGGCAACAAGCTGGTGGTCGAGTTCGAAAAGGCCGGCGAAAAGCGGGTGATCGACAGCTTCGTCGAAAAGGCGGACTGACCGGTTCAGACCGGCGCCGCCGCGCCGCGCAGCCGCCAAGTCTCCCATATGCCGACGGCCATCAGAACCGCCGTCGAGGCGATGCTGAGCGCCAGGGGCGTGGTCCAGGGCAGGGCGAACCATCCTGCCGCCAGCACGGCGCAACCCACCAGCCGCGTCCAGGCCACCTTGCGCCAGATCGCCCAACTGGCCACCGCCGTCCCCCACAGGAACAGGATCGGTCCGCCCAGCAGCGTCAGCGCCGCCGCCGTCGAAACGTGACCGCCAGGATGGGCCAGGACCAGTTCGTCGCTCACCGCCACCACGATGACCCCGGCGATCACCAGAATCGGCGAATAGGTATAGGCGCGGCGCGCGATCCGTCCGGGATCAGATGCGTGCATGATGGCGTGAGAGGCGGACTCGTGCGCCTGGCTGAAGAACAGACGCCACATGGCCACGGTGGACAGGACCGCCGATACGAAGGCGGCCCATACCTCGCCCGACGTCCAGTCCAGCTCGCCGAACGTGGCGCCCGAGATCAACAGGGTCTCGCCCAGACAGATGATGAAGAACAGCCCCACCCGCTCGGCCATGTGGCCGCCCTCGATGTTCCAGTCCTCGGTGCGAGAACGGCCAAGGCCGGGGACGAAGAAATTTAGGGCAGGCGACGCATATTCGACAGCCAGGGCGGCCAGCCAGAACCAAAGCCGGCGTTCCGGCTCGGCCAGGCCGCCCGCGATCCACAATACGCCTGAGGCCGTCAACCAGGTCAGGATGCGCAGGGCGTTGCGACGCAAGCTGGCGTCCTCGCGCATGGCCCAGAGCATGAACGCCGTACGCCCGACCTGAATGCCGACGAAGGCCAGGGCGAAGACGAGCCCGTATTCCTGAAAGGCGTGCGGCAGCGCCGCCGACATCACCAGCCCGACGCCCATCAGTACAAACAATGCGACCTGAACAGCCCCGCGTTCGGGGTCCAGCCAGTTCGTCATCCACGAGGTGAATATCCAGGCCCACCAGACTGCGGCGAGGAGCATGGCCGCCTGAAGCGCGCCCAGGGGCGTCAGGTGCGCCAGAAGACCGTGACTGACCTGGGTGATGGCGAAGACGAAGACCAGGTCGAAGAACAGCTCGACAAAGCCCACGCGGGCGGCTTCGCCCTCCACCCGCTCACGCAACAACGACCGCATCGACGCCCTCCTCGCCACAGTGCGAGGTTAGCGCGACATTCCGCCGCTGTCGTGCCCGATCAACAGCGCAGCCAGACCCGTATCAGAGGTGGATCACCCGCCCATAGGCGTCCAGAGCCGCTTCGTGCATGGCCTCCGACATGGTCGGGTGCGGATAGACGATGCCGTGGATGTCTTCCTCAGTCGCCTCCATGGCGATGGCCGTGACGAAGCCCTGGATCATTTCGGTGACTTCGTGACCCATCATGTGGGCGCCGATCAGGGCGCCGGTCTTGGCGTCGAAGATCACCTTGACGAAGCCGTCCGGCTCGCCCGCCGCCACCGCCTTGCCGTTCACCCGGAACGGGAAGCGGCCGATCTTGACGTCGCGCTTGGCTTCGCGGGCCGCCTGTTCGGTCACGCCGACCGAGGCGACCTGCGGCTGGGCGTAGGTGCAGCCGGCGATGGGCGAATGGACGTTCGGGCTCTTGTAGCCGGCGATGTACTCTGCGGCGTGGATGCCTTCATGGCTGGCCTTGTGCGCCAGCCAGGGCGCGCCGGCGCAGTCGCCGATGGCGAACAGGCCCTTGACGTTGGTCTGGCAGTGGCCGTCGGTCTTGATGTGGCCGCGGTCCAGTTCGACGCCCAGCGCCTCCAGGCCGATGCCGTCGGTGTTGGCGGTGATGCCCACGGCCGAGATGCAGACCTCGGCCTCCAGCGTCTCGGCCTTGCCGCCGATCTCGACATCGACCTTCACGCCGTTCGCGTTCTTTGCGACCTTCGTCACCTTGGCGCCGACCTTGAACTTGATGCCGCGCTTCTCGAACGCCTTCTGCGCGGCCTTGGAGACCTCCTCGTCCTCGACCGGCATGATGCCCTCGACCGCCTCGACGACCGTCACCTCGGCGCCCAGGGCGCGATAGAAGCTGGCGAACTCGATGCCGATGGCGCCCGAGCCGATGACCACGAAGGACTTGGGCAGCGTCTTCGGCGCCAGGGCGTCGCGATAGGCCCAGATCTTGTCCCCGTCGGCCTCCAGGCCGATCTGAGGCAAGGATCGCGCGCGGGCGCCCACCGCCAGCATCACCGACTTGGCCTCGACGGTGCGCGAACCGCCGGCCTTCAGCGCGATGACCACCTTGGGCGCCGCGCCGCCCTTTTCCAGCTTGGCCGAGCCTTCGATCACCTCGATCTTGTTCTTCTTCATCAGGAAGGCGACGCCCTTGTTCATCGTCGCCGCGACGCCGCGCGAGCGCTGGATGATGGCGTCGAAGTCGCTCTCGAACTTCTCGCCCGACTTCAGCAGGGCCTTGGTCGGAATACAGCCCCAGTTCAGACAGATGCCGCCCAGATTCTCGCGCTCGACGATGGCGACCTTCTGGCCCAATTGGCTGGCGCGGATCGCCGCGACATAGCCGCCGGGGCCCGAGCCGATGACGACGAGATCGAATTCTTGGGCCATGATCAGATCAACTTCTCGATGTCGGCCTTTATGGCCTCGGGTTCTGTCTGCGGGGCGTAGCGGGCGACCACCCTGCCCTCGCGGTCGGTCAGGAATTTGGTGAAGTTCCACTTGATGGCCTGGGAGCCCAGGAAGCCGCGCTTCTCTCGGGTCAGCCAGGCGTAGAGCGGATGCCGGTTCGGGCCGTTGACCTCCACCTTGTCGAACAGGGGAAAGGTCACGTCGAAGCTGGTGGCGCAAAAGGCGGCGATCTCCGCCGCCCGGCCGGGCTCCTGATTGCCGAACTGGTTGCACGGAAAGCCCAGAACCTCGAACGGCTGGCCGGCGAAGTCCCGGTGCAGCGTCTCCAGACCCTCGTACTGGCCGGTGAAGCCGCATTTGGACGCGGTGTTGACGATCAACAGCGCCTGACCGCGATAACGGTCAAGCGACACCTCCGTGCCGTCGATGGCGCGGGCGGCAAAGTCATAGACCGAGGTCATGACCCGTCCCGCCCCTTACGCCAGCATCGCGACGGGATCTTCGATCAACGGCTTGAACGCCTGCAGGAAGCGGGCGCCCGTCGCGCCGTCCACCACGCGGTGATCGCAGGTCAGGGTCACGGTCATGACGGTGGCTGGAACGACCTGGCCGTCCTTGACCACGGCGCGCTGCTCGCCGGCGCCCACGCTCATGATGCAACCCTGCGGCTCATTGATGATCGAGGTGAACTGCTTGATGCCGAACATCCCCAGATTGGACACCGAGAAGGTGCCGCCCTGGAACTCTTCCGGCTTCAGCTTGCGGTCGCGGGCGCGCTTGGCCAGGTCCTTGGACTCGGTGGCGATCTGCGCCAGGCCCTTGGTCTCGGCCTTCCTGATGATCGGGGTGATCAGGCCGCCGTCGATCGCCACCGCCATCGAGATGTCGGCGTTGTGGTGCATGGCGATGCCTTCCGGCGTATAGGAGGCGTTCGCCTCGGGCACCGCCCTCAGGGCCAGGGCCGCGGCCTTGATGACGAAGTCGTTGACGGAGACCTTGATCCCCTGCGGCTCCAGCATCTTGTTCACCTTGGCGCGCACGGCCATCAGCTGGTCGATCTCGACATCGATGAACAGCGGGAAGTGCGGCACGTTCTGGACGCTGTCGACCATGCGACGCGCCACGGCCTTCTTCATGCCGTCCAGCGGGATCAGGTCGTAGCTGCCGTCCGGGATCCCCATCTGGGCCAGCGATAGAGCCTTGCGCGGTTCGGCGGCGGCGCCTGCCTCGGCCGTCGCGGGCGGCGTGGACGCAGGTTGGGCGGCGCCCTTGCCGGCGGCCTCGACATCGCGCTTGACGATCCGGCCATGCGGGCCGGTGCCCTTGATAGACTTCAGATCGACGCCGTTCCGCGCCGCGATGCGACGCGCCAGGGGCGAGGCGAAGATGCGTTCGCCGTTGTCCGACCTCGGCGCGGCCGGAGCCGGTGCGGCGGCCTTTGGCGCCTCGACGGCTGCGGCAGGCGCGGCCTGGGGCTTCGGAGACTCCTCGGCCTTGTCGGCAGGCTTGTCCGCAGGCTTGGGCGCGGCTGCGCCGCCTTCGTCCTTCAGCCGGGCGATGGGCGTATTGACCTTCACGCCTTCGGTCCCTTCGGCCACCAGGATGTCGGTGACTTCGCCCTCGTCGACCGCCTCGACCTCCATCGTGGCCTTGTCGGTTTCGATCTCGGCGATCACGTCGCCGGCGGAAACCATGTCGCCCACCTTCACGTGCCATTTGGCCAGCACGCCCTCCTCCATGGTCGGAGACAGGGCCGGCATAAGGATATCGGTCATCAGGCGTTCCCCCCGGTTTTCGTGATCGGCTCGGCGACGGTGCGGACGTCGTTCGCCTTCACCACTTCGGTCAAGCCTTCGAGGATGCGGTGGTAGGCGGCTGTTTCATCGTGGCTGTGACGCACGGCGTAACCATGCGCCATGTGGCGCGCCGCATAGGCCAGCAGACGGCCGAACTGGATCGGATCGTTGAAGGCGGGCTTGACCGCCATCACCGGCTCCTCCTTCGACCACCACATCCGCAGCAGTTCGATGGCCTGGGGATCAGCCGCGACGCTGTCGGGCGTCGTCAGCATGAATTCCGACGCCTCGGTCACGCCATCACCTGCTTCACGGCCGCGATGATCTTGTCGACGCCGGGCAGAGACAGGGCTTCGAGATTGGCGGCGTAGGGCAGCGGCACGTCTTCCTGATGCACCCGCAGCGGCGGAGCGTCCAGATAGTCGAAGGCGTGCTCGATCACGCGGGCCACGACCTCGGCGCCGACGCCCATCGGACCCCAGCCCTCTTCGGCCGAAACCAGACGATTGGTCTTCTTGACGCTTTCGACGACAGTCTCATGGTCCAACGGGCGCAGGGTGCGCAGGTCGATCACCTCGGCCTCGATCCCTTCTTCGGCCAGCTTCTCGGCGGCCTGCAGGGCGAAGCCGACCATGCGGGCGTGGGCGGTGATGGTGACATCCCTGCCCTCGCGGCGGACCTTGGCCTTGCCGATCGGCAGGACATAGTCCTCGACCTCCGGCACGTCGAACTCGGCGCCGTAGAGCATCTCGTGTTCGAGGAAGACGACCGGGTTCGGGTCGCGGATGGCGGCCTTCAACAGGCCCTTGGCGTCGGCCGCGTCATAGGGGGCGATGACCTTCAGGCCGGGCACCTGGGCGTACCAGGCCGAATAGTCCTGGCTATGCTGCGCGCCGACGCGGCTGGCGGCGCCGTTCGGGCCGCGGAAGACGATGTCGGCGCGGATCTGACCACCCGACATATACAGCGTCTTGGCGGCCGAGTTGATGATATGGTCGATGGCCTGCATGGCGAAGTTGAACGTCATGAACTCGACGATCGGCTTCAGGCCCGCCATGGCGGCGCCCACGCCCAGGCCGGCGAAGCCGTGCTCGGTGATCGGCGTGTCGACGACGCGCCGGTCGCCGAACTCCTGCAGCAGGTCGCGGCTGACCTTGTAGGCCCCCTGGTACTGGGCGACTTCCTCGCCGATCAGGAAGACCCGGTCGTCGCGACGCATCTCCTCGGCCATGGCGTCGCGCAGGGCGTCGCGCACGGTCGTCTTGACCAGTTTGGCGTCGGACGGAATTTCCGGGTCGCGCAGTTCGACTTTCGGCGTCGAGGTCTGGGGCGGGGCCTTTTCGGGATCGCCGGTCTTGCCCTCGGCCGTAGCCTTCGTCGTTGAAGTCGCTGCTTTCGCGTCGTCGGAATCGTCGGATTTCGTCGTCGAAATCGCACCCGCGTCGTCGCCCGAAAGACGCGCGATGGGCGTATTGACCTTTACGTTCTCGGCGCCTTCCGGCACCAGGATCTCCAGCACCTCGCCTTCGTCCACGGCCTCGACTTCCATCGTCGCCTTGTCGGTCTCGATCTCGGCGATCACCTGGCCGGCCGACACGGTGTCGCCCGCCTTGATATGCCATTTGGTCAGCGTGCCCTCTTCCATCGTGGGGGACAGCGCCGGCATCAGAATGTCGGTCACGGATCAGGCCTCCACGTAGACGTCTGTATAGAGCTCGGACGGATCGGGTTCCGGGCTCTCTTGGGCGAATTGAACAGCTTCGGCGACGATCGCCTTGATTTCGTTATCGACGGTCTTCAGCTCCTCCTCGGTCGCCTTGGCGGCCGACAGCAGCATCTTCAGGTGATCGATCGGATCGCGGGTCTTCTTGACCTCGTCGACCTCTTCCTTGGTGCGGTATTTCGCGGGGTCGGACATCGAATGGCCGCGGTAACGATAGGTCTTCACCTCCAGGATGAAGGGGCCGCCGCCTTCGCGCGCGCGCTTCACCGCACGGGCCGTCGCGTCGCGCACGGCCAGGACGTCCATCCCGTCCACCTGTTCGCCCGGAATGCCGAAGCTGGCGCCGCGCTGGTACAGTTCCGTCGTCGAGGACGAGCGTTCGATGCTCGTGCCCATCGCATATTGATTGTTTTCGATGATGTAGATGGCCGGCAGCTTCCACAGCTGGGCCATGTTGAAGCTTTCGTACACCTGACCCTGGTTGGCCGCTCCGTCGCCGAAATAGACGAAGGCCACCGAATCGTCGCCGCGATACTTGCCGGCGAAGGCCAGGCCGGTGCCCAGCGCCACCTGGGCGCCGACGATGCCATGTCCACCGTAGAAGCCGGTCGGCACGTCGAACATGTGCATCGACCCGCCCTTGCCCTTGGACGAACCGCCGCTGCGGCCGGTCAGCTCGGCCATGACTTCCTTCGGGTCCATGCCGGCGGCCAGCATATGGCCGTGGTCGCGATAGCCGGTGATGATCTTGTCGTGGCCCGGTTTGACGCTCTCCTGAACGCCGACCGCCACGGCCTCCTGGCCGATGTACAGGTGACAGAAGCCGCCGATCAGGCCCATGCCGTACAGTTGGCCCGCGCGCTCCTCGAAGCGACGGATCAGAACCATTTCGCGATAGAAGCGAAGCAGGTCTTCCTTGGACGCCGTCGGCGCATTGGGCAGTTTGTCAGGCGTTGTCGTCTGAGCGGATTTGGCTGGGGCTTTCGCCATCCGGTATCTCCCGGCTAGGCGCCGAGAAGCGACGCCTTCTTATCGTTACGGAAAGGGGCTTTAGCAGCCTTCCTTCCCGGAACGCAAAGGGGTCCGGGTCGCGCTGTAACAATAGTTCAAGTGGCGCGTGTTCAGCTCTGCTCAGTCGGGGCCGAGGCGCGGATCACATAGTCGCGCGGATCGGAGAAGCCCAATACAGCGCGCGCGCGCTCCTCGAGCAGGTCGCGCGACAGACTGTCGCTCCGAAGATAACGCACCCGGGTCTCCAGATCACGGCGCTGCTCGGTAAGCTGGGCGAGCTGGTCCTCGCGCTGTCCCAGAAGCGCATCGCGCGAGGCGCCGCTCAACAGGCCCCGTTCGCCCGTCAAGGCCTGCACGCCAAGATAGGCGAGCAACAGCAGCAGAACGCAGGACACGCGGTAAGACTTCATCCGTTCGGGCACTTAGAACGCTCCTTCTGAGCGCGAAAACACAGTTCAGGAACCGTGCCCGAAAATGCCTAACGAAATGTAGCTTGACCGTAAGAATATCGGCGGAGAACGCTGATTCTCCGCCGAGAATTCCATCGCCTATTTCAGCAGCATGCCATCGCCGAAATAGACGCCCTGGTCGCCCAGCATCTCTTCGATTCGCAGCAGTTGGTTGTACTTCGCCACCCGATCCGATCGGGCCAGAGAGCCGGTCTTGATCTGACCGCAGTTGGTGGCCACGGCCAGGTCGGCGATGGTGGCGTCCTCGGTTTCGCCCGAACGGTGGCTCATGACGGCCGTATAGCCGGCGCGCTGGGCCATATCGACCGCATCCAGCGTCTCCGACAGGGTGCCGATCTGATTGACCTTGATCAGGATGGAGTTGGCCAGCCCCTCGCCGATGCCGGCCGCCAGACGCGCGGGATTGGTCACGAACAGGTCGTCGCCGACCAGTTGCACCCGGTCGCCCAGACGTTCGGTCAGCAGGCGCCAGCCGTCGAAATCGTCCTCCGCCATGCCGTCTTCGATCGAGACGATGGGGAAACGTTCGCACAGATCCACCAGATAGGCGGCCATCCCGTCGGCGTCGACGGTCTTGCCCTCGCCGGCCATGACGTATTTGCCGTCCTTGAAGAACTCGGTCGAGGCTACGTCCAGGCCCAGGTGGAAGTCTTCGCCCGCCAGATAGCCGGCCGCCTGCCCCGCCTTGGTGATGAAGCTCAACGCCTCCTCGGCAGAGGCCAGGTTCGGGGCGAAGCCGCCCTCGTCGCCGACGTTGGTGTTGTGGCCGGCGTCCTTCAGCTGCTTTTTCAGGGCGTGGAAGATCTCCGTTCCCATGCGCAGGGCGTCGCTGAAGGTCTCGGCTCCGGTCGGCAGGATCATGAACTCCTGGATATCGATCGGATTGTCGGCATGGGCGCCGCCATTGATGATGTTCATCATCGGGGTCGGCAGGACGCGAGCCGAGACGCCGCCGATGTAGCGATACAGCGGCAGACCCGACGAGATGGCGCTGGCCTTGGCGGCCGCCAGCGACACGCCCAGGATGGCGTTGGCGCCCAGGCGCCCCTTGTTGGGCGTGCCGTCCAGTTCGATCATCGCCTCGTCGATCCGGCGCTGGTCCTCGGCGTCCATGCCGGACAGGGCGTCGAAGATTTCGCCGTTGACGGCGTCCACCGCCTTTTGAACGCCCTTGCCCCCCCAGACATCCTTGTCGCCGTCGCGCAGTTCGACGGCTTCGTGCGCGCCCGTCGATGCGCCGGACGGAACCGCGGCGCGGCCGAACGAGCCGTCGTCCAGGATCACGTCCACTTCGACCGTCGGATTGCCACGGCTGTCGAGAATCTGGCGGGCGACGATGTCGGCGATGTCGGTCATGGCTCGGCTCTTTGGCTCAAGGCGGAAATGAAGTCAGACGGGTTTAGCCGCCCGTCCGCCAAAGGCCAATGCCGCCGTGATCGCGATGTCAGGAACACCCTTCGACCAGTTGGATCGACGGATCGCCCGCATGGATCATGCCGACCTTGCCGTCCGCGCCGATCTCATAGCGGACGCCGCGCGCCGACGGGTCGGCGACATAGGCGGTCGAACCACCGCGCGCCCAGGCGAACAGATCCTCGGCCGGGGCGTCCTGATATTTGTGCGGCTGGGAAAAGACGGCGCCGCCATACGCCTGTTTGATCGCCAAGGCCGTGTCGCCCAGGCCGAAGCCACGGTCGGTCTTGACGCCGGCGTCGCGCGCCAGGGTGATTCGCGTCAGTCGGCCGTTCTGGATCATGACGCTGACGCCCTTCGGCGCGCGGGCGGGGTGGAAGATGTCGCACGCCTCAGGCTCTGCGCCTCCCACTGCGCCTGGGTTCGCGTCATCGCCCCAGGCCGCGATCAGATCGGCCTTGCTCATCCCGATCCGCGCCGGCCCCAGGCCGTCGGCCGTCAGGGTGTCGGCGGCCGCTGGTGCGGCGACGGGGGCCGAAGGTGCAGGCGACGCCGTCGAATCCAGGGCGGGAGGCGAGGCATCGGCAGCCTGCCGGTCGTCGCGCCCACAGGCGGCGAGCAAAAGCATGCAGACGCCGATGGCGGCGGCGGGGCGAATCATCATGCGGCGATCTCCGATCTAAAGCTCGACGCGCTGAACGCACGAAAACGGCGCGCGGATCACCGCGCGCCGTTGAAATCGCCATTCGGCCCGTCGTTGTCGAACGCGGGCGAAACGTCCTAAAAAGACCTAGTCTTCCTTGGGCGTGATGACCTGGCGACCGCGATAGGTGCCGGTCTTCAGGTCGATGTGGTGCGGGCGCTTCAGCTCGCCGGTGTCCTTGTCCTCGACATAAACGTTCGAGGTCAGGGCGTCGTGGGCGCGGCGCATGTTGCGACGCGAGGGAGATACTTTGCGCTTCGGAACGGCCATGTCCGTCTCAATCTTCTAAGTCGGGCGCCGCCCAGAGCCGAAGCCTGTCTGGCGCGAAAACGATAGCGGCGGCCCCCAACCCTTCTTTAGAAGGATGCCGAGCCGCCACGCGAGGCGCGGCTTATGCATGAACCGCGCGACGATTTCAAGGCGTTTAAGCAGCCGCCAAACGACGGACGATCTTCGCCGGATTGCCGACGACGACAACGTCCGACGGCACGTCCTTGGTCACGACCGAACCCGCCCCGATCACCGACCGGTCTCCGATGGTGACGCCGGCCAGAACGATGGCGCCGCCGCCGATCCATACGTCGTCGCCGATGACGATGGAGCGCGCCGTTTCCTTGCCGCGACGCGCCACCGCGTCCAGCGGATGCTCCGGCGTCAGGAGCTGCACCCCAGGCCCGGCCTGGAAGTTGTCGCCGATGCGAATCTCGGCGCAGTCCAGGAACACGCAGTTGGCGTTGGCGAAGGCGCGCGCGCCCAAATGGATGTTGACGCCATAGTCGCAGAAGAAACCCGGCATGATGATCGCCTTGCCGTCAGTCGCGCTCACCAACCGATTGACCAGGGCGCTGCGACGGTCGCGATCCGGCTCGGCGTTGATGGCGACCGTCAGGCCCACTGCTCGGGCTCGACCGTCTCGCAGGTCGGGATCGCCAGGATCATAGGGCAGGCCCGCCAGCATCTTCTCGCGTTCGGTCATTCCGTCTCCGTCAAAGCCGCCGCCACCGCCTCGCCGATAGCCAGCGAACCGGTCAGGCCGGGGCTCTCGATCCCGAACAAGGCCATCAGGCCGTCTAGGCCGTGATGCTCGCGCCCATGCAGTTGAAAGTCGGGCTGGGGCTCGCCCGGCCCATGCAGCTTGGGCCGGATGCCGGCGTAGTCGGGCGTCAGGGCGCCGTCGGGCAGGCCTGGCCAGAAACGACGGATATATCGCGCGAACTCGTCCGCCTTGGCCGGATCGACCGAATAATCCTCGGTTTCGACATAGGCCAGGTCGGGGCCGAACACCCCCTGCCCGCCCAGGTCCTTGCGATAATGGGTGCCTAAGGCGCCGGGGATAGGCGGAGGATAGATCAGCCGGTCGAACGGCGCGCGTCCGATCAGACGGAAATAGACGCCCTTGCCGAAATGGCCGGTGGGGATGTCTTGGGGCGGATAGCCCTCGATCTGACCCGCGACCGCCTGCGCCGACAACCCGGGCGCCGTGGCCAGGAGGCGGCTGGTGACGGTCATCGCCCCCTCGCCCCCGACGCGGATGGAAAACCCGCCGCCCGACAGCGGCGCGGCGCCCTCGAACGGCGCCGACACGACGACCGAGCCGCCCGCGTCCTCGATCTCGCCTCGCAGGGCCAGCATATAGCCGTGGCTGTCGAACAGGCCGCTCTCGGGCGACAGGATGGCGGCGTGGGCGTTCAGTTCGGGCTCCAGCGCCCGCGCCTGGGCGCCGGTCAGATGCTCCAGCCCCTCCACGCCGTTCGCCGTCGCCTGTTCGAAGATGCCCTCGATCCGCTCGACCTCGGCCGTTTCGGTGGCCACGACCAGCTTGCCGCACTTCCAATGGTCGATCTTGCGGCTGGCCAGGAAATCATAGAGCGCGCGCCGACCCGCGACGCAGAACTGCGCCTTCAACGATCCGGTCGGGTAATAGAGGCCGCCATGAATGACCTCGGAGTTGCGCGACGACACGCCCTGGCCGATGTGGCCTTCCTTCTCCAGCACCAGCACCGTCAGGCCCCGTTTCGACAACGCCCGCCCGCAGGCCAGGCCCACGGCCCCGGCGCCCACGACGGTCGCATCGAAGTCGAAGTCTTTCAGCAAAACACAGCCATTTTTGTACTCACGAACAGCGACAGCGGCCACAAGGGTAGGACCGCAAAGCCCCACCATGCGCGTGGCTCATCGCGAACAATGAACGCTCGCCAGCCGTTTATAAGCACGCCGATGATAGCGATCGGCAAGGTCAATGCGCTCATGATGAAGAGATGGGCTGGCCAACCAGCGCATGAGTCTCCCGCCATTCCCGACATTGCCGCAAACAGCAACAGCATCGGAGAGGCCAAGACGAATGCGCCCGTCGATAGAATGAGAGCCGTGAGCAAAATCCAACTGCGACGCTTGTACAGTATAGGCTTTTGCTCCGACATCATGCGCTCTCAGCGAAAGCGCCTAGCGGCTTCGCTTTCAAAGCAGCCTATCAGCTTTTCCACCGCCCTGTCGAAGTTGGCCGACAGCATCAGGTCCAGCATCCGCGACTTGAAGGCGAAGTCGATCATGAACTCCAGCCGCGTCCCCTCGGGATGGGGAAAGAACTCCCAACGGTTCTTCAGGTGCTTGAACGGCCCGCGCAACAGGCCGACCTCGACCTTCGGCGCATTGCGGTCATGCCGGACCCAGGTGGAGAACCGCTCCTTCAGGAAGGAAAAGCCCACGCTGGCCTCCGCATCCTGCAAGCCGACGCCCTCGCTTTCCGCCCGCTCGTTCCAGACGCGCATCGACGTGACCCACGGCACGAAGTCGGGATAGGCGCGCACGTCCGCCACAAGATCGGCAAGCTGTTCGGGCGCATAGGGCAGTATGCGCGTGACGCGATGGACGGCCATCCCTGGCTCAGCGGCGCAGTTGCGCCTCGCGCGCCGCCCTCAGCCGGGCGAAGTCGTCGCCGGCGTGGTGCGACGAGCGCGTCAGCGGCGAGGACGACACCATCAGGAAGCCCTTGGCGCGGGCGATCGCCTTATAGGCCTTGAACTCCTCCGGGGTGACGAAACGGTCGATGGCGGCGTGTTTGCGCGTCGGCTGCAGGTACTGGCCGATGGTGATGAAGTCGACGCCGGCGGACCGCATGTCGTCCATCACCTGCATGACCTCTTCCTTGGTCTCGCCCAGACCGACCATGATGCCGGACTTGGTGAACTGGTTCGGATCGCGCTCCTTGACCATCTGCAGCAGCCGCAGGCTGTGGAAGTAGCGCGCGCCCGGCCGGATCTTCAGATACAGGCGCGGCACGGTCTCCAGGTTGTGATTGAAGACGTCGGGCTTGGCGTCGATCATCACGGCGGCCGCCCCGTCTTTTCGCAGGAAGTCGGGCGTCAGGATCTCGATGGTGGTGTTCGGCGCCTGGATGCGGATCTGGCGCACCACCTCGGCAAAGTGGGCCGCGCCGCCGTCCGCCACATCGTCGCGGTCGACCGAGGTGATGACGACGTGGTTCAGGCCCATCTGCTGGACGGCCAGGCCCACCTTGCCCGGCTCTTCCGGATCCAGCGGCTGGGGCAGGCCCGTCTTGACGTTGCAGAAGGCGCAGGCCCGCGTGCAGGTGTCGCCCATGATCATCAGGGTCGCGTGCTTCTGGCTCCAGCACTCGCCGATGTTCGGGCAGGCCGCCTCTTCGCAGACCGTCACCAGCCCCTTGGAGCGCACGATGTCCTTGGTGGCGTTGTACTGGCCCGATCCCGGCGCCTTGACCCGCAGCCAGTCGGGCTTTTTCAGCACGACGGATTCCGGCCGGTTCTGCTTTTCCGGGTGACGCAGCTCCGACGGCTTGCGCTGCAGGGTGTCGATCAGAGTGACCATGGTCGGTATTTCGGCCTTCCGCGCCCGGAAGGCAAGGCACGGCCGGTTACAGAGCGCGACCGAACGGAACTCACGCGGCGTTACGCATCTTTTCAAGATGACCCGGCGTCATTAATGACAGTCGCCCGAACAACAGAGAGGGCTTCCCACGCCCTCCATAGGAGACGCGCTTGCGCCAGGCCCTGGATCCGTCGCTGTACGAAGAAACCCTGATCGACGCCCTTATCGAGGCGCGGGCGCGGTTCGGCGACAAGGAGATCCTGGAGGACCAGGATCGTCACCCGCTGACCTACACCGGCCTGATCCGCGCCGCCTTCGTGCTGGGCCGCAAGATCGCGCAGATGACGGACATGGGCGAGCGGGTGGCCATCCTTCTGCCGTCGTCGATGGGGGTGGTCGTCACCTTCTTCGGTCTGCACGCCCACGGCCGCGTGCCGGTGATGCTGAACTTCACCGCCGGCGAGACCAATCTGAAGGCCGCCATCCAGGCGTCCGGCGTCAAGAAGGTGCTGACGGCCAAACGGTTCGTCGATCAGGCCAAGCTGGACGATCTGATCGTCGAACTGAAGACCGTCGCCGACATCGTCTGGCTGGACGACGTGCGCAAGACCATCGGCCTGCCCGACAAACTCTATGGCCTGGCCGCCGGGGCCGCGCCCAAGCGGTTCCGCGTCAAGACGGACCCGGATGCGCCGGGCGTGGTCCTGTTCACCTCGGGCAGTTTCGGAACCCCCAAGGGCGTCGTGCTCAGCCAGCAGAACCTGGTCGCCAATGCGCGCCAGGTGGCGGCCCACATCGACCTCGATCCGTCCTGGGTGATGTTCAACCCGCTGCCGACCTTCCACTGTTTCGGCCTGACCGGCGGCGTGATCCTGCCGCTGCTTCAGGGGTTGAAGGCGTTCGAATATCCGTCGCCGCTGCACGCCAAACAGATCACCGACCTGCTGCCTCAGGTGAACGCCTCGATCCTGTTCGCGACCGACACCTTCTTGAGCCAGTACGCCCGCGTCGCCGAACCGAACGACTTCGCCACGCTGAAGTTCGCCGTCGCCGGGGCCGAGAAGGTCCGCGAGGAGACGCGCGCCCTGTTCGACGCCAAGTTCGGCGGGGTCAAATTGCTGGAGGGCTATGGCGCGACCGAGGCCTCGCCGATCATCGCGGTCAACCATCCCAACCGCAATGCGCCGGGCACGGTGGGCCAGATGCTGCCCGGCATCGACTGGAAGCTGGAGCCGGTCGAGGGGATCGAGGGCGGCGGCCGTCTGTTCCTGAAGGGGCCGAACGTCATGAGCGGCTATGTCACCGCCGCCGAACCCTTGACCTGGGACGCCGTGGGCGACGGCTGGCTGGACACCGGCGACATCGTGGACGTGGACGCCGAAGGCTATGTCACCATCAAGGGTCGGGCCAAGCGGTTCGCCAAGATCGGCGGCGAAATGGTGTCCCTGACCGCCGTGGAAGGCATCGCCGGCGCCGTCTGGCCCGAACGGCGGCACGCGGTGGTGTCGATTCCCGACAGCCGCAAGGGCGAGAAGCTGGTGCTCGTCACCGACCACGCCTCGGCCGAGGTCGCGCCCCTGGCGGAATGGGCCCGCACCAACGGCGCGCCCGAACTGGTCATCCCCAAGAAGATCGTCAAGGTCGCCGAAGTGCCGGTCCTGGGCACCGGCAAGACCGACTATGTCGCGATCCAGAAGATGGTCGAGGCGGAAAAGGCGGCCTGACCGGCTCCCTCGGCGCGCTCAGCCGATACGAACGCCGGTCATCGAGATCGAGCCGCCGTCGATGCTGTCGTTGAAGAAGCTGACAGGCTCGCCCGGCTGCTGCTGCGCGGCGACATAGAGCACCGGCAGATAATGTTCGTCTGTCGGCACGCTCAGTTGCGCGTCCTCGGCCAGATCGACCCAGTCGATCAGCGCCTCGTGGTCGCCGATCAGGAAGGCGTGTTTCACCGCCTCGTTGAACCCGCTCGCCCAAGCGTAGGGCTCCGCCCCGGCCTCGCGCTTCCAGGTCCGCAGATTGTGGACGAAGTCGCCCGACCCGGCGATCACGATCCCGTCGTCCCGCAAAGGCCGCAGGGTCCTGGCCAGCTCATAGTGTTGGCGCGCCGTCAGCTCGCGGTTCAGCGACAGCTGCACCACCGGCACGTCCGCCTCGGGCCAGACGTGCCGCAGCACCGACCATGTCCCGTGGTCCAGGCCCCATTGCTGGGTCATGATCGCGCCGGTCAGACCCGACACGCGGGCCGCCAGTTCCGGGGACCCGGGCGCGGAGTACTGCATTTCATGAAGTTCACGCGGGAAGTTTCCGAAATCATGGATGGTTTCGGGTTTCTCCTGCGCGGTGACGCCCAGCCCGCGCGTCTCCCAGTGGGCGGAGGCCATCACCACGCCCTTGGGCTTGCCGATGGCCTGTCCAAGGTCGCGCCAGGCGTCCGCGAAGGGGCCGCCAAGCGCGTTCATGGGCGAACCGTGACCGAAGAAGACGGCGGGCTGGCGCATCGGATCAGCCGTGCAGCTTCTTGGCCAGTTCGGCGATGTGCCGCCCCTGGAACCGGGCGCCGTCCAGTTCGATGTCGCTGGGCTGGCGCGAGCCGTCGCCGCCGGTGATGGTCGTCGCCCCATAGGGCGAGCCGCCGTGGACCGCGTCCAGCGTCATCTGCGCCTGATACGAATAGGGCAGACCGACGACCGGCATGCCGTGGTGCAGGAAGAAGTTGTGCAGACCCTGGAAGGTGGTCTCCTGACCGCCATGCTGGGTCGCGGTCGCGGTGAAGGCGCCGCCGACCTTGCCGATCAAGGCGCCGGTGAACCACAGGCCGCCGGCCTGGTCCAGGAAGGCGCGCATCTGCGACGCGGCCGACCCGAAGCGGGTGCCGGCGCCGATGATGATGGCGTCATAGTCCTTGAGATCGTCGATCTTGGCGATCGGCGCCTTCTGATCCAGCTTGTAGTGCGAGGCCTTGGCCAGGTCTTCCGGCACGGTTTCCGGCACGCGCTTGATGTCCACGATTGCGCCTTCGACCTCGCGCGCGCCTTCGGCGACGGCTTCGGCCATGGTTTCGAGGTGGCCATAGGTCGAATGATAGAGAACCAGGACTTTCGGCATCGGGGGAGGCTCCGTTGAATGACTGACGGCCGTTATTCGCAACAACGACCGTTGCTAACTTGGCGTGTCCCCATTCGCTACGCAAGTCCCCGATTCCGTTTTCGGCTCGAACGGACACAGGGCCGCGTAAAAGGCCGCCGATCCCGGCGCGGCGCGCCCGTTCTGGCGATGAAAGCGGTGTTCCATCGCCATCGCCTGCTGCTCGATGTTCAGCCCTTCCCAGCGGCAGGTCGAAACGGCTTCATAAGCATAGGACGCCGCCGTGTCGCCGGCCTTCAGCTTGGCCCAGAGCAGATTGACGCCCTGCTGGGCCTGCCAGACGTGGGTCAGTTCGTGGATCAGCACGCCCTGGGCGCGCACGGAGGCCTTGGCGAAATCCCCTACCAGATCGCGCTGCGGCCAGACGATCCAATCCCGCCCGAACCACCGTCCGGCGACAAAGGCGCGCCGAAAGGGCCAGCCGATCAGCCGGACCGTATCCAGGCGCAGCGCCGCGCCGAACGCATCACGCGCCAGCGCCGTCTCGGCCGAAGTCAGGGTGCGAATGAAGGGTCCCACGGCCGCACATACTCCCAGTGCCACGGTTCATAGACGTAGGGGACGAAACCGAACCGCCCCGCATTGGCGACCAGCCAGCGATAGGTCGGCGTCCGCGCCATGTATTCCCGGCTGGCCGGGGTGGTGGAATCCACCCCAAGGCCCGGCGCCTGTCCTACATGGAGATCGACGGCCGTCCCCGTCCTGTGCGGTGAACAGACCGCGCGCCTCAAGCCGTCGCAATTGCCCTGCTGGACGCAACGCGCCGCATCCGCCTCCGGGTCGCGAAAGCCTGAGAAAATCTGCAGCAGTTCGGGGTTGGCCGCGACCTCGCGAACCTCGGCGCGGGCGGCGGCGACCAGGCGTCGATAGGCGTCCAGCACGTCGCGCCGCAGCAGGCGGGTCAGGCGATCGGCGTGCTCCTCCTCCGCGACCAGATAACCCAGTTGGTTGATCGGCGGCGGTTCCGGGCACAGCCCCCGGACCCGCGCCATGACGAAGGGCCGCCGCTCCTGCCACAGGCCGCGAAACACCTGGAAGGTCGCGGCGTCCAACAGGCCGGTCGGGGGCAGGCCGTGCGTCTGCTGGAACCCCGCCAACTGCGAGGCGAAAATGGGTGTGCCAGGACCGCAACGCGTATGCAGATCCTGCTGGATCAGGGGCAGATAGGGCTGCCATCCCCATTCCGTCGCGCCGAAGGGCGCCCATTCCATCCCATAGGCAGCCTCGGCGTTGGCCAGACCCTGCCCGCCCCAGATGTCGGCGTTGGTGTGACAGGGCCCCGCGGCGGCCGTGGCCTGTCCCGCAAACAGCATCCCCAGGACCAGACCCAACAAGGCGAACAGGCGAACCGACATGGCTTCAACAAGCCTCAAGCCGGCCGCGAAGTCCACCATACCGCCGAAGCGCCAAAGCTGCGATGGTGCCGCAGGTCCGACTCATCCGGGCCGTTTCGGACCTTCTTTCATGACCGCCCGATCCGCGTCCGCGAGCGCGACGCCCCGCCGTTCCAATGCGGTTCTGGCCGCCTTTTCCGGGCCCTGCCTGCCGCTGGCCGCCTTCGGCGTCGCCCTGCCCGTCACCCTGCCCGAATTCTACGCCACCTTCGTCGGGCTGGAGCTGGGGGTGGTGGCGGCCGTCTTCATGGCGGTGCGTCTGATCGACATCCTGTTCGATCCGTTCATCGGCTGGGGCATGGACCGGACCCGGACCCGGTTCGGCCGCTACCGTCCGTGGATGGCCCTGTCCACGCCCATGCTGATGCTGGCCGCCTATATGATGTTCGTGGTCGTCCAGCCGGGCGCGCCGCCGGTCTATCTGTTCGGCTGGCTGCTGTTTCTCTACCTGGGCTTTTCCATCGGCACGCTGGGGCAGTTGGGCTGGGCCGCCGTGCTGGCGCCCCAGTACGATCAGCGCAGCCGCGTCTATGGCTGGTGGCAGGTGTTCAACATCATCGGCGTGGTGCTGATCCTGGTCCTGCCGACAGTGGTGGTTCAGACGGGCCTTGGAAACTACGCCGATGGGGTGAGGATCATGGGCTGGGCCATCGTGATCGCCCTGCCCCTCACCATCGGCCTGGCCATGGTCGCCGTGCCCGAGCCGGTCACGGCCGGCGGCCAGCCGCACGGCAGCCTGAGCGCCTATCTCAGCCTGTTCAGGAAGCCGGTGGTCAGGAAACTGCTGCTGTCGGATCTGTTGCTGGGCGTGGCGCCCGGCATCACCGGATCGCTGCTGTTCTTCTTCTTCGGCCAGATCCGGGGCTACGACCACACCCAGGCCGGGCTGTTCATGCTGTTCTATTTCGTCGCCGGCCTGTGCGGCGCGCCCTTCTGGGCCTGGTTTGCGACCCGCGTCGGCAAGGATCGGGGCCTGGCCGTGGCCAGCGTCGTGTCAGCCGTCCTCTATGTCGGCGCGACCCTGGTTCCGGGCGGAAACTTCGTTCTGACGGCGGTGGTCATGTTCATCGCCGGCCTGCCCTATGCGGCGGGCCTGTTCCTGACGCGCGCCATGATGGCCGACGCCGGAGACGAGGAGCGGTTCGAGACCGGCGTGGACCGCACCGGCCTGATGCTGTCCATCCTGTCGGCCACGACCAAGATCGGCCATGTCGTCGCCCTAATCCCCTATCTGATCCTGCAAGGGGTGGGTTTCCGCGCCCTGCCCGGTCCGGCGGGCAACAGCGACGCGGCCCTGTTGACGCTGCAAATTCTCTTCATCGCCGTGCCCGGCGTCCTGCTGGTCCTGGCGGGCGCGGTGCTGAAGAACTATCCGCTGACGGCGAAGCGCCACGACGAGATCCGCCTGGCCCTTGAGGCCCGCGACGCCGGGGCCAGGGCATGAGCCCCATCGACCGGCTGCTGGGCATGATGGCGCGGCTGCGCGACCCGGACGGCGGCTGCCCCTGGGACGTGGAGCAGACCTTCGCCACCATCGCCCCCTATACGATCGAGGAAGCCTATGAGGTCGCCGACGCCATCGAGCGCAACGACCTGGTCGAGCTGAAGGGCGAACTGGGCGACCTGTTGTTCCAGGTCGTCTTCCACGCCCGCATGGCCGAGGAGCAGGGGCTGTTCGCCTTCGACGACGTGGTGACGGCCATCGCCGACAAGCTGGAACGACGCCACCCCCATGTCTTCGGCGCCAATTCTTTAGGTGATGGGGCCCAGCGGTCGTCGAGGGAACAGACGGTCGACTGGGAAGCGATCAAGGCGGCCGAACGCAGGGACCGCAAGAAACCCGGCGTGCTGGACGACGTGCCCGTCGGCCTGCCCGCCCTGACCCGCGCCGCCAAACTGACCAAGCGCGCCGGGCGGGTCGGCTTCGATTGGCCTTCGACCGACGAGGTGTTCGACAAGCTGGCCGAAGAGGTCGAGGAGTTGCGCGTCGAGATCGCCGCCGGCGATCAGGCCAAGGCCCGCGAGGAGCTGGGCGACCTGCTGTTCGTCGTCGCCAACCTGGCCCGCAAGCTTGACGTTGAACCCGAAGACGCCCTGCGCGCCGCCAACGCCAAGTTCGTCCGCCGCTTCGGCTTCATCGAGGCTGAACTGGCCAAGGACGGCCGCACGCCGGACCAGTCGGACCTGGCCGAAATGGACCGCCTCTGGGACGCCGCAAAAGTGGCCGAAAAGGCCGCCCTCCGGCCTTGAGCCATCCCTGCGTGACCTACGACCTGATCATCTTCGACTACGACGGCGTCGTCGCCGACAGCGAGGTGCTGAACAGCACCGTCATGGCCGAACAGCTGACCGCCATCGGCCTGCCGACCACGCTGGACGACGTGCTGGGCGCCTACACCGGCAAACGGTGGCGCGACAATCGCGCGGCGGTCGAGGCCAGGCTGGGCCGCGCCTGCCCCGACGATTTCCACACGACCTGGTTCGCGACCTGCCGCCAGCGCGCGCCGCATCAGTTGCAGCCGGTGCCGGGAATGATCGACTTCGCCCAAACTCGGCCCGAGGCGCGTTGCATCGCCTCGTCCAGCGGACCGGACTGGATCGGCGTGGGGCTGGACCTGTTCGGCCTGACCGACCATTTCGGCGGCTCGGTCTTCACCGGCCTGGCGGTCGAGCGGGGCAAACCGCACCCCGACCTGTTCCTGCACGCCGCCCGCACGATGGGCGTCGATCCGTCCCGCGCCCTGGTCATCGAGGACAGCGAGGCGGGTGTCAGCGCGGGCGTCGCGGCCGGAATGACCGTGGTCGGCCTTTTGGCCGGCGCCCACGTCCGCGACGGCCATGCCGAACGCCTGGCTGCGCGCGGCGCCAATCATCTGGCCGCGACCTATCGCGAAGTCGCCGCCTTCATGGATCGCTGAACAGACGGGCTCAGGAGTAGCGCAATTCCTGCAGGTCCACTTCGCGGATCAGTTTCTTGGCCGTCTCCTCGTCCAGCCGACGCAACCGCGCCAGCCGCCCCAATTCCTCGCGCTCGGCCGCCAGGCCGGCCATGCGCAGTTGGCGTTCGATCCTGTCGCTCAGGCGCGCGGCCTCGGCGTCGTCCTCGTCGGTGCGGGTGCGGCTTTCGATCCGCTGGCGATACAATTCCATGATCCGGGTCGCCACGTCGGAATAGAGGTCGGGATTGGCCTTGCCTTCGGCCATGGCGTGAGAGGCGTCCTCCACGGCCCGCAGGGCGGCGGAAGCGGCGGCGACCCGGCCGCGATCCTCCTCGCGCTCGTGCGAGGGTTCGGGCGGCAGCTCTACCCCCTTCAGCAAGCGCGGCAGGGCGAAGGTGGCCACCAGCAGCGAGACGATGATGACCGCCGCCGCCAGGAAGATAGCCAGGTTGCGCGACGGCATGGGCGAGCCGTCGCCCAGCACGAACGGCAGGGTCAGGATGCCCGCCAGGGTGATCGCGCCCCGCACCCCCGCCAGGGACATCACCAGGGTCAGTCGCAACCCGACCTTCGCCGGCGGTCCGCGACGCCGCCGCCGATACAGGGTCAGTTTCAGCGAGGTCCAAACCCAGATGAACCGCAGCGCCGCCAGGGCCGCCACGATGGCCACGACATAGACGGCCAGCCACCAGATTTCAGGCCGGCTGGTGCCGCGCACCACCTCCGCCGCCCGAGACAGGATCGACGGCATCTGCTCGCCCAGGATGACGAAGATGACGCCGTTGGCGACGAATTGCACCGTGTCCCACACCACGCTGCGCCGGATGCGGGTCATGGCCATCGACTGGCCGGGAATGGCGCCGCGCTCGGTAAAGCTCATGGTGACGCCGGCGGCGACGGCGGCCAGGATGCCGGACGCCTCCAACTCTTCGGCGATCAGATAGGCGGCGAACGGGATCAGCAGGCTGACCAGAATCTGCGCCCCCACATCCTCGCCCCAGCGCCGGCTGATCAGGGTCTTGGCGTAGCTGATGGCGATGGCGCTGGCCACGCCCACGGCCACCCCGACCAGGGCCAGCCAGAGAAAGGTTCCGATGGCGGCGCCGATGGAAAAGGCGCCGGTCGTCGCCGCGATCACGGCAATCCGCATGCAGGTCAGGCCGGTCGCGTCATTCAGCAGCGATTCGCCCTCCAGGATATGCATCAGCCGCTTTGGGATCGGCGCGCGCGCCGCGATGGCCTGGACGGCGATGGGGTCGGTCGGCGACAGGATGGCCGCCAGGGCGAAGGCCACCGGCAAGGGCATTTCCGGGATCATCCACCAGATCAGGAAGCCCAGACCCAGAACGGTGAACAGCACCAGGCCCAACGCCAGCTCCAGGATCATCGCCCGGTCCCGGAACAGGTCTTCCTTGGGAATGCGCCAACCGTCCAGGAACAGCAGCGGCGGCAGGAACAGCAGGAAGAAGATGTCCGGCTCCAGATCGACCGTGGACCCGGTGATCAAAACCAGGGCCGCCCCGAGGCCGATCTGCACCAGCGGCAAGGCGATCCGGGTCATGCGCGCGATCGACCCCGACACCACGACAGCCAGAAGCAGCAGCAGTATGGTTTCGATCAAATGCATGAGACTTAGCCGGCCAGGTCGGGATACAGACGCTCGAATCGTCCGAGCGCCCCAGGATGCAGCCGCACCGTGACATGAGTACGGCCAAGCTCGTCCGTGTCGCGCGCCGTCACCCGCCCATGTTCGTACAGCCAGGCCAGCGCCTCGCCTTGGTGGGGCGCCAGCGTCAACTGCGTTTCCGGGTCGTCGTCGATCAGGCTGGCGATCGTCTGCCGCAGGGGTTCGATCCCCTCGCCCGTCCAGGCCGACACGGCCACCGCCTCGCCGTCCCTGGCCAGACGCTCGGCCTGACCCAGCACCGTCTCGCGCGCCTCGTCGTCCAGCAGGTCGATCTTGTTCCAGACCTCCAGCACCCGGCGCGTCTTGCCTTCGGGCGTCTCGATCTGTTTCAGCACCGCCTCGACGTCCTTGGCCTGGGCGTCGGTGTCGGGCGAAGCGATGTCGCGGACATGCAGGATCAGATCGGCCTCGCCGACTTCTTCCAGCGTGGCGCGGAAGCTTTCGACCAGTTCGTGCGGCAGGTCCGAAATGAAGCCGACCGTGTCCGCGACGATGGCCGGCCGACCCTGCGGCAGGCGGATGGTGCGCTGGGTGGTGTCAAGGGTGGCGAACAACAGATCCTTGGCCAAGACCTCGGATCCCGTCAGCCGATTGAACAGCGTCGACTTGCCGGCGTTGGTGTAGCCGACCAGGGCGATGGTCGGGAACGGGACCTTCTGACGCTGCTTGCGATGCAGGCCCCGCGTACGGCGCACCTCTTCCAGTTCCGCCTTCAGCCGTACGATCCGGTCGGCGATCAGGCGGCGGTCCAGTTCGATCTGGGTTTCGCCGGGGCCGCCGGTCGAGCCGGTGCCGCCGCGCTGCCTTTCGAGGTGGGTCCAGGTCCGCACCAGGCGCGATCGCTCGTAATCCAGCCGGGCCAGTTCGACCTGCAGCCGGCCTTCCTTTGTCCGCGCGCGACGGCCGAAGATTTCCAGGATCAGGCCGGTGCGGTCGATGACCTTCACCTCCCACGCCTTCTCCAGATTGCGTTGCTGCACCGGGGTCAGAGCGTCGTCGATGATGGCCACGTCGGCCTCGGCCGCGCGCATCAGAGCCGCCAGTTCCTCGACCTTTCCGGTCCCGAACAGGGTGGCGGGCGTCACCTTGCGCACACGAACGATCTCCTCGCCCCGGATGTCCAGATCAAGGGCGCGGGCCAGGCCGGACGCCTCCTCCAGCCGTTCTTCGGCCAGACGCGGCGATTCCGACCGTCCGTCGGGATGGATGACGACCGCCCGCTGAACCGGGGCGGCGTGGTCAATGAGTTTTTGGGTCAATCAATCTTCTTCGGCCTCGGGCTCGTACAACTGCACGGGCGCGGACGGCATGATGGTGGAGATGGCGTGCTTGTACACCAGCTGGGACTGGCCATCGCGGCGCAGCAGCACGCAGAAGTTGTCGAACCAGGTCACGATGCCCTGCAGCTTGACGCCGTTCACCAGGAATATGGTCAGGGGCGTCTTGGTCTTGCGGACCGAGTTGAGGAAGGTATCCTGAAGGTTCTGACGCTTGTCTTGCGACATGGCAGGTTTTTCCTGTTCTTCGTTGTTCGTCGCCGAAGGGAGCGGCGCGGGGCCGATGCGGCCGACCGCGACCTTAACCGCCACGCCCCCGCCGGAGCAACGGCCTAAATGGCGTCTCGACGCGCCTGTTCAAGATAGGCCTGCCGCAGGCGGGCGGCGATCGGGCCGGGCTTGCCGTCGCCGATACGGACGCCGTCCAGCGACACCAGCGGCATGACGAACGAACTGGCGGCGGTGACGAACACCTCGCGCGCCTGTTTGGCCTCTTCGACGGTGAAGGGGCGCTCGTCCAGTTCGACGCCCTCGGCGGCGACCAGTTTCAGGATCGCCTCGCGCGTGATCCCGCGCAGAATATTGGCCTGGGCGTCGCGCGTCCTCAGTCGACCTTCCCGATCCACGATCCAGGCGTTGGTCGACGCCCCTTCCGTGACCAGGCCCATCTCGTCATACATCAGGCATTCGTAGGCGCCGCGTTCCCGCGCCGCCTGTTTGGCCAGCACATTGGGCAGCAGGCCGACGGTCTTGATGTCGCACCGGCCCCAGCGGATGTCGGGCCGGGTCACGCCCGCCGCCCCCTTGGCCGCCATCGCCTCTCCGCGGGCCAGGTCGATCCGCTTGGCCGTCACGATGACGCTGGGCGCGACATCGGTCGGGAAGGCGTGGTCGCGCGCCGCCGCGCCGCGCGTGACCTGCAGATAGACGATGCCGTCGCGCACGCGGTTGCGCCGAACCGTTTCGCGCAGCACGACGCCCAGCGCCGCCGGCGTCATCGGGATTTCGATCTTCAATTCGTTCAGGCTGCGGTTCAGCCGCGTCATATGGCCGTCGAAGTCCGCCAGGCGTCCATCCAGCACCGACCAGACCTCGTAGACGCCGTCGGCGAACTGAAAGCCGCGATCCTCGATATGCACAACCGCCTGGCTGTGCGGGCTGTAGGCGCCGTTGACGTAGGCGACGCGCGACATCAGGCCGGATCCTCCTCTTCGCCGCCGCGCGCGGGCGAGACGCCCAACGACTTCAGCTTCCTGTGCAGGGCCGACCGCTCCATGCCGATGAAGGCGGCGGTGCGCGAGATATTGCCGCCGAACCGCATGATCTGGGCCGCGAGATATTCGCGTTCGAACACCTCGCGCGCCTCGCGCAGCGGCAGGGCGATGGTGCGCTCGCCGCCCAGGTTCGCCGCCCCGCCGTTGGAGGTGGCCACTTCCTGAGGCAGCATGTCGGCGGTGATCGTCTCGGCCGGATCGCCCGTCGCCAGGATCAGCAGCCGCTCGATATTGTTGCGAAGCTGCCGGATATTGCCCGGCCAAGGATGAACCTGAAGCACCGCCACGGCGTCCTCGCCGATGATCCGCTTGGGCAGGCCCTGCGACGCGCTGATCGTGTCGACGAAATATTCGACCAGTTCGGCGATGTCCTCGCGCCGTTCCGACAGGGCGGGCACGCGGATCGGCACCACGTTCAGGCGGTGGAACAGGTCCTCGCGGAACCGGCCCTCGGCGATTTCGGTCTTCAGGTCGCGCGAGGTCGAGGTCACGACGCGCACATCGACCTGAACGTCCTGCTCGCCGCCGACGCGACGGAACCGCTGATCCACCAGGACGCGCAGAATGCGGCTCTGGCTCTCGCGCGGCATGTCGCTGATTTCGTCCAGGTAAAGGGTGCCGTTGTGGGCGCGTTCGAACACGCCGATCTTTCGCGGCCGGCCGTCCTGCCCCTCCTCGCCGAACAGTTCCACGTCCAGCCGTTCGGGCGTCATTCCGGCGGCCGAAATGGCGACGAACTCGGCGCGGGCGCGCGGACTGCCTTCGTGAATCTGGCGCGCCACCAGTTCCTTGCCCGACCCCGCCGGGCCGGAAATCAGGACCCGGCTGTTGGCCTGGGCCACCTTGGCGATGGTGCTGCGCAGCGCCTGGGCCGCCTGCGACCGGCCGATCAGGCCAGACGGCGTCATGGTCTGGGCGCGCAGCCGTCGGTTCTCGCGCTTCAGGGTCGCGGCCTCGATGGCCCGTTCGACCACCACGACCAGCCGGTCCGACTTGAAGGGCTTTTCGATGAAGTCATAGGCGCCGCGCTTCAGCGCCGTCACCGCCGTCTCGATATTGCCGTGACCCGAAATCATCACCACCGGCAGGTCGGGATCCAGTTCCTTGACCACCTCCAGCAGTTCAAGTCCATCCAGACCGCCCCCCTGCATCCAGATGTCCAGGATCGCCAGGCTGGGCTTGCGCGCTCGAATGGCGGCCAAGGCCTCGTCGGAGTTGGCGGCCACGCGCACGGCGTGCCCCTCGTCCTCCAGAAGGCCCGAGACCAGATCGCGGATGTCGGCCTCGTCGTCGACGACCAGAATGTCGGAACCGGTTGGTCGCATCTTGCCTCGCTATTCGGCGGCGACGGTCTGGAGCCTGCGCTCCACGCCGTCCCTGGCCTTGCCGTGGGATTTCAGGGGGAAGATCATGCACACGCGCGCGCCGCGCAGCGTCAGGCCGTCGGCCAGCCTCAGCTCGCCGCCGTGGTCCTCGCAAATGCGTTTGACGATGGCCAGGCCCAGGCCCGTGCCCTTTTCGCGCGTGGTCACATAGGGTTCGGTAAGCCGGTCGCGGTCGCGCGCCGGCAGGCCCACGCCGTCGTCCTCGACCACGAAGGTCGCGTGTCCATCCTCGACTGTCAGGGAGGCGATCACGCCCGGATCGTCCGACGCCGCATCCTCTCCGGCCGCCAGCCGCCGCGCGGCGACGGATTCGCCGGCGTTCTTCAGGATGTTCAGCAATGCCTGCCCCACCATCCGCCCGTCGCTTTCCAGCACGGCCTTGGGCAGGGGTTCGACCAGATCGACCGCGATGTCGGGCGCCGCCACCCGCTGGGCGAACACCGCCTCGCGCAGCATCTCCGCCGGATTCTCCGGCGCGAAACGCGGCGCCGGCATGCGGGCGAAGGACGAGAACTCGTCCACCATCCGGCCGATATCCCCGACTTGGCGGATGATGGTGTCGGTGCAGCGGTCGAAGATCTCCACGTCCTCGCCGATCCGCGCCCGGTATTTTCGCTTCAGCCGCTCGGCCGACAGTTGGATCGGCGTTAACGGGTTCTTGATCTCGTGGGCGATCCGGCGGGCCACGTCCCGCCAGGCGGCGTTGCGCTGGGCCGTCACCAGGCGGGTGATGTCGTCGAAGGTCAGGACCATCTCGCCGCCCTGCCCGCCCTCGATGCGGACTCGCAGGCGGCGGGTGTCGCCGCCCCGGCTGACGTCGATATCCTCTTCGATATGGGCCTCGGCCCGGCGCACCAGATCGCTCAGTTCCGGCGAAAGGGCGGCCAGTTCATGGCCCAGGACCTCGGCCTCCTCGATGTGCAGCAGTTGCAGGGCGCTGTCGTTTATGGCGGACACCCGGCCCCGGCGATCCAGGCCGATCACCCCGGCGCTGACGCCCGACAGCACGGTTTCGATGAAACGGCTCCGATCCTGCGCCTCGTCGCTTGCGGCCTTCAGCGCGGTCTGCTGGGCCTGGAGGTCGCCGGTCATGCCGTTGAAGGCGTCCGACAAGGTGGCGATCTCTGCGGGCGCGCCGGCGCTGTCCACCCGTGCGGTGAAATCGCCGCCCGCCACCTGACCCGCCGCCTTCACCAGACGCCCGATCGGCGCCGAAATGCTGCTGGCCGCCGACATCCCCAGCCAAACCGCCCCCACCAGGACCAGCAGCGCCGTCTCCAGATAGCTGAGGATGAAGGCCGACTGAATTCGCGCCCGACTCTCCTGCGCCTCGCGATAGGCCTGAATCGACTGGTCCGAAGCGTTCATCCGCGCGATCAGCCCGTCCTCCAGCGGCCGCACCAGATACAGAAAGGCGTCGCCATAGGCCGGCAGGGCGATGATCGAGCGCACCGTGTCCGGGTTCTGCGTCACGTCGGTCGGCGGCTTGCCGTCCTGGGCGGCGGCTTCCAGATAGGCGCGCGGCGGGGCCAGATAGGGCGGCGCGCCAGGCTGTTCGGCGCGCGCCAGGACTTCGCCCTGGCTATTCACGATATAGATTGCGGGATAGCGGAAGATATCGCCCACCTGCGCCAGCGCGGCGTTGAACTGAATGCGATCGCCGAACAGGCCCCTGGCGCTGTCCAGCTGCTCAGAGATCGTGACCAGGTCGGCGTCCATCGATTCAGCGACGTCGCGGACGTAGGCGCGGCCGATGATGGCGCCGTTGTCGACAGAGGCCTTGACGTTCTCGCTGAACCACTGGTCCACGCCCCGGTTGACCAGGACCCCGAAGACAAGGGCGATCAGCACCGAAGGAATCAGGGCCACCATCGAGAACAAGGCGACGAACCGCAGATGCAGACGCGACCCCGCCTCCTCCGTGCTGCGCGCCAGGGTCAGCACGCGGCGTCCGACGATGAAGGCCAGGCCCGCGATCAGGACCAGATTGGCGACCAGCACGACCAAGGCGATCTCGCTGCTGGATCCGCGAGCAGAGCCGCCGCCTGCGCCGGGGGCCACCGCCACCAGCCAGATCGCCGCCGCGGTGATCGCCACCGCCAGGAAATAGGCCAGGCCGAAGCCCGTGCGCGCCCGTTCCGCATCGACCCGCCCCCAGAACGACTCATCGTCCGGCGGGCGGCCGGGCGCAGGGGTCGTCGCTGAAGGCGTATCCGTCATGCCACAGCAGTCTCCATCAGCTGTGGCGCGTTTTCAACAGCCGACTTGAGAGATCGCGGTAAATCCGATCGCCAGAGGTCCCGCATGGCCGCCTCGACGGCATGCGGCTCGTCAAGGCGGCAAATTCTTGCCTTGGCTTCGCGCCGGTGTTGCGCATCGGCCGGCCACGGCGCCTGTTCGACATACCAGCCCAGGTGTTTGCGGAACATCTTCAGCCCCAGCGGCATCCCATAGAATTCGATGGACGCCCGCAGGTGTTCTATGACGATGGCCAGCCGCGCCTCGGGGCCCGGCTCCGCCAGATCGACGCCGTCGCTCAGGGCCCGTTCTAGATGCGCCGCCAGCCAGGGCCGGCCATAGACGCCCCGCCCCAGCATCAGCCCGTCCGCCCCGGACTGCCTGAGCGCCTGTCGCGCCTGATCCGCCGAGACGATATCGCCGTTGACGATGACGGGCACCCCGACCGCCGCCTTGACCGCCCCCACCGCGCCCCAATCGGCCTGGCCGGCGTAGAATTGCTGGCGGGTGCGGCCATGAACCGCCACCGCCTTGACTCCGATCGCTTCCGCGCGCCGGGCCAGGTCCGCAGCGTTCCGGCTGTCGTCGTCCCAGCCCAATCGCATCTTGACCGTCACAGGCCGCTCGGTCGCCTTCACGACGGCCTTCATGATCCGGCACGCCAGGTCCGGCGTCCGCATCAGGGCCGATCCGGCCGCCGATCCCGTGACCTCCTTGGCCGGACAGCCGAAGTTCAGATCGACGATGTCGGCCCCCGCCTTCTCGGCCATCCGCGCGCCTTCTCCCATCTGCTCGGGATCGCGCCCGACCAGCTGGATCACCGTCAGCGGCAGGCCCGCCCCGACCGCCGCGCGTCGCACCACGTCCGGCCGGGCGCGCGCCAATTCCTTGGCCGCCACCATCTCGGTCGCGACATAGGCGGCGCCCAGTCTGGACGCCAGCACGCGAAACGGCAGGTCGGTGACGCCGGTCATCGGCGCCATCAGCACCTGGCCGGGCACGATCACGTCGCCGATCTGAAGGGTCTTGGCCATCTGCGCCTTTCGCAACATCACGCCCCCATTCGTCAAGCATGACCGCGGCCGATTGATGGTTTCGTCCCGCCCCGGCGCGCACTATCAAGACCGCCATGACTTTCTCGGGCATCATCGTCGCGGCGGGTTCGGGTTCGAGGGCCGGCGGCGACAAACAGTGGCGCATCCTGGGCGGAAAGCCCGTGTTGCGCTGGTCGGCCGAGGCCCTGCTGAAGGCCGGCGCGGCCGAGTTGGTCGTGGTCGTGGCGCCGGGCGCGCAAGACCGCGCCGCCCAGGCTCTGGCGGGCCTGACCGGCTGGCGCGCCGCAACCGGCGGCGACGCTCGGGCCGATTCCGTGCGTGCGGGATTGGCCGCCCTGACCTGCTCCCCCGATCAACCCGTCCTGATCCACGACGCCGCCCGTCCGCTGCTGAGCGCCGCCATCGTCGAACGGCTGATCGCCGCGCTGGAGACGGCCGAAGGCGCCCTGCCCGCCCTGGCCGTCGCCGACAGCCTGCGACGCGCCGAGAACGGAACGACCACCGACGAGGTCGGCCGCGACGGCCTGTGGCGGGCCCAAACGCCCCAGGCCTTTCGGCGCGGGGTGATCGAGGCCGCCTACGCCGCCTGGACCGACGCCGAAATACCCGCGGACGAGGCGATGGTCGTTCGGCGCAGCGGCGGGCGCGTCGTCCTGGTTCCCGGCGATCCGCGCCTGCTGAAACTGACCTTCCCCGAGGATTTCGCCATGGCCGAGGCCCTGCTGTCGCAAGACGCCCCCCGCTATCAGACCCGCATCGGCTCGGGCTACGACGTCCATCGCTGGAGTCCCGGCGGTTCGGTCTGGCTGTGCGGGATAGAGGTGCCGCACGATCAGACGCTGATCGGTCATTCGGACGCCGATGCGGGCCTTCACGCCCTGACCGACGCCCTGCTGGGCGCCATCGCGGCCGGCGACATCGGCGACCACTTTCCCCCGACCGACCCGAAGTGGAAGGGTGCGTCTTCGGACCGGTTCCTGATCCACGCCGCCGAACTGACGGCCCGGCGCGGGGGGAGGATCGTCAATGTGGACGTCACCCTGATCTGCGAGCGCCCCAAGGTGAAACCCCATCGCCAGGCCATGCGCGAGCGGATCGCCGCCTTGCTTGACCTTCCTTTGGACGCCGTCAGCGTCAAGGCCACCACGACCGAAGGCCTGGGCTTCACCGGCCGCGGCGAAGGTCTGGCCGCCCAGGCCGTGGCGACCGTCGAACTGCCCGCGCCTCAGCGCGAGTAGCGCATCTGGCGCACCAACGATCCGAACAGGTTGACATAGTCGTCCGTCCACGGACGGACATCCGTCTCGGCCAGCCTGCGCCAGCGGTCGTCCTGACGGTACGGCTGCATCGCCGCCTCGCTCTTGCCGATCAGCAGGGCCTCGGTTGAGGCTTCGGCCATTTGACCCAGGCCCGGCCGTTCCAGATAGACCTGATGCAGATGCGGCGCGCCCAGGGACTGCGCCGCCGCCTCGGCCGGCAGGGTGATCTCCAGATTGCGGTTCGACAGGTGAAGAACCGCCACCCCGTCGGGCGCCAGCAGCCGCAGATAGCCCCGGATCGCCTCGACCGTCAGCAGGTGCGTCGGCACGGCGTCGGAGGAAAAGGCGTCGATGATTAGCAGGTCGTAGGACCCTGCCGGCTCCCGATCCATCGTCAGGCGCGCATCCCCGATCACCGTCCGCACCGGCCCGTCGGCGCAGCCGTCTATGAAGCTGAACCAGCGCGGGTCGCGCGACAGCCGATCCACCATCGGGTCGATCTCGAAGAAGGTCAGCCGGTCCTGCTGGCGCTTGTAGGCCGCCATGGCGCCGGATCCCTGCCCCACCACCCCGACCCGCGCCCCGTCCAGATGGCGGGCCTGGGTCTGCAGCATCGCCTGTCCCAGCGGCGTCGAAGTGGCGTAATAGAGCGTCGGCTGACAAAGGCGCGACCTGGCCTGCGCCTGCGCCCCGTGCAGGGTCGTGCCGTGCATCAGCACATGGACCGGCCCGCCCATCAGCGGATCGTCGATCCTGGCCACCCGCATGACGCCAAAGAAGCTGCGCTCCGACAGCGCCCAGTCATAGCCCCTGGCCAGGTGATAGCCCGACCAGACGATGGCCCCCAGGACCACGGCGAACAGCACCGCCCGGTCGCGGACCAGAAAGGCGAACATGGCCGCGATCCCCAGCACCCCTTGCGCGATGCGGATCAGCTGGGCGTCGGGTATGGCGGCGCGCACGTCGGGGGCGTAACGCACCGCCTCCATCGACAGCGGCCCCAGGAAGGCGATGACGACGCCCGCGACGCCGCACATGATCTCCCACGGCTGCATCTCGCGGCGGCTCCACGGTCGCAACAAGGCCGCCGCCACCAAGACCAGCGGATATTCCCAGACCATGTTGAACACGACCGGCGCGACCAGGCCGTTGAACGCCCCGCCGACCACCCCGCCCAGCGACAGCAGCAGATAGAATTCGGTCAGCCGGTCCGGCGCGGGCCGCCGGGCCGCCAGTCTTTGGTGGCACATCAGGGCCGTAAAGAAGAAGGCCGCCAGATTGACCGTGAAGACCAGCAGCCACTCGCCGGTACGAAACGCGATCAGGGCCGCGCACGCCGCCGCCATCGCCCCTTGAAGACCCAGCGCCAGCGCCGGCGGAATGGCCGGTCGCGTCTGGAAGGCGATCACGAAGGTCAGCAGATACAGGGCCAGTGGAATGACCCACAGAAAGGGCGCCGACGCCACATCGGTCGTCAGATGCGCCGTCACCCCCAGCATCAGGCTGGACGGCGCGGCCGCCAGGAGGACCAGCATCCCCTTTTCGCGCCACGGGATCGGCGGGCTGACCGCCAGCGGCGCCGGCTCGACCGCCCCGACCTGGCGCCTGCGCCACACCATCAGCCCCAGGCCGATCACCATGACCATGAACAGGCCATAGCCGGCGCTCCATCCCAACCGCTGCCCGGACAGACGGGCCAAGGGCTCGATCAGGATCGGATAGGCCAACAGCGCCAGGAAACTGCCCAGGTTGGACGCCGCATAGAGGACGTAGGGGTTGGCGCCGTCCGCCTGATCCGCCCGCACCCGCGCATACCAGGCCTGCAACAGGGGCGCGGTCGCCGACAGCACCGCGAACGGCGCGCCGATCGACGCCGCCAGGGTCGCCAGGAGCCAAAGCGCCGGCTGCGCCCCGTCGGGATCGCCGAACACCCCGCTGATCCTCAGCGGAAGAAACAGGGCGGCCAGGGCCAGAAGCGCCAGATGCGTTCCCACCTGCCCTTTCAGGCTGGAAAGGCGTTGCAGCAGATGGGCGTATCCATAGCCGACCAGAAGCGCCGTCTGGAAAAAGACCATCGAGGCGTTCCACACCGACGGCGATCCGCCCAGCGTCGGCAGGATCAGCTTGGCGGCCATCGGCTGAACCACGAACACCAGACAGGCGGAGGTGAAGATGGCGACGGCGAACAGGATCGGCGCCAAGGGATCCGCCGTCCTGGCGGTCGGGCGCGACGGGGCAGCGGCGTCTGTCATGCCTCTGGTTAGAGCCGGGTTCGCGGCCTATGAAAAGGCCATGTTCCCCGAAGACATCCGGCGCCTGGCGCAACAGATCGTCGCAAGCGCGACGGAACGCGGCCTGATGCTGGCGACGGCCGAAAGCTGCACCGGCGGACTGGTCGCGGCGGCCCTGACCGCCATTCCAGGCTCTTCCGCCGCCGTGGACCGGGGCTTCGTCACCTATAGCAACGAAGCCAAGATGCAGATGCTGGACGTGCCGGAGGCCGCCCTGGCCGCCCACGGCGCCGTTTCGGAAGCCACCGCCCGCGCCATGGCGGTCGGCGCCGTCGCCCGCTCCCGCGCCCAGGCGTCGGTTTCCGTCACCGGCGTCGCGGGGCCGGGCGGCGGCTCGGCCGACAAGCCAGTGGGTCTGGTCCATTTCGCCGCCGCCGGCCCCTCGGGCGTCATCCACCGGGAAATTCGGTTCGGCGACGTCGGCCGCGACGCGGTGCGCCTGGCCAGCGTCCGCGCGGCGCTGGAGCTGTTGGCGGGTCGGCTGGGGTGAGCGATGCCGTCGTCATCGACGCGCGCGGCCACCGCTGTCCGGTCCCCAGCCTGCGTTTGATGAAGGCGATGCAGGACGCCGCGCCCGGCGCGCGCCTGGTCCTGATGGCCACCGACCCGATGGCGCGGATCGACGTGCCTTTCCTGATGGCTCAGAAGGGCGGGCGGGTCGTCGCCGTCGAAGATGTCGACGGCGGCCTGCGGATCACGATCGAGACCGGCGGCTGGCCCGGCGTTCAGACAGATTGACCACGCTCGCCGGCGCCGCCTGGGCCTCCGACCGTTTTCTGGCCGCCAGCTCCATCTCTGTGGCGAAGGCGCCGCCGTAGAAGATGGCGTTGACGTTCCACGACAGCCAGATCAGCAGCACCACCACCGCGCCGACCGAGCCATAGGTGGCCCCCAGCGGCGCGATCTGCTCGACGTAGATGGCGCACAGCCACGACGACACCACCGACATCAGCGTCGCCACCAGCCCGCCTACGGCGGCCGGCGTCCAGGCCACCGGCGTTCGGTGGCTCATCGTATAGCGATAAAGCAGCGTCAGGCCGACCGCCAGGCCGACGGCGGGCAGGGCCGCGTCTAACGGCGCCATCCCCCCGCCCTGCCACGACGCCCCAGCCGCGGACGAGGCGTGCGCCAGGATCCGCACCGTGACCACCGCACCCGAGACCACGGTGAACAGGGCGAAGGCGAAGACGGCCACGAAAAAGGCCAGCAGGTTGAACTTGAAGAAGCCATGCGGCTCCGTCTCGTCATGTATCAGGTTCAATCCCGCCAGCAAGGCTTTGAATCCCCTGTGCGCGGCATAGGCGCCGACGAACAGGGCGAAGGCGCTCTGGGCCGATACGGTCCGCGCCGAGGCGTTGCTCAGGCGCGCGATCTCGTCCTGAAAAATGGTCTGCGCGGCGTTGGGCAGCAGGTCCGACAGCGCCGCCGCCTGGGCGCTGACCTCGTTGATCGACAGACCCAGCTTGTAGAAGCCGATCAAGATCGCGATCGCCGGGAACACCGCCAGCAGGGCGAAGAACGACACCCCGCCCGTGTAAAGCATGACGTCGCGTCCCCAACTGCGGGTGAAGGCCCGGACGGCCAATGCGCCCCAGAACTTGGGCGCCGTAAGCACCGATCGTGTCAGCTGTTCGCTCAAGCCGGTCCCCACAACCGTTACTGCAAGCGCCGGAACCTAACGGATTCCGTCGCTGGTGAAAGTCTCATCCGCGTGAGGGCGGACTTTCCACGCTCCGGTGCGCTCCGGCCGGCCGCGACATTGCATCCTTAACACCCTCGTCGTTATGGTCCGCCGGCGCCGCGCCCGCCTGGGGCGCGGCGGCTTACGGAGACGACCGGCTTGGCTTTCGACGCGCGCGTATTGATCCTGGCGGCCGACGACGGCCGGGTCGGGCCGCTCGCCGCCGGACTGGATGCGCTGGGGTGGCGGACCGTGACGGCGCGCGATGTCGCCTCGGCCGAAATGACGTTGCAGGACTTCGCCCTGGAGGCCGCAGTCATCGACATCGACGGGTTGGACGGGGACGCCGCCCTGCGCCTTCGGGCCGCCGCCGAACCGCGCCGGCTGCCGATCATGGCCATCGGGGCGCGGCCCGACAGCGTGCGCGGCGCCGACATGACCATGTCCCTGCCGCCCCATCCGGCCCAGGCGGCGCTCCGGCTGGAGCAACTGGGTCGCGCCGCCATCGCCGAGGAGGAGTTCCGCCTGCGCGTCACCACCTTCGCCACGCGCGGGGTGGGGCTTGACGCCCGCGCCCAGGACGACGGTCCCTTGCGCGTCCTGGCGGCCGGTGTGGCGGATCGCCGTTTCCTGGCCCTGTCCAACGCCCTGACGGCCGCCGGTGTAGAAGTGATCGCCGCCCCCACCCCCTACACCGCCTTTGACTATCTGCACGAAAGCCCGTTCGACGCCGCCGTCCTATGGGGCGCGGAGGATCATGCCCCGGCGCTGTCCATAGCGTCGGGCATGAAGCGCAACACCCGTCTCTATCACATCCCGCTGATGCTCTATCTGCGCGGCAAGAACGAGATCAGCCTGTCCGAGCTTTTCAATCGCGGCTTCGCCGACGTCGCCTCGGCCGATACGCCCGAGGATGAGACGGCCGAGCGCATCCTGTCCCTGGCCAGCGCCCACCGCACCCACCTGGGCATCCGAAAGACGCTGGATTCGGTGCGCAGCCTGGAGCTGATGGACCCGGAAACTGGTCTGTTCACCCCCGAACTGTTCGCCAGCCATCTGGCCCGGGTCGCAGAGGCCTCTCGCGCCCGCAAACGCCCTCTGTCGGTCTGCGTTTTGCGTGTTCGCGAGACGGAATCCGTCACCTGGGCGCGCCAGGGCGGCTGGCTGGACCGCGCCATGCCTCAGATCGGGGCAATGGTGTCGCGCCTGGTCCGGGTGGAGGACACGCCCGCGCGCCTGGCCAAGGAGGTGTTCGCCCTGGCCCTGCCCGCAACCCACGCCGAACCGGCGCGCCTGGCGGCCGAGCGTATCGCCGCCGTCATCGGCTGCACCGCCTTCGACGCCGGCCCCGACCGCTCGCCCTTCGTGGCCGAGTTCGATGTCGGCGCCGCCGAGATGCGCCCCGACGAAAGCGCCGCCGCCCTGTTGGAACGCGCCTCGGCCGACCTGTTCGAGAAGACGCGCTGAGGGGTGTTTACGCCCCCGCCACCCGCGCCAGGTCGGCGGTGATGCGCTCGGCCACCTTCAGCCGGTCCTCCGCCGTGGGCCAGTCGCCCGACACCACGATCTTCTGATCCGGCCGGATTTTCCAGAACGCCTGGTTCTTCTGGATCAGACCGATCAGCCCGGCCGGATTGGGGAAGCTGTTGTCGCGCAGGGTCAGCACCGCCCCGCGCGGCCCGATGTCGATCTTCTCGATACAGGCGCGGCGGCAGTTGGCCTTGACGCCCACGATCTTCAGCAACTGCTGCGCCTCGTCCGGCAGAGGCCCGAAGCGGTCGATCAATTCGGCGGCCAACGCTTCGCGATCCTCGCTGCGTTCCGCGTCGGACAGACGGCGATACAAGCTCAGACGAACGTTCAAGTCCGGCACATAATCTTCTGGAATCAGAACGGAGGCGCCGACGTTTATCGATGGCGACCAGCCGCGATCCACGGTCGCCCCCTCGCCCTTCTCCTTCAGCTCCGCGACGGCGTCCTCCAGCATCTGCTGGTACAGCTCGACGCCCACCTCACGGATATGGCCCGACTGTTCGTCGCCCAGCAGATTGCCGCCGCCGCGTTGGTCCAGGTCGTGGCTGGCCAGCTGGAAGCCGGCGCCCAGATTATCCAGCGACTGCAACACCTGAAGCCGCCGTTCGGCCGACAGGGTCATCGGCTTGATCGGATCGGTGGTCAGATATGCGAAGGCCCGCGCCTTGGACCGGCCGACCCGGCCCCGGATCTGATAAAGCTGCGCCAGGCCGAACATGTCGGCGCGGTGCACGACCAGGGTGTTGGCGGTCGGAATGTCCAGCCCGCTCTCGACGATGGTGGTCGAGACCAGCACGTCGTATTCCCCCTCGTAGAAGGCGCTCATCACCTCCTCCAACTGGGTCGCGCTCATCTGGCCGTGGCCGACGACGAACTTCACCTCGGGAACCTGTTCGCGCAGGAACTTTTCGATGTCCGGCAGGTCCTTCAGGCGCGGCGCGACATAATAGGCCTGCCCCCCGCGATACTTCTCGCGCAGCAGGGCCTCGCGCACCAGCACCGGGTCCCACGGCGTGACGTAGGTCCGCACCGCCAGGCGATCGACCGGCGGGGTGGCGATGATCGACATTTCGCGGATGCCCGACAGCGCCATCTGAAGCGTGCGCGGGATCGGCGTCGCCGTCAGGGTCAGCAGATGCACGTCGGCGCGCAGCGTCTTCAGCTTCTCCTTGTGCTTGACGCCGAAGTGCTGCTCCTCGTCGACGATGACCAAGCCCAGGTCGCGGAAGCCGACCTGTTCGGCCAGGACCGCATGGGTGCCGACGACGATCTCGACCGAGCCGTCCTTCAGGCCGGCGCGCGTCTCCGCCGCCGCCTTGCCCGTCACCATGCGCGACAGCTGGCGCACCTTGACCGGCCAGCCGGCGAACCGTTCGGTGAAGGTCTTGAAGTGCTGGCGCGCCAGCAGGGTGGTCGGCGCCACCACGGCCACCTGCTGTCCCGTCATGGCCACGACGAAGGCGGCGCGCAGCGCCACCTCGGTCTTGCCGAAGCCGACGTCGCCGCAGATCAGCCGATCCATCGGCACGCCCTTGCCCAGGTCCTCCAGCACGTCGCCGATGGCGTTCAGCTGGTCGTCGGTCTCCTCATAGGGGAAGCGCGCGCAGAATTCGGCGAACAGGCCCGGCGGCGGCGTCACCGCCTCCGTCTCGCGCAGCGCGCGCTTGGCCGCCAGGGCGATCAGCCCCTCGGCCATGGCGCGCAGCCGCTCCTTCGCCTTGGCCTTGCGCGCCTGCCAACCGGCGCCGCCCAGCTTGTCCAATTGCACGCCTTCGGCGTCCGAGCCGTACCGGCTCAGAAGGTCGATGTTTTCGACCGGCAGATAGAGTTTGCTCTCCCCGGCGTACATCAGTTCCAGGCAGTCGTGCGGCGCCTCCTGGATGTCCAGCGTCTTCAGCCCTTCATAGCGGCCGATGCCATGATCCAGATGGACCACCAGATCGCCGGTCGTCAGGGCCGAGGCTTCGGCGAGGAAGTTCGAGGCCCGGCGCTTCTTCCGGGGCCGCGCCAGGCGGTCGCCCAGGATGTCCGTCTCGGAGATGACCGCGACCTCGTCGGTGACGAAGCCATGCTCCACCGGCAGCACGCCGCGCAGGTAAAGGTCCTTCGGCGCCGACTGCACATCGGCCCAGTCGCGCACGACCACGATATGGTCCAGGCCGTGATCGGCCAGCATGGTCGCCAGCCGCTCGGACGAGCCTTCGGTCCAGGACGCGAACAGCACCCGACGCCCGTCGGCCTTCAACGCCTGCGCATGGTCCGCGACCGCCTGGAACAGGTTGACGCTGTCCTGCGACCGCTCAGCCGCAAACGTCCGGCCCAGCCGCCCGCCGGCGTCTTCGCCGGCGCCCGAAAAGGGCGTGAACCGCCGCACCGCGCGACCCGCCAGCGCCTGGTTCCAGTCGCCCGCGTCCATATACAACTGCTTCGGCGGCAGAGCCCGATTGGTCGCCGCGCCGCCTTTCGCCTTGGCCGCCTCGGCCCGCGCCTCATAGGCGTCGGCGATCAGATCCCAGCGCTCGCCCCGCGCGGTCTCGGCCTGATTGTCCAGAAAGACCTGCGCCTGGTCCGGCAAATAGTCGAACAGCGTGTCCAGCGCCTCGTAGAACAGCGGCAGCCACTGCTCCATGCCCTGACGCCGCGCGCCCTCGCTGATCGTCGCATACAGCGGATCGTCGCCCGGCGCGCCGAACAGCTTCAGATAGCCCGTGCGGAAGCGCGAAATGGCGGCGGCGTCCAACAGCGCCTCGGACACCGGCGCCAGCGAGACCGACGTCATCTGGCCGGTCGACCTCTGGGTCTCCGGGTCGAAAGTGCGGATCGATTCCAGTTCGGAGCCGAACATGTCCAGACGCACCGGCTCGGCGAAGCCCGGCGGAAAGACGTCCACCACCCCGCCGCGCACCGCGAACTCGCCCCGCTCCGACACGGTCGAGGCGCGGACATAGCCGTTGGCGGCGAAATACCTTTCCAGCGCCTGGATATCGAGATCGCGCCCGACCTTCGTCTCGAACCCGGCCTGCAGGGTCACGGCCCTGGGCGGCGTCCGCTGCATAGCCGCGGAAATGGTCATGACCACCAGCACCGGGGCGTCATCCGGCTTGCGCTGCGCCAGCCGCGTCAGGGTCGCCATCCGCTGCGCCGCGATCCCCGCTGTTGGGCTCAGCCGGTCATAGGGCAGACAATCCCACGCCGGATATTCCAACACTTCAATATTTTGCGAGAAGAACTGAAACGCCTGAACGAACGCCCCAGACCGCTGATAGTCCCGCGCGACGAACAGGGCTGCGCCGCCTGCGGCCTTCAACCGCTCGGCGATGATCAGGGCGTCCAGCCCCTCCGGCGCGCCGCCCAGATCGGCGTCGGTCCGCGTCACCTGCTGATCCATCAACCGATGCCCTTGCTGACTTCGGCCGCGACATGCGCGCGCATGAAGGCTCGAACCTTGGCCATGACGGGCGTCTCGAACTCGGGCGGCGTTAGGTCGCGCTCGATGATCCAGCCATAGAGCCACTGGTCCTCTTCCTCGATCAGCCGCTCGAACACGTCCAGCTCCGCATCCGTCAGGGTCGGCGCCACCTGGTCCGAAAACGGCCCCAGCACCATGTCGGCCTCGCGGAAGCCCCGCCGCCAGGACCGGAACTGGATTCGTCCCAGCCGCAGCTTGCGGTCCGGGGTCATTTCGCTTTCGAGACGCGCGTCGATTTCGGCCACAAGGATCCTTGCCCGGTCCAGACTTTAAAACAGGTCGGGTCAGATAGCGTTCCTGAACGGACTTCGCCACCCGTCATGGTCACGCTATGTTCACGGCGATGCGTCCGCAGATTCTCTTTCCCCTGTTCGCCGAGGTCTCGACCCTGAAGGGCGTGGGTCCGCGCGCCCTGCCCCTGGTGCAGAAGGTCGCCGGGCCGCTGGTGCGCGATCTGGCGTTCCTGTCGCCGTCGGGCGTCATCGTCCGTCGTCCGATGCAGGCCGCCGACGCCGTGGACGGTGCGGTCGGCATATTCGAAGTCGTCATCGACCGGATGTTCGTTCCCAGCCGCCCGGGCGCGCCGCTGAAAGTCAGGGCTGCGGACCCCACGGGCTTCGTCCATCTGGTCTGGTTCGGCGGCTCGCCCCAGCATATCGACCGGCTTCTGCCGCGCGGCGAGACCCGGTTGGTGTCGGGCAAGGTCGAACGTTTCAGCGGCGAAGTCCAGATCGTCCATCCCGACGTCGTCACGGTGGACAGGGCGGCCGATATTCCCATCTCGGAACCCGTCTATCCGGCCACGCAGGGCCTGACCTCGCGCCAATTGCGAAAGCTGGTCCAGACGGCCCTGGCCGCCGCCCCCGAACTGGCCGAATGGCAGGACGCCGCCTGGATCAGGAAACAGGGCTGGCCGGCCTGGCGCGCGGCGCTGGACGCCCTGCACGCCCCGACGAACGAGGCCGACCTGTCGCCCGACGCCCCCGTGCGCCAGCGTCTGGCCTATGACGAGTTCCTGGCCCACCAGCTGGCCCTGGCGCGCCGCCGCCGGGCGCGCGAAATCAAGCCCGCGCCCGTCATCGCGCCCGGCGCGGCGTCCGAGCGTTTGCTCGAGGCCCTGCCCTTCAAGCTGACCAACGCCCAGGCCCAGGCCGTCGCCGAAATCCGCCGCGACCTCGCCTCGGGCAGGCAGATGGGCCGTCTGCTTCAGGGCGACGTGGGCTCGGGCAAGACCGCCGTGGCCGCCTTGGCCCTGGCCGACGCCGCAGCCAGCGGTCTTCAGTCCGCCCTGATGGCCCCGACCGAAATCCTGGCGCGCCAACATTTCGAGAAACTGGGTCCGCTGCTGGAGACCGCAGGTGTGACCTCGGTGCTTCTGACCGGCCGCGACACGAACGGCCAGAGGCGTGAGAAGCTGGCGGCCCTGGCCTCGGGTCAGGCCCAGATCGCCGTCGGCACCCATGCCCTGTTCCAGGACGCCGTCCGCTTCGACCGGCTGGCCCTGGCCGTCATCGACGAACAGCATCGGTTCGGCGTCAACGAGCGCCAAAGGCTCCAGGCCAAGGGCGACCCGCGTATCGGCGCGGTCCACCTGCTGACCATGTCGGCCACCCCCATCCCCCGCACCCTGGAACTGACCCAGTACGGCGAACTGGAGGTCAGCCGCCTGACCGAGAAACCGCCCGGCCGCACGCCCGTCACGACCGCCGTCCTGCCCCTGGCCCGGATCGGAGAAGTCGCCGCGCGCCTGAAGACCGCCGTCGAAAGCGGCGCCCAGGCCTATTGGATCTGCCCCCTGGTCGAGGAATCCGAGGCCATCGACCTGGCCGCCGCCGTCGATCGCGCCGACGATCTTCGCCGCCTGCTGGGCGTCGAGGTCGGTTTGGCCCACGGCCGGACGCCCGGCGCCGAACGCGAGGCCGTCATGGCCGATTTCGCCGACGGCCGTCTGCCGGTCCTGGTCGCCACCACGGTCGTCGAGGTCGGGGTCGATGTGCCCAACGCCTCGATCATGGTCATCGAACACGCCGACCGCTTCGGCCTGGCCCAATTGCACCAACTTCGTGGACGCGTCGGGCGCGGATCGAAGGCCAGTTCCTGCATCCTGCTCTACGGCGGTCAGGACGGCGCCCAGGGTCCCAGGCTGGGCGAGACGGCCAAGGAAAGGCTGGAGACCCTGCGCCGCACCGAGGACGGCTTCGTCATCGCCGAGGAGGATTTCCGCCTGCGGGGCGGCGGCGACCCGCTGGGCCTGAAACAGAGCGGATTGCCCGCCTATCGCTTCGCCGACCCGATCCGCCACCGCGCCTTGATGCTGGCGGCCGCCGACGACGCCCGCCTGATCCTGAACCGCGATCCCGACCTGGCGTCCGAACGCGGCCAGGCGGTCCAGGTGCTGGAGGAACTGTTCGACTGGAAAACCCACAGGGCCGGGTCGGATTGAGGCTTCCGCGCGGTCGCGCGGCTTGCATTGGCGCGCCGTAAGCATCGGATGTTCGGCGGGCGGACTTGGATTTCGCATGGCGCGGCTTAAATGCCGAGGCTGCTGGTAAACGGAGCTTGCGCCTTGGCCGACTATGACTACGACCTCTTCGTCATCGGCGCCGGTTCGGGCGGTGTGCGGGCGGCGCGTCTGACGGCGCTGGACGGCAAGCGCGTCGCGGTCGCCGAGGAGTATCGGGTCGGCGGGACCTGCGTCGTCCGCGGCTGCGTGCCCAAGAAGTTCATGGTCATGGCCTCCGAGGTCAGTCATGCGCTCGAGATCGCCGAGGGCTATGGCTGGTCCTTCGACAACGCCCGATTCGACTGGCCGACCTTCCTGGAGGCCAAGGATGTCGAGATCGCGCGCCTGTCGGGCATCTACGCCGCCAATCTGGGCAAGGCGGGGGTCGACCTGATCCACGGCCGCGCGGTGCTGAAGGACGCCCACACGGTCGAGATGGTCGGCAAGAACCGCTCCCTCACCGCCGAGAAGATCCTGATCGCCACCGGCGGCCGGCCGTGGAAGCCCGAGGATCTGCCGGGCATCGAACACGCCATCACCTCCGAGGAGGCTTTCCACCTGCCCGAACTGCCCAAACGCATCCTGATCGCGGGCGGCGGCTATATCGCGGTGGAGTTCGCGGGCATCTTCGCCGGCCTGGGTGTCGAGACCACCCTGATCTATCGCGGTCCCAACATCCTTCGGGGCTTCGACGACGACGTGCGGGCGCACCTGGCGGGCGAGATCGAGAAGCGGGGAATCAAGGTCGTGTTGGGCTGCCAGCACGAGAGGATCGAGAAGACGGCGACCGGCCTGGTCAACCATCTCGAAAACGGCATGAAGCTGGAAACGGACGTGGTCATGTTCGCCACCGGCCGCATCCCCCACGTCAAGGAGCTGGGCCTGGAGGCGGCCGGCGTGGAGTTGAACGACGAGGGCGCGATCAAGGTCGATCCCTATTCCAGGACCACGACCGAAAACATCTGGGCCATAGGCGACGTGACCGACCGGATGAACCTGACCCCCGTCGCCATTCGCGAGGCGGTCGCCTTCCACCAGACGGTCTTCCGCGACAACCCCCAGCATTTCGACTACGAGGCCGTCGCCACCGCCGTCTTCAGCCAGCCTCCGGTCGGGGTGGTGGGCCTGAGCGAGGCCGATGCGCGCCGTTCCTGCGCGAAGGGCGTGGACGTCTATGTGACCCGCTTCCGGCCGATGAAATACGCCTTCACCGGCTCCGACGAGCGGGTGCTGATGAAGCTGGTGGTCGACGCCGACACCCAGCGCGTCGTGGGCGTCCACATCGTCGGCCCCGACAGCCCCGAAATGATCCAGTTGGCCGCCATCGCCGTGAAGGCAGGCCTGACCAAGGCCCAGTGGGACGCCACCTGCGCCGTCCACCCCACCATGGCCGAGGAACTGGTCACGCTGAAGGAGAAGCAGTCGTCGGCGACCTCGGCCGGCTGATTCCTTATGGTCGCGGCCGCTCTCGAAATCGCTCCAGCAGGTCCAGCCGCGCGCCGAACGGCACGGGCGTCGCTGCCGGCCCCGCATTGCCGAAGTTCATCAGCCGGATGTCCTCCGCGCCGGCCATCGGCCATTCCGGCCGACCGACGCCGTTGGGATCGCCCGAGCGCGCGAAGGCGGTCCAATATCCCATCATGACGTCCGACGCCCTGCGATCCCGATCCTCCACCGGATACGGCAGGGTGTTCAGCGTACCGAACACATAGGGCCGCTCGATCGCATGGGTGGCCCCGCCGTGCGGCTCGGGGTTCTGGGGCGAGGAGATGTCGAACCGATAGAGCCAGGCCGGATGACCGGCCCTGGCGTGCAGGCGCGCCAGCATTCGCGCCGGCTCGGAAAACACCAGGTCGGTGATCGCCAGCCTGTCGAAAGCCTCCTGCCCGCCATAGGCCTGGACCGCGTCGGCCCGCTCCAGCCAGGTCATGTCGTCGTCGATCTCGCCATAGCCGTTGCGGTCCGTCGGCCGCATCCACCAGAATTCGGCGCTGTTGGAGCCGATGATGAAGGGCACGGGCGCCTGACGCCCTGCCTTGAACGCCGCCTCGACGGTCGACGGCGCGATATGCCCGTCGATCAGGGTCAGGTCGCCGTTGGCGAACACCGGCGGCGGCGTCAGAAACATCTCGGCCGGGGCGGCGCGCAGGTCCGCCGCCGTGCGGAGCCCCGCCGCGTGAGCCCAGACCTCGCCCCGTTCGCGCGCCGACGGCGATCCGCGCGGCCCCTTGCGATCCAACGGGGTCTGCAACTCGCGCCCCAGGCCCGACTGGACCACCGCCCGGTCGAACAGGCCGCGCGCGGGCGGCGCGATCATCAGGCGCGTGACCATGGCCCCGCCCGCCGATTCGCCGAAGACGGTGACGTTCTCGGGATCGCCGCCAAAGGCCGCGATGTTGGCGCGCACCCATTTCAGGGCGGCGACGACATCCATCAGTCCATAGTTGCCGGCCGGTTCGCCCGCCGGCCGCTCGGCGGCCAGGGCGGGATGGTCGAAGAAGCCCAGCCGCCCCAGGCGATAGTTCAGCGTGACCACCACCATGCCGCGCCGGGCCAGGGCCGAGCCGTCGTACAACGGCGCCGTGCCGGACCCGTTCACCAGACCCCCGCCGTGGATCCAGACCATGACCGGCGCGGGCTCCAGTGTTTCCGTCGGCCGCCAGACGTTCAGGTTCAGGCAGTCCTCGCTCATCGGCAAGGGGCCCACGCCGGGATCGCCGCTGGGCGGCGCCTGGATGCAGATCGGTCCGTAGGTTCCGGCGTCGCGCTCGCCATGCCAGGTCGGCGCGGGATCGGGCGGGCGCCAGCGTCGATCCGCCGTCGGCGCGGCGGCGTAGGGAATGTTCTTGAACGCGGCCACGTCGGCGTCGGCGCGTCCGGTCAGGACGCCCTGCGAAATGCGGACGGTGGGCTGTTCGGCTGCGGGCGCCATCATGAGCGAGAGGGTGGCGAAGACGCCGGCGATTGTCATCCTCGCTGATTAGCAAATCCTGCCGACACGCCAATGATCTTGTGATCACACTCGGCGACATCTTGCGGGAGAACCGTTTTCAGGATCATGCGTTGTGGCCAAGCTAGCGGGGTAGGCGTTGAACGATCCAAAGACATCAGAACGTCCGGTCGCAGCCGAGACCGCGGCCGTCGCCGCCGCGTTCGAAGGTTCGCCGAACCCCTATGTGCTGCTCACGCCGGATCTTCGCATCATAGCGGTCAATCGCGCCTATGAGGACGTGACGGGCGGGCGGCGCGAAGACATCGTCGGACGGTCCCTGTTCGCCGCCTTCGATTCCGGTCCCGGTTCCGACGCGCCAGAGAACGTCCGCCAGGTGCGCGCATCCCTGGAGAAGGCCCGCGACACCCGCCAGCGCGACCATCTGGCCGTCGTGCGGTTCTCGGTCGAGAGGACAATGGCGGACGGCGCTCAGGGGTTCGTCGACCGCGTCTGGAGCGCCACGCACACCCCCCTGCTGAACGCGACCGGCGAGGTCGAATTCCTGCTTCAGCACACCACCGACGTCACCGACCTGTCCCCGACCATTCGCCCCGAAGAGCCGACCACCGCGCTTGACGCCATCGTCGGCGGCTCTGTCCTGCACCGGGCGCGATCCGTGCAGGAGGACAACCGCCGCCTGGAGACCGAACGCAACCGCCTGGTCGAGATGTTCATGCAGGCGCCGGGTTTCGTCGCCATTCTCTCTGGGCGAGACCATCGCTTCCAGATGCACAACGACGCTTACAGCCAGTTGATCGGCCATCGCGACATCGCGGGTAAAACCATACGCGAGGCCTTGCCGGAACTGGAAGGCCAGGGTTTCTATGACCTTCTCGACGGTGTTTTCGCCACCGGCGAACCCTATGAAGGGCGTGAAAGCGTCGCCCACCTCCAGCGCACCCCCAACGAGCCGACGGAGACCGTCTATCTGAACTTCATCTACCAGCCGATTCGGGACGCGGCCGGCGTCGTCGTGGGCATCTTCGTCCAGGGGCACGACATCACCGAAAACGTGCTCGCGGCCCAGCGTCAGAAGCTGATGATCGACGAACTGAACCATCGGGTGAAGAACACCCTGGCCACGGTGCAGTCGATCGCCGTCCAGACCGCCCGATCCAACACCGACCCCGCCGGCTTCGCCGAGACGTTCCAGTCGCGGATCATGTCCCTGTCGCACACCCACAATCTGCTGACCCAGAGCCATTGGGAAGGCGCGGATCTGCGCGCCATCCTGGAACATGAGACCGAAGCCTATGGCCAGACGCGGGTCAGCCTGGTGGGGCCGCCCGTCTCGCTGGCGCCGGCGACCGTCCTGTCGCTGGGCATGATCTTCCACGAAATGGCGACCAACGCCGCCAAATACGGCGCCTTGCATACGCCGGAGGGCCGGGTCCTGATCGACTGGGCCCTGGCCGACCAGCGCGCGCCCAAGCTGCGGCTGACTTGGCGCGAAATCGGAGGGCCGAAAGTTACGGCGCCGGACAGAAGAGGCTTCGGTAGCCGTTTGATTGAACGAAACATTCGTCACGATCTGGCGGGCGAGATCGATCTGGTCTACGCCCCTGAAGGATTGATCGCGGAACTGACGGTTCCGCTCGACAGGACAGCCGCACGATGACCCAGCCCCTGACCGGCCGCCGCGTCCTGATCGTGGAGGACGAATCGCTCGTCGCCATGCTGATCGAGACCATTCTGGAAGACATGGACTGCGTGCCTGTCGGCCCCGCCTCCAGTATCGAAGAGGGCCTGGCCCTGGCGCGCGACGCCGAAAGCCTGGACGCGGCCCTGCTGGATGTGAACGTCTCGGGCCAGCAGGTCTTTCCCGTCGCCGAGGCGCTGAGGGCGCGCGGCGTGCCCTTCGTCTTCTCCACCGGCTATGGCGAGGGCGGTCTGCCCGACGAATGGCGCGGCCTGCCCACCGTCCAGAAGCCGTTCACCGAATCGGCCATCCGCGACGCCTTGATGAAGGCCATCGGCGTCGCTGAGTTCTAGGTGTTCAGTCTCGGCATCTGGTTAATAGGGTTGAGGATGAATCGGTCTGACTCTGAAGTCCAGATTTTTGCGATGTATTCGTAAGGGGTGAGGCCGCTGAGTGTCTTGAGGCGACGGGCGAAGGTGTATGCTGGCATGAAGTCGGCGAG
>NZ_QFNM01000061.1 GCF_003248455.1 Brevundimonas sp.
AGCGCGCGTGCTGATGATGTCGACGAACAACATCCTGTCGCCCGCCAACGGCAAGCCGATCATCGTGCCGTCGCAGGACATCGTCCTGGGCCTGTACTATCTGTCGCTGGTCAAGGACGGCGAGCCGGGTGAAGGCAAGCTGTTCGCCAACATCGGCGAGATCGACGCCGCGCTGGACGCCAAGGTCGTGACCCTGCACACGCGCATCAAGGCGCGCTGGACCGAGCAGGACGCCGAAGGCAAGGAGGTGACGAAGGTCATCGACACGACGCCGGGCCGGATGAAGCTGGCGGCCCTGCTGCCGCGCAATCCGAACGTCGGTTATCGCCTGCTCGAGAAGAACCTGACCAAGAAGGAGATCGGCAACCTGATCGACGTGGTCTATCGCCACTGCGGCCAGAAGGCGACGGTCATCTTCGCCGACCAGATGATGGGCCTGGGCTTCCGCGAGGCGGCCAAGGCGGGCATCTCGTTCGGCAAGGACGACATCGTCATTCCCGCCAAGAAGGCCGAACTGGTCGCCGAAACCCGCACCCAGGTCGAGGAGTACGAACAGCAGTACGCCGACGGCCTGATCACGCGCGGCGAGAAGTACAACAAGGTCGTCGACGCCTGGGCCAAGGCCACGGACCGGATCGCCGACGCCATGATGGGCGAGATCGCGCAGCCGCGCGTGCTGATCGAGGGCGAGAATCCCGACATCAACTCGGTCTTCATGATGGCCAACTCGGGCGCCCGCGGTTCGCAGGCGCAGATGAAGCAGCTGGGCGGGATGCGCGGCCTGATGGCCAAGCCTTCCGGCGAAATCATCGAGACGCCGATCACCTCGAACTTCAAGGAAGGCCTGACCGTCCTCGAATACTTCAACTCCACCCACGGCGCCCGCAAGGGTCTGGCCGACACCGCGCTGAAGACCGCCAACTCGGGTTATCTGACCCGCCGTCTGGTGGACGTGGCGCAGGACTCCATCGTCACCGAGCAGGACTGCGGCTCGACGCGCGGCATCACCCTGCGTGCAGTGATGGAGGGCGGCGACGTCCTGGTCTCGCTGGGGCAACGCATCCTGGGCCGTTACGCGGCCGAGGACATCAAGGAGCCGGGCACGGACACCGTCCTGTTCCCCGCCGACACCTATCTGGTCGAGGAAGTCATCGAGGCCGTGGAGGCCGCCGGGGTCCAGTCGGTCAAGGTGCGTTCGGCCCTGACCTGCGAAGCCGAGGCCGGCATCTGCGCCCACTGCTACGGCCGTGACCTGGCGCGCGGCACCAACGTCAACATCGGCGAAGCGGTCGGCGTCATCGCCGCCCAGTCGATCGGCGAGCCGGGCACCCAGCTGTCCTTCATGGAGGCGACCAACGCCGGCGTGGCCAAGGTGGTCGGACCGACCGTCGTCGCGGCCCACGGCGACCTGGTGGCCATGAGCCGCAACGTCACCGTGACCGTGGTCGTGGACGGCAAGGACCGCGAGACGCACAAGGCGCCTTACGGCGCGCGCATCCGCGTCAAGGACGGCGGCGAGGTCAAGCGCGGCCAACGTCTGGCCGAGTGGGACCCCTACACCACCCCGATCCTGACGGAAGTCGGCGGCGTGGTGCGGTTCGAGGACCTGGTCGAGGGCCTGTCCGTCAAGGAAGAGACCGACGAGGCGACGGGCATCGCCCAGCGCGTGGTCTCCGACTGGCGCGCCAGCCCGCGCGGCTCGGACCTGCGTCCGGCCATGGGCGTCACCCTGGGCGACGCCTACGCCAAGCTGTCGTCCGGTTCGGACGCCCGCTATCTGCTGCCCGTCGGCGCGGTTCTGTCCGTGGCGAACGGCGACGAGGTCAAGCCGGGCGAGATCATCGCCCGCGTCCCGACCGAAGGCGCCAAGACCCGCGACATCACCGGCGGTCTGCCGCGCGTCGCCGAACTGTTCGAAGCGCGTCGTCCGAAGGACTGCGCCGTCATCGCAGAGATGGACGGCCGGGTCGAATTCGGCCGCGACTACAAGAACAAGCGTCGCATCAAGATCACGCCGGAACCCAACGCCGACGGCGTCCAGGGCGAACCCGTCGAGTTCCTGATCCCCAAGGGCAAGCACATCTCCGTCCACGACGGCGACCTGATCCAGAAGGGCGACTACATCATCGACGGCAACCCCGATCCGCACGACCTGCTGCGGATCCAGGGCGTCGAGGCGCTGGCCGAATATCTGGTGAACGAGGTGCAGGAGGTCTATCGCCTGCAAGGCGTGCCGATCAACGACAAGCACATCGAAGTCATCGTGCGTCAGATGCTGCAGAAGGTGGAAGTCCTGGATGCGGGTGAAACCACCCTGATCCGCGGCGACACCGTCGAAGTCGCCGAAGCGGCCCTGGAAAACGCCAAGGTCGAGAAGCGCGGCGGCCGCATCGCCACCACCCAGCCGGTCCTGCTGGGCATCACCAAGGCGTCGCTGCAGACCCGCAGCTTCATCTCGGCGGCGTCCTTCCAGGAAACCACGCGCGTCCTGACCGAGGCCTCGGTCCACCCCGGCGGGCACGGGCGCCTATCTGCGCTCGCTGCAGAAGATCGCCAACGAGCGCGACGCGGAACTGACCCAGGCTCGCGAAGACGCGATCGAGCCGCTGCCGGCCGATCTGCAACTGGAGCTGGAGAGCAGCGAAGGCTGATCTCTCCGGGTTCGGAACGACGACAGAGGGCGGCGCCGGAGACGGCGCCGCCCTTTTTTCTTTTCGGGGGCTGACACCCTTCTCGTCATTCCGGAGCTGAGCGGAGCGAAGAACACGGAACCCAGGACCGCTTCGTTTTGCTGGGTAAATTCGGCGCTGGATCCACGCCTCCTGGGTTCCGGGTTCGTCCTGCGGACGCCCCGGAATGACGGCGACAGATCAAATGTCGTTTGAACCTAGTCCTTCCACTGCTCGATCGGCGCCGATGCGCCCGGCGTGATGGGCGCGCCGCCCGCCCGATGTCCGTCGCGCCGTGTCTGGACATTGCGGCTGGAATCCGGCGCCAGAGACGGGTTCAACTGAGCGCCGGCGCAGCCCGTGCCGAAGTTCGAACCGGGACAGTCGGCGGGACCGACCACGCCCACGCCGCCGGACAAGGGGCGGCGCCGCGCCTCCCACTCCGCCAGGCGCCGCGCGCCTTGGCGAGCGAAGGCGGCGTCGCGTTCCGGGTCGCCCGAGCCGGCGATGGGGGCGGCGTTCTGGCCGCGCCGCATGGCGTCCTCGCGGCAATGGGCGCGCTCGGCGGCGTTCAGCTGATCCGAGGTTGAACAGCCGATCAGTCCCTGGCGCAGGGTGCGGGCCATGGCGTTCGTCCGGCTGTTCGGATCGACCCGCCACGGATCGTCTGGCGTCTGCACGCCCTGAGGCGCCGGCGCGGCGAGCCTGGGGCGCAAGGGGGCGGGGCGGGCGTCCAACTGCGGCGTCGGCTGGGTCGCCCAGCGCGACCGGGTCTGGCGCGCATCCGGGGCGGGCGTCGCGGCCGTGACCTCGGTGGAGGACTGGACCGGGACACGCGGCCGCTCGTCGGGCAAGAGCGGGCGCGGCGCGATGTCGACATAGAGGATCGGCTGATCGGGCGCGCGCGACGGCCCGTCGATCCCCAGGGCGGTGAAGGACAGCACCGCGATCAGGCCGACGTTGATCGCCACCGAAGCCGCCGCCAATCCGATCTTGCGCAAATCCGGCCGCCGCAATCGAGGCCGAGCGAGCGGAGGGTGCGCTGACAAGACGGTCATTGGCGACGCTTTCTGAGGTTGGGCAAAAGGCCGTCCCGCGAAGAGAATAGCTCGACCGATATGTTGGCGCCGCCACATTCGGCGATAGGGCCGAGTTGCAGGCAGGGTTCGTCGGCGTCCGTAGGCGCGGCCCGCTGATTTTCCCAGGCCGCCAGACGGCGCGCGCCCTGGCGGGCGAAGGCGGCGTCGCGCTGGGCGTCGCCCGTTCCCGCGATGACGGCGGTGTTCGTGGCCTCGACCCAGCGATCCTCGCAGGCGCGTCGCGCGTCGAATGACAACCGATGCGGCGCATCGCATGAGGGGGTGAGCGCGTTTGGACGGGGCGCGGCTGTGTTGACGCGCCATCCGGGGTCTATGCCTTCGTCTTCGCGCGCGGCGATCTGAGGATGCTGCTCCGATGCTAGGTCCCTGTCCGAACCGTGCGGCGGCGTGTTCGGCTTCTCGCGTCGCGCCCCAGGGGGCTCGCCCTGCGTGTGACCATTCGGTCGTTTCGATGCGCGAGCCAGGGTGGGCCAAATCTCGTCGAGATAGACGATCATCGGCGGGGCGTGCAGCGACGGCCGTCGTGGATCAGGGTCGGTTACGGACAAAAGTGCGACGGCTCCGGCATTGAGGCCGATAGCGGCCGCTGCAAAACCGGCCCTGCGCCAATCCAAGCGCGGTTTCCCTATCCGTCCGAGCGCCGCCGCACTCATCGCGCCGTCCCTCGGCTCAAACCTATGTCGTGCGACGACGTCAGGAACGGCGACATCGTCAGTTCATGCCCAGCAGCGACCGAAGACCAGGATAGGGGCCATCGCCTTCGCGGTAGTCCCGCCAGCGTTTCTTGACGGCGGCCTCCTTTTCGAAAGCCGCAGTACGGGCGTCGCCCGTGCGAATCAGCGGCGCCCAAGGGCCCGCTTCCAGGACGGCCGGCGCATCGCAGACCACGCCGCCGTCTAACGGCATTCTGTCCGGGTGAGCGCAAACCGGCACATCGGTCCGATCCGGGCTTTCCCGAGGCCAAGTCGTGCCTACTGACGATTGGCGGCGAACCGTCCATTGCGGGTCATAGGCGGGAGAGGGCGGCGGATCGGACCGGGCGCCGTTGGGGGATGCCGCCGCGATTCCTTCGATACGACGGGGCGACGCTGGATCGGCCCTAGGCCTGTCGTTCTGAATCCTGTCCTCGACACCTGCTTTGGACGACGTCACGAATGGTGTCGATGCGCTGACGACGACCGGCTCCATGTCGATATAGACAGGCCCCGACGTTGGAATTCGACGCTGAGTCGGTCGTCGTTCCTCCAGGGACATCAGCGCCAGCAGGCCGGCGTTCAAAGCGAGCGAAAGCGTGAGCGCCCCTGTCTTGGTCAGCCTCGCCATTCACCATCCCCGGTTGGTTGCACGATCAAGCTGAACGGGAAGCGTGGCGGGTTTCAGGCCGATTAGAGTTCTATTGGGGACCGCAATCGGATGGCGGGGAGGGAAAGGGCAGGTGTTAACGCGCTTCTTGACCTAACGCCCCAACGCGCGTAGAAGCCGCGCACTTTCGAGGCGTGGCCGGTTCGCCGGTCGCCGAGAACGTGACAATCGAACGGACGGCCTGTGCGCCGCCGGAACGCCCGAAGCGCGCGTTCCGGCCCTTTGTGTTTTCGTGTTCCGGTCCGCCGGAGCGGACCGGGGGCTGTTTGGGGCACGTCCTCAGTCTCGATGACACCCGGGCGAGGGGATGGTCCCCCGTTCACAAGAAGGCGAGAGGCGCTTCGGTCGAAAGACACACGCCTCCATCAGAAGTCGAGACAAGTTTCGAATGCCTACGATCAACCAGCTGATCCGCAAGCCGCGCAAGCCCAAGCCCACCCGCAACAAGGTGCCGGCCCTGGAGGGTTCGCCTCAGCGTCGCGGCGTCTGCACCCGCGTCTACACCACGACCCCGAAGAAGCCGAACTCGGCTCTGCGTAAGGTCGCCAAGGTCCGTCTGGCCAAGAACGGCTACGAAGCCGTGTGCTACATCCCCGGCGAAGGCCACAACCTGCAGGAGCACTCGGTCGTTCTGATCCGCGGCGGCCGCGTGAAGGACTTGCCCGGCGTCCGCTACCACATCCTGCGCGGCGTTCTGGACACCCAAGGCGTCAAGGACCGCAAGCAGCGTCGTTCGCACTACGGCGCCAAGCGTCCGAAGTAAGCCATTCGCTTTCGGGCCGTCGCGCCCGGACGCCTTTTCGAGATATTCCCGGCGAGCGCCGGGCACTGCAAGGAATAACCCATGTCGCGTCGTCACCGCGCCCAGAAACGTGAAGTTCTGCCGGATCCCAAGTTCGGGGACCTGGTCGTCACCAAGTTCATGAACTACGTCATGTACGAAGGTAAGAAGGCCGTCGCCGAAAACATCGTGTACGGCGCCTTCGACATCCTGGCCGACAAGAAGAAGGACCAGGAGCCGGTCGCCACCTTCCACGCCGCCCTGGACAACGTCGCCCCGTCGGTCGAAGTCCGCTCGCGCCGCGTCGGCGGCGCCACCTATCAGGTGCCCGTCGAAGTCCGCCCGGACCGCCGCCGCGCCCTGGCCATCCGCTGGCTGGTCAACGCCGCGCGCAAGCGTGGCGAGAACACCATGACGGAAAAGCTGGCCGCCGAACTGCTGGACGCCTCCAACAACCGCGGCACCGCGGTCAAGAAGCGCGAAGACACCCACAAGATGGCCGAAGCCAACCGCGCCTTCAGCCACTATCGCTGGTAACGCCTTCAAAGCGTCATCCGCACTGACTATCTAAGGGTTTCCGGCGCGGGCGGTTTGAGCTAAATCGCCCGCGCTCGCTTATCCGCCGCATCGACGATCATCCCGAGGGCGCGTTTCGCGTCCTGCACTACTTCTCCAAGGCACGTTTTCATGGCTCGTACGCACAAGCTCGAGGACTACCGCAACTTCGGCATCATGGCCCATATCGACGCGGGCAAGACGACGACGACCGAGCGGATCCTGTATTACACCGGCAAATCCCACAAGATCGGCGAAGTCCACGACGGCGCCGCGACCATGGACTGGATGGACCAGGAGCAGGAACGGGGCATCACCATCACCTCGGCCGCGACGACCGCCTTCTGGCAGAACAAGCGCCTGAACATCATCGACACCCCCGGCCACGTGGACTTCACCATCGAAGTCGAACGTTCGCTGCGCGTGCTGGACGGCGCCGTGACGGTGCTGGACGGCAACGCCGGCGTCGAACCGCAGACCGAAACCGTCTGGCGCCAGGCCGACAAATACTCGGTGCCGCGCATCGTCTTCGTCAACAAGATGGACAAGATCGGCGCCGACTTCGACAAGTCGGTGGAATCGATCCGCGACCGCCTGGGCGCCAAGGCCGTGCCGATCCAATTCCCGATCGGCGCCGAAAGCTCGCTGAAGGGCCTGGTGGACCTGGTCCGCATGAAGGCCGTGGTCTGGGACAACGACGGCCTGGGCGCGTCCTACCATGACGAAGACATCCCCGCCGACCTGGTCGACAAGGCCAACGAAGCCCGCCAGTACCTGATCGACAACGCCGTCGAGCTGGACGACGAGGCGATGGAAGCCTACCTCGAAGGCGCCGAGCCCGACGAAGCCACCATCAAGAAGTGCATCCGCAAGGCCGTGCTGACCGGCGCCTTCTATCCGATCCTGTGCGGCTCGGCCTTCAAGAACAAGGGCGTGCAGACGCTGCTGGACGCCGTGGTCGACTATCTGCCGTCGCCGCTGGACATCCCGCCGACCCCTGGCATCGACTTCAAGACCGGAGAGCCGGTCGTGCGCAAGGCGTCGGACGACGAACCCCTGTCGGTCCTGGCGTTCAAGATCATGGACGATCCCTTCGTCGGTTCGCTGACCTTCTGCCGCCTGTATTCGGGCAAGATGGAGACGGGCATGAGCCTGCTGAACTCGTCGCGCGACAAGCGCGAGCGGGTCGGCCGGATGCTGCAGATGCACTCCAACAACCGCGAGGACGTCAAGGAAGCCTACGCCGGCGACATCGTCGCCCTGGCCGGCCTGAAGGAAACCCGCACCGGGGACACCCTGTGCGACCCGATCAAGTCGCCCGTCATCCTGGAGAAGATGGAGTTCCCAGCCCCGGTGATCGAGATCTCGGTCGAGCCCAAGACCAAGGGCGACCAGGAGAAGCTGGGCGTCGCCCTGGCCAAGCTGGCTTCGGAAGATCCCTCCTTCACCGTCTCGACCGACCACGAGTCGGGCCAAACCATCCTGAAGGGCATGGGCGAGCTGCACCTGGACATCAAGATCGACATCCTGAAGCGCACCTACAAGGTCGAGGCCAACATCGGCGCGCCGCAGGTTGCCTATCGTGAATCGCTGGGCCGCAAGGTCGACATCGACTACACCCACAAGAAGCAGACCGGCGGCACGGGCCAGTTCGCCCGCGTCATGATCACCTTCGAACCCGGCGAGCCAGGCTCGGGCTTCGTGTTCGAGAACCAGATCGTCGGCGGCGCGGTGCCCAAGGAATACATCCCGGGCGTCGAAAAGGGCCTGAACTCGGCCAAGGACAATGGTCTGCTGGCCGGCTTCCCGCTGATCGACTTCAAGGCGACCCTGACGGACGGCAAGTTCCACGATGTCGACTCCAGCGTGCTGGCGTTCGAAATCGCGGCGCGCGCCGCCTTCCGCGAACTGAAGGAGAAGGGCGCGCCCAAGCTGCTCGAGCCGATCATGGCGGTGGAAGTCGTGACCCCCGAGGAATACCTCGGCTCGGTCATCGGCGACCTGAACGGCCGTCGCGGCATGATCCAGGGTCAGGACATGCGCGGCAACGCCACCGTCGTGAACGCCTTCGTGCCGCTGGCCAACGCGGCATGTCACAGGGCCGGGCCCAGTTCACCATGCAATACGACCACTACGAGCCGGTACCGCAACACGTCGCCGACGAAGTGATCAAGAAATACGCCTAAGCTTTTCCTTTCGGAAAAGCGCACCTAAATAGCGCCCGGTCGGCCAATGGCCGGGCGCCCTTAACCCCAAACTGAAGGAACCCCGGTTCGGGGACCTAGGAGCTAGAAAATGGCCAAGGAAAAGTTCGAACGGACGAAGCCGCACTGCAACATCGGCACGATCGGTCACGTCGACCACGGCAAGACGACGCTGACGGCGGCGATCACG
>NZ_QFNM01000062.1 GCF_003248455.1 Brevundimonas sp.
TCAGGCGTCGACCTTGATGACGCCGCGACGGATCTGGTCCAGCTCGATCGAGTCGAACAGGGCCTGGAAGTTGCCGTTGCCGAAGCCTTCGTTGCCCTTCCTCTGGATGATCTCGAAGAAGATCGGGCCGAAGGCGTCCTGGGTGAAGATCTGCAGCAGCAGGCCGTCCTCGTCCGAGCCGTCGATCAGGATGCGGTTCCTGCGCATCCGCTCCACATCCTCGCCGTGGTTCGGCAGGCGTTTGTCGATCAGTTCGAAATAGGTCTCGACGGTGTCCTGGAACTCGACGCCGCGCTCGCGCATGGCCTCGACCGTCTCGAAGATGTTTTCGGTGGTCAGGGCGATGTGCTGGATGCCCTCGCCGTTGTAGCGGCGGATGAACTCCTCGATCTGGGAGTTCTCGTCCTGGCTTTCGTTCAGCGGGATGCGGATGGCGCGGTCGGGCGCGATCATGGCCTGGGAGAACAGGCCCGTCGCCTTGCCCTTGATGTCGAAATACTTTTGTTCCTCGAAGTTGAACACCGAGCCGTAGAAGCCGGACCAGGTGCGCATCTGGCCGCGACGGACGTTGTGGGTCAGGTGGTCCAGCACCTCCAGCCCGACGTTGTTCCTGCGCTCGGCCTCTTCCCAGCCCTCGATCTCGTCCCAGGCGTCGTATAGCGAACCGGCGTCGCCGTACTGGTCGATGACATAGAGCAGGCTGCCGCCGATACCTTCCAGAATATAGGGGTAATCGTCCCCCCATTCTCCGCTTCCTAGGGCCCCGCCGTCGACGCCCTGGGCCGGCCTGGCGCCGCGTTCGACCGCGCCCTCGTAGGCGGCCTTGGCGTCGGTGGTGCGGAAGGCCATGCCGTTGGCCGAGGGGCCGTGATCGCGGGCGAAGTCGGCGGCCTGTCCCTTGGGCGTCCGGTGCACCAGGAAGCTGATGTCGCCCTGCTTCAGGCGCACCACGTCGGTCCTGGGATGCACATGGGTCTGGGTGAAGCCCATCGTCTCCAGGCGCGCGATCATCGCCTCGGGCTCGGGGCCGGTGAATTCGACGAATTCGAAACCGTCGACGCCGAGGGGGTTTTCCTGGTCGAGCTCTTCCACCTGGGCCTGGGTCATGTCGTTCATGGCGCGTCTCCCGCACGGATTTTGAGGCGGTCTTAACCGAAGGCGCCGCCGATTGGCGCGGAACCTAGTCGCGGATGACGACGGAGCCAAGACGCGGCCACAGGGACGTGATGAGAGCGGGCCAGCGACGGTTTGCATCGGGGCGCGAGCGGATGACGCGGTGTCGCACGGCGTGTTATCGGCCCCCATGCTTCGCAAACTGTATGACCGCGTGTTCGAACTGGCTCGCAGCCGGCACGCGACCAAGGCCCTGGCCGTGGTCTCCTTCGCCGAGAGTTCGTTCTTTCCCATTCCGCCGGACGTGATGCTGGCGCCGATGATCCTGGCGCGGCCGCAGAAGGCGTATTTCTACGCCGCCGTCTGCACCGTCGCCTCGGTGCTGGGCGGCGTGCTGGGCTACGCCATCGGCTATTTCCTGACCGATCTGGGCCTGGCCATCATGCGGGTGCTGGGCCATTCGGACGGGCTGGCGCAGTTCCGCCAGTGGTTCGACCAGTGGGGGCTGTGGGTCATATTGATCAAGGGGCTGACGCCCATTCCCTACAAGCTCGTGACGATCGCCTCGGGCCTGGCGGCGTTCAGCTTCCCGGTCTTCATCGCCGCCTCGGTGGCGACGCGGGGCGGGCGGTTCTTCCTGGAGGCGTGGATATTGAAGACCTGGGGTCCGGCCATGCTGGCCCAGGTGGAGAAGCGGCTGGCCCTGTGGACCGGCGCGGGCCTGGTCGCCCTGATCGCGCTGATCGTCGTGCTGAAGGTTCTGTAAGTCGACGGACGGGTCGGGGCGGGGTAAGAGCGAAGCACGATGACAGACGCCTATCGCCTTCTGACCCGTTGGTGGACCGCCTTCGCCCTGGCGGCGTCGCTGGCCATGCTGGGCGCCGCCCATGCGTTCGAACGGTTCGGCGGGCTGGAGCCGTGCAATCTGTGCCTGAAGCAGCGCGAGGTCTATTGGGCCGCCGTCGCGGTGGGCGGGCTGGCCACGGCCTGGACCCTGTTCAGCGGCGGACGGCGCGGCACGCCGCGCATCGCCGCCTTCCTGCTGGCGGCGATCTTCGCCACCGGCGCGATCACGGCTGTCTTCCACATGGGCGGCGAATACAGATGGTGGGCCCTGCCGGCGACCTGTTCGTCGGCCGGCGGCCCCATCGACATGGACGGTCTGGCGGCCCTGGCGCTGGGGACGGGACCGGCGATCCAGGTGATCGGCTGCGGAGACGTGGTCTGGAGCTGGCTAGGCCTGTCGATGGCGGGCTGGAACGCGGTCATCAGCGCCGTCCTGGCCGTCTTCAGCCTGCTGGCCGCCAAACGCCCCAAGGACGCCCGCGCCCCCCGGATCGAAAAGGCCTGATGCGATGAGCGGCTCCATTCCCCTGCCCAGACCCGGCCGCGGCGCCGACAAGGCCCGGATGGACGAAATCCTGCGCGTCGATCACGCCGGGGAATACGCCGCCGTTCTGATCTATCGCGCCCAGAAGGCGGTGTTCGAGGGGCGCAAGGCCCATGGCGACATGGTGCGCGACCTGTCGGAGATGCAGGATCAGGAGGCGGCGCATCTGGCGCGGTTCGACCGGCTGCTGAACGAACGCCGGGTGCGGCCCACGGCGATGACGCCCCTGTGGCGGATCGTGGCCTCGGCCCTGGGCGCCGGCACGGCCCTGATGGGCGAGAAGGCGGCCCACGCCTGCACCGAGGCGGTCGAGAGCGTGATCGAGAAACACTATGCCGACCAGATCGCCGAGATCGGCGAGCGCGACCCCGAACTGGCCGCCGAGCTGAAACAGTTCCGCGACGAGGAACTGGCCCACCACGATCACGCGGTCGAACACGGCAGCCGCGAGGCCCCGGCCTATCGCCTGCTGTCGGGCGTGATCAAGGCGGGGTGCCGGGTTGCGATCAAGGTCAGCGAGAAGGTGTGAGCGTCTCGCTTCGCCTTCCTTTGCCTTCGCCGCCTTTCTGCTCGTCATCCTCGCCCTTGTGGCGAGGATCCATACGCCCGGTGTGACCGCAGGGTGCGACCTGCCCAACGACCGGGCGTATGGATCCTAGGGACAAGCCCTAGGATGACGGCTTGAAAAAGTGTGGGCGCGGCTTTCGGGCGTTCTCAGAAGATTTCGAACAGTCCGGCCGCGCCGCTTCGAAACGCCGGCGTTTCGAAGCCTTGTTTTCTGTGGGCGCGGCTTTCGGGCGTTCTCAGAAGATTTCGAACAGCCCGGCCGCGCCGCTTCGAAACGCTGGCGTTTCGAAGCTCCGTTTCATGTGGGCGCGGCTTTCGGGCGTTCTCAGAAGATTTCGAACAGCCCGGCCGCGCCCATGCCGCCGCCGATGCACATGGTGACGACGCCGTATCTGGCGCCGCGGCGCTTGCCCTCGATCAGGACGTGGCCGGTCATGCGGGCCCCGGACATTCCATAGGGGTGGCCGATGGAGATGGCGCCGCCCGAGACGTTCATCCGTTCGTCGGGGATGCCCAGCTGGTCCTGGCAGTACAGGACCTGGGCGGCGAAGGCCTCGTTCAACTCCCAGATGCCGATGTCGTCCACCGTCAGGCCGTGGCGCTTCAGCAGCTTGGGCACGGCGTAGACCGGCCCGATGCCCATTTCGTCCGGTTCGCAGCCCGCCACGGCCATGCCGCGATAGGCGCCGAGCGGCTGCAGGTTGCGCTTCACCGCCTCGCCCGCCTCCATGACCACGGCGGCGGAGGCGCCGTCGGACAGTTGAGAGGCGTTGCCGGCCGTGACGAACTCGCCCTGCTGGATTTCCTCGCCGCCGCCGAACACGGGCTTCAGCGCCTTAAGGCCCTCCAGCGTGGTGTCGGGACGGTTGCCCTCGTCCCTGGACAGGGTGACTTCCTTTGAGGACGTCTGACCGGTGGCCTTGTCCATGACCAGCATGGTCGTGGTCATGGGCGCGATCTCGGCGTCGAAGCGGCCAGCCTCCTGGGCGGCGGCGGTCCGTTGCTGGGATTTCAGCGCGTATTCGTCCTGTCGGTCGCGCGACACCCCGTAGCGGCGCGACACCACCTCGGCCGTCTCCAGCATCGACATGTAGATGTGCGGCGACAGCTTCAGCAGCGCCTCGTCCTTCATTCGATACAGGTTCATGTTCTGGTTCTGCACCAGGGAGATGCTTTCCAGGCCGCCGCCGACCGCCATCTTCTGCTGGTCGAACACCACCTGCTTGGCCGCCGTGGCGATGCCCATCAGGCCGGACGCGCACTGGCGATCCAGGCTCATGCCGGGGACCGAGGACGGCAGGCCGGCGGCCAGGGCGATCTGGCGGGCCACATTGGTCCCGGTCGAACCCTGCTGAAGCGCCGCGCCCATGATCACGTCCTCGATCTCGGCCGGATCGACGCCGGCGCGGGCGACCGCGTGTTTGACCGCATGGGCGCCGAGCTGCTGAGCCTGGGTGTCGTTGAAGGCGCCGCGATAGGCGCGGCCGATGGGCGTGCGGGCGGTTGAGACGATGACGGCTTCGCGCATGGATGCTCTCTTCAGCTTGGCCTATCGCGCATTCGCGCTGCTTGAGGCCGTTGTTTCCTCTGAGACGACGTTAGGCGCCTGCCGCCGCGTCAACGCAAGGCCGTATGCATAGCGGCTCAAGTCGCGCGAATGCGCGATAGGTCCCTTAAGACCTGCGATAGGCCCTCAAGAACCGTGCGCCGTCTGCGCCTTGGTTAGTTCGATCATGCCCTGGGCGGAGCCCATGTCGGGGACGATTTCGCCGGTGCGGTCCGAAATGGCGTCGAAGCGGGCGGCGACCTGTTCGGGGGCGTCGTCGCCCGCGATGAACGCGCCTTGCGTCAGGGTGACATAGGCGCGTTCGAACCCGCCGGCGCCGGCGGCCAGGATGGCGCGGCTGGGGGCGTCCTGGCTGACCAGATACAAAAGTCCCGGCGTGACCAGGGCCGGGGCCAAGGCCTCCAGCGGAAGCGCCGCGCCCAGATCCTCGGTCATGCGGGTGTGGGCGGTGGGGGCCAGGCAGTTGACGCGGATGTCGTTCTTCTGGCCCTCGATGGCCAGGGTCTGCATCAGCCCGACCAGCGCCATCTTGGCCGCGCCATAGTTCGCCTGGCCGAAGTTGCCGTAGAGGCCCGACGACGAGGTGGTCATGACGATGCGGCCGTAGTTCTGGCCCCGCATGATGTCCCAAACCGCCTTGGTGCAGTTGACCGCGCCCATCAGGTGGACATCGACGACGAAGCGGAAGTCGTCCAGCTCCATCTTGGCGAAGGACTTGTCGCGCAGGACGCCGGCGTTGTTCACCAGGATGTCGACGCGGCCCCATTTCTCCGCGGCCTGATCGACCATGGCCTGGACGGCGGCGAAATCGGTGACGGAGGCGGCGTTGGCGACGGCCTCTCCGCCGGCCGCCTCGATCTCTGCGACCACGGATTCGGCGGCGGTCGCCGATCCGCCCGAACCGTCGCGGGCGCCGCCCAGGTCGTTGACCACCACCTTGGCGCCGCGCGCGGCCAGGGCCAGGGCGTGCTCGCGCCCCAGGCCGCCGCCCGCGCCGGTCACGATCGCCACCTGTCCGTCGAACCGTATCGTCATCGTCTTCTCCCTCGCAGGCGCCCAATGTGTTGAAACGGCGCCACAGTCGCCGCAATCCTAACCTGAATGCGGAACCGCTCGCCAGCCACGTCGTTCGGCTCGGGAATGCTGTGCTAGTGCGCAGCTTCGCGCATTCACACAGTGAGGAAGCCATGAAGCTCAAACTTCTCGCCTCCGTCGCCGCGGCCGGGCTGTTCGCAGCCGGCGCCGCATCGGCGGAACCCAATGGTTGGTACGGCGCCATCGACGCCGGCTATCACATGATCGACGACATCAACGCCGAGTCGTCGACCACGGGC
>NZ_QFNM01000063.1 GCF_003248455.1 Brevundimonas sp.
CGAGGCCGAGGCCGCCATGCTGGGCCAGCCGATCCCGATGCTGATCCCCGAAGTCATCGGCTTCAAGCTGACCGGCAAGCTGCCGGAAGGCGCGACGGCGACCGACCTGGTGCTGACCGTCACCCAGATGCTGCGCAAGAAGGGCGTGGTCGGCAAGTTCGTGGAATTCTTCGGCGACGCCCTGGCCGGCATGACGCTGGAAGACCAGGCGACCATCGCCAACATGGCCCCGGAATACGGCGCCACCTGCGGCTACTTCCCCGTTTCGGCCGCCACCATCGCCTATCTGACCGCCACGGGCCGCGACAAGGCGCGCGTCGCCCTGGTCGAGGCCTACGCCAAGGCCCAAGGGTTGTGGATCGACGAGACCTCTGAAGAGCCGGTGTTCACCGACACGCTGGAACTGGACCTGGCGACCGTCGTGCCGTCGCTGGCCGGACCCAAGCGTCCGCAGGACCGCGTCGAACTGACCGCCGCCGCCCCCTCGTTCGAGAGCGCCCTGACCGAAGTCTTCAGCCGCCCGTCCGACGCCCCGCGCGCGGCGGTCGACGGCGAGACGTTCACCGTCGGCGACGGCGACGTGGTGATCGCCGCCATCACCTCCTGCACCAACACCTCCAACCCGTCGGTGCTGATCGCCGCCGGTCTGGTGGCGCGCAAGGCCAATGCGCTGGGACTGAAGGCCAAGCCCTGGGTCAAGACCTCGCTGGCCCCCGGCTCCCAGGTCGTGACCGACTATCTGACCGACGCCGGCCTGCAGAAGGACCTGGACGCCCTGGGCTTCAACCTGGTCGGCTATGGCTGCACCACCTGCATCGGCAACTCGGGCCCGCTGGACCCGGCCATCTCCAAGGCGATCAACGACAACGCCCTGGTCGCCACCTCGGTCCTGTCGGGCAACCGCAACTTCGAAGGTCGTGTGAACCCCGACGTCCAGGCCAACTACCTGGCCTCGCCGCCTCTGGTCGTGGCCTACGCCATCGCCGGCTCGATGCGGATCGACATCACCAAGGACCCGATCGGCCAGGACGAGAAGGGCGACGACGTCTTCCTGAAGGACATCTGGCCGACGACCCAGGAGGTCGCGGACATCCAGCGCAAGTCCGTCACCCCCGCCATGTTCGCCAAACGCTACAAGGACGTGTTCAAGGGCGACAAGCACTGGCAGGCCATCGCCGTCGCCGGCGGCCAGACCTACGAATGGGACGACGCCTCGACCTATGTGGCCAATCCGCCCTATTTCGAAGGCCTGTCGATGGAGCCGACCCCGGTCCAGGACGTGGTCGAGGCGCGGGTGCTGGCCATCTTCGGCGACTCGATCACCACCGACCACATCAGCCCGGCCGGTTCGATCAAGAAGACCTCGCCCGCCGGCGTCTATCTGACCAACCACGGGGTCGAGCCGGCCGAGTTCAACAGCTACGGCGCCCGTCGCGGCAACCACGAAGTCATGATGCGCGGCACCTTCGCCAACATCCGCATCAAGAACCGCATCACGCCCGAGATCGAAGGGGGCGTGACCAAGCACTTCCCGTCGGGCGACGTCATGTCGATCTACGATGCTGCGATGAGATACCAGTCGGAAGGCCGTCCGCTGGTCGTCTTCGCCGGCAAGGAATACGGCACCGGCTCGTCGCGCGACTGGGCGGCCAAGGGCACGCGCCTGCTGGGCGTGCGCGCCGTCATCGCCGAAAGCTTCGAGCGTATCCACCGTTCGAACCTGGTCGGAATGGGCGTCGTTCCTCTGCAGTTCAAGCAGGACGGCTGGCAGAAGCTGGGCCTGACGGGCGAGGAGATCGTCACCATCCGCGGCCTGGCCGACGCCAACGTCGGCAAGCTGAAGCCGCGCCAGGACCTGTGGGTCGAACTGTTCCGCCCGTCGGACGGCAAGATGGCCCGGTTCCCGGTCCGTTGCCGCATCGATAACCAGACCGAGCTGGACTATCTGCTGGCCGGCGGCGTCATGCCCTACGTCCTGCGCAACCTGGCCCGCGGCCCGGAAACCGAAGCGCCGATCGCCGCCGAATAGGCCGGTCGACGGGTTGGAAAGGAAGGGCCGGCGGAGCGATCCGCCGGCCCTTTCTGTTTGGGATCAGCCACAGGCGAGTTCTGATCGGCCACGCCGCGAGAAGTCATGACCGTGACGAGCCCCTTTCAGAAGTCGATCGTCACCGCTTCCGCACTGCGGCGGCCCTCGCCGTGGTGAACGGCCTCGATGTTGTTTCCATCGGGATCGAGCACGAAGGCCGCGTAATATCCGGGATGATAGGGTCGCTCGCCCGGCGCGCCGTTGTCTCTTCCGCCATGGGCAAGCGCCGCCTGGTGAAAGGCCGTCACCGCGTCGCGGTCTTTGGCCTGAAAGGCCAGGTGATGGCGCCCTGTCAACGCGCCCAGCGCCGCGGGGCTGTCCGCCGAGGTGACGAAAAGTTCGTCGGCCCAGAAATAGCTGTCGGCCGCGCCGCCGATGGGAATGCCCAGCGCCGTCAGAACGGCGGTGTAGAAGGCCTGGCTGGCTTCGAGATCGCGGACCACGAGCTGGATGTGGTCGATAAGGCGGCCGCGATGCAATCGCTCGGTTTCCATGCTCATTCTCCGTTTCGACCTCGTGGCCTTCACATACGTCAAAGACCGATTAGTCCAGCTTCAGCGCCTCGGCCAGAAGGCGGGCCTCGGCGGCGCGGCTGGAGCCGGCGCGCCAGGCGACGACGATCTCGCGGCGGGGCGGGGCGCCGTCGGCCTGGATTTCGAAGGGGCGCACGGCGACGGCGGGATTGTCGGCCAGGCCCGCCTGGACCGCCATCCTCGGCAGGAAGCTGACGCCCAGGCCCGAGCCGACCATCTGGACCAGGGTGTGCAGGCTGGTGGCGGCGAAGACGTCGTCGCCGCGCGGGGCCTCGATGTCCAGGGCGGCCAGGGCGTGGTCGCGCAGGCAGTGGCCGTCCTCCAGCAGGATCAGATCCTCGGCGCGCAGCGAGCCGGGGCGGATCGGCCCGGGCGCGGCCAGGGCGTGGTCGTGCGGAGCGGCGGCCATGATCTCGTCGTCGCCGATGCGGGCGTGTTCGATTCCCGGCGCGTCGTAGGGCAGGGCGATGACGGCGGCGTCGATCTGGCCGGCCTTCAGGGCCGCGATCAGCCGGGGCGTCAGATCCTCGCGGATGAACAGTTTCAGGTTCGGATAGGCCGCCTTCACCGACGGCAGCTTGGCGGGCAGCAGGAAGGGGGCGACGGTGGGGATGACGCCCAGGCGGAACCGGCCCGACAGCAGACGGCCCGCGTTCTTGGCCGCCTCGACCAGGTCCTCGGCGCGGGCCAGGATGTCCTCGGCCCGGCGCACGGCCTCGGCGCCCACAGGGGTCAGGATGACGGCGCCGCGCGTCCGCTCGACGACCGGCGCGCCCAGGATGCGCTCGAGCTCCTGCACCCCGGCGCTGAGGGCCGGCTGGCTGACGTGGGCGGCCTCGGCGGCGCGCGAGAAGCCGCCATGTTCGGCCAGGAGCTTGAGATACTGGAGCTGTCGCAAGGTGGGGAGCATGGTCGGGACATAGGGTGGATCTATGCCGAAAGCAAAGCCGATCAATTCGTCCTATCATTTCCCGGCGCCGCCGCAGCGTCGGTCGGCCGGGGTCAGCGCAGACTGATCTCGAACAGCTGCGGCCAGCGCTTGCCGGTGACGAACAGCCGACGGCCGGACGCGTCCCAGGCGATGCCGTTCAGGACGTCGTCGTTGGGGTCCAAGCCGATCCCCCGCGGGACCAGGGCGGACAGGTCGATGAAGGCCTTGACCACCCCCGTCTCGGGGTCGATGCGGGCGATGCGGTTGTCCTGCCAGAGGTTGGCGAAGACCTCGCCGTCGATCCATTCCAGCTCGTTGATCTGCGTCAGCGGCTTGCCGTCGGCGGTGACGGAGACGCGGCCCGTCTCGGCCAGGGTGTCGGGATCGAGGAAGCGCAGCTGGTCGGTGCCGTCGCTCATGATCAGGCGGCGGCCGTCGGTGGTCAGGGCCCAGCCCTCGCCGGGATAGGAGAAGCCGCCCAGCGGCGAGAAGTCGTCCAGCTTCCAGATGAAGCCGATGTGGTTGCGCCAGGTCAGGCTGTAGAGCTTGCCGTTCAGCGTGGTCATGCCCTCGCCGAAATAGACGGTCGGCAGGTCGCGCTGGCGCTCCACCCGGCCGGTGTCCAGGTCCACCTTGCGGATGAAGGAGGGATAGAGGCCGGTGCTCTCGTAAAGGGCGCCGTCGTGGAAAAAGAGGCCCTCGGTGAAGGCGGCGGGGTCGTGCGGATAGGCGCGCACGACCGCGTAGGTCTGGACCGGAACCTCGGCCTGGACGGGCCAGGCGGCGCCTGTCGACAGCAGCAGGCCGGCGATCACGCTGGCGATCACGCCAGCGACCGGGCCGGCGAGCCGGGACGACAGGCGCTTCACGAGCCTCAGCCCCGCTCGGCGGCGGCTTCGGCCTCGGCCTTGAGGGCGCGGGCCTCGGCGGCGTCGGCCTCGGCGCGGGCCAGTTCGGCCTTTTCCTTCTTGGACGCGGATCGCCGGCCCAGCATGTTCAACGCCTCCACCCCGGCCGAGAAGGCCATGGCCGCATAGATGTAGCCCTTGGGCACATGATAGCCGAAGCCGTCGGCGATCAAGACCATGCCGATCATCAGCAGGAAGCCGAGCGCCAGCATGACCACGCTGGGGTTCTTGTTGATGAAGTTCGCCAGAGGGTCGGCGGCCAGCAGCATGACCGTCACGGCGACCAGGACGGCGACCACCATGATCGGCAGATGCTCGGTCATGCCCACGGCGGTCAGGATGGAATCGATCGAGAAGACGATGTCCAGCAGGATGATCTGGAAGATGGCCGCGCCGGCGTTGGCGATCATCACATCCTTCTTGTCCAGGACGTCCTGGCCGGGGCTGGGCTCGGGATCGACGCTGTGGTGAATCTCCTTGGTCGCCTTCCAGACCAGGAACAGGCCGCCGGCGATCAGGATCAGATCCTTCCACGAGAATTCGTTGCCCATGACGGTGAAGACCGGCTGCACCAGGCCGACCAGCCAGGCGATGATGGACAGAAGCGCCAGCCGCATGACCAGGGCCAGGCCGATGCCGATGCGCCGCACCTTCTGGCGCTGATGCTCGGGCAGCTTGTTCGACAGGATGGAGATGAAGATCAGGTTGTCGATCCCCAGCACCACCTCCATCACGATGAGAGTCACCAATGCGGCCCAGGCGGCCGGATCGGAAAGAAGCGGGGTTATGCTGTCGAGCATCGGGGGTCCTGAGGGAGAAAAGCTTGAGCGGGAAAGCGCTAGGGCCGCAGCCGGTTCCGATCAAGCGGCCGGGTGCGGCGTCATGGTCGCACCCCCCCCTGTCGTCCTCGACGGGAAGGGGCGTGCGCAAGCGCCCTCGCGCTTTCGCTGCGAAGTGGGATGGAGGGCTGGGCGGAGCGCCGGGCCTTCGCCCGGAGTGTGAGTTTGTAAGTACCGTTTCGACGAAGGGT
>NZ_QFNM01000026.1 GCF_003248455.1 Brevundimonas sp.
CTGGGCCTGCCCGACCGTCAGGACGTCAAGGACGGCGTCATCACCTACAAGATCGCCGCCCACGCCGCCGACCTGGCCAAGGGCCACCCCGCCGCCCGCCTGCACGACGACGCCCTGTCACGCGCCCGGTTCGAGTTCCGCTGGGAGGATCAGTTCAACCTGTCCCTGGACCCCGAAACCGCCCGCAAATACCACGACGCCACCCTGCCCAAGGAGGCCCACAAGACCGCCCACTTCTGCTCCATGTGCGGCCCCAAGTTCTGCTCGATGAAGATCAGCCAGGACATCCGCCGCGACGCCCAGGCCCAGAACGACGCGGGCGGCTCGCTGGCGGAAGCGGAGGCCGGGATGGCGGAGATGAGCGCGAAGTTCCGCGCGGGGGGAGGCGTGGTGGAGGTGAAGGTATGAGAGCTTACGAGACCGGCTTCACTGTATCGTTCTCGTTTGCCGATAAAATTACCTGATTCCAACTCTTCGAAATGAGCTGTTCGAAAAGGTCTAGTTGATGGTACTCTACCTCTTTGATAGTCCTCCACCTAACAAAAAACAGAAATGCTGGCTCTATAATATAGAGCATATCTTCGTTAGGACGCCACTCAAGCAGCTCGAATTCTCGCTTGGTTTGAAATTTCTTCAGTGCGCCTAGCGTTGAATTCAAAGACGCGAAGGGAGGAAGCTCATCCGCAGGTATCTGCAGACGCGTTAGACGGTCATCGATCTCTCGCCTATGGAGAAAAAATTTAATTGGGTCTAGGGTAAAGCACGCCAATACAAGTTCGTATGTTTTATATTTTCGGGCTTTTTCCCTAGGTCCTCGTATTAAAGTTGCATAGTATGGGTCGAATTGCTGATATTTGACGCGAGCGACGTGGTGGAGCGCTCGTTCGACTGCATGTTTATCTACTCTCAGTTTCTTTCGATCAATTTCGTCGGTAAAAGTTTTGTTTTGAAACAGGGCAAGACATGCCTGCTGAACTATAATCGGTAGCCCGACAGCTTCAGAGGCGATAAGCCGTCGAAAATCCGGATCAAACCCTATGCGCAGGTGATCAAAACCTTTCTGAGCAATTAGCTCCAGGTCTTTGACATCCCAGTGCCCCACATCTATGTGGGCAACTCGGCCAATCAAGTCTTTGTTGCTGTTGGCGATATCTACCGCTCGGTGCGTTGTGCTTAGAACTACAACGGATACCTCTTGATCGACAAACCTTTTCCATTGTTGGAAAAGAGCTACTTTTTCATCGTCGGGCAGATAGTGAAAGTCTTCTACTACTAATGTATAGGCGGTATCATTCAATATCGGTATCAGCAAATCGGGACCGGGTGCCGCCAGCACTCGGCTACGGACGTCTGAATCCTGCATCTCGCGTGAAAATAATCCCTTGAATCGGGATGTAGTTTCCGCAAGCCACGCCCAACTTAGCTTACCGCCGACCTCTGCTTCGATGCCGATGCGATTGATGGTCGCCCTTGTACGGCTTTGCACACGATCAAAATCCACTTCTTCGAGCGCCTTGAGCCATACCTCGTCAGCCGTCATTTTGCTGTCGCAGCGGACAATGAGAGGCAATTCATTCCTCTGCGAAAGCACCTCTCTATAGAGGGTTGTCTTGCCTGTTTTTGACGGGCCCGTAACCAAGCACAACTGGCCAGCCTCGTTCAGGGCTCCACTGAGCAACTGCTCTAGCGAGCCGCTGTCGCGCTTCACATAGGTTACGGTAGGTTGTCCTACCGTCTTGAATACGTCCGCAATCTTCTGGCGAGCCAATTTCATTCACCACATTCGAATAGTGGCAACCCTAGCTCGACTCCGGCCGAAAAATCCACGCTGGACGCTCGAAACGGCGAACAGGCTACGTAGACGCGCGTCACACTGGACGCGCGGGATGGTTGTGATACCTTCTTGTCAGCCGCAGATCAGGTGCGTGAGACCCCTGCGGCGAGGTCTTCGGTCGGCATCGTGGAAGTGTCGATTGAAGACCGCCCTTTGTCTCCGCTCGCCTTCCTACGCTGCCATGCTGCTAAGGCGATGTCGCTCCGCGCATGTTTATAGCCCACTAGACGATAGGCCTCCGTGAGGGTTCCGAAGCGATTTACGATTGTGCTCGCGTTGGGCAGGGCCGGGCTGGCGTTGATTAGCGGCGTATTGAGGTATCCCGTCCGAGCCAGAAGTTTTCGAAGCCGCTTGATGATCTCGTCGGACTTCAGGCCCTTTCGGTCGACATGCTCGCCGTATCGCTTCATCCGTTTGTAGCCCGCTAACGCCATCGCAGCGTCTAGCGTCCCGAAGCGCCGGATGTAGGCCTGCGACCCTTGCACAAGGGGCGATTCATCAATCTGGCTACGGCATAGATGGCCGTCCTTCTCTAGGAGCCGCCTGAGCCTGCCGATCATGTCCTCGTCGGTTTGGAGACGCCGCCTCAGGGTTCCCAGCTTATGCTGCGCGGCTGCAAATAGGGCGCGTGGCACCAGTGGCTCGGTTATCTGCACTCGAAGCCACTCAGCATGTGGATTGCTCTCAAGGTTGCCGAACAGTGAGGTCGTTCGGTTGAAGGCAAATATGCCGATTGCGAGTTCGTTCTTCAGGACCGCCCTGACCCTGAGTTCATTCCAAGGTCCAGATCGGCGATAGGGAACGCCTTCTCGGTTGAGGATGTGGGCAATCTCGGTCACACCTCGAAAATCGCGGACGAACAGACGGAAAATCCGGCGCAGAACCTCCACCTCCTCCTTCGTCCCATGAACGATTCTGACGCTTTGATCGGCTCGCGAGCGTCGCTCTCCGACACCCAGCACGGCGCCCATCGAGCCGTCCGCATTCAATACCTGACGGGCGAAGCCGTAAGGTGGGTTTCCTCCGGCCTTCGAGCCAGCGAGCATTTTCCGTCGAAGCGCTGCCCGCACACGATCAGACAGCTGTTTGCTGTATTCGGCGGCCATCACGCGCTTGATGTTCTTGACTAGAGCCGCTGTCGGTGAGCCGTCGTCGTCGAATGGCTCGGCGCAGTATCGAACTCTGACCCCCGCGTCGCGACAGAGAAACTCATAGTGAGCCGCTTCATCCGGGTCCTGATATCGCCCCCAGCGGCTCACATCGACGACCAAGATCGTTGAAAACGGCGCCCCGCCCAGTACGTCCCGGAGGAGCGCCTTCAAGCCGGTTCGACCTGCCGTCGTGACGCCGCTCTTCCCGGCGTCTTCGTATGATCTGATGACGCTGTAGCCATGCTCTTCGGCAAATGCAGCGATCAGCGCAGCCTGATTTCCAAGCGAGTATCGCTGATGGTCCGTCGACATTCGGAGATATTGCGCAGCCAGTAGCATCTCGCCCTCCTGATCGGTCGCGCGCAGCCATCCTATTTCCGTCGCCCCGACCTCTGAATTTCCTCGTCTTTCCGCCCTCAAGCGCCAATCGACCTACCACACCTTCCGGCCCGCCCATAATGCCCCGGCCCCGCGTCCGGGGCGGATCGGCGTCGGAGGGGCGTATGGAACGGGATGAGGATGGCGGGCCGGGCCGGGCGTTCGGCGTCGAGGCGTCGGGCGGGGACGGCGACCGGCCCTATGCCTATTGGGACGGCCGCGTGACCGACGCGGACTTCGTCGACCGCCCGGAGGAGGCCCCGCCCCTCTACGACGGGCGGCCGGTGCGCGATCCCTATGACCGGGGCGGCGGCTATCGCCGCGTGTCGGAGGCGGTCTGGGACCGGGCGCGGAACGACTATCTGGACGGGGACGCCGCCGAGACGGTGTGCGCCCGCCACGGCCTGGCCCTGTCCACCTTCCGCCAGCGCGCCAGGGCCGGGGGCTGGCGCCGCATCGACCGGCCCGATCCCGAGCCGGTCGATCTGGAGGCCGAGGCGGCGGCGGGCCTGCCGGACTACGCCGAGATGGCGCGCCACGCCCTGGTGCGGCTGAACCGCGCCGTCCTGGGCGGCCGGGCGGCCGAGGCCGCCGGCTGGATGCGGCTGCACATCCGCCTGTCGGACCTGGCCCGCGCCGCCGATGCGACGCCGCCTCCCAGCCCGCCCCCGAGCCCCGTCCCGGCGACGCCCGACCCCGAACCGGCGTCCCGCCCGCCCGCCGAGCCCGCCAAGACCGGCAAGACCCCCGCCCCCGAGGCCCTCGCGACGGCCAAGGCGCGCACCGTCCACACCCTGGTCCGCGCCGTGACCGCCCTGAACCCGCGCGACCCGACCAGCCGCCGCCTGATCGAAAAGAGCCTGGAGGTGCTGGACGCCCTGGACCGGCCGCCGATTTCACACGATTCACACCATTCGGACGGTGTTTTTCCCGATGCGGGGTCCGAAACCCCCGATCCGCCGCTCGATCCGCCCTTGGCCCCGCCCTGACGCGCCGTCGAAGGGGCTTGAACCCGCCGCCGACCGGTCCATTCCGTCGTCATGACCGCCGATCTTCAGTCCAGACCCCAGATCGCCGTCCGCTGCGCCGCGACGGGGGCCGGCGCCGTGGGCGCAGGCGCGGTCGCAACCCCGGCTTTAGGGTCGCTGATGCGCGTCCGCGACAGGTTCGCGCTCGCGCGCCGCTGGGTCCTCCGGTCTCGCTACGCTCGCCGGAGGATGACGAAAGGCGAAGACTAGGCTTCCGACGCGATCTGTCTCAGCGCCTGTTCGAACGCCTCGGCCGGCTGGCCGCCCGAGATCAGATATTTCCCCTCGACCACCACGGCGGGGACCGAACCGATCCCGCGCGACCGCCACAGGTCCTCGGCGGCCCGCACCGCCTGGGCGTAGCGGCCCGAGGCCAGGATCTCGGCCGCCTCGGCCCGGTCCAGGCCCGCCGCCTCGGCCGCCTGGGTCAGGACGCCGGCGTCGGCGATGTTGCGGTTCTCGGTGAAATGGGCGGCGAACAGGGCCTGTTTCAGCGCCTTCTGCTTCTCGGGCGCCGTCTCCTGGGCCCAGTGCAGCAGGCGGTGGGCGTCGAAGGTGTTCCAGATGCGGCTGTCCGGCCCCATCCGCATGTCGAAGCCGACCGCGCCCGCCCGCTCGCGGATCATGGCCTGGTTGGCGGCCGACTGCTGGGGTGTCGATCCGTATTTGCGGCCGATGTGGTCGACGATGTTCTCACCCTCGGGCGCCATCCCGGGGTTCAGTTCGAACGGCTGGAAGACGATGTCGGCGGCGATCCCCTCGGGCTTCAGCCGCTCCAGCGCCGTCTCCAGCCCGCCGAGGCCGACGACGCACCAGGGGCAGACGACGTCGGAGACGAAATCGATCTTCAGGGTCTTGGGCGGGGCGGCGTCGGTCATGTCGGGCTTTCGGAACAGCGGGCGTCGCCTCGCATATGGGAAGGGGCCGCCCGGACGCCAGCCCGGCGAGGACGCCGCGCCAACTCTCATAGGTTGTGTATTGTATCCGACAGACACGGCCCCGCTTGGACGGCTAGGGTTCATCTCGAGGGAGGGGTCCATTGCGCATCTACGAGTTCCATTTCTTCGACGCGGCCGACCGCCGGCCGGTGCTCGACTTCTTCGACGGCGACGACGACGAGACGGCGATCAAGGCCGCCCGCGCACAACTGCTGCGTCACGCCTCGTGCCAGGGGGTCGAGGTGCACGAGGCCGCCCGGCTGGTCGCGCGGGTGGATCGCGACTGCACGGTTCCGTACAGGCGCCGGTAATCCCTGGCTTTTTCCCCAGGATCGCGCACTAAATACAGCTACGCTGTGTCGGCTTCCGACAGACGGAAGGAACAGATCGCCTTATGCGCGAACCCATGCGCATCCTCCCGCCGGGAAACCGGCTGATCCAGGGTCTCGTTTCCGAAGACCGCGACGCCCTTCTCGGGATCGCCACGCCCGTCGAGTTCGACCTGGGCCATGTGTTCAACGAGCCGGACGACCCGGTCGAGCAGTTGCACTTCATCGACAGCGGCTTCTGCTCCTCGGTGGCCGTGCTGGAGGACGGGCGGACGGTGGAGACCGTGATGATCGGGCGCGAGGGCGTCCTGGGCGTGGTCGCCTCGGTCGTGCCCCACCACACCCACACCCGCAGCGTGGCCCAGATGGCGGGCAGGGCGCGGCGCGTGGACGCGGGCCGCTTCCGCGCCCTGTCGGCCCAGCGGCCGGGCGTTCGCGACGCCGTGGCGACCTATATGGCGCGGCTGCAGGGCGAGCTGGAGCAGTCGGCCGCGTGCAACGCCCTGCACCATGCAGGCCAGCGGTTCGCCAAATGGCTGCTGCGCTGCCACGACCGGGTCGAGGGCGACACGCTGAACCTGACGCAGGAGTATCTGGCCTCGATGCTGGGCTCGCAGCGGACCACGGTGAACGAGGCGGCGCAGGGGCTGCAGAAGGCCGGGGCCATCGCCTATTCGCGCGGCCGCATCACCGTCCTGGACCGCAGCGCCCTGGAGCGCGCCGCCTGCGAGTGCTATCGCCGCGGCGACGACTGACGCCGTCAGGTCTGGGCGGCCGGCAGCTCCAGCACCGCCTTCAGCCCGCCCATGTCGCTGTCCGCCAGGGTCAGCCGGCCGCCATAGGCGCGCGTCAGGTCCTCGACGATGGACAGGCCCAGGCCCGATCCGGGCGCGCTCTCGTCCAGCCGGGCGCCGCGCTGCATGACCGTGTCGCGCTGATCGGCGGGCAGGCCCGGGCCGTCGCCCTCGACCACCAGGATCATCTGCCCCAGGCCGCTGCCCCCGGCCGAGACGCGCACCCGCCGCCGGGCGAACTTGGCCGCGTTCTCGATCAGATTGCCCAGGATCTCCTGCAGATCCTGGCGCTCGCCCAGGAAGGCCAGGTCGTCGGGGGCGCGCCAGTCGATCTCGACCCCCTTGGCGCGGAACACCTGTTCGATCATGACGGCCAGTTCGTCCAGCACCTCGGGCACCGGCGTCGTCTCGCCCAGGCCGTGGGCGGCGCGGGCGGCGGCGCGGGCGCGGCGCAGGTGGTGATCGACCTGGCCCTGCATCACCCGGGTCTGGCGCCGCACCAGTTCGGGCAGGTCGCCTTCGGCCGTTCCCGCCTCGGCCAGCATGACCGAGATCGGCGTCTTCAGCGCATGGGCCAGGTTGCCGACATGGGTGCGCTGGCGCTCCACCACCTCCTGGTTATGGTCCAGCAGGCGATTGACCTGTTCGGCCAGGGGCTGGATCTCCAGCGGATAGGACCGGCCGATCCGGGCCGACTTGCCCTTGCGCACGTCCGCGATCTCGTCGCGCAGGTCGAACAGGGGGCGCAGGCCGATCCGCACCTGGATGAAGACCGCCGCCACCAGCCCCAGCCCCAGGATCATGAGGGCGATCCAGGCGACATGGGCGAACTGGCGCGTGTCGGCGTCCACCTCGGACCGGTCCACCGCGGCGATGAAGATGATCGGGTGCTCGTGCCGGGGGATGGACTTCATGCTGGCGGCGACGCGCAAGGGTTCGCGCGTCTGGGCGTCGTCCTTGGGGCCGGTCGTGTTGAAGGTGATGACGTCCCCGAACGCCGCATCCAGCCGCCGGGGCAGGTCCTCCGGCAGGGCCAGGTCGTAACGCCACAGCGAGGTGGAGCGCGCCAGGCTGACCCGCTGTCCGTCCGGCCGCACCTCCAGGATCTGCCAGTATTTGCCCGACAGCAGGCGCAGGGTGCGGGCGTCCTGAATCTGGGGGACCACGTCGCCGGGCGGGGTGCGGCTGGCGGCGACCACGATCTCGTCGATGGTCTCGTTCAGCATGGCGCCCAGACGGCGCAGGGCCGATTCCTGGAAGGCCTGGGTCAGGACCAGGGCCGCGACCACCAGGGCCACCAGGATCCAGGCCGAGGCCAGCCAGATCAGTCGGCGCGTCAGCGACCGTCCCGGCCGCCCGAACCAGCGGCCCCAGTCGGGGCCCTTGGCGGCCGGCGCCCCGGTCACGCGGCTTCGGATTCGCCCGCCAGCGGGGTCAGCCGGTATCCCAGGCCGCGCACGGTCTCGATCCGGTCCGACCCCACCTTCTTGCGCACCCGGCCGATGAAGACCTCGATGGTGTTGGAATCGCGGTCGAAGTCCTGGTCGTACAGGTGTTCGACCAGTTCGGTCCGGCTGATGACGCGGCCCTGATGCATCATCATGTAGTGCAGCAGCCGGTATTCCAGCGACGTCAGCCGCAGCGGCTCGCCGTTGACGCTGGCCCGCGCGGCCCGGGGATCGAGCCTGAGGCCCCCGCACGACAGGGTCGCCGAGGCGATGCCCGCCGAGCGGCGCAGCAGCGCCCGCAGCCGCGCCAGCAGCTCCTCGGTATGGAAGGGCTTGGTCAGATAGTCGTCGGCCCCGGCGTCGAAGCCCGCCACCTTGTCCGACCAGGCGCCGCGCGCCGTCAGGATCAGGACCGGCGTGGTCTTGCCCTCGCGCCGCCAGCGTTCCAGCACCGACACGCCGTCGATCTTGGGCAGGCCCAGATCCAGCACGATCACGTCATAGGGTTCGTTCTCGCCCAGATAATGGGCTTCCTCGCCGTCCGGCGCGTGATCGACCGCATAGCCCGCGTCGCCCAGCGCCGCCTTCAGCTGGCGCGACAGGTCCACGTCGTCCTCGACCAGAAGCACGCGCATCAGTTGGGCCTGCGTCGTTGAGTATTGTCGTTCGAACCGCCCTGGCGGGCCTGGCCGGTCTGGCCGTCCACCACCACCTCGCGCACGCGGCCGTCGCGTTCGACCAGGACGGAATAGTTGCCGTCGCGGCGCGGCTGGGTGTCGATGGGACGTCCGCGCCCGGCCTCGCCGCCACGGCGTCGCGCCTCGTCGGGACTGACGCGGGGGCCGCGTTCCTGCGACTGTTGCGCTTGGTCGCGAGACTGGGCGACCGCCTCGGCGGCGAGGACGGGAGCGAGGGCCAAGGCCAGGGCCGAGGTCAGGGCCAGGGCCGGGGCGGCGATGAGACTGGCGGGTTTGCGGAACATGGCGACCGATCTAGCCCCCTTCATCTGAACGGGCGCTGAATGCCCTTTATAGTCCAAGCCTCGCCGCCATCCAAACGCACCTGTCGGCGAAGTCATGCAGATGAACGCCGCCTGAGCGCGGCCGTTCAGATCGGGCTCAGGCCGGGCGTGGTCTTGTCTGCCCGACGCCGGCCGATCCCGACCGGCGGCGCCTATCAAGGAGATCGTCATGCGCAAGCTTATCGCCCCCGCCCTCATCCTGGCCGCCGTCTCCGTCGCGGCCCCCTCGCTCGCCCAGTCCAATCACCGTCCGGCCCCGGCGCATCAGGGCGCCCAGCACGCGGGCTACGGGTCCTGGCAGTCCGTCAACGCCCGCCAGGCCAACCTGGATCGCCGCATCGACCAGGGCGTCCGCTCGGGCCAGATCAGCCGCCGCGAAGCGACCCGGCTGCGCGGCGAGTTCGACAGCCTGCTGCGGCTGGAGGCCAGCTACCGCCGCGGCGGCCTGACGGCCTGGGAACGGGCCGACCTGGATCGTCGCTTCGACCGCCTGTCGGCCCAGATCCGCGCCGAGCGCCGCGACCGCGACCACCGTCGCGGCTGAGCCTTCTCTCCGCCTTCGGCCCGGATGGGGCGCGGTCGATCCGACCGCGCCCTTTCGGTCGTCCGCAGGCCTCAGACGACCAGCAGCGGGGCGGTCTGGAACATCACGCCCACGCCGGCGACGACGGCCCCCGCCACCCCCATCCGCAGGCCGAACAGCCGCGTCTCGTCCGACGGCGGCCGGCGCAGGCCGCGAGCCGCGGACAGGCCGGCCAGGGCCACGGCCGCCAGGCACGCCAAGCTGAAGACCAGGCCCGCGGCCCGGCCGCCCGCCGCGTCGCGCCAGGCCACGTCCGCGACGCTGGCCAGAACATAGAGGCCCAGGAAATGGACCGCCCAGATCGTCAGCCCGCCCAGCGCCGTCAGCCAGAACCTCATGACATCACGCCGGGAAACAGCCGCACCAGCAGGGTCGTGATCCCGCCCTGAAGCGCGGTGAAGGCCAGGAACAGGGCGATCAGCTCGAAGGTCGCGGGGCGTTCGGGCGACAGATGGCCGAACAGCCAGCGCAGCAGGGCGAACGGCCCCATCAGCAGGCAGATGCCCACGAACAGCCCCTGCCAGGCCAGAAGGGCGAAAACCGTGGCGCCCTGGCTGGAGGCGTCGGGACGCAGGCCCGAATCCCACCAGGCCCAGGCCTCGGCCGCCCAGGCCCCGCCCGCGGCCACGGCGGCGACCAGCATCAATCCCGCCGCGATCATCGGACTGCGCGGACGATCCAGCTTCAGCGCGCCCTGCCCGGCCCACCCGCCCAGGCCGGCCACGGCCAGGAGCCCCAGCGTCAACGGCAGCGACGCCAGGTCGGGTGGCGCCTGCCAGAGGTCGGGCCGCCGGCTCCACAGGAAGACGTAGGAGAAGCACGCCATCGCCGCGACCATCCCGCCCACGATCAGGGTGATGACCATGGCCCACCAGCCGTGGCTGGACGGTCCCGACACATAGGTCGGCAGGCGCACCCCGCCCCCGACGTCGACCGTCGCGTTCGCATTGGGCCGGTCCAGCCGCCAGGCCCATTCCCAGATGCAGTAGATCGCCAGGAGGCCGCTGACGACCGCGATCAGATAGGCCTGGACCGTCAGGATCAGGAAGAAGCCGGCGGTGAAGACGGCCGCCCACACGTACCAGCTGGAGGGCCTGGGGATGCGCAGCACATATTGCGGCTCGGCGTTGACCGGGCTGGTGACGATGGTCTCCCGCTCGCCGCGCGGCGCCCCCGGCATGAAGTAGCGGCCGGCGACCACGTCCCGCTCCAGGTCCTTCTGGTCCCAGAGCGGATAGAGGCTCCTGATCACCGGCGTCGACCGCAGCGAATACCGGCCGGCCGCCAGCCACTCCAGCCCCGGCCCATTGAACACATTGCCGGCCTCGCGCGCCCCGAACGGGCGGAAGTTGCGGATCATGTCCACGACCCACAGCAGGACCGCCAGGCCGAACAGGAACGACCCGATCGTGGAGATCATGTTGGGCAGGTCCCAGCCCCGGTTGGGCAGATAGGTGTAGACCCGGCGCGGCATCCCCATCAGCCCGGTCAGGTGCATCGGCAGGAAGGTCACGTTGTGGCCGACGAACATCAGCCAGAAGATCCACCTGCCCCAGCGTTCGGACAGCGGCCGCGCGCTGGACATCGGCAGCCAGTAGTAGATGGCCGCGAACAGCGGAAAGACCATGCCGCCGATCAGGACGTAGTGCAGGTGGGCGACGATGAAATAGCTGTCGTGGGCCTGCCAGTCGAAGGGGACCATGGCCACCATCACCCCGGTCAGGCCGCCCATGACGAAGATCACCAGCCCCCCGACCGCGAACAGGCCGGGCGTGTTGAACCGCATCCTGCCCGCCGCCAGGGTGGCGATCCAGGCGAACACCTGCACCCCCGCCGGCACGCTGACGGCCATCGAGGCGGCGCTGAAATAGTTGATCGAGATCTGGGGCATGCCGGTGGTGAACATGTGGTGCGCCCAGACGCCGAAGCTGATGAAGCCGGTCGCCAGCATGGCCAGGACCACCAGCCGGTATCCGACCAGTTTCGTCTGGGCCACCGCCGGGATCAGGGTCGACATGGCGCCCGCCGCCGGCAGGAAGATGATGTAGACCTCCGGGTGGCCGAAGAACCAGAACAGGTGCTGCCACAGCATGGGGTCGCCCCCCTTGGCCGCATCGAAGAAGGGCCAGCCCAGCGCGCGCTCCATCTCCAGCAGCAAGGTCGACAGGATCACCGAAGGGAAGGCGATCACGATCATGCAGGCGAAGATCAGCATGGCCCAGGCGAAGATCGGCAGCTTGTCCAAGGACATGCCGGGCGCCCGGGTCTTCAGGACGCCGACGATGATCTCGATGGCGCCGGCGATGGCCGATATCTCGATGAAGCCGATGCCCAGCAGCCAGAAATCGGCGTTGATCCCCGGCGAATAGGTCATGCCGGTCAGGGGCGGATACATGAACCAGCCGCCGTTCGGGGCCAGGCCGAAGAACAGCGAGCAGAAAAAGGCCAGCCCCCCGACCAGATAGGCCCAGAAGGCGTAGGCCGACAGGCGCGGAAACGGCAGGTCGCGCGCGCCCAGCATCTGCGGCAACAGCAGCACGCCCAGCGCCTCGACCGCCGGCACGGCGAACAGAAACATCATCACCGTGCCGTGCATGGTGAAGATCTGGTTGTAGGTCTCCTGCGCCAGGAAGCCCGTCATCGGCAGGGCCAGCTGGGTCCGCATCAGCAGCGCCAGAACCCCGGCCAGCACGAAGAACAGCATGGCCGCGCCGACGTAATAGACGCCGACGTAGTTGTTGTTGATCGCGGTGATCCATTCCCACGGCTTGCGCGGGCCGCACCAGACCTCCTCCAGCTGCTCCAGCTCGCCCTCGGGCCGGGGCTCGGTGGTCGGAAAGCGTTTGTAGAGTTCGGTGTCGAACCCGGTTTCCGAACTCATTTCAGGCTTTCCAGATAGGCGGCGACGGCGCGCAGATCCTGACCCGCCAGCACCGGATAGGCGGGCATCCGGTTGCCGGGCTTGATCGCCTGGCTGTCGGAAATCCAACCGGCCATCGTGCCCTGATTGTTCGGCAGGATGCCCGCGCCCAGGGTCTGGCGCGACCCGACGTGGGTCAGGTCGGGACCGGCCAGGCCGTTGGCCTCGGTCCCGCGAATGGTGTGGCAGGCCGCGCAGCCCGAGGCGGCGAAGACATCGCGTCCGCGCGCGATCAGGTCGGGCGTCTCCTGCGCCGAGACTGCCGGCCGGGCGCCCCCCGCCTGGCGGTCGCGCCAGGCGGCGAACCGGGTCGGCTCATGTGCGACGACCACCAGCCCCATCAGCGCATGGGGCCCGCCGCAGTATTCGGCGCACTGGCCGCCATAGGTCCCCGGCCGATCCGCCTGCAGCCGCATGAAGTTGCGCCGGCCCGGGATCATGTCGGTCTTGCCGCCCAGGCGCGGGACCCAGAAGCTGTGGATCACGTCGGCGCTTTCCAGCTCGAACACCACCGGCCGGCCGACGGGGATGTGCACCTCGTTGGCGTCCTGAAGGATCTCGCGCCCCTGGTCGTCCAGATAGGCGACGCGCCACCACCACATCTCGCCGGTGACGCGCACGCGCATCTCGCCGGGCCCGGGCGCATCGGCGATCCGGGCGGTGGTGTTCAGGCCATAGATTAGCAACCCCGTCAGCACCACGACGGGAAAGGCCAGGCCCGCCGTCCAGACCAGCCGCTCGCCGCCGACGCGCCGCTTCCATTTGCGCGGGCCGAACAGGGCCACGCCCAGGGCGGCCAGCACGATCGCCATGACCACCACGGACATGACGAACAGCACCCAGGCCACGGTGTGGATGGGGGCCGCGAACGGTCCGGCCGGATCGAGCACGGGCGGGGGCCAGCCGGCGATGCCGGGCGTCGCTTCAGTCGTCATCGAGCGAATACAGATAGGCCGCGACGTCGCGGGCTTGGTCGTGGGACAGGGGCATGGGCGGCATGGCGGTCTGGGGGTCCAGGGAAGGGGCGTCGATCAACCAGCGGATCAGGACGTCGGGCTGGTTGGGCAGGCGGCCGGCGATCATCGGCCGGGCGCCGAACCCGGCCAGGTCGGAGCCGCTGCGCCCCCGGGGCCAGGCGACGCCGGGTATGCTGTGACAGGCGGCGCATCCGACCTGGTTCGCCACGGCCAGCCCCTTGGCGGCGTCGCCCTGGGCCACCGGGCGCGGCAGATCGGCCTTGTCCACGCAACCCGCCAGCAGGCAAACGGCCGCCAGGACGGGCAGGCGCGTGTTAGACGGCCCCCTCGTGCTTCGGCGCGCCTGCGTCGATCGTCTCATCCCGCCCCCAAAAGCTTGACCACACAATCCGCCATCCCCGCCGTGGTTCCCGGGTGCGACACGCCGTCCAGGGCCGCGGCCGGAACCTTCGCCATAGAGACGGGTTCGATGGGGCGTGCGCGCGCCCCTCTCCCTCATCGGTCTGTCGTTCGGCCTGGCGGCGCTGGCCGGCTGCGACTCCACGCGCGGCCAGACAGACGCGGCCTTCAGCGCCGACGGCCGGACCATCGCCATGAGCGGCGGCGCGGGCGGGGCGGCCAACGCCTGCTTCACCTGCCACGGGCTGCAGGGACAGGGCGACGGGGTTTCCGCGCCCCGCCTGGCCGGCCTGGACGTCGGCTATCTGCAGAAGCAGATGGAGGACTACGCCTCGGGCCTGCGCCCCGACGACCAGATGACGCGCATCGCCAAGGCGCTGAACCAGACGGATCGCCGCGCCGTCGCCGCCTGGTACGCCGGCCTGCCCGCCTCGCCGCCCAATACGCCGCCTTCCGACGCGCCGCCCGCGCCCACGCCGGCCGTCTATCTGACCGGCGATCCGTCGCGCGGGATCGTGGCCTGCGCCGCCTGTCACGGGGCGAACGGCGAAGGCGCGGGCCGCGGCGGCAATCCCCCGATCGCCGGCCAGCCCGCCGCCTATACGCTGGAGCAGATCGATCGCTGGAAATCGGGCGAGCGCCGCAACGACCCGCGCGGCGTCATGGCCGCCGCCGTCAGATCGCTTTCGGACCCAGAAGCCCGCGCCATAGCCCTTTGGCTGTCGACACGGCCCGCCGCTCAAGCGCCCGCCAGCGCCGCTGCCAGCGGGTCCGCTTCCGTGGACGCAGCGGCACGACCGGCAGCATCGCGTGAAACACGTCGTCCCGATCGATCAGATGGTGCTTGAGCGCCGCCCCCGCGTGGATCGGGATCATCAGCAGCAACGTCAGCACCATGCCCCAGTGCATCCATTCCGCCGCCGCCTCGATCGCCCATAGCTGGGTGTTCGACAAATCCTGAAACGGCAGCAAGGGCCAGGGGATCAGGCCGACCACCTCCAGATGGCGGGTGCGGTCCGTCGCCGAGATCATCGCCCAGCCCGTCAGCGGCAGGCCGAACAGGCAGATGTAGAAGACATAATGGGTGACGTGCGCCGCCCAGCTCTCCCAGCCCGGCTTGTCCGCGTCATTGACCAGGTCCGGCGCCATCAGCCGCCACGAAAGCCGCCCGATCACCAGCACCAGCATCAGCACCCCGACCGCGAAATGCACGTCATAGGCCCCGACCATGGCCGCGCCGACCGGCTGACGCCCCATCCAGAACCCCCAGCCGATCTGAAACGCCACCAGAGCGGCCATGGTCCAGTGAAAGCCGATGGCGACCGGGGAATAGCGCCCCTCGTCATGATGGCCCGCCGCCCATTCCAGGGCCTGCTGGAACAGCCGGGCGATCACGCCGCAACCTCTCGCGTCGGCCCCAGCATCCGCCCTAGCACCGCCAGGGCCGCGAACAGATAGAGCGCCGCGGCCGGCGCCCACATGATCAGGCCGGCCGCCTGCTGATCCTCCAGCGGCGTCATCCACCAGGCCAGGGTGGTGTGGAAATGCGGCGCATAGACCGCCTGGCCGGCGAAGGTCAGGATCGCGCCCAGCAGGCCCATGGCCAGCATGGCGGCCAGCAGGCCGACCACCGCCGCCGGCGCCGAGGCCCCCCGCACCGTCGTCCAGAACCAGACGGCCGCGCCCAGCAGGCTGAGCTGCATCGCCCAGTAGACCGCATCGTTCGACAAGGCCGCAGCATAGAGGCCCGGCGCGTGCCAGGCCCACAGCACCGCCGCCTGCGCCGCCGTCGCCAGGACCAGGCCGCCGCCCGCGCGCCGCCGTCGCGCCGCCCCGACCGGCGCCGCCCAGGCCAGCAGGGGCGCGGCCACGCCGACCAGCAGGACGTGATGCACGGTCCGGGCCGAGAACAGCGCCGAACTGAGGGCGCACAGGGGCGAAACGAAACTGATCGCCAGAACCCCCGTCGCCGCCAGGCCGAACAGGCGCCGTCGCCCCTCCAGCCGCATCGCGATCACGGCCGAGGCGACGACCAGCACGCCCAGCAGCATCGGATCCAGGTTCCAGCGCCAGTCCCCGGCCAGGGGCGCCGGGCCGCAATAGGGCGTCCAGATCGGACCAGCATCCATGATCAACCCCTCGCCGCACGGGCGTCCGCTCAAGCTACGCCTTGGCGAAAACCCTCCACACCCGTCCGGTTCCGCCGCCGCATGTCCGGGCGGGTGCGACACGACGTCTGGAACCGATCGCAGGCTTGGTGCACATCACCGATTCCCCGTCGTTGGCGACCCCGGCAGGACTCCAACCTGCGACCTCGGCTTTAGGAAAGCCTTGCTCTATGCGGCTGAGCTACGGGGCCATGGGCGATGACCTAGCGGCTCGCGCGCGGTTCGGGAAGCGGCGGCGGGGAAAAAACGGACGGGTTCCGCGGCGCCGGCGAACGGCGTTGTGGTTAAGGCGGCTTAACCTACCAGATGTCGCGGTGAACAAAGGGCGAATCGAGGCGAGTCAGCGATTCGGTCCCGATTCGTTTCGCGCTTGTTCCGCAAGGCCGGCTTGGCCGTTAACCGGGCGTGCAGGGACGGCGTCAGAACAGGATCAGGTCGCCGGGATCGGCGGTCGGGGCGCGGTCCCCGGCGGGGCGCAGACGCGCGGCGAGATCGGCCAGCGCAACAGGATCGACGGCCTGGTCGGGGTTCGCCCCCTGACCGAGCGCGCGCAGCACGGCCGCCAGGGAGTCGAGGTTCTGGTTCAGGGCGTCCAGCCCCTGGGCCTGGATCAGGGCGGCGGGACGGTCGGCGGCGGGGGCGTGGCGGACCAGCCGGGCGACCAGGGCTTCGACGGCCTCAACCTCGGCGCGGGCGCGGACCAGCTCGTCGGCGACGGCGGCCAGCAGTCGGGCCTGGTCGGGCGCGAGGGCCATTCTCAGAACAGCTCCAGCGCGCCGATCTCGGCGGGCGGGGCGACCGCGACGGGACGGGGGGCGACGGTGTCGGCGACGGCCCGTTGCAGCGCCCGGCCGCTGACCGGCCAGTAATGCAGGCGACGGCCGCCCTCGCCGCGCAGACTGCCGCCCACGACTGCAATGCCCTCGTCGCGCAGGAAGCGTTCGGCGAAGTCGGCGTTGGCGCGGCCGACGTCGCGCAGGGCGTCGAACATCCGGCCGCCGCCGAACAGCTTGGCCTCCAGCCGCTCGCGCCGGCCGCCGGCCTTGAGCAGGTCGTTGATCAGCAGTTCCATCGCATAGGCGCCGTAGCGGCGGCCCGCGTCGGTTCCCGCCCCCGTCCCCTCCGGCAGCAGGAAATGGTTCATGCCTCCCACCCCGGCCTGCGGATCGCGCAGGCACATGGCCACGCAGGAGCCCAGGATGGTGCTGAGGACGACATCGGGATCGGACGTGACGACATGTTCGCCCTGGCCGACGTGAACGCGCTTTTCCGCGCCTTCCCTCAGGGCGGCGAAGCTCATGTCAGGGGTCCGAACACGGCTTCCATCTTGCCCTTCAACTGGGCGACCGTGAAGGGTTTGACCAGATAGTTGTTGACCCCGAACTGGACCGCGCGCTGCACCAGTTCGCGGTCCGCGCGGCCGGTCAGCATGATGAAGGCGGTCTTGGACGTGGGCGGATGGGCGCGCACGGCCCGCAGCAGGCCCAGGCCGTCCAGGTTCGGCATGTTGTAGTCGGAAATGATCAGGTGGGCGGGCTTCACCACCACTTCGCGCAGGGCGATCTCGCCATCGGAGGCCTCGCGGATTTCGCGCACGCCGAGCTGCTGCAGGCTGGTGCGGACCAGCGAGCGCATGGTCATCTGATCGTCGACGACCAGGCAGTGGATGGCGGCGGCGGCGGGCATGGGACGCTCCCGGTCAGGCGACTGATCGTGCGGCCGGGTCGGCGCACAGTTCGAGAATGGCGGGGGCCAGGCGATGCAGCGGCAGTTGCCGCTCCACCGCGCCCAGTTCGAAGGCGGCCTTGGGCATGCCGTAGACGACGCACGACGCCTCGTCCTGGCCCAGGGTGCGGCCGCCGGCCTGGCGCATCGCCAGCAGACCCCTGGCGCCGTCACGGCCCATGCCGGTCAGGATGACCCCCGTCATCGGGCGCTTCAGCCGCACGACGGAGTCGAACATCACATCGACCGAGGGGCGGTGGCCGTTGACCGGCTCGCGGGCCGTCAGGCGACAGCGCGGGACGACGCCGGGCGAGACCTCCAGGTGGGTCGCCCCGCCGGGGGCCAGATAGACATGGCCGGGCCTCAGCGGCGCCCCGTCCACGGCCTCGCTCACGCTCGGGGCGCAGACGCGGTCCAGACGGGCCGCGAAGCTGGCGGTGAAGGTCGCCGGCATGTGCTGGGTGACGACGGTGGCGGGACAGTCGGCGGGAAAGCCGCCCAGCACGGTCAGCAGGGCCTCGACCCCGCCGGTGGACGAGCCGATGGCCAGGACGTGGTCGGACGCGGGGCGATAGGCCTGGGGCGCCTTCGCGGCGGCGGGCGCGTCGCCGCGGGCGCGGACGCGCGAACGGGCGGCGGTCTTCACCTTGCCGATCAGCTCCTGGAAGGCGCCGATGCTGGCGAGCGCCGGCTTGGCCACCGCGTCCACCGCGCCGATCTCCAGCGCCGCCAGGGTCACGTCGGTCCCGGCCGCCGTCAGGGTCGAGACCATGACCACCGGCATGGGCCGCAGACGCATGATCTTTTCCAGGAACTCCAGCCCGTTCATATTGGGCATTTCGACGTCCAGGGTGACGACGTCGGGGTTCAGGGCCTTGATGGCGGCGCGCGCCTCGATGGGATCGGCGGCCGTCCCCACGACCTCGATCTCGGGGTCGGCCCTCAGGGCGGCCGAGATCAGGCCGCGCATGGTCAGGCTGTCGTCGACCACCAGGACGCGCACGGGGGTCATGCGGCCCCCAGGCGATAGGTGGTCAGGCCGGCGGTGCGCAGCTGGGCGGCGGCCGGGCCGGAAACGCGCTCGGAATGGCCGATGTAGAGGGTGGCGCCGGGCGTCATCAGGGGAATGAACCGCTTCCACACCCGCTCCTGGGTCGCGTCGTCGAAATAGATGACCACGTTGCGGCAGAAGACGACGTCGAACCGGCCCTTCATCGGCCAGTCGCCGATCAGGTTCAGTTCGCGAAAGGCGACCAGACGTTGCAGTTGGGGCCCGGCGGTCCACTGGCCGCGATCCGCGCGGTCGAAGTATTTGCGCCACAGGGCTGGAGGCGCAGGCTCCAGCGCCTCTTCGGAATAGGTCCCGTCGCGGCCCTGGGCGACCATGTCGGGGTCGATGTCGGTGGCCAGGATGCGCACGTCCAGATCCGCCGCTTCGGGCAGGACAGACAGGACGGTCAGGGCCATCGAATAGGGCTCCTGCCCGTTCGAGCAGGCGGCCGACCACAGGCGCACCCGCCCGCCGGCGCGGGCGCGCGCGGCCAGGGCGGGCATCACCCGGTCGCGCAGGTCGTCGAAATGATGCGGCTCGCGATAGAAGCGGGTGACGTTCGTCGTCAGGGCCGCCGTCATCTTCTGGCGCTCGTCCACGCCGTCCACGCCCTGAACCAGGGCGCAGTATTCGCGGAAGCTGTTCAGGCCCAGGGTGCGCAGGCGCTTGGCCAGACGCGAATAGACCAGGGCGGCCTTGCCCTCGTTCAGGGCGATGCCGGCGTGGGCATGCAGCATTTCGGCGATGTGGCGGAAATCATCGGCCGTGAAGGCGAATTCGCCCTCCACGAGGGATCCGCGGCCCGCGACGGCGGTCATGCGGCTTCGGCCTCGACCTGCGGCAGGATGTGGTCCAGTTCGATCAGGCTGATCATGCGCCCGTCGATGGAGAAGATGCCCTTGACGAAGGTCTTCACGCTTTCGCTGGCCGCGTCGGGCGTGGGCTGCACGGCGGCGGCGCTCATCTGCAGGATGTCGGACACGGCGTCGACCAGCAGCCCCACCATCCGGCCCCCGATATGGGCGACCATGATGACGTGCCGCGCCGTCGGCTCGGAGGTTTGCAGACCGAACCGCGCGCCCAGGTCGATGATGGGCAGGACGGCGCCGCGCAGATTGATGACCCCCTTCATATAGCCGGGCGAGCGCGGCAGGGGCGTCGCGGGCGTCCAGCCCCTGATCTCGCGCACCGACATGATGTCGACGCAGAATTCCTGGGCGCCGATGCGGAAGGCGATCAGTTCGCGCTGGGTGTCTTCGGCTTCGTTCATGGTTCAGCTCGCAAGCTTGAGGTCGGGGCGGGCCGCCTTGCGGCGCATGTCGCCGACAAGGGCGTCGACGTCGAGGATCAGGGCCACGCGGCCGTCGCCCAGGATAGTGGCGGCGGCGACGCCTTCGACCTGCCGATAGTTGGTCTCCAGGCTCTTGATCACGACCTGGCGCTGGCCCTGGATGGCGTCGAACAGCAGGGCCGCCTGCTGGCCGCCCTCGGTCTCGACCACCACGGCGACGCCGCCGGTCGGGTCGATGGCGGTCTCGCTGAAACCCATCGTCAGGGCCACGTCGATCAGCGGCAGGAAGCGGTCGCGGAAGCGGATGACCGGATCGCCCCCCCCCACGCGATGCAGGTCGACGGCCTGGGGGGTCAGGCTCTCGACGATGGCCGGCAACGGCGCGATCAGCGTCTGTCCGGCGGCGGCGACCACCATGCCGTCCATCACCGCCAGGGTCAGCGGCAGGCTGAGGGTGAAGGTCGATCCCTCGCCCGGAACCGAGCCGATGGCGATGCGGCCCCCCAGGGCCTGGATCGAGCGTTTGACCACGTCCATGCCGACGCCCCGGCCCGAGATGTCGGACACCGCAGCGGCGGTGGAGAAACCCGGCAGGAAGATCAGATTATCGATCTGCTCGTCGGCCAGCACGGCGTCGGCCGCGATCAGACCCTTGTCCACGGCGATCTTTCGTACGCGCTCGCGATCGATGCCCCGGCCGTCGTCGGCGATCTCGATGACGATGCGGCCCGAACGGTGCAGGGCGGCCAGGCGCACGGTCCCCTCGGCCGGCTTGCCGGCGGCGATCCGTTCATCGGGCGTCTCCAACCCGTGGTCGATGGCGTTGCGCAGCATATGGGTGATGGGTTCGGCCAGGCGTTCGACCACCGTCTTGTCGACCTCGGTGTCCTCGCCCGCCGTGACCAGACGGACCTGTTTGGCGGTCATGTCGGCGACCTCGCGCACAAGGCGCGGCATCCGCTGGAACACCGACTTCACCGGCTGGGCGCGGATGGCCATGACGCTGTCCTGGATCTCGCGCGTCAGAAGCTCCAGATCCTCCAGGCCCAGGGCGATGCCGGAGGATCGGGCCAGGCCGCTTTCCAGCACGCGCTGGGACAGCATGGCCTGCTGGATCACCAGTTCGCCCACGACATTGATCAGACGATCCACCCGGTCCAGATCGACGCGGATCGTCACCGGCGCGGCGACGGGGGGCGCCGCGACGGGGCGCGCAGCGACGGCGGGCGGGGCGACGGGGGGCGGGGCGGGAGACGCGGCGACGGGCGCGGGCGTCTGGAGGGGCGGCGTCTGGAACGGCGGGGCGGCGGACGTTTCGGGCGTGGCGGCGACTTCGGCGACGGCGCTGGAGGCGCGGGCCAGCAGGGCGGCGATGTCCAGTTCGTCTTCGGCGGCGGAAACCTCGGCGAGGGCCAGGGCGGGTTCCGACGCGCCGCCCAGCGGGCTGATCGTCAGTTCGCAGTCGCTTTCGACGAAATCGAACACCTCGCGCACGGCGGCCTCCTCCACCGGGGCCGCCAGGTCGACGGTCCAGGTCAGACAGCCTTCCTCGACCGCCAGGGCGTCCAGGGTCGGCACGGCGCTGTCGTCCAGCACGACCTCGAGCGGACCCAGCCGTCCCAGTTCGCGCAGCAGAAGGCCGGTCTCGTTGGCGTTGGCGTACATCCGTCCCGTCGGCCTGAACACGACGCGCCAGCCGGTCGGCGCGGCGTCCACAGGTGCGGGCGCGACGGCCCCGTCCAGCGCCATGTCGAAGGCCATGGGGGTGAAGCCGAAATCGTCGTCCTCGTCCTCCATGGCGGGCGGCGCCTCGCCGCCGTGCGTGAGGGCTTCCAGTTCGGCGACCAGGGCGGCCGAGCGCGCCTCGTCCACCGGCGGAATCAGGCCCTGGGCGGCCTGGATGTGGTCGGCCAGCAGGTCGGAGGCGCGCAGCAGGGTCTTGACCGTGACGACGTCGCAGGGTTTGCGGCCCGCGCGCAGTTCGTCCATCAAGGTCTCGAACACATGGGCGAACCGGACCAGGGCCTCCAGTCCGAACGCCCCCGCCCCGCCCTTGACCGAATGGACGGCGCGGAAGACGGCGTTGATCGTCTCCATGTCGGTCTGGCCCTGTTCCAGCAGCATCAGCTTGGCTTCCAGGTCCGCGAGCAGTTCGTCGCATTCCTGGAAGAAGGTGGCTTTGATGGATTCGAAGGCGTCCATGCGACGGGTCCGGCGGGCTTTGGCGGTCAGGCGGCGACGCGGCGAACGGCGTCGACCAGCTTTGCGGGGTCGAAGGGTTTGACGATCCAGCCGGTGGCCCCGGCGGCGCGCGCGCGCGCCTTCTTGTCCGCGTCGCCTTCGGTGGTCAGGACCAGGACAGGCGTGGCGCGATGGTTCGGATCGGCGCGCACGCCCTCGATCACGCCGAAGCCGTCCATGCGCGGCATGTTGATGTCGGTGATGACCACGTCGGCGCCGCGCGCGGCCAGGGTCTCCAGTCCCTCCACCCCGTCCACGGCCTGGATGACGGTAAAGCCCGCATCTTCCAGCGCCAGCAGGAGCATGTCGCGCATGGTGCGCGAATCGTCGATCGTCAGAACGGTCTTGGTCACGCCGCAGCCCCCTCGGTGATCCGCCCGGGCGCGCCGAAGGCCGCCCATTGTTCGCGCCAAGCCTGCGACACAGAACCTAACCTCAGGTTGACGCCATCGGCGTCCCAGGTGCGGGCGGCCGCCAGCAGGACCTGCAGGCACAGCCCCCCCAGGCGCTGGACGCCGGACGCATCCAGCATCAGGTCCCGGCCCCGGCGGGCCAGGAGTTCGGCCTTCAGCGGCGCGGCCGCCTTCAGGTCCAGTATGTCGGGCAGGATCAGGGTCTCGGCCATCAGAACTCCTCCCATCCGTCTTCGATGGGAGCGGGTTGCGGCTTCAGGGCGGCGCCGCCGCGACCCAGGGTCCTCAGGGCCGCGACCATGCGATGGGCCGGCCGGGGGGCCGATGCGGAGGCGGCAGGCGCACGTGCGGCGACATGGGCGGCGGCGGCGTGGGCGGCCGGCTGGCCCGCGCCGACGCGGAACCGGGCCACCGAGGCCTCGAGGCCTTCAGCCTCCTGGGCCAGGGAGTGGCTGGCGGCGGTCGACTGTTCGACCATCGCGGCGTTCTGCTGCGTCACCTGGTCCATCTGGTTCACCGCCGTATTGACCTGGGCCAGGCCCACGGCCTGTTCCTGGGCCGACGCGGCGATTTCGGCGACGAGGCTGTCGATCTCGGCCACCCGGTCCACGATCCGCCGAAGGGCCTCGCCGGTCTCGCCCACCAGTTTGACGCCAGCGCCGACCTGGCCGGTCGAGGCCGAGATCAGGGTCTTGATCTCCTTGGCCGCCTCGGCCGACCGCTGGGCCAGGGCGCGCACCTCGGAGGCGACCACGGCGAAGCCGCGGCCGGCGTCCCCGGCGCGGGCCGCCTCGACCCCCGCGTTCAGGGCCAGCAGATTGGTCTGGAAGGCGATCTCGTCGATGACGCCGATGATCTGGCCGATCTGGGACGAGGAGGTCTCGATGGCCGTCATGGCCGACACGGCGTCGCGAACCACAACGCCGCTCTTTTCGGCGTCGCCGCGCGCGGCCTGGACCACGTCGGAGGCCTGGCGCGCGCCCATGGCGGTCTTGTTCACCGTGGCGGTGATCTGATCCAGGGCGGCGGCGGTCTCTTCCAGGCTGGCGGCCTGCTGCTCTGTGCGCCGCGACAGGTCGTCGGCCGCCTGACTGATCTCGCCCGCGCCCGAGCGGATGCCCGCCACATTGGCCGCCACCACCGCCACCGCCTGCTGAAGCTGGGCGATCGCGGCGTTGAAGTCGGCCTTCAACTGCGCGGCCTTGGGTGCGAACTCCGCCTCGATCCGATGGGTCAGGTCGCCATTGGCCATGGCCGAAAGCCCTTGAGCCAAGGCCTGGATCGCCACGCGGTCCGCCTCGGCCTCGCGCGCCTTTTCCGCCTCGCTGGCGGCGCGCTCCTGCTCGCTCGACGAACGCTGGGCGGCGGCCTCCTGCTCGACCCGAAGCTTGTCGACGGCGGCGTCGCGGAAGGCGACGATGGCCTGGCCCATCTTGCCGAACTCGTCCTTGCGGTCGGCCCCGACGATCTGGATGGCCGTGTCGCCGGCCATCAGCCTCTGCATATGGCCGATCATGACGAAGATCGGGCGGACGATGGCTCGGGTGGTCACGAAGCCGACGGCGAGAGCCATCACAAGGGCGGCGGCCAGCCCGACGATGACGCCGATCAGGGCGGTGCGCGACGCGTTCTCCTGCGCCTCGCGCGCGGCTTGGAGGGCGACCGCGTTGGAGGCCTTGATCTCGTCCACGGCGGCTTCCAGCGCGCCCATGTGGGCGTCGGCGGCGCCCGCACGGCCGACCATCCCGACGGCTTCGGCGGCGCGTCCCGCGCGCATCAGTTCGGCGCTGCCCTGCGCGACGTCCCTGTACCAGACGGCGTTCGCCGCGATCGCCTTGTCGATCGGCGCGGCGCGGTCGGCGGGCAGATCGGCTTTCAGCGCCTGCATCGCTTCCAGGAATTTGGCGCGGTGTGCGTCGACCCGCTCGATATAATAGGGATCCTGCGACAGCAGATAGCCGCGCAGGGCGTTCTCCTGGCGGGCGATGTAGAATTCGGCCGTGGCGGTGTCGCGGTTGGCCTTGTTCTCGACGCTGCGCCGATCGCCGGCGGCCTCCAGCCGCATCACGCTGGACAGGACCACCACGCCCATCACGGCGATGGCCGCCAGCACCAGGCCGAAGGCCACGAACAGCTTTCGGCCGACCGGCATGTTCTCGATAAACTTCAACTCGAATCCCCCGATTGGCGCGTCATTCAGAGCGAATAGGCCACGGCCCGAAACGCCGGCGGGCCGCGGTCGCTGACGGCGGGATTATGCGTCCCAAGGATGAGGCGATGATTAATGCGATCGGCGAAGCCGACGGCCGCCGTCCGAAACGCGAAAAAGACACGGCGAGAAGAAGCGTCTCGGCGACGCTTGAGCCGACGGGGAATCGTCGCCACCTTAGCCCGGTCATGAGCGACCGCTCCCCAGGCCTGGCTCCCTCCCGCGTCACCGCGGTCCTGGGGCCCACCAACACCGGCAAGACCCATCTGGCGGTCGAGCGGATGCTGGGTCACGCCTCGGGCATGATCGGCCTGCCGCTGCGCCTGCTGGCCCGCGAGATCTACGAGCGGATCGTGCGCCAGCGTGGGGCCTCAGCGGTCGCACTGATCACCGGCGAGGAGAAGATCGTCCCGCCGCGCCCCCACTATTTCGTCTGCACCGTCGAGGCCATGCCGCTGGAGCGGTCGGTCGAGTTCCTGGCCGTCGACGAGATCCAGTTGGTCGCCGACCCCGAACGCGGCCACGTCTTCACCCAGCGGCTGCTGCACGCGCGCGGCCGGTTCGAGACCATGTTCCTGGGCGCCGGAACCATGGAGCCGCTGATCCGCCGCCTGGTCCCGGACGTGGAGATCGTGACGCGGGATCGGCTGTCCACCCTGTCCTACGCCGGGTCCAAGAAGCTGACGCGCCTGCCCCGCCGCAGCGCCATCGTCGCCTTCTCGACCGAGCGGGTCTACGCCATCGCCGAACTGATCCGGCGCCAGAGGGGCGGAGCGGCCGTGGTGATGGGCAGTCTGTCGCCGCGCACCCGCAACGCCCAGGTGGCCCTGTATCAGTCGGGCGAGGTGGACTTCCTGGTCGCCACCGACGCCATCGGCATGGGGCTGAACATGGATGTGGACCATGTCGCCTTCGCGGGCCTTCGCAAGTTCGACGGGCGGCGGACCCGCTGGCTGCACGCCCACGAGATCGGCCAGATCGCCGGGCGGGCCGGCCGCCACCTGCGCGACGGAACCTTCGGCGTCACGGCCGAGGCGGAGGATCTGGACCCCGATCTGGTCGAACAGGTGGTCGAACATCGTTTCGATCCGGTCGAGGCGGCGGAGTGGAGGAACGCCCGGCTGGACTTCGACACCCTGCCCGACCTGCTGCGGTCCTTGACGGTGACGCCCCAGCGTTCGGGGCTGAGCCTGACCGCCGAGGCGCTGGACGAGACCCTGCTGCGCCGCCTGATCAAGGACGAGGCGATCGCCCGGATCGGCCGGTCGCGCGGGGCGGTGATGCGGCTGTGGGAAGCCTGCCAGCTGCCCGACTTCCAGAAGACGACGCTGGACGAGCACGCGCGCCTGGCCAAGGACGTCTTCACCGCCCTGACCGGAAAGCGCGGACGGCTGGCCGACGACTGGATGGCGCCGCGCTTCGCCGAGGTCGATCGCGACGACGGCCAGATCGACCAGTTGTCGGCGCGGCTGTCGGCGGTGCGCACCTTGTCCTACATCGCCAACCGTCCCGACTGGGTCCACGACGCCAAGGGCTGGCGCGACAAGACCCGCGCGCTGGAGGACCGGCTGTCGGACGTGCTGCACGAACGTTTGACCGCGCGCTTCGTCGACCGCCGAACGACGGCCCTGATGCGCGCCCTGAACGTGCGCGAAGACGCCTTTGCCGGCGTGGCGGACGACGGCGAGGTCACGGTCGAGGGCCAGCTCGTAGGCCAGCTGGAGGGCGTGCGCTTCCAGATGGAGAAGGGATCGTCGGCGCTGGAGGACCGCACCCTGCGCCAGGCCGCCGTGCGCGCCGTGACGCCCGAGATCAACCTGCGGCTGGGGCGGCTGGCGGCCGAGGCGGACGACGCCTTTTCGGTCGCGCCGGACGGGGCGGTGCTGTGGCGCGGCGTGCTGACGGCGCAGATCATGGCCACGCCGCAGGGCGCCGATCCCTTCTCGCCGTCCGTCCGGCTGCTGGGCGAACTGGGCCCGACGCCGGCGCGCGAGCGGGCCAGGCGGCGCATCGAGGCCTGGCTGGCGACCGAGGCCGGCCGGGCGCTGCGCGATCTGCGTCGCCTGCGCCAGGCGGTGGAGACCGGCGCCCTGAAGGGCCTGCCGCGCGGGATCGCCTTCCGCCTGATCGAGGCCGGGGGCCTGATCGACCGGCGCGAGGTGGAGCGCGACCTGGCGGCGCTCAGCCAGGTCGAGCGGCGCACGCTGAAGACCTTCGCCATCCGCGTCGGCGTCCATTCGGTGTGGCTGCCGGGCCTGCAGAAGCCCCGCGCGCGGCATTTCGCCCAAGCCTTCGTCGCCGCCCCCCTGATCCCGGCCACGCCCGATCCGATCTCCGCGCCGGCCGAACCGCCCTCGGCGCGCCTGTTGGCGGCGCACGGCCTGCGCCAGGCCGGGCGCTGGCTGGTTTCCGTCGATGCGCTGGAGAAGATGGCCGCGCTGCGCGGGGCCAGTCACGGCCGGCTGTCCGAAGAGGCCCTGACCGATCTGGGCTGGAGCGCCGATCAGGCCAAACAGATCGTCGCCGCCCTGAAGACCGAGCGCGCCCGCCGGCCCGACGGGCCGGGCGCGGCGCCCCGTCCGGTGAAGGATTCGCCCTTCGCGGCCCTGGCCGTGCTGACGGCGCCGCCCGCCCGCCCCAAGCACCGCCGCTCCCGCCGAAAGGCGAAGGTTTGAGCGAGGACGCCTGCCGCATCGACATCTGGCTGTGGCGCGCGCGGTTCGTGAAGACGCGGGGACTGGCCGCCGATCTGGTCGAACGCGGCGCGGTGCGGTTGACGCATCATGGGCGCGAGACGCGGCTGGACAAGGCCAGCCGCTGCGTTCACGTCGGCGACCTGCTGACCTTCGCCCGGGACGGGCGCGTCACCAGCCTGCGCGTGGAAGCCTTGGGAGACAGGCGCGGACCCGCCGAGGAGGCCCGCGCCCTCTACGCCCTTACGTCTTGAGGGCGCGATCTGCGCGAAAGCGCGACAGCCCTACTTTTGGATCACGAACTCGCCTTCGATGTGCAGCTTCACCTCGTCGGACACGGCCGGCAGGGCGTAGTTGATGCCGAAGTCCGAACGCTTGATGGTGGCTTCACCGTCGAAGCCGGCCTTGTAGGCGCCCATGACCGTTCCGGCGGCGTTGAACTCGACCTCGATGGTGACGGGCTTGGTCACGCCCTTCAGCGTCAGGTCGCCAACCACGGTCGCCTCGTTGGGGTCGGACGGATCGACCGTGACCGAACGCGACACGAAGGTCGCCGTGGGGTGGTTGGCGGTGTCGAAAAAGTCGGCCGTCTGCAGGTGACGCTTCAGCGCCTCGTCGTTCGGCGCCACGTCGGTCAGCGGGATGGTGGCGGTCAGGGTCGAGGCCGACGGATTGGCCGGGTCCAGCTTCAGCTGGGCCTTCACGTTCACGAACTGGCCCGTATAGGTCGACAGGCCGAAGTGCTCGACCGACCAGGTGATCTTGCCGTGGCTGGATTCCAGTTCGTAGTCGCCGGCGGTGACTTCGGCCGGGTTCTTGGTCAGGGCGGCCTGGGCGACCACGGCCCCGCCGGCGGCGAGGCTGAGGGCCAGGGCGCCGGCCAGGGCGTATTTCATGAAGGGCGTGCGCATGGGATGTCCTTTGAAGGAAGATAGATATGCAATCAACACAGTTGCGATTAAGCCTGACGGTTGTCAAGTCTCGACATGGCGAGTTTGAGAACGTCTCTCGGCTTAAGCCCCGCTGTTGACAGTTGGTTGCGTGGCCGCCATGTCGCAGGCCTCCCGCCCACAGTTCGACGCCCGCTCTTCGCCCAATGACCTACATCGTCACCGACGCCTGCGTGAAATGTAAGTTCATGGACTGCGTCGAGGTGTGTCCGGTGGACTGCTTCTACGAAGGCGAGAACTTCCTGGTCATCGCGCCCGACGAATGCATCGATTGCGGCGTGTGCGAGCCGGAATGCCCGGTCGACGCCATCGTGCCCGACACCGAGGACGAGCCGGACGGCAAGTGGCTGCAGATCAACGCCGAATACGCCAAGGTCTGGCCCAACATCACCGTCAAGGGCACGCCCCCCGCCGATCGCGAACAGTACGAACGCGAGACCGGGAAATACGAGAAATACTTCAGCCCCAAACCGGGCAAGGGGTCCTGAACCCCGGCCGCGCGGCGGCCAAGCCTTGCCGCAAGTCCACGTCCGCCTTGTGGACGTTTTGAAATTCCGCAGATTTGTGATAGGTTCTGTTTCATTGGATCGGGCGGTCCGCGAAACCTTCGCGCCGCCCGTGTTTGCGACAGAATCCCGCCCATGGACGGGATCGGCCAGAGGTTTGGTGATCCGTTTCCGCATTTGACGCCCAGCATTGTCCGACCGACGGAGCGATCCGGCGGGCGAGACCCTGTTGGCGTTCGACGCGCCTTCGCTTCGCCCGTCCCTGACCGGGAAAGGACGAATATGACGAGCAAGACTGGTCTGGAGTTCAAGGTTGGCGACGCGGTCGTCTATCCCGCGCACGGCGTCGGCAAGGTGGCGGCGATCGAGACGCAGGAAGTCGCCGGCATGTCGCTGGAAGTCTATGTCGTGACCTTCGACCACGAGAAGATGACCCTGCGCGTCCCGACCAAGAAGGCCGTGACGGCGGGCCTGCGCTCGCTGGCCGCCGACGATGTCGTGACCAAGGCCCTGACCACGCTGAAGGGCCGCGCCCGCATCAAGCGCACCATGTGGTCGCGCCGCGCCCAGGAATACGAGGCCAAGATCAACTCGGGCGACCTGATCTCCATCGCCGAGGTGGTTCGCGACCTGCACCGCGCCGACACTCAGCCGGAACAGTCCTATTCGGAGCGCCAGCTCTATGAATCGGCCCTGGACCGCATGGCGCGCGAAGTCGCCGCCGCCAACAAGATCGACAAGGACGCCGCCGTCGAACTGCTGGCCAAGTCCCTCAGCGCCAAGAAGCCGATCCCGACCGCCGAAGCGGCCTGAGGTCGAGGCGAACCGACGAAAGGCCCCGGAGCGATCCGGGGCCTTTTCGTTTGACCGACATCAAGGCGCGACCGGCGCCGTTCTGGCTCCCTGCCTACCGAAGGAGCCGATCATGACCGACGCCGCCGAAGCCCAGGACCAGCCGCTGGGGTTTCATCACATCCGTCTGGAACTGGCGCGCGAGCCCGGCCATCCCCAAGGCGACGCCGAGATCGGCTACGACATTCTGGCGCCGCTGGACGACGAACGCCGGCTGAACGCCGCCATCTGGCGCGCGGCGCCCGAGCGGTGCCGCGTCAGGCGCTTTTTCCACGGGGCGACCATGACCTTCGGGCGGCTGCGCCACGCCGCTCCCGACCGCTGGTTCCTGGATTTCGAGCCGGGGCAGGCCGACGATGTTCGCGGCTTCCGGCTGGCGGACGAACGGTTCCGGGTCGGCGAATATGTCAGCCTGACCCAGGGCGCCGACACCCAGACCTATGTCGTCGCCCGGGCCGAACCCGTCTGATCCTCTCGGGCCTCAGAAATACTGGGCGTTCGCCGGACACTGGGCGCTGAGACGGCGCGCAGTGATGCTGGCGGGAATATAGGGGGTGCCGCGCACCAGCTGGGCGCCGCCGCGGAAGCTGAAGCTGGTGTCGGTATAGGTTCCGTTCAGGCGCACGGCGATGCGGCGGCCCTTGCGGTCCTGGCAGGTCCCCTCGAACCGGGCGTTGCCGTTCCCGACCACGCGCGTCGGATAGGTGCAGCGCCACCTGTTGGTCGACAGGCCGCCGAAGAAGCGATTGATCTCGCTGGGACGCACGCACCGCTGTTCGGTGTCGCGCTGGCCCAGGGCGCTGGTGGTGTATTCCCAATAGCCGGGCAGGACTTCTGACTGGGCGGGGGTCTGGGCGGGCGCCAGGGCCGGGGCGGCCAACATGACGCCGCCGGCCATCACCGGGGCCAGGACGGCGAGCGCCCTCTTGGGCAGGCGGTCGATCAGCGACGGACGGGACATGGCGGCCTTCTGTTCAGCGGAGGTGTTCATGATATGGGTCATAGCGAGGCGATTTGAACGAGGCCTGAACGGCGATGTTCCCCGGATGGCGCCCCATCGACGAAGGATCGGCCGTTCCGGTCCAGACTCGACTTGACGCCGAACCGCCTCTTCCCTTATACGGCCCCCTCTCGCGCGGGCTGGTTCCCGCGCGCAACTGTTTCATGCGTCTGCTCCCACGGTTGGGGGCGAACGCCGCACCTTAAGGATCTGACGATGTCGCGTCGTTGCGAACTCACCGGTATCGGCCCGATGGTCGGCCATAACGTGAGCCACTCGAACATCAAGACCAAGCGCCGCTTCCTGCCGTCGCTGAAGACGGTCAAGGTCACTTCGGACGCCTTGGGCCAGACCTTCAGCCTGCGCATCTCGAACGCCGCCCTGCGCACCCTGGACTTCAAGGGCGGCCTGGACGCCTTCATCGTCAAGGCCCGCGACGAGCAGCTGTCGATCGCCGCCCAGCGCATCAAGCGCCAGGTTCGCGCCAAGCTGGCCGAGCAGGCCGCCGCCTAAGCCGCGACGCTATCTTATTCTGGAAAGGCCGGTGGAAACGCCGGCCTTTTTCTTTGCGCGCCGTCCCGGTCGCGCTAGCCGTGTCGCCAGACCGAAGGGGAAAGTCCGATGCGCATCAAGGCCCTGTTCGCCGCCGCCAGCCTCACGGCCCTGACCGCCCTGACGGCTTGCGCGACCGCGCCCCGGCCGCCGGCCCCGACGGCGCGCGAATCGACCGGCTTCACCCTGGCCACCGACCAGCCGCTCACGCCCGAACAGAGGGCGATGCGGTTCGACAAGGCCGATCTGACCATCAAGGTTCTGCCCGCCGATAAGGCCATCGACGCCGTCGCCGTCTTGGATTTCACCACCACGGCCCCGCTGGAGCGGCTGGCGGTCGAGTTGGATACGCTTCTGACCATCTCCTCGGTGCAGGTGGACGGGGTCGAGGTTCCCGCCGACCGCTGGTCCAACCCGGAGGGGCGGCTGACGGTCGCCCTGCCCCGCCCGCTGGCGGCCGGACAAAAGACCGCCCTGCGCATCGCCTACGCCGGCCAGCCGCGCGTGGCGCCCCGCGCCCCATGGGACGGCGGCTTCGTCTGGTCCACGGCGCCGACGGGCGAACCCTGGATCGCCACGGCCGTCCAGGGCGAAGGCTGCGACATCTTCTGGCCCTGCATCGACAGCCCGCACGGCGAGCCGGGCCGGGTCGACCTGCACATCACCGTGCCGTCCGACCTGTCGGCGCCGTCCAACGGCCGTTTCCTGGGCAAGGTCGATCACGGCGACGGCTGGACCACCTGGAACTGGTCGGCGAAATCGCCCAACACCTACGCTATCGCCCTGAACGTCGGTCCCTATGAAGAGGTCGCGGGCGAATATCGCAGCCGCTTCGGCAACACGATCCCGATGGCCTACTGGCATCTGAAGTCGGACGCGCCGGAACAGGTCCAGGCCCTGTTCGCCCAGTTCCCGAAAATGCTGGACTTCTTCGAGGCCACAGTCGGCCCCTATCCCTTCGGCGACGAGAAGATGGGGGTGGTGGAGACGCCGCACCTGGGCATGGAGCACCAGACCATCAACGCCTATGGCAACGGCTACAAGATCGACGGCCGGGGCTACGACTGGCTGTTGCAGCACGAGTTCGCCCACGAATGGTTCGGCAACCAGCTGACCAACCAGAACGCCGACGACATGTGGCTTCACGAAGGCTTGGGCAGCTACATGCAGCCGCTCTATGCGCGCTGGCTGCTGGGCGACCGCTACATGCAGCGCGAACTGGCCAATCAGCGCGAAGGGCTGATCAACAAATTTCCCGTCGTCTCGGGCGCGCCCAAGACCGAGGACGAGGTCTACAAGGGCGACGTCGGCCCCGGCAACGACATCTATTCCAAGGGCTCGCTGATCAGCCATTCCCTGCGCATGCTGATCGGGGACGCGGCGTTCCACGAGGCGCTGACGCGGCTGGTCTATGGGCGGCCCGATCCGAGGCCCGGCGCCTTCGCCCCGCTGTATCGTTCGACCGGCGACTTTCTGGAGATCGTCAACACCGTCACGGGCCAGGATTACGGCTGGTTCTTCCGCGGCTATCTCTACAACGCGGCCCTGCCGGTGCTGAACCAGACGCTGGAGGAGGGGGTGCTGCGGCTGGACTGGACGACCGGCGACGGGGCGGCCTTCCCCATGCCGGTGGAGGTCGAGATCGACGGCCGCGTCCAAACGGTGGCCATGACGGACGGCCGAGGGTCGATCCCGGTTCCGGCCGGCGCCCATGTCCTGATCGACCCGCAGAACAAGGTGCTGCGCCAGATGGACGTGATCGACGCCCTCCAAGCCTACAAGGCGGCCCGCGCAAAGGCTGGTTAGCCGCTCATCCCGGAAAGCGGGGCCTCGCGTTCTGGCGTTCAGCGCAGACAGCGAAGGGCCCGCGCCTCGCCTCGCACAGGAACTGGACCTCGCCTTCGCGAGGATGGCCGGAAGGCCGAGACCTAACCCTTTGACCTGCCCTTGAAGCCGTCCTTCTTGAAGCCGGGCTTGGCCTTGAACGGCTTCTTGGCGAAGGGTTTGTCGCCCGCCGGCTTGCCGCCGTCGGCTTTCGGCGCCCAGGGCTTCTTCTTGAACGGCGGGCGGGCGTCGCCCTCGCCGCCGTCGGCGCGCTTGTAGGGGGTCTTCTTGAACGGGCGGTCGCCGTCCTCGCGCGGCTTGCCGGCGAAGCGGCTGGCCTTCATCGAACCGGGCGTCGGCGCTTCCGACGGCGTGATCTTCACCTCGTCCTTGGAGGCGGCGACGGCTTCGCGGAAGGCCTTCTCGTGGGTCTTGGCGACCTCGAACCGGGTCTCTTCGGGGAAGGTGCGGATGGCGCCGATCTGGGGCTTGGAGATGCCGCCGATGCGGCAGATCAGCGGGATCAGCCATTTGGGGTCGGCGTTCTTGTTGCGGCCCACATCCAGACGGAACCAGACCACGTCGTCGGCGCCCAGGCGCTCGCCCGGCCAGGGCTGGGCGGCCGTACCGTCGTCGTTGCGTACGGTGCGCTCGCGCTTGGCGGGACCGCGATCCGAACCGGGATCGGACAGTTCTTCCGGCGCCGGCTGTTCCTTGCGCAGCAGACGCACCAGGGCGGCGGCGATCTCGTCGGGCGTGCGCTCGGCGATCATCCGCCTGGCCACGATCATGTCCTCGTCGGACACCTCGGCCTCGAAGTGCGAGGGCGACAGCAGCCGATCCTCGTCGGCCTTCCTGATCTCGTCGAAGGTCGGGGCGCCGGACCAGACGGCCTCGATCCCGGCCTCGTCCATCAGCCGCTCGGCCTTGCGGCGGCGCGAATGCGGGACCAGCATGACCGAGACGCCCTTCTTGCCCGCCCGCCCGGTGCGGCCCGAACGGTGCAGCAGGCCGGCGCGGTTCATCGGCAGTTCGGCGTGGATGACCAGGCCCAGGTCCGGCAGGTCCAGGCCGCGCGCGGCGACGTCGGTGGCCACGCAGACGCGGGCGCGGCCGTCCCGCAGCGACTGAAGCGCGTCGGTGCGCTCGCGCTGGCCCATCTCGCCCGACAGGCTGACGGTCGAGAAGCCGCGCTCCAGCAGCGACGACTGCAGGTGACGCACGCTGTCGCGCGTCGAGCAGAAGACCATGGCGCGCGGCGCCTCGAACCAGCGCAGGGTGTTGACCACCGCATGTTCGATCTCGTTCGGGGCGATGCGATAGGCGCGGTATTCGATGTCGGCGTGCTGGCGCGACTTGTCGGTCGCGTCTATCCGCACCGCGTCCTTCTGATAGCGTTTGGCCAGGGTGGCGATGTCGCGCGCGATGGTGGCCGAGAACAGCAGGGTGCGGCGGCTCTCCGGCGCCTGGTCCAGGATGTGTTCCAGGTCTTCGCGGAAGCCCATGTCCAGCATCTCGTCCGCCTCGTCGAGAACGGCGACCTTCAGTTCGGACAGGTCCAGGTTGCCCCGGTCGATATGGTCCTTCAGACGGCCCGGCGTGCCGACGACGATATGGACGCCGAAGCTCAGAGCGCGGGCCTCACGACGGGCGTCCATGCCGCCGACGCAGGTGGCGATCTTGGCGCCCGCGTCGGCGTACAGCCACTGCAGCTCGGCCGCGACCTGCATCGCCAGTTCGCGCGTGGGGGCGATCGCCAGGCAAAGCGGCGCGCCGCCGGGTCCGAAGATCGGCCTGTCGCCCAACAGGGTCGGCGCCGCCGCCAGACCGAAGGCCACCGTCTTGCCCGATCCGGTCTGGGCCGAGACCAGCAGGTCGCGCTCGGCGTGTTCGCCCTCCAGCACGGCGGCCTGGACCGGGGTCGGCTCGGCATAGCCCTTGTTGATCAGGGCGCGGTCGAGCGCGGGGTGGACGGCGGGAAAGGGCATGGGAAACCTGGGCAAACGGACAAGGGCGGTCGCCGAAACGACCGCGCCCGGCCGAGGTCAGACCTCAGGCCGGGCGAATGGCGACGCTCTATACACGGATAAAGGCTGAAGCGGGGCGGAAAACGCCGTTCACCCTGTTCCTTCAGGCGATGTTGACCCGAAAGCCGCAGTTTCGACGACGGAACATCCCGGTTTCCGCCCCGCCCGGAGCCTGACCATGCAAGTCCTGTCCATCGCCGCCGCCGGCATGATGAACGCCCAGGCCCGTTTCGAAGACAGCGCGCGCCGAACGGCCCAGGCGCCGCTCGACGCCCTGGCCGAGGAAACCGTCGAGCGGATCGAAGCCAAGACCGCCTTCACCGCCAACGCCGCCGTCGCCCGAACCGCCGACGACATGACCGGAACCCTGCTGGACATTCTGGCCTGATCGTCGACGTCTCGGGCGCCGGCCCGTTCGCCCTTACGTCTTGAAGGACAGGAAGCCGTCGTCCACGGCCACGGTCGATCCGTTGATGGCCGAGGCGGCGTCGGTGAACAGGAAGGCCACGACGCTGGCCACCTTTTCCGGCTGGATCAGCCTGTCATGCATGTGCTGGGCCGCCAGGGCGGCCTTGCCGGCCTGGTCGTCGCCAAGGATCGGCGTATCGATGAAGCCGGGCGCGACCCCCACGACGCGGATGCCGTGTTCCGCCAGTTCCAGGGCGCCCGATCGCGACATCGACACCACGGCCGCCTTGGCCGCATTGTAGTTGAAACTGCCCCTGGCCGCGACCGAGCCGTAGATCGAGGCCGTGTTCACGAAGGTCCCCTTCGCGCCCAGCTCCACCATCTTCTTCGCCCCATAATACAGGCCGTAATAGACGCTGTGCTGGTCCACCTCGATCACCTTCAGGTATGAAGCGGGGTCCATTTCCAGGAACGGTTTCACCAGGCCGATGCCGGCGTTGTTGAACATCCCGTTCAGGCCGCCCAGCTTTTCGACGGCGAAATCCACCAGCGCCTCGACCTCGTCGGCCTTGGACACGTCCACCTTGTAGCCGAACGCCCGCACGCCCAGCGCCTGGACCGCCTTGGCGACCTCTTCGGCGCCGTCCAGATTGAAGTCCGCGACGATCAGGTCTGCCCCCTGTCTGGCCAGGGCGAGACACGCCTCTCGGGCGATGCCGCTGGCGCCCCCGGTGACGATGATGACCTGGTTTTCGAGCGTCATGTCCAAACTCCGTTTTCGGTTCGCCTCAGGACTTGCATATGGGACGACGACGCGAAGACGGAACCCGCCGCGTCGAAAAGCCGAACACGTTCGGTCAGCCCGAGGCCTTCTCCGGCAAGTTGAAGAAACCCACGAAACGGTCGAACACGGCCCGGTCGCCGATAAGGGTCATCGCCCCCTCGGCCTCGAAGGCGGCGGGGGGGACCTTGCCGTACACACAGGCGGCGGCCAGCGGCGGCTGGGTCGTCAGGACCACATCGGCGGCGTCAGCCGCATCGCGGCGGGTCGTGATCATTCCATTCTCGATACGCACGACAAACGCTTCCTCGCCGAAGACGAAACCCAGGCTCATCGTCGCATCCCCGGCCAGGACCGGGTCGAACATGGTCTCGAACGACATCATCAGGGAGACCGCGCTGATCGGCAGGGTCGGGTCGTGCAGGGGCGAGCGCGCCGCCCAGCGCCCCAGCACCATGAACATCGGCTTGATCTCATAGCCCCAGTCGGTCAGCTCATAGACCTGGACCGAGGCGGGCGGGGCCAGCCTGCGTCGCCGCAGCACGCCCGAGGCCTCCAGACCCTCCAGCCTCTGGGTCAGCACGTTCGCGGAAATGCCGTGCAGGTCCTTCTTCAGGTCCCCGAACCGGCGCGGCCCCATCATCAGTTCGCGCACCACCAGCAGCGCCCAGCGTTCTCCGATCAGATCCAGCCCGTGGGCCGCCCCGCAGGCGTCGTGATAGCGTCGGCCCGCCTTCACGGTTATTTTTTCTAACTTCATGGTTGCCTATAATAATGTCGAGGCGCAGGCTGCGCAAATAACAAGAAGAGGAAACGCCGTGCCCCAGCTGATCTTCATCAACCTGCCGGTCGCCGACCTGGCCCGGTCCATCGCCTTCTACGAAGCGGTCGGCGCGACCCGGAACCCCGTCTTCAGCGACGAGACCGCCGCCTGCATGGTGATCTCCGACGTGATTCACGTCATGCTGCTGACCCACGACAAGTGGCGCACCTTCACCGACCGCCAGATCCCGGACGCCCAGGCCTCGGCCCAGGTCCTGCTGTGCCTGTCGCAAGACAGCCGACCGGCGGTGGATGCCGTGGTCGGCCGGGCCGAACGGGCCGGCGGCGCGCCCGACCCCACTCCGACCCAGGACCACGGCTTCATGTACGGCCGCAGCTACGCCGACCCGGACGGCCATATCTGGGAAGTCATGTGGATGGACCCCGCCGCCGTCGGCGGCGAACCGAAATGACCGACAGGATCGTCCCCTGCCTGTGGTTCGATGGCGACGCCGAGGCGGCCGTCGGCTTCTATGTCTCGCTTCTGCCCGACAGCCGGATCACGGCCGTCAACCGCTCGCCCGTCGACACGCCTTCGGGCCCGGCGGGATCGGTCTTGACCGTCCAGTTCGTGCTGGCGGGACGGGACTATCTGGCGCTGAACGGCGGCCCGGCCTTCAGCTTCGACGAGGCCGTCTCCTTCATGGTCATGACCGAGGACCAGGCCGAGACGGACCGGCTGTGGAACGCCCTGACCGCCGACGGCGGCCGCGAAAGCGCCTGCGGCTGGCTGAAGGACCGCTGGGGCCTGTCGTGGCAGATCACGCCGCGACGCCTGATGGACCTGATCACCGATCCCGATCCCGCGCGCGCCGGGGCCGCCATGACGGCCATGATGACCATGGGCAGGATCGACATCGCCGCGCTGGACCGCGCGGTCGCGGACCTTTGAAACCCCAAGACGGAGACGACCGATGACCTATGTGACCGGCTTCCTGACCCCGGTGAAGACGGCGGACAAGGACCGCTATATCCGTTCCGCCGAAAAGGCCTGGCCCCTGTTCCAGAAATACGGCGCCCTGTCGCATGTGGAGACCTGGGGCGTGGATGTGCCCGACGGCAAGCTGACCAGCTTTCCCCTGGCGGTGAAGCTGGAACCGGGCGAGGTCGTGGTCTTCTCCTGGCTGACCTGGCCCGACCGCGCCACCGCCGACGCCTGCTGGTCGAAGATGGAGAACGACCCCGGCTTCGCCGACATGGACATGCCGTTCGACGGCAAGCGGATGATGTGGGGCGGCTTCGACGTCGTGTTCGACCCATCCGCCAAGGGCTGACGCCCTGGGTTCGACGTTCGTGATGACAGGCGTCTCGGCTCGTCATTCCGGGGCTGAGCGGAGCGAAGAACCCGGAACCCAGGGCCTCAGTCGCGCCGTTGAAAGCCTCCAAGGCCTGACGCCCGCCTCCTGGGTTCCGGGTTCGTCCTTCGGACGCCCCGGAATGACGTTCATGGGCTGAACGTCGATTGAACCTAGCGACAGAACCGCCTGTCCGTCGCCTCCAGATGCAGGTGGTCGTGGTGCACGGCGTTGTAATCGGGGCTCAGCGTCTTGCCGAAGATGCGGCAGGCGTCGTCGCGGATTCGCCTCAGGAGCCTGGGAACGGGCGCTGATGCGGTTCGATCCGACGCCGTCGTTTACGTTGCGGCAGGCGTAGCCGCCCATGTGGTCGATCTGCACCACGTCGGAGCCCAGAATCTCACGCGCCGTCGGCGCGCCTCAGCGCCGCGCCGCCTTCAATGCCGAGAGCAGGGTCTTGCGGCGTTCCGCATGGGCCCGTTCCAGCGCGGCCTGCTCGTCCTGCAGGGCCTTCAGCCGGTCGGCGAGGGCCGCCTCCGCCTCGCCATGCTCGGCGTCCAGGGTCTCCAGTTCGGCCTCCAGCCGCGCGATCTTTTCACGCCGCGCCTTGGACGGACCGGCGGCCTTCTTCGGCCCGGCCGCCTTGCCGATCTCGCCGACATCGATGATCAGGCCGCGCTCGATCACCTCGCCCGGCGCCGCCAGGGCCGCTTCATAGTCGGGACCGCCGTCAAGTTCACTGGCCAGGCCGGTGGCGAACAGATCCTGGCGGGAGCCCCAGGCTTGGAGCGCCTTCGGTCGGGAGCTGGCGGCCACCGTGAAGGCGTGGAACCCGTCCGACCAGGTGAAGACCTTCAACCGTTTCGCCACGCGCCGCTCCTTCCAGCGACCGACTCTGGCCGCGCCTCAGCGGCAGAAACGCGTGTCGGTGGCCTCCAGATGCAGGTGGTCGTGGTGGACGGCGTTGTAATCGGGGCTCAGCGTCGTGCCGAAGATGCGGCAGGCGTCGTCGCGGATGCGCCTCAGGAACCGCGCCTCGGGCGTGTCGCCCGACCAGTCGCGCGTCACCGTGATGCGCCGCCCGTCGCGCAGCCGCACGCCGGCGAAGTCCAGGGCCGCCGCCTGGGAATGGGCGCTGATGCGGTTCGATCCGACGCCGTTGTTCACATTGCGGCAGGCGTAGGCCCCCATGTGATCGATCTGCACCACGTCGGAGCCCAGGATCTCGCGCGCCGCCGGCTCCAGCGACTGGCGCCGCCAGATGCTCAGCGCCAGGGCCGTCTGGCAGGTCATCTCCACGTCGCCCGGCGCCATGCGCGCCACCGTTCCCAGGTCCGCGCCCAGCACGCCGCCCTGGCTCAGGCCGCAGGTCGCGGTGTTCCGGCGATCCGGCACGGGGCTGAACCGCACCCGCGCGGCGTTCAGTTCGGCCAGGCAGCGGCCCAGGTCGCGCGCCTCGCGCACCACCAGCGCCTGGGTGCCGCCGTCGATGGGGCGATCCACCAGCCCGCCCACCAGCGGCGCCTCGGGGCGCGACGGATAGGGCGAAGGCCGTAAGGGCTCGGGCGGTCGCCGCACGCAGCCGCTCAGGATCAGGACGGCGACCAGGGCGACCGAGGCGACCGCACGGCCGAATCCACGCGGAGACAGGGGCGATGACATTTCGCCATCCTAGAGCCTGATCCGTTGAGATGGAATCGCTACGCGATTTCATCGATGCGGTGAATCAGGCTCGAGGTTTAATCGACATTCAGCCCATAAACGTCATTCCGGGGCGTCCGCAGGACGAACCCGGAACCCAGGAGGCGGGCATCCGGCCTTGGAGGCGTTAGACAGCGCGACTGCAGCCCTGGGTTCCGGGTTCTTCGCTCTGCTCAGCCCCGGAATGACGCGCCGAGACGCCTGTCTTTACGAATGTCGATTGACTAGTCGATTCCGGGGCCATCCGAAGGCGGTCGCTCGTCGATCGGCCCCGCATAGTCCAGGTCCATCGTCAGGGGGTGGCGCCAGCCGGGGACGGCGTCGAACTTCGGCGCGCGCCTCAGATGCTGGGCCACCATCATCCCCAGCGGCGTGATCGGTTCGGGCAACGGCCTCAACCGGCCCTCCGCGTCGAAATAGTTGGGCGCCCAGCCCCCGTCGACCGCATGGGCGAAGTCGGCCGCCGTCGCCTCCGGCCCCAGATGACGCGCCCGCCAGTGATAGAGAAAGGCGCCGTATCGCGCGGATTCGCCCATCGGCTGGTCCATCAGCATCGCATGCGCCAGTCTGGTCGCCTCCCCGATGATGTCGGCGTCGCGCTGGGCGATCAACTGGGCCAGATCGTCCTCGGAGAGCGCCTCGTCATCGGCCTGGGCGGCCTTGGCGGGTTCGGCGCGATCCGCCAGTCGCGCCAACGCCTCGGCCGAGCGCACCAGAACCTGGGCCTCCTCGCCGCGACCCTGGACCAGCAGTCCGCCGGCGCGCTGCATCGCCTCCTCCACCGCCTTGCGGGGATCGACCGGCGGCGCCGGGGCGGTGTCGGCCGGCGTCGGCCCCGGCGTCGGGCCCATCCGCGCCGGCTCCAGTTCGCGATCCAGGCGCGAGGCGACGTCCTTTCGGCTCCATCCCTCGCGTTGCGACTTCTTCCTCAGATTGGCCAGGCCCACGTCGAACCGACGCGCCACGGACGCGCCGCTTTCTCCGGCCTCATAGGCCGCGCGCACCCGTTTCCAGACCTCTGGGCCGCGATATTTTCTCAGACGATAATGTTCCATGGCGACATCCTGGTCTCCCGAGTCGCCAAAATCGGTCGCAGGCCGTCTCCGCAGTCGTCGGAATCCCACAGAATCCGTCGTCCAATTCTCTCCTGAGTCTCACGCCCTTCGGCCCTCGCTGGGCGCCCTGGTCGATCCGGCCCGCCGAACGAAAAAGGGGCGGCCCTTTCGGCGCCGCCCCTGATCGTCTTCAGCTGTCCAGGAAGGAGCGCAGCTTGCGCGACCGGCTGGGGTGTTTCAGCTTGCGCAGCGCCTTGGCCTCGATCTGGCGGATGCGTTCGCGGGTCACGCTGAACTGCTGGCCGACTTCTTCCAGCGTATGGTCGGTGTTCATGCCGATGCCGAAGCGCATCCGCAGCACCCGCTCCTCGCGCGGCGTCAGGGACGCCAGCACGCGGGTCGTGGTCTCGCGCAGATTCGACTGGATGGCGGCGTCGATGGGCAGGACGGCGTTCTTGTCCTCGATGAAATCGCCCAGGTGACTGTCCTCCTCGTCCCCGATCGGGGTTTCCAGGCTGATCGGCTCCTTGGCGATCTTCAGGACCTTGCGCACCTTTTCCAGCGGCATGGCCAGCTTTTCGGCCAGCTCTTCCGGGGTCGGCTCGCGGCCGATCTCGTGCAGCATCTGGCGGCTGGTGCGGACGATCTTGTTGATCGTCTCGATCATGTGCACCGGGATGCGGATGGTGCGCGCCTGGTCGGCGATGGAGCGGGTGATCGCCTGGCGGATCCACCAGGTGGCGTAGGTCGAGAACTTGTAGCCGCGGCGATACTCGAACTTGTCGACCGCCTTCATCAGGCCGATGTTGCCCTCCTGGATCAGGTCCAGGAACTGCAGGCCGCGGTTGGTGTATTTCTTGGCGATGGAG
>NZ_QFNM01000064.1 GCF_003248455.1 Brevundimonas sp.
CGTGGACGTCGAGATCAAGATTTAAAGTAGAAAGAGGCGGGATCCGATGCGCACGGGCGTGATCGCCAAGAAGCTGGGCATGACCCGCGTGTTCGCCGATGACGGCGCGCACGTTCCGGTCACTGTGCTGCAGCTCGACGGCTGCCAAGTCGTCGGCCAACGTACCCAGGAGCGTGACGGCTACGTCGCTCTCCAACTGGGCGCTGGCACGAAGAAGGCCAAGAACACCAACAAGGCTCAACGCGAGACCTTCGCCAAGGCGGAAGTCGAGCCGAAAGCCTATGTCACCGAGTTCCGCGTCGATGCGGACGGTCTGCTGGACGTGGGCGCCGAACTGTCGGCCGAACACTTCCTGGTGGGCCAGAAGGTCGACATCCAGGGCGAGACCATCGGCAAGGGTTTCGCCGGCGCCATGAAGCGCTGGAACTTCGGCGGCCTTCGCGCCATTCGCACGGTTCGACGGGCAACCGTCAGGACCCGGGGCGCACGTTCCCCGGCAAGAAGATGGCCGGCCACTACGGCGCCGAAACCGTCACCACCCAGAACCTGACCGTCGTCCGCGTGGACGCCGAGCGCGGCCTGATCCTGATCAAGGGCGCCGTCCCCGGTCACGACGGCGGCTACGTCAAGGTTCGCGACGCCATCAAGAAGGCCCGTCCGGCCGACGCCCCGTTCCCGGGCGCCGTCAAGTCGGCTGGCAAGTCCAATGGGGCCGCTCAACCCGCCTCGACCCCGGCTGAAGAAGCCCCCGTCGAAGCGACCGAAGGCGGTGAAGCGTAATGAAACTCTCTGTCATCCAACTCGACGGCAAGGCTGCTGGCGACGTGGAGCTGTCGGACGCCGTCTTCGGCATCGCCGACATCCGCGGCGACCTGCTGGCCCGCACCGTGAACTGGCAATTGGCCAAGCGCCGCGCCGGCACGCACAAGGTTCAAACCCGTAACGAGAACTCTCGCACGGGCAAGAAGATGTACAAGCAGAAGGGCACCGGCGGCGCTCGTCACGGTTCGCGCCGTGCGCCGCAGTTCGTCGGCGGCTCGCGCGCCTTCGGTCCGGTCGTTCGCGACCACGGCTTCTCGCTGCCGAAGAAGATCCGCGCCCTGGCCCTGCGTCACGCCCTGTCCTCCAAGGCGAAGTCCGGCGACCTGATCGTGGTCGACACCGTCTCGGTCAAGGAAGCCAAGACGGCCGCCCTGCGCGAGACCTTCGGCAAGCTGGGCTGGACCAAGGCTCTCATCATCGCGGGTCCGGAAGTCGATGCGAACTTCGGTCTGGCCGCACGCAACATCCCGCACATCGACGTGCTGCCGAACGCCGGCCTGAACGTCTATGACATCCTGCGGGCTGACAAGCTGGTGCTGACCAAGGCCGCCATCGAGGCCATCGAAGCCCGCTTCAGCGATAAGGAAGCCGCGTAATGGCCGCTCAACCTACCGCCAAGCACTACGACACCATCCTGGCCCCGGTGATCACCGAAAAGGCCACGATCCTGTCCGAGCAGAACAAGGTCGTCTTCCGCGTCGCCGACACGGCGTCCAAGGACGAGATCGCAGCCGCGGTCGAAAGCCTGTTCAAAGTCAACGTCGTCAAGGTCAACACCCTGGTTCAAAAGGGCAAGACCAAGCGCTTCCGGGGCATCCTGGGTCGTCGCGTCGACATCAAAAAAGCGATCGTGACCCTGGCCGACGGCCAGTCGATCGACGTCACCACGGGGCTCTGATCAGATGGCCTTGAAACATTACAATCCGACTTCGCCGGGCCGTCGCGCCCTCGTGCTGGTCGACCGTTCGGAACTCCACAAGGGCCGCCCGGAAAAGTCGCTGACCGAAGGCCTGACCAAGTCGGGCGGACGCGGGCAGGGCGGTCGCATCGCGGTCCGCTTCCGCGGCGGCGGCGCCAAGACCCTGTACCGCAAGATCGACTTCAAGCGTCGCAAGTGGGACATGGTCGGCACGGTCGAGCGTCTGGAGTACGACCCGAACCGCACGGCCTTCATCGCCCTCGTGACCTACGAAGACGGTGAAAAGACCTACATCATCGCGCCGCAACGCCTCAAGGCGGGCGACACGATCGTGGCGGGCGAAAAGACCGACGTGAAGCCGGGCAACGCCATGCCGCTGCGTTCGATGCCGGTGGGTACGATCATCCACAACATCGAGATGAAGCCGGGCAAGGGCGCCCAGCTGGCCCGTTCGGCCGGCGCCTACGCCCAGTTGGTCGGCCGCGATCAGGGCTACGCCCAGATCCGTCTCGGCTCGGGCGAGCTGCGCATGGTCCTGGACGGCTGTATCGCCACGGTGGGCGCGGTCTCGAACCCCGACCACATGAACCAGAACCTGGGCAAGGCCGGTCGCAAGCGTCACATGGGCTTCCGCCCGCACGTTCGCGGCGTCGCCATGAACCCGATCGACCACCCGCATGGTGGTGGTGAAGGCCGGACCTCTGGCGGTCGCACCCCCGTCACCCCGTGGGGCAAGGACACCAAGGGCACCCGTACCCGCAAGAACAAGGCTACGGACAAGTTCATCATCCGTACCCGCCACGTTAAGAAGGCTCGCTAAGAATGGCCCGCTCCTCCTGGAAAGGCCCGTTTGTCGACGGGTATCTGCTCAAGAAGGCCGACGCCGTTCAATCGTCGGGCCGCAAGGACGTGATCAAGACCTGGTCGCGCCGCTCCACCATCCTGCCGCAGTTCGTCGGTCTGACGTTCGGCGTCCATAACGGTCAGAAGCACGTGCCCGTGTCGGTCTCGGAAGAGATGGTCGGCATGAAGCTCGGCGAGTTCGCCCCGACCCGGAACTTCCCCGGTCACGCGGCGGACAAGAAGGCCAAGAGGAAGTAACCGATGGCCCAGACCAAGAACACCCGGCGGGTCGGTTCGACCGAAGCCCGCGCCAAGCTGGTCAACGTTCGCATCAGCCCGCAAAAGCTGAACCTGGTGGCCGCCTCGATCCGCGGTCTGCCGGTCCAGAAGGCGCTGAACGAGCTGGAATTCAGCCGCAAGCGCATCGCCGGCGACGTCCGCAAGGTCCTGTATTCGGCGATCTCCAACGCCGAGAACAACCACAACCTCGACATCGACAACCTGGTCGTCGCCGAGGCCTTCGTGGGCAAGAACCTGGTGATGAAGCGTTTCGCGAGCCGCGCTCGTGGTCGCTCGTCGCGCATCCTGAAACCGTTCAGCGAGATCACCATCGTGGTCCGCGAAGCCGGCGAGGCCGCCTGATGGGACAGAAAATCAATCCGGTCGGTCTGCGCCTCGGCGTGAACCGCACGTGGGACAGCCGCTGGTTCGCCGGCGGCGCCGACTACGCCCGCCTGCTGCACCAGGACCTGAAGCTGCGCGAGTGGCTGAAGGAACGCCTGGCCGCCGCCGGCGTGTCGCGCATCATCATCGAGCGCCCGCACAAGAAGTGCCGCATCACCATCTACGCCGCCCGTCCGGGCGTCGTGATCGGCAAGAAGGGCGCCGACATCGAGAAGCTCCGCAAGGACATCTCGGCCCGCACCGAGGGTGAAGTTCACCTGAACATCATCGAGGTCCGCAAGCCGGAAACCGACGCCCAGCTGATCGCCGAGAACATCGCGCAGCAGCTGGAGCGCCGCGTGGCCTTCCGCCGCGCCATGAAGCGTTCGATGCAATCGGCCATGCGTCTTGGCGCCAAGGGCATTCGCATGAATGTCTCGGGCCGTCTGGGCGGCGCGGAAATCGCGCGTATGGAATGGTACCGCGAAGGTCGCGTGCCGCTGCACACGCTGCGCGCCGACATCGACTACGGCTTCTACGAAGCCAAGACGACCTACGGCATCATCGGCGTGAAGGTCTGGGTGTTCAAAGGCGAAGTGCTCGAGCACGATCCGATGGCCCAGGACAAACGTTGGGCCCAGGAAGCCTCGGGTCCGTCCTCGAACGAAGGCCGCGAACGCGGCGGCCCCCGTGGCGACCGCGGTCCGCGTCGCGACCGGGGACGTGAGAACTAAGTCATGTTGCAACCGAAGAAGACCAAGTACCGCAAGGCCTTCAAGGGCCGGATTCACGGCTCGGCCAAGGGCGGCTTCTCGCTGAACTTCGGGTCGTACGGCCTGAAGACGCTGGAGCCGGAACGCATCACCGCGCGTCAGATCGAAGCGGCTCGCCGCGCGATCACCCGCCAGATGAAGCGTCAGGGCCGGGTGTGGATCCGCGTCTTCCCCGACCTGCCCGTCACGGGCAAGCCGGCCGAAGTGCGGATGGGCAAGGGCAAGGGCGCCGTGGACCACTGGGCCGCGCGCTGCCACCCCGGCCGCATCCTGTTTGAAATCGACGGCGTTCCGGACGATGTCGCCCGCGAAGCGCTCCGTCTCGGCGCAGCCAAGCTGCCGGTCCGCACCAAGGTCGTGACCCGCATCGACGCCGGCGTCGCTCATGTGGAGGCTGCCGCCTAATGACCAAGATCGCCGATCTGCGGTCGCAAACGACCGATCAACTGGCCGACGAGCTGCTGAAGCTCAAGAAGGAACAGTTCAACCTGCGCTTCCAGGCGGCCACCGGCCAGATGGAAAAGACCCACCGCGTGGGTGAAGTGCGCAAAGACATCGCCCGCATCTCGACGCTTCTGCGCGAGAAGCGTGCGGCCTCGTAAGGAAACGAATATGCCCAAGCGAATTCTCGAAGGCGTGGTCGTGTCCGACAAGGGCGAGAAGACCGTCGTCGTCAAGGTGGAGCGCACCCTGCTGCACCCCGTTCTGAAGAAGATCGTTCGTCTTTCGAAGAAGTATCACGCGCACGACGAAGCCAACGCGCTCAAGGTCGGCGACATCGCTCGCATCGTCGAGTGCGCTCCGAAGTCCAAGCTGAAGCGTTGGGAAGTCCTTTCCAACGCCTCCGCCTCGTAATCAGAAGGATCTGATCTTATGATCCAGATGCAAACTAACCTGGAAGTGGCCGATAATTCGGGCGCCCGCCGGGTCATGTGCATCAAGGTGTTGGGCGGCTCGAAGCGCCGCTACGCCTCGATCGGCGACACCATCGTCGCCTCCGTGAAGGAAGCCATCCCGCGCGGCCGCGTGAAGAAGGGCGATGTCGTTCGCGCCATCGTCGTGCGCACCGCCAAGGACATCCAACGCAAGGACGGCTCGGTCATCCGCTTCGACAAGTCGGCCGCCGTCATCGTCAACAAGCAGAACGAGCCCGTCGGCACGCGGATCTTCGGCCCGGTTCCCCGCGAACTGCGCGCCAAGAACCACATGAAGATCATCTCGCTGGCACCGGAGGTCCTGTAACATGGCCGCCAAGATCAAGAAGGGCGACCGCGTCGTCGTCCTCACCGGCAAGGACAAGGGCCGCACGGGCAATGTGCTGAAGGTCCTGCCTTCCGAAAACCGCGTCGTCGTCGAAGGCGTCAACATGGTCCAGCGCCACACGCGCCCGAGCCAGGCTGACCCGCAAGGCGGCATCAAGAACAAGGAAGCCTCGCTTCACCTGTCGAACGTCGCGATCGCCGACGCCAACGGCAAGGCGA
>NZ_QFNM01000027.1 GCF_003248455.1 Brevundimonas sp.
CCTGACCGCCGCCGACTGCGCCATCATGGTGCTGGACGCCGCCAAGGGGATCGAGCCGCAGACGCTGAAGCTGTTCGAGGTCTGCCGCCTGCGCGACATCCCGATCATCACCTTCATCAACAAGCTGGATCGCGAGGCCCAGGACCCGATGGCCCTGCTGGACGACATCGCCTCGCGCCTGCAACTGGACCCGGCGCCGATCTGGTGGCCGGCCGAGAGCGGCAATCGCCTGCGCGGCATGGTCGAAGTCGGCACCGGCCGGTTCCAGCCCTATACCCGCAAGGCCGCCGGCGCCGCCGAGGATCCCGAACACCCCGCCGCCCTTCCCCTGGACCAGGCGGCGCAATATTTCGAGGCCGGCGAGCAGGACGCTCTGACCGAGGCCGTCGAACTGGTCGAGGGCGGCTATCCGGCCTTCGACCGCCAGGCCTTTCTCGAAGGCCACATGACGCCCGTGCTGTGGGGTTCGGCCCTGCGCCATTTCGGCATCGACGAACTGTTGAAGGCCATCGGCGACTGGGCCCCCGCGCCCAAGGTGATGAAGGCCAGGAAAGAAGCCCCGCCCGAGACCCGCAACGCCCCTGCCCCCGTCGAGACCGAGGTCGAACCCGGATCGAACGAAGTCACCGGCTTCGTCTTCAAGGTCCAGGCGAACATGGACCCCAACCACCGCGACCGCATCGCCATGTTCCGCATGGCGTCCGGCGCCTTCAAGCGCGGCATGAAGCTGAAGGTGCAGAACACGGGCAAGTCGCTGTCGGTCAATGCGCCGATCATGTTCTTCGCCTCGGACCGGGAACTGGCCGACGACGCCTTCGCCGGCGACGTGATCGGCATTCCCAACCACGGCGTGCTGCGCGTCGGCGACAGCCTGTCCGAAAGCGGCGTGGTCCGCTTCGCCGGCCTGCCCAATTTCGCGCCGGAAATCCTTCAACGGGTTCGGGTCAAGGATCCGCTGAAAGCCAAGCATCTGAAGAAGGCGCTGGAGGGTCTGGCCGAGGAAGGCGTGACCCAGCTGTTCCGGCCCGAGATCGGCGCGGATTTCATCGTCGGCGCCGTAGGCCAGCTTCAGTTCGAGGTCATGGCCGACCGCTTGGGCGAGGAATACGGGCTGGACGTGGTGTTCGAACCCAGCCCCTATGCCGAGGCGCGCTGGATCGCGCCCGCGCCCGGCGGCGGCGAGGCCGATCTGGAGGATTTCATGGGCAAATACCGCCCGCAGATGGCCCGCGACATCGACCAGGCGCCGGTCTTCCTGGCCAAGTCGAGCTGGGAGACCGGCTATGTCGGCGAACGCTTCCCCAAGGTGGCCTTCACCAAGACCAAGGAACGCGGCTGACCGTCAGGGCAGCTTCTGCGGAACCTTCATGGCCAAGATTTCGCGGGTGCGGCGGGTTATGCCGTACAGCATGCCCGGCTGGCTTTCGTCCCAGTCCACGGCCTGGCCTTCGGCCTCGACACCCAGGGTCTCGACGTGATCCAGAACGCCGCCGCCCATCGGCAGGGCCACGACATAAAGCTCCGGCAGGTCGTGGCCGGTCAGATAGAGGCGGCCGTCCGGTCCCCAGCCACCGCCCGAAACGCTCATCGGGGCGATCCGCTCCAGGATCGAGGGCGGCAGGGCCCAGGCCTCCAGCCGTCGCCACTGATCGTCGAAACGGACCAGGGTGGTATGGCGATGGTCGCGCGGCGCCTCTCCGCCCCGGCCGTCGTAGTTGGCGAACATGGCCCACCACGATCCGTCGTGACGGTCGATCCAGGTGATCGACCCGGTTCCCATGCCCAGGGCGATGCTGCGCCTGTGATGCAGATCGACCGGGTCGAACGTCTCGACCGTGCTGACGTGGGGCGTGGCCGGAAAGTTGGAGCTGGCGCAGACCAGTTCGTCCGCGATCAGATTGCACGAATTGATGTGCGTGAACCGCGCGCGATCGCCGGTCCACTCGGCCTGTTTTTCGCCGCTGGTCTTGTCGTAGCGGACGATGGACCAGTTGGACACGGCGTAGACGGCGTCCGGCCCGACCGCCACGCCCTGGCGCGCGTCGGCGGCGTAGCGTCGGACGGTTTGGGCCTGACCGGCCAGGGCGATGGGCGGGGGCGCGGCATGGTCCGGCGCTGCGGGCGCGGCCTGGGCGGTCGACAGCATCAGGGCGGACAGGAGGACGACGGACATGCGAAACTTTCGAAGACGAAACGGCCGCCTCGATAGGAAGCGGCCGTTCGGAGCCGGATCAGAAGCTGGCGGACAGGCCGACCCAGAAGGTCCGGCCGTAGTTGGCCGATTCCTGCAGATAGGCCCGGCCGGGTCCGGTCACTTCGCGACGGCCCGAGTCCGACAGGTTCTGACCCTCGACGAAGACGGTGACGCCGTTGGCGAAGCGCCAGCTGACCGAGGCGTCATAGACGTGACGCCCTTTCCAGTATTGGTCGGCGTTCGGGATGGTGTCGTTGATCGTCTCCAGGAAGCCGCCGATGTAGTTGTGCGACACCCGCGCCTCCAGCGGACCGCGCTGATACCAGAGCGATTCATTGGTGGTGGTTGACGGCTGCTGGAACAGGCCGGTGTGACGTTTTCCGGCCGTCGTCAGGAAGGTGAACTCTGTGTCCAGGAAGGTGGCGTTGGCGCTGACGCCGAGACCGTCGAACGGCGCCGGCAGCATGGTCAGGGCCTGCTGGAAGGCCACTTCGACGCCCCGGATCTTGGCGGTTTCGGCATTGGTCGGGGTCGAGACGATGACCGCCTCCACGCCCCGGCCCACGTCCAGGTTCTGGACCGAACTTAGGGTGAAGATCTCGTTGTCGATGCTCTTGCTGAACAGGGCGACCGACATCAGCCCGTCGGCCGGATAGTATTCGAAGGACAGGTCGAATCCTTCGCTCTCGCGCGGTTTCAGGCCGGGATTGCCGCGCGACAGCGTCGCCTGGGAGCCGTCGAAGGTCACGTTCTCGCTGGCCGCCAGCGAGCCGAAGTCGGGGCGGCCTATGGTGTTGGTCCAGGCGGCGCGCACCACCACGTCGTCGCGAACGTCCCAGCGCAGGTGCAGGCTGGGCAGCCAGTTGTCGTAGTCGCCGCCGTTCGACACCGGCGTCAGGGTCGAGCCCGTCGCTCGCACCGCGTCCGAGCTGACGTCGGTCTTTTCGTAGCGCAACCCGCCCAGCAGCGTCAGATCGCCGATCCGGTAGCTGGCCTGGGCGTAGCCGGCGAACACGTCTTCGGTCACGTCGTAGTCGCCGGTCGGCAGGGCGGTCGCGACGTTGAAGTTGGCGGTGTTGGCCTCGTAGAAGGCCTCGGCCGTCGCCACGTCGATGCGCGGCGTCAAACGATACTTGCCCTGGATCAGTTTGTCCGGACCCGGACGATCGACTTGGTCCAGCGTATAGAGGAAGCCGCTCTTGGCCGTATAGTCCGTGCGGCTGGAGCTGTAGCTGCGGTCGCTGGAGCGCAGCACGGCGCCGAACTTGGCCTTCAGATTGCGCGTATCGCCGCCGTCGTCGAAGGCGACGTTGAAGCGGGCCTGGGTGGTGTCCTCGTCGGTCTCGACCAGCGACACGCGGCGCTGCTGCAGGTTGAACAGGGCCGGATTGCTGAAGGCCGCCGGATTGGCCGGGGTGAAGACCGGGAAGAAATCCGACGTGTCGTAGCTGAAGCCGAAGTTGGCGTTGGCGGCGGTGCGGAACTCCATCGAGGTGTTCGGCGTCTCCAGCCCCGCCTGCGAATAGACCAGGTCGCCGTCCAGCCGCCATTGCGGCGTGGCGTCCCAGCGGAAGGCGGTGCGGCCCAGGCCGATTTCGCGCCGCGTGATCGGCTGGTTCAGGCCGACGATGTTGCGGCCCGTGGCGAAGGTCCCCGAGGCGGGGGTCTGATTGGTCACGTTGCCGTTCGGCTCGGTGCGGAACTCTGTGCGTTCCTCGTCGTCCTCCATGCGGGCGTAGAGCGCCGAGGCCTCCCAGCGGAAGTCCGTGTTCGGGCGCCATTCCAGCTTTCCGTTCACGCCCGAGCGCTGCTTGGTGTTGTTGTACCAGAACAGGCGCAACTGGGTCGGCACCTGGATGCCGTTGCCGTTCGCGGCGCCCGAATTCACCGGCGCGCCGGCGGTGGTGTATTCGCGGACCGAGGGGGCGGCGGATTCGACCTGGGGAATGTCGTAGTCGAGCTGCTCGTGAGAGGCCCCCACGACCACGCCCCACTGGCCGGCGGCCCCGAAGCGGCGACCGGCGGCGAAGGACAGGCGATAGGACGGGTCGTCGTTGCGCACGTCGCCATGCTGTTCATAAACGCCGTAAGAGGCCATGCCGTTGAAGAAGGGCTTTGCGGCGTCGAAGGCGCTGCGGGTGGCGATGTTGATGACGCCGCCGATGGCGTTCGCGTCGTTCTCGGGCGTCACCGTCTTGATGACCTCGACCCGGCCGGCCATGACCGAGGGCACGATGTCCATCGGCACCGTGCGGGCGCTCTCGTCCACCGAACCGACGAAGGCGCCGTCGATGGTGGTGCGGTTGTAGGTCGAAGCCAGGCCGCGCAGGATCGGCCAGCGCGGCTCGCCCTGGTCCTCCATGACCGAAACGCCCGGAATGCGGCGCAGGGCGGCGGCGGTGTTGTGGTCGGGCAGTTTGCCGATGTCGTCGGCGGATACGGCGTCCATCACCTCGAATTCGGCGCGTTTGACGGCGATGGCGGCGCGTTGGGCTTCGCGCTGGCCCGTGACCACGATCTCGTCGACCTCGGCGGCCTGATCCGCCGCCTGGGCGCGGGCCGAGGCGGCGAAGGCGGCGGTGGCCAGGGCGGTGGTGGCGAGCAGCAGCGGCCCATAGGCGCGAGACGAAATCCTGATGGTCATGACAGTTCCCCCCATGTCGATCCGACGACCGCGCCCTAGGGGGAGCCGACGACAGCAGCGTCACGATTTGGTGGCCGAACGGCGAAGCCTTGGTGAAGTCCGCGTGGCGTTTCGGCCTTCACGCGGAGGGATCACGCGCAGGTGGCGGCGAACGGCGCCGCTTCGGACTTTATTCGGCCGCGCGCCTGGGCCATGGTCCGACGTCGGGCGCGATCGCGCCGGAGGACCGATGTCGTTGCTGTTCGCCCTATCCAGCGCCGTGCTGATGCTGCAGGCCGCGCCGTCCGCGGGGCTGGTCTCGTATGAGGAGGCTGTGCGCTGCGCCGGCCTGACCCAGGCGGCGTCCGAACTGGAGGGCGGCGAGAGCGCGCAAGGCCGGCGGCTGTATGACGCGGCGCTCTATTGGTCGCTGGCGGCGATGCAGGCCGCCACGGCCGCCGGCAAGAGCGCCTCCGCCGCAGAGGCCGAACAGACCCGCGCCCGCATCGCCGCCGTGCGGCAGTTGAACGGCGACGCCGCCCAGGCCAGGGCCGCCCTGCAGCGCTGTCAGCAGAAGACGCCGAACCTGGGCTGAGGTCCGGGTCAAGTCCTGGGGATAAGCGCGTTCGAACCGCTTTCCCGGCGCTGCGTTTGCATTGGACGCCGCAAGCGACGCACTCTGCGTCTCGAAGCGGGATTACAGAGGTCCAGCGCATGTTCGAATTCGGCCGCGATCTTCGAAAACTCTTCGCCCAGGCGCGAGAGAGCGAAGACCTGGGCTGGGTCGAACTGATCGGCCCTGAGCTGCTTCGGGCCGAGGCTCTGCGCGAATCCATCGACGCGGGCCGCGTGTCCTGCAACCGCCCGTTCGAGACCGAACACCGCGCCGCCGCCCTGTGGCGCGAACACGCCCGGCGGACCGGCGCGGCCGAAAGCCTGGAACGGGCGGACCGCTGCGCCGAGAGCCTGGCGCGGTCGGCGGCGAACGAGGATCAGGCGGCCCTGGCGGCGATCGACCAGGCGGCTGCGGCGATGTTGCGGTTCGACCTGTGCGGCGGCCCGGACCGGCTGGATCGCGCCCTGGCTCTCTTGGCCGGCGTCCGTCAGCCGCGCGGGCGTCGAATCGCCTCGGGCCTGGCCGCGATCCACGCCCGGCTGAAGGCGCGCACGGCCCGTTTAGCGGGCGATGTCGACTGTCTGGCCGAGGCGGGCGGGCTGATGGATGCGGCGGTCCAGAGCGACGCGGCCGACGACCTGGATCTGCGCATGGACGCCGCAGGCCTGGCCCTGGAGACCGGCGTGGTGCGGCGCGACGTGCGCCTGCTGGACCAGGCGGGACGCAGCCTGGGCGCCCTGGTCGAGACCGCCTCGCCGGACCACAGGCCCCTGACCCGCGCCCGGGCGCTGGCGCTGTGCGGGGCCGGGCTTTCGGCGCTCGCGGCCATTGCGGGACACCAGGCGGCGCTGAGCCAGGCGCGGACGCTGTTCGACGCCGCGGCCGATCAGTTCACCCCCGATCACAGCCCGCTGGATTGGGTGGCCATCCAGATTCTGCGCGCCGGCGAGGAGGCGCAGCCGCTGATGCTGCTGGCCCAGGCCGAGGCTCTGACCCAGGGCGGCGAACTGGTGCTGGGCGCCGTCGCGCGCGAGCGGCGCATCACGCGAGAGATCGCCTTGGCCGAGGCGGTCGGCGACCTGACGGCCCTGATGACGCTGGAGACCCGGCTGCGCGCGCGGATGGGCGAGGCCGCGCCGCTGGACTGGTCCGCCGACCAGATCGGCATGGCGGAAATCCTGCTGGCGCGCCGCCGCCTGACGGCCGCGCCCGTCGCGGACCTGGGCCTGATCCTGGGCGAGGCGGCCGCGACGGCGCGCGAGCGGGGCGTGGATGTCCTGGCCGACCGGGCCGAACGCCTGCTGGCCGGCGCCGGGGCCTAGCCGCTTCTTTCAGCCGCCCATGGCCACGAAGGCGCCGTTCACGAAGCCGGGCTTGCCGTAGGCCAGGCTTTGGCCGTCGTCGGCCAGGACGCGGCCGCCCGCCGCCTCCAGCACCGCCTGGCCCGCCGCCGTATCCCATTCCGAGGTCGGGCCGGTGCGGGGATAGGCGTCGAAACGCCCCTCGGCGATCAGACAGAATTTCAGCGAGGAGTCCGTGCCTTGCCAACGCGTGCAGCCGTGGCGGGCGGCCAGGCGCGCCGCCTCCTCGTCCGTGACGCTGTGGCTCAGCAGGGCCATTCCCTCCTGCGGGCGGTCGCGCACGCGGATGGGGCGCCATTCCTCGCCCGCATGGGCCTCTCCGGCCTGAAGCGCGCCGAATTGGCGACGATAGGCGCCGCCCTCGGGCCTGTCGGTGCGCCAGGTGGTCGATGTGGCCGGCGCCGTCACCACGCCCGCCGTCGGACGACCGGCATGGATCAGGGCGATGTTGACGGTGAAGGCCTCGCCCCCGCGCACGAAGCCGCGCGTGCCGTCCAGCGGGTCGATCAGCCAGAACCAGTCCTCGGCGGCGGCCGGCGCGCCGTGAACCGAAACAGCCTCTTCCGCCACCGTCTGCACGCCGGGATAAAGCGTCTCCAGCCGGTCCAAGATCAAGGCCTCGGCCGCACGATCCGCCTGGGTGACGGGGCTGTCGTCGGCCTTGGTCTCCACCGCCGCCCCCGTGCGCCAATAGGGCAGGATCAGCCGTGCGGCCTCCTCCGCGATCTCGGCGATGGCCAGGGAGAGCGCGCCGGACTTCAGGTCGCGCTCGAGGTCGGCGGCGGCGGCAACGGAGGGGGAGGCGGTCGTCATTGGCGGGTCGATAGACCATCCGGGCGGTTCCATGAACCGGCAAATCACGGCAACGTCCCGCGCGATACGAACTGTGACCTGAGTGCTCCAGCCGCCATGAAATCGACCCACGACGCAGACGCCGCCTCGATCGACCTTCCCGTCGATGGGACCGAACTGGCCACCTATGTCGCTGCCAAGCTGTGCCATGACTTCATCAGTCCGTCGGGCGCCATCGTCTCGGGCCTGGACCTGATGCAGGATCCGGCCGCCCAGGACATGCGCGAGGACGCCCTGGCCCTGATCGAACAGAGCGCCAGGAAGATGGTCGCCCTGGTCCATTACGCCCGCGTCGCCTTCGGCGCGGCGACCACCAGCGAACGGTTCACGGCGCGCGAGTTGGAAAGCCTGGTGGTCGGCATGACCCAGGGCGGGCGCGCCAGCCTGGACTGGCGTATTCTGGATGGGGAGTTCTCCAAGCCACAGGCCCGCGCCCTGACCAACCTGGCCTATCTGGCCGTCGGGGCCCTGCCGATGGGCGGCTCGGCCGTCATCCGGTCGCGGACCGAGGCCGGCTGGCTCCATCTGGAAGCATTGGCCGAGGGCGCGCGCGCGCGGCTGAAGCCCGAGGCCGTGGTCGGCCTAGCGGGCGAGCGCCTGACCGAGGGGCTGGCCGGTCAGTGGATCCAGCCCTATTGGCTATGGTTGACCGTGACCGAGGCCGGAGGCGCGCTGCACGTCGAGGTTGACGACGGAAAGGTCGCCCTGGCGGTCCGCATGCCCGCCTGAGTCCATTTCCAAACGACTCGTTAACTGGCATCAGGGATATAGTCGGCCCAAGCATCCAAAGGCGAAAGCCGGCGCCATGTCGAGAAGAGGGCCATGAATTTTCGAACCTGCCTGATCGTCGACGACAGCCGCATCATCCGCAAGGTCGCGCGCCGGATCGTCGAGGGGCTGGGTTACGAGGTCGACGAGGCCGCCGACGGCGCCGAGGCCCTGGCCTATTGCGTCGGCGCCATGCCCGACGTCGTCCTGGTCGACTGGAACATGCCGGTTATGGACGGGATCACCTTCCTGCGCCGGCTGCGCACCGCCCCCGGAGGCGACCGGCCCAAGGTGCTGTTTTGCACCATAGAGACCCGGCCCGAAAGGATCGCCGAGGCTCTGGCCGCGGGCGCCGACGACTATGTGATGAAGCCTTTCGATGGCGAAATCCTGCAATCCAAGCTGACGGAGGTCGGAGCGATCGCCGCATGACGCCGGACGATTTCGACAGGCTGCAATCCCTGCTCGCCACCCGCGCCGGCTATCGGCTGTCGCGGGATCGCATCCACCTGGCCGAACATCGGCTGGGGCCGGTGGCGCGCCGGGAGGGCTACGCCAATGTCGAGGCGCTGCTGGCGAATCTGTGGGCCCATCCGGTCGCCTCCTTGGCCTGGGCGGTGATCGAGGCTTTGCTGAACGCCGAGACCTGGTTTCGGCGCGACCGGACGCCGTTCCGCATCCTGGAGAACGAGCTTCTGCCGGCCCTGGCGCGGGCCCGTCCCGACGGCCGGGTCAGGATCTGGTCGGCTGGCTGCTCGACCGGCCAGGAGGCCTGGTCCATCGCCATGGCCGTCCTGGAGACCGGGACCTCGGCCGATCTGATCGCCACCGACCTTTCGCAGCGCGCCATCGAGAAGGCGCGCTCGGGCCTCTACACCGGCTTCGAAATCCAGCGCGGGCTGACGGCCAAGGCCATGCTGCGCTGGTTCGAGCCGATGGAAGACCAGTGGATCGTCAAGCCGGAACTGGCCGACGCCGTGCGCTTCGGCCGCGCCAATCTGCTGGACGAACCCGTCGACGGCGCACGGTTCGACGTCATCTTCTGCCGCAACGTGCTGACCGACATGGAGCCGACGCGGCGCGCGCGATTGCTGGACGGGCTGGAGCGACGCCTGGTCGACGACGGCTGTCTGTTCCTGGGGGCCGATGAACGGCTGGAAGGCGAGACGGTGGCCTTCCGCCCCGTCAACGGCCGGCGGGGCCTGTATGTGAAGGCGCCGTCCGCGCTTCGTCGCGCCGCCTGAACCGCCCGCCGCATGGGCCGGTCAGGCCGCGTGCAATTCCTGCTTCACCCGCTCCGCCAGGGTCTTGATATCCAGGGGCTTGGGCAGGAAGGACACGCCCGTCTCGTCCTGAAGCAAGTCCGAGAAGTCGCTCTCGGCGTACCCCGAGATGAACATGACCGGCGCGTCGCCCAGATAGGGCCGGGCCTTCTTGAGCAGCGACGGTCCGTCCAGGCCGGGCATGATGACGTCGGAGATCATCATGTCGATCTGGCCGGCGTGTTCTTCGGCCAGCAGCAGGGCCTCCTCGCCGTCCGCCGCCTCGATCACCTCGTAGCCGCGCTGGCGCAGCAGGCGGGCGGCGATGCCGCGCACGGCGTCCTCGTCCTCGACGAACAGGATGCGGCCCGCGCCCGACAGGTCGCGCGGCGCCTTGGCCTTGACCTCGATCGGCTGAACCTCGGCAAGCTCGGCCTCGCCTGCAGCCGGCAGGAAAAGACGAAACGCCGCCCCGGCGCCTTCCACATTGCTGACCGCGACATGCCCGCCGGCCTGCTGGGCGATGCCATAGACGGTGGCCAGCCCCATCCCTGTGCCCTCGTTGACCGCCTTGGTGGTGAAGAAGGGCTCGAAAATCTTGTCCAGCAGTTCTGGCGGCACGCCGGGGCCGGTGTCGGACACCTCGATCAAGGCGACTTCGCTGGTGGGGGCTTCGGCCCAGCCCAGGGCGCGCGCTTCCTCGGCGGTCAGGCGCCGGGTCGCGATGGTCACGACGCCCGCCCCCGGCTCGACCACCCCGCGCATGGCGTCGCGGGCGTTGACGGCCAGGTTCATCACCGCCGTCTCCAACTGGCTCTTGTCGGCCAGGACGACCGGCAGGTCGCGGCCGTAATCGGTCTCCAGCCGCACGTCCTCGCGCAGCAGGCGGCGCAGCAGGATGGCGAACTCGCCGACCAGTTCGCCCAGGTCCAGCCGTTCGCGTCGCACCGTGGACTTGCGCGAGAAGGCCAACAGCTTGCGCACCAGGTCTGCGGCGCGGATGGCCGTCTGGCGGATTTCGTTCAGCCCCTCGTAGGACGGATCGCCCACCGGGTGCCGTTCCAGAAGGCCCGACAGCTGAAGCTGGATCGCCGTCAGCAGGTTGTTGAAGTCGTGCGCCACGCCTCCGGCCAGCTGGCCCACGGCCTGCATCTTCTGGGCCTGGTTGAGCTGAAGCTCCATCGACTTCTGGGCCGAGACGTCGAACAGCCAGATGCGGCGGCGCTCGCCCTCGGGCGCCACATAGAGATGCAGCATCTTGTCGGGATAGGCGCGTGCGACCAGTTCGATGGGGCCGGACGATCCGGCCGCCAGCTTGGCCCGCGCCTCGGCCACGCCGGACGGGTCGAACAGGTCGCCGAAGGCGGCGTCGCGGGCGGCGGCCGGGCCGGTCAGCACCGCCAGCGCCGGATTGGCCTCTTGCGCGCGGCCGGCGAACAGGTCGTCGCCGGCGATGACGGCCGAGCCGAACGGCGCGCCGGCGGCCATGGCGCGCGCCTCTCCGGTCGCGGCCGCCGCCGAGGAATGGACCAGGGCGGGGAGGGGGGCGGCGGCGATGGGCAGGACGGCGTCGGGGGCCGCGCGCATCAGGAACCGCCCCTCGCCGGCCCGGCCGATGACCACCTCGACCTCGCGCTGGCCGATCATGACGATGGCGCGGCCAGGCTCGCCCTTTCGCGCCTGGGCGAAGGCCATGTAAAGGGCCTGGGCCGACTTGCCGCGGGGCAGGGCGTTGGTCGCGCCGTTCGCCTCGGCCCAGGCGGCGTTGAAGGCCAGGATCTGACCCGAATCCCACACCAGGGCAGCCGGCTCGGCCATGGCGTCCAGCACCTCGATGGCGGCGTCGCTGCTGGGCCTGACGTTGGTCGCCCGCCGAAAACCGAACAGGCCGATCAAGGCGATCGCCCCGACGGTCAGGATCAGCACAAGCCCCGGCGCCGAGGTCGGATTGCCGCGGAACGCCGGATAGGCCAGGGCCGCGATCGCCGTCACGACGCCGAACGCCATCACGGCCGACAAAAGATCGAACGATGGGCGCCGGGTGGACGTCATACAGCCTCGCGAATCAACGGTTCGATCATACGCTCAAATCCTGACGCACCCTTACCGGCGCGCCCTCATCGACGCGCCCGGGACTGGAAGACGAACCCGATGATCTTGGCGGCGGCGTCGAAATGTTCGCGCGGAATGACCTCGTCCACCTCGACCGTGGCGTAGAGGGCGCGAGCCAGGGGCACGTTCTCGACGATGGGCACGCCGTGCTCGGTCGCGACCTCGCGGATGCGCAGGGCCAGGGCGTCGACGCCCTTGGCCACGCAGATCGGCGCGCCGTCGCCCTGATCGGGTTCGTAGCGCAGGGCGACCGAATAGTGGGTGGGGTTGGTGACGATGACGGTGGCCTTGGGCACATTGGCCATCATCCGCTGGCGACTGCGCTGCATGCGGATCTGCTTCAGCTTGGCCTTGACGTGGGGATCGCCCTCGGACTGTTTGAAGTCTTCCTTCAGCTCTTCCTTGGTCATCCGCATCCGCTTGGCGAAGCGCATCTTCTGCCAGAGGAAGTCCGCGCCGGCCGTGGCGCCCAACAGGATGATGGCGGCCACGAACAGCGAGATGGCCATGTCGCGCGCCAGCGGCAGTATGGCCAGGGGACTGACCGCGACCAGGTTCTCGAATTCTCGCGCATGGGGCTTCAACACCATCCAGCAGACCACGCAGACGGCCGCCAGCTTCAGCAGCGTCTTGACGAACTGGGCCAGGCCGTCGGGACCGAAGATGCGTTTGAACCCCTGCAACGGGCTGACCGAAGACCATTTGGGCTTCAGCTTCTCGGCGGTGAAGATCAGGCCCGACTGCGCCAGATTGCCGCCGGCCCCGCCGATAATGGTGGCCAGCATGACCGCGCCCAGGAACGGCGCCGCCGCCCAAACCGCGCGCACCATGATCTGATTGCCCGCGCCCGAGTTCAGCGTGCCCAGCATCTGATGCGGGGCGGCGATGAAGGGCAGCATCTGTTCGGCGATGGAGGAGGCGAACCAGCCCCCGGTCGTCAAGATCACCGCCGCCGCCCCGGCCAGGGACAGGACCTGGGCGATGTCGGGCGACTTGGCGACGTCGCCCTTCTTTCGGGCGTCCTCAAGCTTTCGCGGGGTCGCCTCTTCGGTTTTCGATTCGGGATCGGCGCCTTCAGCCACCGGGGCCTCCGAACACGAAATACTCCGCCAGACGACGGTAGCGGTCGATGAAGACCGTGCCCAGCGCACCCAGGCTGAGCGCGAAGATCGACAGGCCCAGGATCACGCTGAGCGGGGCGGCGGCGAAATAGACCTGAAAGGCCGGCATGACCCGCGCCACCAGGCCCGAGGCGAGGTTGAAGACCAGGGCGAACACCAGGACCGGCGCCGCCAGCTGAACCCCCAGCATGAAACTGTCGCCCAGGGTGCGGACCGCCATCTGGGTGAAGTCCGCCATCATCAGCGGCCTGGCCGGGGCGATCAGCTGATAGGAGCCCACCATGCCGGCGATGAACAGGTGATGGGTGTCGGTGGCGAACAGCAGCGTCACCCCCAGCAGGGTCAGGAAGGCGGCGATCGTCGTGCCCGGCTGGGCCTGCATCGGATTGGCGGTCTGGGCGAAGCTGAGCGTGGTCTGCAGCGAGACGATCTCGCCCGCCGTCGACAAGGCGGTCATGAACATCCGCAGCAACAGGCCGATCATCAGCCCGACGACCACCTCGCGGATGATCCACCCGACCATCAGGCCCAGGCTGTCGGGCAGGCCCGGCAGGGCGCCGCGCACCACCGGCCATAGCGCCAGGCTGACGACCAGGGCCAGCGACAGCCGTACGCGCGGCGGCACATAGGCCTCGCCGAAGCCGGGGATCAGCATCAGGATCGCCGCGATCCGGGCGAAGATCAGCCCCCCGGCCCAGACCTGATCGGCGGTGGCGTAAGCCTCCACCTACATTCCCGCGATGCGGGCCGCGATCTGACGCATGAAGCCGCCCAGCAAGGCCCCCATCAGCGGCAGGAACAGGATCAGGCTGACGAAAATGGCGATGATCTTGGGCGCATAGATCAGGGTCTGTTCCTGAATCTGCGTCAGGGCCTGGAACAGGCCGATCACCACGCCGACCACCAGCCCGACCAGCAGGACCGGCAGGCACAGCTGGATCGTCAGCCAGATGGCGTCGCGCCCGACGTCCAGAACTTCCGCGCCGTTCATCGGCCTGTGCTCCAACAGATACTGGGCAGAAAATGCCGGGAGGATGGTTAACGGGCCGCTAACATCCTCTTCGGCGACGGGGGCCTCCCCTTCGCGCATCCGCCCCGCTATGTAGGCCGCCATGACAGACGCCCGCTCCTCCAAGATCACCCAGGCCGAAGCCGAGGCCGCCGTTCGCACCCTGATCGAATGGGCCGGCGACGATCCCGACCGGGAGGGGCTGCTGGAGACGCCCGCCCGCGTGGCCCGGAGCTACCGCGAGCTGTTCCAAGGCTATGAGGTCGATCCCCTGTCCTATCTCGAGAAGACCTTCGAGGAGACGGGCGGTTACGACCAGCTGGTGGTGCTGAAGGACATCCGTTTCGTCAGCTTCTGCGAACATCATATGCTGCCCGTGGTGGGCAAGGCGCACGTCGCCTATCTGCCGACCGACCGGGTCGTGGGCATCTCCAAGCTGGCGCGTGTGGTGCGCGGCTTCGCGCGGCGTCTTCAGATCCAGGAGAAGATGACCTCCGAGATCGCCGAAGCCATCCAGACCGTCCTGCGCCCCCACGGCGTCGGCGTGGTCATCGAGGCCGAGCACAGCTGCATGACCCTGCGCGGGGTCAATGCGCCGGGCGCCAGCCTGTCGACCAGCCACCTGATCGGCGTGGTGCGCGACGACCCCCGGACCCGAGAGGAATTCCTGCGCCTCGTTCGCAGCTAAGTCGCTCGAACGCCGCCCTCTTGGCCCGGCTTTTGCGGCCGAGCGGCGAGGAGGAGGCGTTTGCGATGCCCTGGTCCCTGTTTTCGACCCGCAATGAGACAGTTCGGATCGCGCGCGGCGGCTGGCTGGACGCGCTGCGGTTCATCGTCGCCTTCCTGATCATCCTGCACCATTTCCAGGCGGCCGGCCCTGCGCCCCTGGCGCATCTGGTCAATCCGATCTTCGAGCGCGGCGGCTTCCTGCTGACCAACTTCTTCCTGATCGACAGCGGCTATGTGCTGATGCGCGTCTATGGCGCGGCTGTGGACAAGGGGCGGATGCCGCCGGGCGACTTCTTCCTGAAGCGATTCCTGCGCGTGGTCCCCGCCCACCTGATCATGGGTCTGTCGCTGGTCGGGCTGGTGCTGCTGGCGACCGCCGCCGGCGCGCCGCCGCGCAATCCCGAATGGTTCGCCTGGGACCAACTGCCCGCGCAACTGCTGTTGCTGCAGTCCTATGGCGTGCACGGCGGCCTGGGCTGGAACGCCCCGACCTGGTCGATCTCGGCCCTGATCGGCTGCTATCTGGCCTTTCCCTGGATCATTCGCGGCCTGATGCGGCTGGGGCCATGGTCGGCCCTGGCCGTCGGCGTCGGCGTCTATCTGATCGCCAACCAGCTGTGCTGGTCGTTCCTGGGCTATCCCGTCTATCAAATGCCGATGCGCTACGGCATCATCCGCGCCCTGCCGCTGTTCTTCCTGGGAATGTGCCTGGCCTGGTTCGCGCAGAAGGTCTGGATCGCGCCGCGGCTGGCGGGCTGGGCGGGCGTGCTGGCCGCTGTCGGCTTCTTCGCGCTCGAGCTTCACGACAAGCACGCCCTGATCGCCCTTGCCCTGATCTCCGTCATCATCCTGGCGGCCGGCGCCGCGCCGGTGAAGAAGCCTTCAAAGCTGGTGGAGACGGCCGCCATGGCGTCCTTCTCCATGTTCATCACCAACGAGGTGGTCCGCATCGCCTGGTTCGGCGTCGTCAACGCGCTTGCAGCCAAGTTCGCCCTGCCCGTCGGCGCGCAATGGGGGTTGTGGGTCCTGGGCGTCCTGGCGGCGGTCGCCTTCGCTTTCGCCTTCCATTTCGCCGTCGACAATCCGATCCAGACCCGCATCCGCGCCTGGCTGAAGCGACGCAGCGCGCGTCGTGGCCAGCCGCAGCCCCAACTGGGGCCGGTCGTCTCCATCGACGGCTGATCGTTTTCGCCTGGCCGCGTCGCCTTGGGCGACCATCGATCCTCGACCAAAGTCGCTCTCTCCAGCCGCCGCCCTCTCGGTCAATGTCGGGGTCCACACATCCCGAAGGATGTGCAGAACGGCCGATAACGGCGACTTGGGAGGAAATGGATCATGGCAACCGACGCTTCAATTGCGTCCGGGGACGGGGAGCGCAAGGTCGATCGCAGCGATCGGCTGGTCATCCTCGCCTCTTCGGTCGGCACCGTCATCGAGTGGTACGACTTCTATCTTTACGGCTCGCTGGCGGCCATCATCACCGTCCAGTTCTTCTCGGGCGTCAACGAGACGACCGGCTATATCTTCGCCTTGATGGCGTTCGCCGCCGGGTTCGCGGTCCGGCCCTTCGGCGCCGTGGTCTTCGGGCGGCTGGGCGACCTGTGGGGACGCAAGAACACCTTCCTGGTGACGATGCTCCTGATGGGGCTGTCGACCTTCGTGGTCGGTCTTCTGCCGCCCTATGCGGTCATCGGCATCGCGGCGCCGATCATCCTGGTTCTGATGCGCCTGATCCAGGGCCTGGCCCTGGGCGGCGAATACGGCGGCGCCGCCACCTATGTCGCCGAGCATGCGCCGCGGAAGAAGCGCGGCTATTACACCTCCTTCATCCAGATCACCGCGACCGCCGGCCTGGTGCTGAGCCTGCTGGTGATCCTCAGCGTCCGCTACACCGTGGGCGAGGAAGCCTTCGCCGCCTGGGGCTGGCGCATTCCGTTCCTGGTTTCGATCCTGCTGCTGGGCGTATCCCTGTGGATCCGCCTGAAGCTGGCCGAAAGCCCGTCGTTCAAGCGGATGAAGGCCGAGGGCAAGGGCTCCAAGACCCCGCTGAAGGACAGCTTCGGCAAATGGCCGAACCTGAAGCTGGTGCTGATCGCCCTGCTGGGGCTGACCGCAGGCCAGGCCGTCATCTGGTACACCGGCCAGTTCTACGCCCTGTTCTTCCTGGAGCGGGTCATGAAGGTCGACGCCACCCTGGTCTATGTCCTGCTGACCATCGCGCTTCTGGCCGCCTCGCCCTTCTTCATCTTCTGGGGCTGGCTGTCCGACAAGGTGGGGCGCAAGCCGATCATCCTGGCCGGCTGCCTGATCGCGGCCCTGACCTATTTCCCGCTGTTCAACGCCCTGACCCAGGCCGCCAACCCGCGCCTGGCCGCCGCCGCCGCCTCCGCGCCGGTCGTGGTCTACGCCGATCCGGCCGACTGCAATCTGCAGTTCGACCCCGTGGGCAAGACGGTGTTCAACCACTCCTGCGACGTCGCCAAATCCTACCTGGCCAAGGCGGGCGTGACCTACACCAACCAGGCGGCGCCCGCCGGGACGGTGGCCCAGGTCCGCATCGGCGATCAGGTCGTCATCCCCAGCTTCCGAGGCGACGCCATGGCCCCGGCCGACTTCGCCGCACAGAAGAAGACCTGGGACGCCGGCCTGGGCGAGGCCCTGACCGCGGCCGGCTATCCGGCCAAGGCCGACAGCGCCCTGGTCAACAAGCCGATGGTGGTGCTGATCCTGTTCATCCTCGGCTTCTATGTGACCATGGTCTACGGACCGATCGCGGCGGCCCTGGTCGAGATGTTCCCGACCAACATCCGCTACACCTCCATGTCCCTGCCTTATCACATCGGCAACGGCTGGTTCGGCGGCTTCCTGCCGACCACCGCCTTCGCCATCGTGGCGGCGACGGGCAATATCTACTCCGGCCTCTGGTACCCGATCGTGGTGGCCCTGGGGACGGTCGTCCTGGGCTTCCTGCTGGTCAAGGAAGGCAAGGACGTCGATCTGAACGCCTGATCCTGCTTTCAGGCGCAACGGTGAGGCGGGCCGTCGCGAGACGGCCCGCCTTTCGCTTGTGAAAACCCCGACGCCGGTTCAGATGCCTGTCATGTTCAGCCTGACGATCCTCGGCCTGGTCGCCGCCTATATGGCGGTGCTGTTCGCCGTCGCCTGGCATCAGGAACGACCGGCGGCCAGGGCGCGCGGCAAGGGGCTGGGCTCGTCGATCTACGCGCTGTCGCTGGCCATCTATTGCACCTCCTGGACCTATTACGGGGCGGTGGGCACGGCCGCGCGCGACGGGTGGGAGTATCTGCCCATCTATATCGGGCCGATCATCGGCCTGACCCTGCTGTTTCCGCTGTGGCGGCGCATCGCGGCGGCGGCCCGGCGCGAGAACGTCGGCTCCATGGCCGATTTCGTCGCCTCCCGCTACGGCAAGAGCCAGACCCTGGGCGCGGCCGTCACCGTCGTCGCCATCCTGGGCTCGCTGCCCTATATCGCCTTGCAGCTGAAATCCCTGTCGATGGCGGGCGAGCTGCTGACGGCGGGCACGCCGGTCGCGGGGTCGGAACGGCTGACGGTGCTGGTCCTGGCCGGGGTCCTGGCCTTCTTCGCCATCCTGTTCGGCGCGCGCCGGCCCGATCTGACCGAGCATAATCGCGGCCTGATCCAGGCCATCGGCCTGGAATCGATGGTCAAGCTGGGCGCACTTCTGTTCGTCGCCGTCTTCGCCCTGGCGCTGCTGGTGAACCAGGGATCGCCGCCGCGCGTCGTCGAGGGGCTGGGGGCGCTGGGCGCCTTGCCGGACGTCACCCCGCGCTTCACCGCCATCACTGTCTTGTCGACGCTGGCCATCTTCTGCCTGCCGCGCCAATTCCATGTCGCCTTCGTGGAGGGCGCCCAGCCGTCGGACGTGAGGCGCGCCCGCTGGATATTTCCCCTCTATCTGCTGCTGACCAGTCTGGCGGTCCTGCCGCTGGTGGCGGCGGGCGCCCTGTTCGCGCCGACCGTGAACCCCGACCTGCTGGTGCTGGCCCTGCCGTTCCAGCGCGGCGAGCCGCTGCTGACCGCCATCGTCTTCGTTGGCGGCTTCTCGGCCGCGACGGCCATGGTGATCGTGGAGGCGGTGGCCCTGTCGGCCATGGTGTCCAACAGCCTGATCCTGCCGTTTCTGGCGCGCGACCGCTGGCGGGTGCGCGGCGACGCCTCGGACATGGCGGGCGTCATCCTGCAGGTGCGGCGCGGGGCCATCGTGGCCGTCCTGCTGCTGGCCTGGCTGTATTATCAGGCGACGGACCAGTCACGCGGTCTGGCGGCCATGGGGCTGGTGTCCTTCGCCGCCATGTCCCAACTGGCGCCCGCCCTGTTCGGCGCCGTCCTGTGGAGGGGCGGGCACGCCCAGGGCGCCCTGGCGGGCATGGCGGTGGGCGTCCTGGTGTGGATCGTCATGCTGGCCCTGCCGCAACTGGCCCCCGGCGCGGCGTGGCACATCCACGTCATGCTGGGGATCAAGGATCCGCTGGCCCTTGGGGTCTTCGTCAGCCTGGGGCTGAACCTGGCGGCCTATGTCGGGGTGTCGCGGTTCGCGCGGCCCCGGCTGATCGACCGGGTCCAGGCGCGCGCCTTCGTGGATCGGCTGGGGCCGGACTGGATGGAGGCCCGGCCCGCGCCGTCTGGAGCCTCGGTCGGCGACCTGCGAGCCCTGGTCGCCCGCTTCATCGGCGACGAGCGGGCCGAGCGAGCCTTTTCCGCCTGGGGGCGCGAGACGGCCGTCCGGCTGCGCGACGCCGATCCGGCCGATGCGGCCCTGGCGCGGGCGGCGGAGCGGATGCTGGCGGGGGCCATCGGCGCGGCCTCGGCGCGGCGGGTCATCGCCGCCGCCCTGGCCGGGGTCGGCCGCGCGCCCGAGGACGTGGTGCGGATGCTGGACGAGGCGTCCCAGGCGGTCCAGTTCAACCGCGACCTGTTGCAGACCACGCTGGACAACATCGACCAGGGCGTGATCGTGGTGGACGAAGACCTGCGCGTCACCGCCTGGAACCGGCGCTATGTCGCCATGTTCGACCTGCCGGTCGGCTTCGTCCACGTCGGCCTGCCCATCGCCACCATCTATCGGCTGAACGCCGAGCGCGGCGAGAGCCCCGACGACATCGAAGCCTGGGTCGAGCGACGGCTGGAGGCTCTGAGCCGGCGCATCCCCCACGACCATGAACGCGAGCAGCCCGACGGTCGGGTGCTGCGCTCGTCCGGCGCGCCCATCCCCGGCGGCGGCTACGCCACCAGCTATACCGACATCACCGCCCTGCGCCGCGCCGCGCGCCAGCTGGAAGAGGCCAACGAGCGGCTGGAGGCCCGCGTCGCCGACCGCACCGCGCGGTTGGACGAGGCCCGGCGGCTGGCCGAGGACGCCACGGCGTCCAAGACCCGCTTTCTGGCCGCCGCCAGCCACGATCTGTTGCAGCCCCTGCACGCCGCGCGCCTGTTCATCGCGGCGCTGAAGGAGGAGCCGGCGCTGTCCGAGCCGACGAGCCGCACCCTGGCCGTCAATGCCGACCGCGCCATCGACAGCGCCCACCGCCTGCTGACCGCCCTGCTGAACCTGTCGAAGCTGGAGGCCGGCGGGGTGCGGACGAATGTGGCGCGGCTGTCGCTGGGAGCCCTGTTCGACGATCTGCGGCGCGAGTTCGCCCCCGTGGCCGAGGCCAAGGGCCTGCGCCTGAGCGTCCTGCCGACCCGGCTATGGGTGATGTCGGACCGCGACCTGCTGCGCTCCATGCTGCAGAATCTGGTGGGCAACGCCATCCGCTACACCGACCGGGGCCGGGTCCTGGTAGGCGTGCTCAGGCAAGGCGAGACGGCGCGTGTGTTCGTCTGCGACACAGGGCGCGGCATTCCCAGGGCCCAGCAGAAGACCGTCTTCGACGAGTTCGTGCGCCTGCCTGGCGCGGCGGTGGACGAACCCGGCGCGGGGCTGGGCCTGGCCATCGTCAAACGCCTTTCCAGCCTGCTGGACCATCCATTGTCGCTGGAGTCGGAAGTCGGACACGGCACCACCTTCCGCATCGTCCTGCCCCGCTGCGCCCCGGACGTGACGACCGAAGCCGCGCCGTTGCGCGACGTGCGTTTGCCGCTGGCGGGTCTTCGGGTGTTGTGCGTGGACAATGAGCCGGTGATCCTGGATGCGTTGAACGCGCTTCTGACACGCTGGGGCGCGCGTCCTACCCTGACGTCCAGCGTCGAAGCGGCCAGGGCGGCCAAGGGGCCGTTCGACGCCGCCGTAGTCGATCTTCACCTGGGCGACGGGCCGGAGGGCTTCGCCGTGATCGACTGGCTGCGGCCGCTGGGGGTTCGCCGCATCGCCCTGGTCACGGCCGACACCCGCGACGGCCTGAACGAACAGGCCGCGGCGGTCGGCGCAGTCCTGTTGCCAAAGCCGATCCGGCCGGCGGCCCTGAAAGCGTTTCTGTCCAGTTAGGTTGGATCTGCGTTCATCGCCCTCCGTGTAGCGTCACCCTTCGGACGCCCTGGTATGACGACAAGGACTGGGTCTATCCCGCCGGGTCTATCTGCTTGGCCAGGATCACCGCCTGGGTCCGGTTGTGGACGCCCAGCTTGCGGAAGACGCTGGTCAGGTGCGCCTTGATGGTGGCCTCGGACACCCCCAGGTCGAAGGCGATCTGCTTGTTCAGCCGCCCGGCTTTCAGCCCCTCCAGGATGCGCAGCTGCGAAGGGGTCAGGCTGGCCACGCGTTCGGCCAGGTCGTCGTCCTCGGCCTCGGGCACGTCCGGCGCCCAGGTATCGCCGGCCAGGATGGCGGCGATGGCCTCAACCATCTGCGGCAGGGCGGTGGACTTGGGGATGAAGCCGGCCGCGCCCAGACCCAGGGCGTTTCGCACCACCGGCGCATCCTCGCTGGCCGACACGACCGCCACCGGGGCCGCCGGATGCTCGGCCCGCACCGTGGCAAGGCCCGCCATCCCCTCGCTGTCCGACAGCTTGAGGTCCAGCAGCAGCAGGTCCGTCGGCCCCGCCTGCAAGGCGGCCCGCGCCTCGCCCAGGCTGGCGCATTCGATCACCTCGGCCCCCGGCGCGGCCTTGTCGACCGCCGAACGCAGGGCGGCGCGGAACAGCGGATGGTCGTCGGCGACGACGATGCGATCCATAGGCGTCCTTCCCTTGGGATTTCCCGCGCGGCGTCTAGGCGGCCACATCAGCCCTATCATGCCGCGGTTCGACTTTGGTCGAAATTAGACGAATGGCCAATGGTCAGCCGGACCCCCAGGCGGAAAGGTTTTCATAGGGACGCACGCGATAAGACGGGCGCGGGAGGATTTTCATCATGATCAAGTCACGTCTATCGGCGGTCCTTTCGGCCGGCGCCGCCTCGGCCGCCCTGCTGTGCGCGCCCGACATCGCCTCCGCCCAGTCCAGCCAGGCGGCGCTGGAGGCTCGGATCGCTCAGCTGGAGGCCGAGCTGAACGCCCTGAAGGGCGAGGTCGTCGCCGCCCGCACCCAGCAGGCCGCCCAGGCCCAGGACATCATTCGCCTGGAGACCCGCCCGGCGAACCCGGCCCCCGCCCCGGTGCAGCAGACCGCCGCCCCCGCCTCGCTGAGCGAAGGCTTCCGCATCGGCGATCACACGGTCAAGTTCGGCGGTTTCGTCAAGGTCGACGCCTACGCCACCCGCTATTCCGGCGGGGATCCGGCCAATGGCGACTCGCTTCGTGAATTCCACATCCCCGGCTCGATCCCGATCGGCGGCGCCGACGAGGATACGGCGACCGACTTCAACGCCCGCCAGACCCGGTTCTGGCTGACCACCGACGGCATAGTCGGGGGCCACAAGATCGGCACCCGGATGGAGATGGACTTCCAGACCCTGCCCGGCGCCGGCGACCAGCGCACCACCAGCCCGGCCAATCCGGCTCTGCGCCGCGCCTTCATCACCATCGACAACTGGCTGATCGGTCAGGAGTGGACCAACTTCCAGAACACCGCCGTCCTGCCGGAATCGGCCGACTTCATCGGCGCGGCCGAAGGCACTGTGTTCGCCCGTCAGGTTCAGGTCCGCTATACGCGCGGTCCCTTCTCGGTCTCGGTCGAGAATCCCGAGACAACCGTGACCCCGTTCGGCGGCGGAACGCGCGTGGTCGCCGACGACAACAGCCTGCCGGACTTCACCGCCCGCTACGCCGTGTCCAGGCCATGGGGCGATGTCCAGTTCGCCGGCCTGCTGCGCCAGCTGAAATATCAGAATCCGGCGAGCAATATCGATTCCACCGCGACCGGCTGGGGCCTGTCGGCTTCGACCAAGATCAAGGTCGGGTCCAAGGACGACCTGCGCCTGATGGTGACGGGGGGCGAGGGGATCGGCCGCTATGTCGGTCTGAATTTCTCCAACGACGCCGTGCTGGACGCCTCGGGCGAACTGGACGCCATCGGCGTGGTCGCCGGCTTCGCCGCCTATCGCCACGTCTGGGCGCCCGGCTGGCGCTCCAGCCTGATCTGGTCGGGCCAGAACGTGGACAACGACACCCGCTTCACAGGCCTGAGCGCGAACCGTTCGGCGCAAAGCATCCACGCCAATCTGATCTGGTCGCCCGTCACGGCGTTCGACGTGGGCGCCGAACTGATGTTTGCGGACCGCGAGATCGAGACCGGCGCCAGCGGCGACCTGACCCGCCTGATCCTGTTCGCCAAATACGGATTCTGATTTCCGCCGGAGACGCCTTTCGTGCCTGATCTCGACCTCTATCCCGTCCCCGCCGACTGGGCCGCCAAGGCCCATATGAACCGGGAGGCCTATGGGGCCGCGCGGATCGCCGCACGCGAGACCCCGGACGCCTTCTGGGCCGAACAGGCCAGGCGTCTGGACTGGATCACGCCCCCGACCAGGATCAAGGACGTCTCCTTCAAGAAGGAGGATTTCCGCATCCGCTGGTTCGAGGACGGCGTCCTGAACGTCTCGGCCAACTGCATCGACCGTCACCTGCCCCACAGGAAGGACGAGACGGCGATCATCTGGGAAGGCGACGACCCGGGCGACAGCCGCCGCATCACCTATGGCGAGCTGCATGCCGAAGTCTGCCGCATGGCCAATGTGCTGAAGGCGCACGGGGCCAAGAAGGGCGACCGGATCACCCTGTATCTGCCCATGATCCCCGAGGCCGCCTACGCCATGCTGGCCTGCGCGCGCATCGGGGCGGTGCATTCGGTGGTGTTCGGCGGCTTTTCGCCCGACAGCTTGTGCGGCCGGATCGAGGACTGCGGCTCCAACCTGATCATCACCGCCGACGAGGGCCTGCGCGGCGGCAAGCATGTGCCGCTGAAGGCCAATGTCGACGAGGCGCTGAAGAAGGTGAAGGTGGATGCCGTCCTGGTCGTACGCCGCACCGGCCGCGACGTGCCGATGACCGAGGGCCGCGACTTCGACTATGGTCTGGAGGCGGCCAAGGTCAGCGCGGACTGTCCGCCCGAGCCGATGAACGCCGAGGACCCGCTGTTCATCCTCTACACCTCCGGTTCGACCGGAAAGCCCAAGGGCGTGCTGCACACCACGGGCGGCTATCTGTTCTGGGCCGCCTGGACCCACGAGATCGTCTTCGACTATCGACCCGGCGAGGTGTTCTGGTGCACCGCCGACGTCGGCTGGGTCACGGGCCATTCCTATATGGTCTATGGGCCGCTGGCGAACGCGGCGACCAGCCTGATGTTCGAGGGCGTGCCCAACTATCCCGACGCCGGCCGGTTCTGGCAGGTGGTGGACAAGCACAAGGTGGAAATCTTCTACACCGCGCCGACGGCGCTGCGCGCCCTGATGCGCGAGGGGGACGGCCCCGTGAAGGCGGCCTCGCGCGCCTCGCTGCGCCTGCTGGGCACGGTGGGCGAGCCGATCAACCCCGAAGCCTGGCGCTGGTATCACGAGGTGGTCGGCGACGGCCGCTGCCCCATCGTGGATACTTGGTGGCAGACCGAGACGGGCGGCCATCTGATCACGCCGCTGCCTGGCGCCACCGACCTGAAGCCCGGATCCGCGACCCTGCCCCTGCCGGGCGTCGAGCTTCAGATCGTGGACGCCGAGGGCCAGCCTCTGGAGGGCGCCGTGTCGGGCAATCTGTGCATCACCGACAGCTGGCCGGGCCAGATGCGGACCGTCTATGGCGACGACCAGCGGTTTTTCGACACCTATTTCTCGACCTATCCGGGCCGCTACTTCACCGGCGACGGCTGCCGTCGGGACGAGGACGGCTATTACTGGATCACCGGGAGGGTGGACGACGTCATCAACGTCTCGGGCCACCGCATGGGCACCGCCGAGATCGAAAGCGCCCTGGTGCTGCACGACATCGTCTCCGAAGCGGCGGTCGTCGGCTATCCCCACGACATCAAGGGCCAGGGCATCTACGCCTATGTCACCCTCAGGAAGGGCGTTGAGATCACCGAGGACCTGCGGCGCGAACTGATCGCCCATGTGCGCCAGGAAATCGGCCCCATCGCCGCGCCCGACGTGATCCAGTGGGCGCCGGGCCTGCCCAAGACCCGCTCGGGCAAGATCATGCGCCGCATCCTGCGCAAGATCGCCGAAAACGAAATCGGCTCGCTGGGCGACACCTCGACCCTGGCCGATCCGTCGGTGGTGGACGATCTGGTCAGGAACCGGGCCGGAGCCTGATCCCGAGCCGGGTTCCCAAGCGGCGGCGGCGCGCCCTATCGTGGGGTTCGCCGCCGCAGTCTTGAGTCCTCCATGCTTCGTTTTTTGAGCCGCCTGCCGATCGACCGCTATCTTCTGGCCCTGGTCGGCATGGTGGCGCTGGCGGCGATCCTGCCGGCGCGCGGACAGGCGGCCGAAGTGATGGAGGGGGTGGTCACGGCGGCCATCGCCCTGCTGTTCTTCCTGTATGGCGCGCGGATGTCGCCGGCGGCCGTCGGTGCGGGCCTGATGCACTGGCGACTCCAGGGCGCGGTCCTGCTCAGCACTTTCGTCCTGTTTCCGCTATTGGGGCTGGGCCTGGTCTTCCTGATGCGCGGATCGCTGCAGCCGGACCTGCTGACCGGAATGCTGTATCTATGCCTGCTGCCGTCCACGGTGCAGTCGTCCATCGCCTTCACCTCCATCGCCGGCGGCAATGTGGCGGGCGCCCTGACCAGCGCCAGCCTGTCGAACCTTTTGGGCGTGATCGTCACGCCGCTTTTGGTCGGCCTGATGATCGGGGGCGCAGGGGGCGGGATTCATCTGCAATCCATCCTGGACATCGGCCTGCAGATCCTGGCGCCCTTCGCCGTGGGACAGATGTGCCGTCCGCTGCTCAAGGATTGGCTGGGCCGCCGCGCCAGGCTGACCGGCCTGGTGGATCGCGGCTCGATCCTGCTGATCGTCTATGCGGCCTTCAGCGAGGGCGTGGTCGCCGGCGTCTGGTCCCAAGTCGCGCCGGCCGACCTGGGCAAGGTGATCGGGCTGAACATCGCCCTTCTGGCCGTGGTGCTGAGCCTGACGCTGGCGGCCGGGCGGCTGTTGCGATTCGAAAAACCGGACCGGATCGTCGTCCTGTTCTGCGGTTCCAAGAAAAGCATGGCGACCGGCATACCGATGGCCGGCATCCTGTTCGCCGGTCACGCCGTGCCGCTGATCGTCCTGCCGATCATGCTGTTCCACCAGATTCAGCTGTTCGCCTGCACTCTGATCGCCCAGCGCTATGCGCGCGAGAACGCTGCGGCGGCCACGCCGGCCTTGAGCCCGGATCGGCCATGAGCTAGACCCCGTCCAGGCCATCGCGGGCATGATGTAGTGGTAGCCTGAAAGCTTCCCAAGCTTTTCGTGCGGGTTCGATTCCCGCTGCCCGCTCCAGGTCCGGTGAGGCGGGGCGATCCGGCGGACAGGCCCCGTTGGATCGGAAGGGACATCGGTCCGAAGCCCGCCGCAAACAGCCAAGGTTCCCGCGCGAAGACTGCGACGGCCTGCGTCAGATGCTGAAGTCCTCGTTCCAGAAACGGCCGTTCAGCCAGGCGACGATCCGCTCGGCCGCCTGTTCCGCCGACATGGTGGTGGTGTCGACCACGATCTCGGGGCTTTCCGGCGGCTCGTAGGGGCTGTCGACGCCGGTGAAATTCTTCAGTTCGCCGGCGCGGGCCTTCCTATACAGCCCCTTGACGTCGCGGGCCTCGGCGACCGCCAGAGGGGTGTCGACGTGGACCTCGACGAACTCGCCCTCGTCCAACAGGTCGCGGGCCATCCGGCGTTCGGCGCGGAAGGGCGAGATGAAGCTGACCAGGACGATCAGGCCGGCGTCGACCATCAGTTTCGACACCTCGGCCACGCGGCGGATGTTCTCGACCCGGTCCTCTTCCGTAAAGCCCAGGTCGCGGTTCAGGCCGTGGCGGACATTGTCGCCGTCCAGCAGATAGGTGTGGCGGCCGTCGGCGTGCAGGCGCTTCTCGACCAGGTCGGCGATGGTCGACTTGCCGGCGCCGGACAGGCCCGTCAGCCAGACGACCCGCCCGCGCTGGTTCTTGATCGCGGCGCGCGCGGCCTTGTCCACCGACAGGGCCTGCCAGTGGATGTTGTGGGCGCGGCGCAGGGCGAAGTTCAGCAGGCCCGCGCCCACCGTCCGGTTCGAGATCCGGTCGATCAGGATGAAGCCGCCCAGATCCTTGTTCTGACTGTATGGGGCGAAGGCGACGGGGACGTCCAGCGACAGGTTGCAGACCCCGATCTCGTTCAGCTCCAATCGCTTGGCCGGCTGCTGTTCCAGGGTGTTGACGTTCACCTTGTGCTTGGGCTCGGTGATGGTCGCCCCGACCAGCTTCGCCCCCAGTTTCAGCAGATAGGGCCGGCCGGGCAGCAGGGGCTCGTCGTCCATCCAGACCATCGTCGCCTCGAACTGGTCGGCCGCTTCGGGCGGGGCGTCGGCCGAGGCCAGGACATCGCCGCGCGAGACGTCGATCTCGTCGGCCAGGGTCAGGGTGATCGACTGGCCGGCGACGGCCTGGGCCAGGTCGCCGTCGGCGGTGACGATGCGGGCCACCGTCGAGGTCTTTCCGGACGGCAGGACGCGCACCGGATCGCCCGGCCGCACGGTTCCGGCGGAGATCTGGCCGGCAAAGCCGCGGAAGTCGAGATCGGGCCGGTTGACCCATTGCACCGGCAGGCGGAACGGGTCGGCCTGGAGATCGTCGCCGACCTCCAGCGTTTCCAGCAGGCCCATCAGCGACGGGCCGGCGTACCAGGGCGAGCGGGGGCTGGCCTCGGTGATGTTGTCGCCGCGCAGGGCCGACAGGGGGATGGCGTCGAACCGCGCCAGGCCGATCTGGCCGGCGAAGGCGCGAAAATCGGCGACGATGACGTCGAACGCCGCCTGCGACCAGCCCATCAGGTCCATCTTGTTGACCGCCAGGATCACGTGGCGGATGCCCAGCAGGCTGACCAGATAGGCGTGCCGCCGCGTCTGGGGCAGCACGCCGCGCCGGGCGTCGATCAGGATGACGGCGGCGTCGGCGGTCGAGGCGCCCGTCACCATGTTGCGGGTGTACTGCTCGTGCCCCGGCGTGTCGGCGACGATGAATTTGCGCCGGTCGGTCGAGAAGAAGCGATAGGCCACGTCGATGGTGATGCCCTGTTCCCGCTCGGCGGCCAGGCCGTCGACCAGCAGGGCGAAGTCGATGTCGCCGCCCTGGGTGCCGACGCGGCGGCTGTCCGCCTCCAGCGCCGCCATCTGATCCTCGAAGATCATCTTGGAATCGTAGAGCAGCCGGCCGATCAGGGTCGACTTGCCGTCGTCCACGCTGCCGCAGGTGATGAAGCGCAGCAGGCTCTTGCGCCGGTGAGCGTCCAGATAGGCGTCGATGTCGCGGGCGATCAGGTCGGAAGCTTCGTAGGTCGGGGCAGACATTAGAAATAACCGTCCTGCTTCTTCCTCTCCATCGAGGCGGACTGGTCGTGGTCGATCACCCGGCCCTGGCGCTCGGAGGTGGTGGTCAACAGCATTTCCTGGATCACTTCGGGCAGGGTCGAAGCCGTGCTCTCGACCGCCCCGGTCAGGGGGTAGCAGCCCAGGGTGCGGAAGCGGACGGACTTCATCTGGGGCGTCTCGCCGGGACGCAGCCGGAACCGCTCGTCGTCCACCATGATCAGGGCGCCGTCGCGTTCGACCACGGGGCGCTTGGCGGCCAGATAGAGCGGCACGATGGGGATGTTCTCCAAATGGATGTATTGCCAGACGTCCAACTCGGTCCAGTTGGAGATGGGGAAGACGCGGATGCTCTCGTCCGGTCGCTTGCGGGTGTTGTAGAGCCGCCAGAGCTCGGGGCGCTGGTTCTTCGGGTCCCAGCGATGCTGGGCGGTGCGGAAGGAGAATATCCGCTCCTTCGCCCGCGACTTCTCCTCGTCGCGCCGGGCGCCGCCGAAGGCCGCGTCGAAGCCGTGCAGGGACAGGGCCTGTTTCAGCCCCTCGGTCTTCCACAGGTCGGTATGCAGGGCCGAGCCGTGGTCGAACGGGTTGATCCCACGCGCCACGGCCTCGGGGTTCCGATGCACCAGAAGTTCGACGCCCAGATCGGCCGCCGCCCGTTCGCGCATCGCGTACATGGCGCGGAACTTCCACGTCGTATCGACGTGCAGCAGCGGGAAGGGCGGCCGGGACGGATAGAAGGCCTTCCTGGCCAGATGCACCATCACGGCCGAATCCTTGCCGACCGAATACAGCATGACCGGGCGCTCGGCCTCGGCCGCCACCTCGCGCAGGATGTGGATGCTTTCGGCCTCCAGCCGCTGAAGATGCGTCAGGCGCGTGGGGGCGGGCAGGGCGATGCGGTTTCTGGTCAGGGTGGCGGTCGTCACCGGGCGTCTCCGTCGAACGCCATCTGACAACGCCAAGGCGCCGCACGGGACAAGCGATGGATACTGTCGCCGGCTGTGAGAATTTCAGCCGTCGCGCCCGAACCGCTAGCGGAACATCCGCGCATTTTCGCTGGGCGGAGACAGGGGGAGCGCGCCTCGCCGCATCGGGCATCGACCAATTGCGGCGATAAAAAGCACGGCGCGCCTCTGGATTTCCCCGGCGTCAACCGCACAAATGGATCACGGCTGGCGGCAATCGGCTGGGTTCGCAGCGCCCTTGCGGACCGGGCTGTTGACCGCACGCCCCGCCATCGTCCATCACCGGATAGGGCGGATAACGAATAATGGGAGTTGCGGCGCGTATGGGGTTTGTAGCGAATATCCGTCGGGATGTCCGGTTCGCGCGCGGCCTGTTCCGCCTGCTCAAGCGCATCAAGCCGATCCAGCTGGATAGCGATGTCCTGGTTTGCGACGACTTCGAGGAGGCGGTCGACAAATTCCCCGACAACATCGCCATCGACGACGGTCAGCGCACCCTGACCTATCGCGACCTGGACGCCATGGCCAACCGCTTCGGCCACTGGGCCAAGAACCGGGGCCTGCGCCGCAGCGACACCATCGCCCTGATGATGACGAACCGGATCGAATATCTGGCGGCCTGGATCGGCTTTTCCAAGGTCGGCATCGCCACGGCCCTGATCAACACCAATCTGAACGGCCAGGGCCTGGCGCACTGTCTGGCCATCTCCAACGCCTTCAACGTCGTCGCCGACGAGGATTGCTGGCGCCAGATCGAGGAGGCGCGGCCTATGGTCGACCACAACCTGGCCCTCTGGGTGCTGGGATTGCCGGACGATCTGGAGACCAGCGACCGGCGCGGTTTGGACAAGCCGGTGCGTGGCGGCTCCTCGGTGCGCCCGTCCAAGACGGCGCGCGAGGGCATGACCAACCGGGATACGGCGCTCTATATCTACACCTCCGGCACGACGGGCCTGCCCAAGGCCGCGCGCATCCCCCATTCGCGCGCCCGCACCTATATGCGCGCCTTCGCCGGGGCCACGCGCTCGACGCCCGAGGATCGGATCTTCAACGTCCTGCCGCTCTACCACTCGACCGGCGGCCTGGTCGGCGTGGGGGCGGCCCTGCTGAACGGGGCGCGGCTGGTCATCCGCAAGAAATTCTCGGCCACCAGCTTCTGGCCCGACGTGCGGTCGTCGGGGGCCACCATGTTCGTCTATATCGGCGAACTTTGCCGGTATCTGGTGAACAGCCCCTCGGTCGAGGACGAGACCAAGCACAAGCTGCGGCTGGCCTTCGGCAACGGCCTGCGCGCCGACGTCTGGCCCGATTTCCAGTCTCGATTCCGTATCCCCGAAATTCTGGAATTCTACGGCTCGACCGAAGGCAACGTCTCCCTGTTCAACTTCGACGGCAAGCAGGGCGCCATCGGCCGGGTGCCCAGCTATCTGAAGAAGCAGATCAACATTCGCCTGGTTCAGTTCGACCTCGAGACCGAACAGCCCATTCGCGGCCCTGACGGCCTCTGCCGTCTGGCGCGCATCGGCGAGGTGGGCGAGGCCATCGGCGAGATCGGCAACGACATCCGCCACGACTTCTCGGGCTATGCCGACAAGGCCGCGTCCCAGAAGAAAATCCTGACCGACGTCTTCAAGAAGGGCGACCGCTGGTTCCGCACCGGCGACCTGATGAAACAGGACGCCGAGGGCTATTTCTACTTCGTGGACCGGATGGGCGACACCTTCCGCTGGAAGGGCGAGAACGTCTCGACCTCCGAGGTGGAACAGGTGCTGATGGATGCGCCGGGCGTGACCGAGGCCATCGTCTATGGCGTGCCGGTTCCGGCCCAGGACGGCAAGGCGGGGATGGCCGCCCTGGTGGTCGAGGGCAAGTTCGACGCCCAGGCCTTCTCCGACCATGTCGAGGCCAAGCTGCCCGCCTACGCCCAGCCCGTCTTCCTGCGGTTGATCAAGGCGGCGGAAACGACCGGCACCTTCAAATACCGAAAGGCCGATCTGGTCGCCGACGGCTTCGATCCCGAAAAGACCGGAGCGGCGCTTTATGTGCGTGGCGGCAAGTCCGGCTATCAGAAGCTGACGGCGGCGGCGCGCACGGCGATCCTGAAGGGCGAGGGGCGTCTCTGATCACTGGTTTTCGGTCGCCCGAAGCTGTTCGCGAAACGCGGTCTTAATGATTAATGGGGATGATCCCGACCTCTCGCGTCAGGATCGTCCGCCCCAATGTTCCAGATCATCGGCATCGTCATGCTCTTCGGCATGGTGTTCGGCAGCTATATCCTGGCGGGCGGAAAGTTCGGGGTCATCGCCCATGCCCTGCCGCATGAGTTGATGGCCATCGGCGGCGCCGGCGTCGCGGCCTTTCTGATTTCCAACTCCCTGCCGGTCATCAAGTCGTCTCTGGCGGGCTTCGGCAAGGCGTTCGCGGGGCCGAAATGGAAGAAGCAGGACTATAAGGACCTGCTCAGCCTGCTGTTCCAACTAACCAAGACGATGAAGTCCAAGGGCGTGGTGGCGCTGGAAAGCCATATCGAAAAGCCCAAGGACTCCCCGATTTTCCAGAAATACCCCAAGGTGCTGAAGGACCATTTCGCCGTCGACTTCATCTGCGACACCTTGCGGATGATGACGATGAACCTGGAGGATCCGCACCAGGTCGAGGATGCGATGGAAAAGCAGCTGGAAAAGCACCATCACGAGCATCTCGAGCCCGCCCACGCCCTGCAGAACCTGGCCGACGGCCTGCCGGCCCTGGGCATCGTCGCCGCCGTTCTGGGCATCGTGAAGACGATGGGCTCCATCACCGAGCCGCCCGAGATTCTGGGCGGCATGATCGGCGGCGCCCTGGTCGGCACCTTCCTGGGCGTCTTCCTGGCCTATGGGCTGGTCGGCCCGTTCGCCGCGCGCCTGAAGGCGATCATCGACGAGGAAGCCGCCTATTATAAGATCATCCAGTCGGTGCTGGTGGCTCACCTGCACGGCAACGCGGCCCAGATTTCGGTCGAAATCGGCCGGGGCGACATTCCCTCCACCGCCCAGCCCTCGTTCGGCGAGATGGAAGAGGCGCTGAACAACATCACCGCCGACTGAGCCGGATCGACGCAGCGCCGATCCCGGCTTGCCCCCGTCGGGGGCGCGGTCCTATCGTCCGGCGGGCCAGAGGCGCGCCGCCTCGCGAACCTATTCGGAGACCCCTCATGCGTATGTCCGCCCTCGTCGTCGCCTCAGCCGCCTTCGTGGCCGTCGCGGCCTGCAGCAAGGCGCCGGAAGACAAGGCCGAGGCGCCCGCCAGCGACGCGGTCGAGGCCGCCGGCAGCGCCGAGGAAGCGGCCTTGACGGTCGATCAGGCCGCCCGCGACGCCGAGGCCGCCGCCAACCAGGCCATCCAGAACGACGCCGCCGCCGCCCCGGCTCCCACTCCGCCGGTCGAGGGCGCGACGCCGACCACGCCGCAGCCTACCCCCGCGCCGTCGGGTCACTGATCCGACCCGTGGCCGTCTTCGCTTCCCGCGTCGGCGGGCCTTGCTTCGGACTGTCCTATCGGCATCTGTCGCCAGAAGCTGGGACGCCGCTGACGCCGGAAGGGAAGACCGACACCCAGGGTTAAGCACGGCCTTTTTCGTCCGGACGGCGAAGATGCTAAGGCCCTGCGGATGAGCCCCCACGACGTTTCGCCCCAACTGACCTGGACCGAAGACGGAGAGCCGCGATCGGGTCGGTTCGGCGACGTCTATTTCTCGCGCGACGACGGCCTGGCCGAGACGCGGGCGGTGTTTCTGGACGGCTGCGGCCTGCCGGACGCCTGGCGAGGACGCGCCGCCTTCACCGTGGCGGAACTAGGCTTCGGCACCGGACTGAACATCGCGGCGCTGCTGGACCTGTGGCGACGCACCGGTCCGGCGGACGGACGGCTGCACGTCTTCTCCGTCGAGGGTTTTCCTATGACGGCGGCGGAAGCCGGGCGCGCCCTGGCGAACTGGCCGGAACTGGCCGACGCCGCCTCGGGGCTGCTCCAGGCCTGGCCGGCGCCGACGCCTGGTTTTCACCGGATCGACCTGCCGGGGTTCAAGGCGGTCGTCGACTTGGCCGTCGGCGATGCGGCCCGGGCGTTGGAACAGTGGTCGGGCGCCGCCGACGCCTGGTTCCTGGACGGGTTTTCCCCGGCCCTGAACCCCGGAATGTGGTCGCCGGAGGTGATGGACCGGATCGCCGCCCGCTCGGCGCCCGGCGCGCGGCTGGCCACCTTCACCGTTGCGGGGGCGGTGCGGCGCGCCCTGGCCGAGCGCGGCTTCGTCGTGGACAAGCGCCCCGGCCACGGCCGCAAGCGCGAGCGGCTGGAAGCCCGCCTGTCCAGCGCCCCCGAACCCGAGGTCCTTCCCCGCGTCGCCGTGGTCGGCGCGGGCGTCGCCGGCGCGTCCGTCGTTCGCGCCCTGAAGGCGCAAGGTGTCCGGGCGACGGTGTTCGAAGCGGACCGGCCGGGCGCCGGAGGCTCGGGCTTTCCCGCCGGTCTGGTCACGCCGCGCCTGGACGCCGGCGATATGGGCGTCGCCGCGCTTCACGCTCAGGCGCTGGCGCGCGCCCGCGCCCTCTACGCCCGAACGCCGGGCGCCGTCGTGGGCGAGGGGGTGCTGCAACTGCCCCAGGCGCCGCGCGACCGGGCGCGCTTCGAAAAAATCGCCGCCCAGCCGATCTGGCCCGCCGGCGCCATGGCGGTGCAGACGGTCGAGGCCGCCGACGCCCTGGCCGGCGAGCCGGTCGGGGAGGACGGGTTGAGGATGGTCGACGCCTGCGCCGTCCGCCCCGCCGCCATACTGACCGACTGGCTGGCGGGCGCCGAGGTCCACTCGCCGCAGGTCGTGGTTCTGGCGCGTGCGGAAGGCGGTTGGCGGTTGTTGGATCAGGCCGGCGCCGTCCTGGCCGAGGTCGATGCAGTGGTCGTGGCCGCCGGCTGGGGCGCCGCCGAACTGCTGGCGAAACACGCCGCCGCGCCGCGCCTGTCGCCGGTGCGCGGCCAGGCTGACTGGGTCGAGGACGGAGGGGCGGTGCGGGCCGTGGCGTGGGGCGGCTATGTCGCCCCCACCGGCGCGGGCCTGCTGTATGGCGCGACCCATGATCGGGGCCAAGTGGATGTGACGCCCCGGCCCGCCGACAGCGTGCGCAACCTCGAAACCCTGCGCGCGCGCCTGCCGGCGTTGGCCGATCGCGTCGCTTCGGCGAAGGTGAAGCACAGCCGGGCCGCCATCCGCGCCACGACGCCCGACCGGCTGCCCCTGGCTGGGGCGCTGGACGACGGCCTTTATATCCTGGGCGGCCTGGGGTCGCGCGGCTTTTGCGTCGCGCCCCTGTTGGGCGAGCATCTGGCGGCCCTGATCCTGAACCGACCCTCGCCCCTGCCGCGCGATCTGGCCGGCCGCGTCTCGCCACGGCGCTCCGCCGTCCTGGCGAATTCGCTTGCGCCCGACGCGCCCCGGCGAGAGGGTTGAGGCGGGGCTGTCGTCAGGAGAACACCATGCTGCGTCTTGTCCTTTTTTCGGCCGTGGTTGTGGCCCCGGCCCTGGCTCTGGCCGCGTGCGCCCCCGCCGGGGCCGATCCGACGCCCGCCATCGCCCAAACGACCGCCAATCCCTGTTTCCAGCCCAATCTGGTTCGAAACTTCAGCGCCCCGAACGAGCAGACTCTCTATGTCCGCACATCCGCGACGGAGGTGTTCAAGATCGACGCGACCGTCTGCCGCGATCTGCCCAGCGCCCTGTCCATCGCCCTGGAGCCCATGGCCGGGACCAGCCGGCTGTGCGTCGGCGACCAGGCGCGCCTGCGCAGCCCCGCGATCGGGCCCGAGCCATGCCGTGTCCGCGTCGCCCGCAAGCTGACGGCGGAAGACATCGCCGCCCTGCCGTCGCGCGACCGGCCCTGATACGCCCGCTGGAAACCTGCGTGACGGCGATTGAAATTCGCCGCGTCCAGGTATGAAATGATCGCCTTGCCTGGGGAGGGAAGAGGATGATCAGGACCAAGAAGATCGCGGCTGTCGTGTCGGCGGCCGCTTGTGCGGCGCTGGGGCTGGCGTCGGCGGCGAGGGCGGAAAGTTGGGCGGCCTTCTCGCGCAGCGACGCCACCGTCTATCTGCTCGATATCGACGCCCTGACGCCTGTGGACGGCGTCGTGACCACCAGGATGGCGCGGGTCCATGCGCGCGGCGACGCGGCGGACCTCAGCCACGAAACCGAAGAGGTGATGGTGCGCTGTTCGGACGGCCAGTCCCGCTCGGGCGCGACCGTCGCCTATGGCGCCGACGGTGCGGAGACCGAACGCTATTCGGAGGACACGCCATGGGAGGCGACGCCGGCCGGCGGCGTCTATGGCGCCATCAAGTCCTTCGCCTGCGAAGACCTGCGCCCTCAGGCCGCCCGCTTCCCCACCATCCAGGCCTTCATCGCGGCCGGACGCGGCCAATAGGCCGCGCCCTTTCGGGGTTCAGACGTCGACGGCGGCGTCCAGGGCGTTGTCCTGGATGAACTCGCGGCGGGGTTCGACCACGTCGCCCATGAGCTTGGCGAACAGGTCGTTGGCGTCCTCCTCGTGCTCGACCGAGACCTGCAGCAGGGTGCGGGCGTTGACGTCCAGCGTCGTCTCCCACAGCTGTTCCGGGTTCATCTCGCCCAGACCCTTGTAACGCTGGATGGCCAGCCCCTTCTTGCCGGCGTCCAGCACGGCGTTCAGCAGGTCCAGCGGCCCGCGGATGTCGGTGGACTTGTCCTTGCGGCGATAGACGGCCGGGGCGGCGAAGACGCCGTCGAAGGCGGCGGCGCGTTCGGCCAGGCGACGGGCGTCCAGCGAGCGGATCAGGGTCTCTTCCAGGACGATGGTCTCCTGCACCGCGCGGCGGGTGCGGGTGAAGACCACGGCGCCCTGTTCGCCCGGCGCGCCGGCCCATTCGCCGTCGCCTTCCTCGGCATAGAGGTTCAGACGCGCAGCCGCCGCGATCGAGCCGGCCGCCAGGTCAGCGTCGTCGGCGAACAGGCCGGCCAGGGCCGATTGTTCGATGGCGAAGGCCGGGGCGCGCTGGCTGAGGCGATCCACGCCCGCCTTGAACGCCTTGGCCTCGCGCACCAGCGCCTGAAGGTCCAGGGCCATGCGCCGCTCGCCGGTGGACAGGTCCAGCTCCGCCTCGGACGAGCCTTCCTCGATCAGATAGGCGTCCATCTCGGCCTGATCCTTGAGGTAGCGGCTCTGCTTGCCCTTGGAGACCTTATAGAGGGGCGGCTGGGCGATATAGACGTGCCCGCGCTCAATCAGCTCCGGCATCTGGCGATAGAAGAAGGTCAAGAGCAGGGTGCGGATGTGGGCGCCGTCGACGTCGGCGTCCGCCATCAGGATGATCTTGTGATAGCGCAGCTTGTCGGCGTTGAAGTCGTCGCGGCCGATGCCGGTGCCCAGCGCCAGGATCAGGGTGCCGATCAGGTCCGACGACAGCATCCGGTCGAAGCGGGCGCGCTCGACGTTCAGGATCTTGCCGCGCAGGGGCAGGACGGCCTGGTTCTCGCGGTTGCGCGCCTGTTTGGCCGAGCCGCCGGCCGAGTCGCCCTCGACGATGAACAGTTCGGATTTGGCGGGATCGCGTTCCTGGCAGTCGGCCAGCTTGCCCGGCAGGCTCGAGATCTCCAGCGCGGACTTGCGGCGGGTCAGGTCGCGGGCCTTGCGCGCGGCCTCACGGGCCGAGGCCGCCTCGATGATCTTGGCCACGACCTGTTTGGCCTCGACCGGGTGTTCCTCGAACCAGGTCGACAGGCCTTCGGAGCACAGGGCCTCGACGGCCGGACGCACTTCGGACGAGACCAGTTTGTCCTTGGTCTGCGAGCTGAATTTGGGATCCGGCACCTTGACCGACAGGACGCAGGTCAGGCCTTCGCGGGCGTCCTCGCCAGACACCGAAACCTTCTCCTTCTTGCCGGCGCCCGAGCTTTCGATATAGCCGCCCATGACGCGGGTCAGGCTGGCGCGGAAGGCCGACAGGTGGGTGCCGCCATCCCTTTGAGGGATGTTGTTGGTGAAGCACAGCATGGTCTCGTGGTAGCTGTCGTTCCACCACAGGGCGAGATCCAGCTCGATCCCCTCCTTCTTGCCGCGAATGACGATGACGTCTTTCAGGAGCGGCTGTTTGGACTTGTCCAGGTGACGCACGAAGGCCTCGACCCCGCCCTCGTAATGCAGGGTGACATCGACCGGCTCGGCCCCGCGCAGGTCGGCCAGCCGGATGACCACGCCCGAGTTCAGGAAGGCCAGTTCCCGCAGGCGGTGTTCCAGCGTCTTGAAGTCGAAGTCGATGTGGCTGAAGGTCGTCAGCGAGGGGAAGAAGGTGACTTCCGTGCCGCTCAGCGGCTGGCCCGCCTTGTCGCCGGTCTCGCGGATCGGGGCGTCGCCGGTGACTTCCAGAGACTTGACCGTGTCGCCGCGCTCGAAGCGCATCTGGTGCGCCTTGCCGTCGCGATAGATCTTCAGCTGCAGCCAGTCGGACAGGGCGTTGACCACGGACACGCCCACGCCGTGCAGGCCGCCGGAGACCTTGTAGGAGTTCTGGTCGAACTTACCGCCCGCGTGCAACTGGGTCATGATCACCTCGGCCGCCGAGACGCCTTCGCCCTCGTGGATGCCGGTGGGAATGCCGCGCCCATTGTCGGTCACGGTGACAGAGCCGTCGGCGTTCAGGATGACCTGGACCAGGTCGGCATGGCCGGCCAGGGCCTCGTCGATGGCGTTGTCCACCACCTCATAGACCATGTGGTGCAGGCCGGAACCGTCGTCGGTGTCGCCTATGTACATGCCGGGGCGTTTGCGCACGGCGTCCAGGCCCTTGAGAACCTTGATGGAATCGGCGCCGTATTCGGGCTGGTCGGCAATCGGATCGGTCATGAAATCGTTGGCTCAGAAGTCCCGACCGGGACGGGGAGAAGAGGCCGCGCTGGGCGCTCGAATCGACCACGGGATCGCACCGCGTCGAAGCCGCCAACATATAGGAAATTTCGACGAAAAAGCGAGGATTTCCGCGTCGAAACCTAGTCGCTTTCCAAGGTTCCGCCCGCGACGCGGACGAACTGGGCGCGGCCTTTCAGACCGGCGAACAGGTCGCGCTCGGTGCCCGTCATGAAGGCCTGCAGGTTCAGGGCCGCGATCTCGTCGAACAAGGCCGCGCGCCGGGTTTCGTCCAGGTGGGCGGGAGCCTCGTCCAGCAACAGGACGGGCGGCGCGGCCTGGTGCGACAGGCGGGCGATCTGGGCCAGGATCAGGTTCAGGACCAGGGCCTTCTGCTCGCCCGACGAGCCCTCGGCGGCGGGTCGCCGTTTCTCGCGGTGCACGGCCGTCAGGTCGGTGCGGTGCGGTCCGAACAGGGAGCGGCCGGCGGCGCCGTCGCGGGCGCGGGCCTTGGACAGACCCTCGCGGATGGCGGCGGCGATCTCGTCTTCCTCGGCGCCCGCTTCGGCCATCTGTTCGGCGGCGCCGTCCAGACCCAGATCGGCCTGGGGGAAGGGGCGATCTCTGCGGGCGTCGATGGCGGCCTGGAGGGCGTGCAGGGCGGCGACGCGGGCGAGGGCGGCGCGGGCGCCCGCCTCGCCCAGGCGAAGCTCCAGCGCGTCGAGCCATACGGGGTCCGCCTCGCGCCCGTCCTGCGCATCGTTCAGGAGACGCAGCCGTTCGCGCAGGGCCTTTTCATAGATGGAGACGCTGGCGGCGTGATCGGGATCGGCGGCGAAGACCAGCCGGTCGAAGAATTTCAGCCGCTCGGCCCGGGCGTCGGAAAACAGCCGGTCCTGTTCGGGCGTCACCCAGACGGGACGCAGATAATCCAGCAGCCGCCCCGGCGGCGCCGTCTCGCCGTCGATCCGCACGATGCGCCGCGCCGCCCCCGCCGTCTGGACGCCCGTGCCCAGCCGCGTCTCGTCGTCCAGTTCGACCATGACGGCCCAGGCGCGGCCCACTGCCTCGCCGGGCTCGCGCCGGCCCATTTCGGCTGCGGTGGCGCCGCGCAGCCCCTTGCCGGGGGTCAAGAGGCTGATGGCCTCCAAGAGATTGGTCTTTCCCGCCCCGTTCGGGCCATGCAGCAGCACCGGCCCGGAGGTCATCTCCAGCCGCGTGCTCGCATAGGAGCGGAAGTCCGTGAGGATTAGAGACTGTATCAAATCTGTCCGCTCAGCCGGCGCCGTACCGACGAAGCCATTCGTCAAACGTATCGCGAAGGTCGCGCACGGAACCTTGCCATCCCATGCCTAGCGACGCATCCATGTCGAGCGATGGCTTTTGCCAACTTTCGACATCGGCCACGCTGGGTCGATAGCGCCAGCCGACATGCTCGCGATTGTTGTTCGAGTCTTGAGCGATTCCGAAGGCCTCGACATCTTTCCAACGGATGAATCGGACCCCCGCTTCATCACTGATAGTGAAGCCTGATGGGACCAACACAATGGTCGGCTTTAGAATAGAGCGTCGCGTCAGAAGATAGCCCACATAGCCCAACCAGAGCGCCATTGCGGCATACAATAGAGCGACCAGCCAGAACGACCAGTTGCCTGCCACACTCGTCCACACCGTCAGCGCCTGCCCGCTCGGACTCGCTAGCGCCGTGATCCAGATTGGAAAGGCGAACAGCGCGAAGAAGCAGCACCAAATCCCTATCAGAGGGCCAACCGCCTTTCGTGTGTCTGCAAGCACTATCAAAGATGACGGAAGGTCTGGTCCGTCTTGACGAATGTTGGAAGGGGGCACGCCTCCCTCTTCTGGGAAGACGAAGGTGCGGGAATAGCGAGATCTCCAAGCCTCTAGCGCGATGCAAAGGGCGTCCGGCCCACCTTGCCAGCCTCGGCCGAAATCGCCGTCCATCGTCGTCGCGGCTGAACTCTTTACGCGTCTTTCGGTATGGACATCGCCGCTGTAGTCCCATCCGACTACGCCTTCTTGCCCCATCACGGGTGTTTCGACACGGAACTTGCTCACCCGTTTCCAAAGAAGCAAATGCTTCCGGCCGTTGATCCGAAAGTGGAGGCCGCGCTCATTGGGGACGATATAATCTCCCCAGAATAGGGATCGTATCGCTTCGCCGCATAAGGCGAGCAATACCAAACCGGGCGCAGCGGCTATGACCGCGTCGGAAATGGAACCCGTCAAGGCGCGCAGGAGCTCTTCGCGGCCTTCAAGGCTGGAAAGCCAAGCGAAAATACCGATGTAGGCGCCAAGGCCCAAGAATGAGATCGCGAGGGGAGTCCAAATCCTCCACCTCGCTTTTCTGATCACCGTTCCGCCATGCTCATGGCTGTCAGACACGCAGCGGCATCAGCACGTACTGCACGCCCGGATCGCCCGGATCGAGGACCAGGGTCGGGCTGGCCGGGTCGGCGAAGCGGAAGGCGGCGTTTTCGCCGGTGATCTGGCCGGCGACGTCCAGCAGATAGCGGGCGTTGAAGCCGATCTCGAACGGTTCGTC
>NZ_QFNM01000028.1:0-40939 GCF_003248455.1 Brevundimonas sp.
CCTGAAGAACGACAACATCGTCTACATCGGCGACCTGATCCAGAAGACCGAGGGCGAAATGCTTCGCACCCCGAACTTCGGCCGCAAGTCGCTGAACGAGATCAAGGAAGTTCTCGCGACGATGGGCCTGAGCCTCGGCATGGACGTGCCGAACTGGCCGCCCGAAAACATCGAAGACCTGGCCAAGAAGTTCGACGACCAGATCTAAGTTCAACCCTCCGCCCGTCTCCTTTCGGGGAGAATGCCGGGGCGGTTAGAAGATTACGGGTCTAGGTCTCCGATCAGGAGATACCGGGCCCGGAGTAGGAGAGACCCAGATGCGCCACGGCGCCGCCCATCGTAAACTCGGTCGCACGACCAGCCACCGCACCGCCATGTTCGCCAACATGGCCGCCTCGCTGATCAAGCACGAGCAAATCACCACGACCCTGCCCAAGGCCAAGGAACTGCGTCCCTTCGTCGAGAAGCTGGTCACTCTGGCCAAGAAGGGCGATCTGCACGCGCGTCGTCAGGCCATCAGCCAGGTCCGCGACGTGCCGCAAGTCGGCAAGCTGTTCGAAACGCTGGGCCCGCGCTACAGCGAGCGCAACGGCGGCTATATTCGCATCATGAAGGCCGGCTTCCGCCACGGCGACAACGCCCCGATGGCCGTGATCGAGTTCGTCGATCGCGACGTCGAAGCCAAGGGCAAGGACTCCGGCTCGGTCCTGGCCTACGAAGGCGACGAAGACTAAGACCTGGTCGAAAGACCAGACGCCGAAAGGGCGGTCGGAGCGATCCGGCCGCCCTTTTGCTTTGCGGGCGGATGGGGCATGTGCCGGTCATGAGCGCCGTCATCGTCGATTATCGCCCCGAACACGCCGCCGCCTGGGCGCGGCTGAACGCCGCCTGGCTGGCCGAGGGCGGCTTCGAGATCGAGGCCAAGGATCGGTCGGCCATCGACGATCCCCAGGGCAGCTTTCTGGACAGGGGCGGGCGCATCTTCATCGTCGAGCAGAACGGCGAAGCCGTCGGCTGCTGCGCCCTGGTTCCCATCGCGGACGGGGCCGAGGTGTGCAAGATGACGGTGACGCCGGCGGCGCGCGGTCAGGGACTGGCGCGGCGCCTGCTGGAGGCCTGCGAGGCGGCGGCGCGGGAAGCGGGCGTCCAGCGCCTCTATCTGGAGACCAACAGCGGATTGAGGACCGCCATCGGTCTGTACGAACGGTTCGGCTTCGTCCATCTGCCTGCGCGGCCGACGCCCTATGCGCGCGCCGACGTCTTCATGGAAAAGCGGCTCTAGCTAGCCGTCCAGCACGGCCGCCAGGGCCATGAGCCAGATGAGCAGAATGCACAGGCCATAGGCGATCTGATCCTGGCGAGAAAGGCGGGGCGGTCGGGGCGGCGGGTTCGGGTGCGGCATCGCCAAGGTTCAAGCCGATAGGCGCCGGCTGCGAAATCGATTAAGCGGTGATGGCTATGTGAGGGAAGGTCACATGACGGGCCGTGCGCCGCCGCCTTTGAACGCCTTGAGAACCTTCGAGGCGTTCGCGCGCCACGCCAGCATGACGCGCGCGGCGGCCGAATTGTGCGTGACGCACGGGGCCGTCAGCCGCCAGATCGCGGCGCTTCAGGAAACATTGGGCGTGCGGCTGGTCAGCGGACCGCGTCACGCCCTGACCTTGACCGAGGCCGGTCGGCGGCTGGTGGACGGCCTGACGCCCGCGTTCGGCGCCATCGCCGATTCGGTGGCCCAGGCGCGGGGGGAGACGGTGCGCGAGATCGAAATCTCCTGCCTGGGAACCTTCGCCCTGAAATGGCTGATTCCGCGCCTGCCGGCGTTCTCGCAGGTCCATCCCGAAATCCGGGTGCGGCTGTCGGAATCCTATCTGCCGGTCGATTTTCGCCGGGATCGGTTCGACGGCGCCATCCGCATCGTGGAGCCGGACCAACGTCACCCCCGCACCGAAAGCACGCGCTTCCTGGGTCAGCACCAAGGGCCGGTGGGCGCGCCGGACCTGATGGCGGCGCTGCCGACCTTGCAGGCGGTCGCCGCTGCGCCGCGCCTGCGCTCGGCCACCTTTCGCCAGGCCTGGACGGTGTGGGCCGACCTGGCGGGGGTGACGCTGGACGAGGACGCGCCCGAGCGGGAGTTCGCCCATAATCATTCGCTGGTCGAGGCGGCCGCTTCCGGCCTGGGCGTGGCCATCGCGCCTTGGGCCTTCGTCGCGCCGGACATCCTGGGAGGACGTCTGGCGGCGCCGTTCGGCTTTGTGAAGCGAGCATCCTGGTTCGCCTTCCTGCGGCCGGAGGGGCGACGGGATGCGGCCGTGGACGCCTTTCGCGACTGGCTGGCGCGCGAGGGCGAACGCAGCCCGCCGCCGCCTATTCCTTCGACAAATCCTGCCGGTTGAACCAGGCTGCAGCGGCCGCGAAGGGCAGTCCGATCCATAGGCCGAGGCCAAGCAGTCCCTTCGCCGCCGCATGGTCGGGCAGGTCGGCCGCCGTTCCGCCTTCGATGACCGCCTTCAGCAGGTCGGTCGCCAAGCCGGGCGACAGCAGGGGCAGCAGCCAGCCGTCCGGCGTCACGCCCATGGGAAGCAGGATGTTCGGCAGGAAAAATTGGCCGATCCCGATCACCAGGGGGGCGAACAGGGCCGCCAACAGGGACCGCGTCATGACCGCCGCCAGCAGGCCCAGCATGGTGAACTGCAGGATGCGCGCCCAGCCGGTCAGGGCCAGAAGACCGAAATCGGCGGCGGCCCCGCCGGTCATGGAGAAGGCGAGCGGGCGGCCGAACACCGCCGCCTGGATCAGGCCGGCGATCACATCGGACGCCAGGGCGGCCAAGGTCGCCAGCACGATCACCAGGACGGCCACCACGACCTTGCCGGCGATCAGGTTGGATCGGGTGTTGCGCGCGCTGATCAGCCGCCAGGTCTCCCAGCGATAGTCGCCGGCGTAGAGGGTGGCCGCCCCGATCAGCACGAACATCAGGATGGCGGGATTGGCGAAGTCGCCGGCGCTCTTGACCAGGGCCAGGCCCAGGTCGAGCGGGCCGCCCTTCATCAGTTCGGGCGGCAGCTTGCCGACCAGCTTGGCCTCGTTGGCCTTGGCGACGACGAAGCCGACGGTGGCCAGCAGGACGCCCATGATCGGCACGAACAGTACGCTCCAGAACAGGGCGGTGCGGTTGCGCGACAGTCGATAGGTTTCGGAACGGATCGCGTCAGCCAGCACGGTTCTGCTCCTGCACGCCGGTCCAGCCGGTTTCGCTCATGAAGACGTCTTCCAGGTCGGCGCCGATCCAGCGGGCCTCTTCGATATCGACGCCCGCCTCGACCAAGGCCTTGATCAGGGCGGGGGCATCGGCGCGCGGCGTCGCGGCCAGGAGGGCGTCGCCGTCCAGCGTGGCGCGTTCGCCCAGCACGGCCATGGCCCTGGCCAAGGGGGTGACGGCTAGGCGAAGGCGCTGGCCCGAGGCGGTCAGGTCTGAAACGCGCCCCTCGGTGATGACCTTGCCCTTGTTGAAGATGGCCACGCGGTCGCAGACGCGCTGGACCTCCTGAAGCTGGTGGCTGGCCAGGATCACGGTCACGCCGTCGTTGTCGGCCAGGCTGCGGATCAGGGCGCGCATCTCCTGGATGCCGGGCGGGTCCATGCCGCTGGTGGGTTCGTCCAGGATGACCAGGTCGGGCTTGGTCATCAGGGCGGCGGCGACGCCCAGCCGTTGCAGCATGCCGACCGAGAAACCGCGCACGCGGCGGTTCGCCGCCTCGGTCAGGCCGACGCGCTGGAGCCAGTTGTCGATCTCGGCCCGGCTGACGCCGCCGTGGGCCTGGGCCAGCCAGACCAGCACCTGGCGCGCCGTCATGAAGGGGGGAAAGCGCGGCGTCTCGATCATCGACCCCATGCGGCGCATCGATGTCGGATCGCCGACCCGGCCGCCCATGACCGTGGCGTCGCCTTCGGTCGGGCGAATCAGGCCCAGCAGGGTGCGGAACAGGGTCGACTTGCCCGCCCCATTCGGGCCCAGCACGCCATAGACCCCGCCGCGCGGGATCGACAGGGTCAGGCCGTCGAGGGCCTTCACCGCCCCATAGGTCTTGGTGAGGCCGCAGATTTCGATGACGGTGTCCATGCCGCAAGCTTGGCGCGAGAACGCCGTTCCGACAAGCCGTCGTGCGACTGTCGCGCATTAAGTTTAGGCAAGGTTTTCGTGTCGTTTCGGAGTTCGCCCATGTCCCGTTTCCCGCTCGCCGGCCTGGTCGCCAGCCTGCTCGTCGCCGGGGCGATGGCCCTGTCGTCCTGTGCGGGCGCGCCACCCGCCCAGACGCCGCCGATCGCGGCGGCGACGACGGTCCAGGCCGGGGCGCCGGACCGGGTGATCCTGATCTCCATCGACGGTTTCCGGCCCGGCTACCTGGGCCAAGGCCAGACGCCGGTGCTGGACGGCCTGGTCGCCGGGGGCGCGTTCGGGCCGATGCGGCCGTCGTTTCCCAGCGTGACCTTCCCCAACCATTATACGCTGGTGACGGGGCTGCATCCCGACCATCACGGCGTGGTCGGCAACCGCTTCACCGACGCGCAGCTGGGCGTCTTCACCATGGCCAGCAAGGAGACGGGCTTCTGGGACCAGGGCGAGCCGATCTGGGTCAGCGCCGAAAAGGCCGGGGTGCGGACCGCCACCATGTTCTGGCCGGGCTCCGAGGTCGAAATCCATGGCGTGCGTCCCAGCCAATGGGCCCCGTTCGACCAGGGGATGCCTGGCGATTCGCGCGTGGACCGGGTGCTGTCCTGGCTGGACTTGCCGGCGGACAAGAGGCCCAGGCTGGGGACGCTGTATTTCGACATCGTGGACACCGCCGGCCACCGGCATGGCCCGGATTCGCCGGAAACGCGCGCGGCCGTCGCCTCCGTCGACGCCTCGATCGGGCGCCTGGTCGAGGGACTGAAGTCGAGGGGGCTTTACGAGCGGACGCTGCTGGTCGTGGTGTCGGATCACGGCATGGCGGCGACCTCGCCCGACCGGGTGATCTGGATCGACGACATCATCGACCCGTCGGCGCTGAGGATCGGCTATGGCGGCGCGGTTCTGACCGCCGATCCGGCGCCGGGACGCGAGGCCGAGGTGCAGCGGAAGCTGGTCGGCCGCCATCCGCACATGGACTGCTGGAACAAGGCCGATTTGCCGGCCCGGCTGGTCTATGGTTCGAATCCGCGCGTGGCCCAGATCGTCTGCCTGGTCCAGACCGGGTGGCTGACCGCCACGCGCGACCGACCCGTCACCCGTCCGGGCGGGGCCCACGGCTATGACAATCAGGCGCCGGAGATGGCGGCGGTGTTCATCGCGCACGGGCCGGGCGTGATCGCCGGGCGTCGATTGACCGATCTGGACAGCGTGGACGTGCAGCCGTTCCTGGCGCGAATGCTGGGCGTCGCGGCGCCCGCCGGCGACGGTCGGCCACAGGATACGCTTCCCATAACGACCCCCTGATTGGCGGACGCGCGATTTCGGCGCACAATGGCGGCCGCAGGGGCAGGGAGGCGGCGATGCGCAAGGGGCTTTGGGTCGCGACCCTTTCGGCGGCCTGTCTGATGGCGCCGGTCGCCGTCGCCGACGCCACCGCGACGGCGGCGACCCTGGCCCTGATCGCCAATCCGCAAATCTGCGGTCGCGTCGGGGCCGTGGGCGAGGTTCGACCCACGGCGGACATGGTCATGGCTCCCGGTTTCGGCAGCGACGGCTTTCCGGTCGACGCCAAGACGCCGGAGGCCCAGGCCTGGTTCGACTATGGCGTTCGACTGCGCTGGGCGTTCGAACATTCGGAATCGGTGCGGGCCTTCCGGAAGGCGCGGCTGTTGGACCCGTCGTGCGGCATGTGCGCCTGGGGCGAGGCCTGGGCCATAGGGCCGAATCTGAACGGCGGCGGATACGACCCCGGCTCCATCGCCACGGGCCTTCGCGTCGCGCGCGAGGCGCGTCGGCTGGCCCGCGATGCGACACCCGTGCAGCGCCAGATGATCGACGCCCTGATCCAGCGCTATTCCGGCGAGGAGACGACCCGCGCCCTGCGTTTCGCCCGCGCCATGGATCGGATCGCCAAGCGCAATCCTGACAAGGTCTCCATCGCCAGCATCGCCGCCGACGCCTGGATGCTTGAGCCCGAGGGCGAGTGGTGGGACAAGGACGGCAAGGCGGCCGACCCCGCCGTGACGCGCGCCATGATGATCCTGGAGCACGCCCTGACGATCAAGCCGGACGATCCCGGCGCCATCCACCTGTATATCCATCTGACCGAATGGTCGGACGACCCGCATCGCGCCCTGGCCTATGGCGAGCGGCTGGCCCGGCTGGCGCCGGGCGCCAGCCACCTGGTGCACATGCCGTCGCACACCTTCTATCGCGTCGGGCGCTACAAGGACGCGATGATGTCCAACGTCGACGCCGTGGCGCTGGACAAGAACTACGACCGACTGGTCGGCCCGCCCGGCGGCATTCGCGGCATGAGACTGCACGCCCACAACATCCATTTCGGCATGGGCGGCGCCCTGATGGCGGGCGGGGCCGAGCGGGGTTTGGAACTGGCCGACTGGTATATGGCGACCTATCCGCAGCTGCTGGCGCCGCCCGAGGCTGGCGAGGACGACTATTGGATCTATCGCCAGATCATGGCGGCGGACGCCTATGCGCTATACGGCCGGTTCGGCACGGCGGATCAGGTCGCGGCCCTGGCTGAACCGGACGCCGGGCGGCCGCTGATGCGGGTGGGCTGGCGCTATGCGCGGGGCGAGGCGGCGGCGCGTCGCGGCGATGCGCCCGCGGTGCGGGCCGAGGCGGCGGGCATTGCGGCGCTGCTGGCCGACAAGGCGTTCAAGGGGCCGATGGCGGATCGCCAGGCCGGCTTCGCCGAACTGTTTCAAAAGGTGCTGGAGGGCCGGGCGGCCATGATCCAAGCCGACTATCCCGCCGCCATCGCCGCCTATGGCCGAGCCGCCGAAATCCAGGCCATGAACCCAGAAGGCGGCGATCCGCCGTTGATCTGGTATCCGACGCGCCGCAGTTTGGCGGCGGCCCTCCTGGCGAATGGCGACCCGGCCGGAGCCAGGGCCAAGATCGACGAACTGCTGAAGGACTGGCCCGCCGATCCGTACAGCTACTACGTCCTTTACCGCGCCGAACAGGCGATGGGCGACGAAGCCGCCGCGAATGAGGCCCTGCGCCATGCGGGGGTCGAATGGATCGGCGGTCGGATGACCCTGGCGGAGGCTTAGGGCGCGGCCTTACTTCTTGGCCGCCTCGATCATCTTGCCGATCTCGGCCGGATCGATGCTGGCGGCGGCCTTGCCGTTGACGAAGAAGGTGGGCGTGCCCTGAAGGCGCAGGGCGGCGGCCGTGGTGTGGATGTCGGCGATGTGGCGGGTGGTCTCGGGCGAGGCCAGGGCCGCCTTGGCGCGGGTCATGTCCACGCCGTTCGCGGCCAGGATGGCGTCGATTGAGGCCGGGGTCAGCGCGCGCTCGTTCATCAGGGCGTCGTAGACGTCCAGATATTTGCCTTGCTGGTGCGCGGCCAGGGCGGCGCGGGCGGCGTATTGCGAGGTGACGTCGTCGCCCCGGTCCAGGATGGGCCAGTCCTTGAAGACGAAGCGGACCTCCGGGTGGGCGGCCATCAGGGCGCGATAGTCGTGGGCCACGGCCTTGCAGCCGGGGCAGCGGAAGTCGAAGAATTCGATCACCGTCACCTTGGCGTCGGCCGGTCCGAAGGCGGGGTCGCGGCTGTCGGGCGCCAGCAGGCCCGCATTGGCGGCGGCGGCGGCGTTGGTTTCGTCCACGCGCGCCTGGCCCTCCTTGGCCTGCAGCGCCAGGCTGGCCTCCTGAAGCACCTCGGGGTGCTCCAGCAGATAGGCGCGGACGTTCGCGCCGCCGTTGAAATAGGGCGCGGCGGCCAGGCCCAGGGCGACGACCGAAAGCCCCAGGGCGACATAGCCGGCGCGGCCGCCGCTCAGCAGGCCGGTCCTGGGCTGGTGCGCGGCCGGGGCTTCGGGCGCAGGCGCGGGGGCGTCGTCGGTCATGGATGCTCGCAGTCTAACAAGGATCAGTTCAGGGTCGTGGGCCGGCGGGCGGCGTCGCGCCGGTCAAGGTCGCGCAGGTCGTCGGGCGTGGCGCCCGAGGCCAGGACGATATCGACCGCCCGGCGCCATTCGATGGAGCCGGGGTCCAGCATGGAGCGGGCGCGCAGGGCGAACTGCGTCGCCTGCTTCTCGTCGCCGCCGGCGAAATAGTATTCGGCCGAGGCCAGACGCGCCTCGCCCTCCTTGCCCTGGGAGGCATAGGCCTGGGCCAGCAGACGCCAGGCCATGGTGTTGTCCTTTTCGGCGACGACGGCGCGCCGCAACTGGTCGATGGCCTCGTCCAGATTGGACTTGTCGTTGGTTTCGATCAGCGCGTGGGCCAGGTTGATGCGCAGAAGGGGGGCGTCGGGCTTCAGCCGCACGGCTTCGCGGTGAGAGGCGACCGCCTCGGCCGGACGACCCTCCTCGAACAGGATCTGGCCTTTCAACTCCTGAAAATAGGGGTTGGCGACGTCGCCGGCGATCAGGGCGTCGACCGCCGCCAGGGCCTTGTCGGTCTGGCCGTCGCGATACCAGGCGATGGCGCGCGCGTAGCGGCCGGGCAGGGAGTCGTCGGTGGACGGATAGTCCCGCAGCGTCGCGTTCGGCGAATCCATGAAGGCGTGGATCTTGGCCAGGATCAGGGCGTGCTGGGCCATCCGTTCGGGACTGTCGCGATGATCGTAGTGCGGCTGTTCCTGCACATAGCGGCGCAGGGTCTCGATACGCTGGGACGACAGGGGGTGGCTGCGGAAATAGGGATAGCGCCGGGCGTCGGAAAACACCTCCTGCGAGCGGAAATTGTCGAAGAACGACACCAGGCCCGCCCCGGATTCGCCGGCCGCCTCCAGTCCGCGGACGCCGGTCAGATCGGCCTCGCCCTCCTGGCCCTGCATATACCGCAGCGCGCCCAGCGCACCGAAATACTGGCTGGAGCCCAACAGGGCCACGCCTGCGTCGGGGGCGCCCGCCGCGATGGCCAGGGCGCCCAGGGCCATGGTCATGAACATCGGTTGTTTGCCGGCGTTCTGGGCGCCGTCGCGCAAGGTGTGGCGGTTCTTGATGTGGCCCGCCTCGTGCGCCATCACCCCCAGCAGTTCGTTGGGCGTCTTGGTGCGCAGGATCAGGCCGGTGTTGACGCCCATGATCCGCCCGCGCGTGGCGAAGGCGTTCAGTTCGTCGTCGTTGACCAGCAGAACCTGGATGTCCGACGGGTTCAGCCCCATGGCCGCAAAGACCGGGTCGGCCCATTCCCGCACGATGCCCTCGACCTCGGTGTCGCGGATCAGGCTCTGGGCGGAGGCCTGGCCGGCGACGCAAAGGGCCGTAAGGGCCGTGGCCGCCGCCGCCAGAAGGCGGGATGCAGATCGGGGAAGCCACCTCATGGCTGAACTCCAATAGCGACCGACCCCCGCCTGCATCCTGACAATCTAATCGTGACCGATCAGCGGCGCCACCACCCGCGCTTGGGCTTTTCGGGCGGAGCGACGATCTGGTTCGGATCCTCCGCGATGATGGCCTCCACGTCGATCTCCGGCCTGGGCGCGACGAAGGGCTCGGCCAGGACGGCGGGCTGGGGCGCCGCCTTCGCCTCGGCGATGGCGCGTTCGATAGCCAGCCCCGCCTGAGGCGTGACGTCCAGCTGCGCCGGGGCGCCTTCGAGCGTCGCCTCGTTCGGCTCGATGGCCGTGTCGGGGTGAGGTTCGAAATGGGCCTCGGCGGACGGCGTCTCGGCGGCCGGCGTCTGGGCGGTCTCGACCGGAGCCGTTTCCATCTTGGCGGCCGTCTTGCGGCGCACCCGACGACGCTGAGGCTCGGGCGCCAGTTCGGGGGCGGTTTCCGTAACGGCCTCCGCGGCCGGTTCGGCGGCCTCGACCATCACGGCCATCGGCGTCTCGGGCGAGCCGTCGGGCGGCATGCCTTCGTTGGTGGCGCGGTTCTCGACCTTGATCTCGTGCGCCGCGCCGGCTTCGACGCCGCGACCCCGGCCGCGACGACGACGGCGGCGCGAACGTCCGCCTTCCTCGTTGGCGCCGTCGCCATTGACGTCTTCGATCGCGACCTCCAGGCGTTGGCCGTCCGCTTCGGCCGCCGGACGCTCGGCGCGCTCGGGACGTTCGCCCGGGCCTTCGCTCCGGCCAGGATTCAGCGGATCGAACCAGACGTAGGGATCGTCCAGAGACGGCGTGCGGCCGCGCACCCAGGCGTAGACGTCGCGCTCTCCATCCTCGCGCATCCGTCGACCGCCGCGACGGCCCCGGCGCCGGCGGCGGCCGTTCTCGTCTTCCTCGTCGTCCGAGGCGTCGTCCAGGCTGACGGCGTCGACGGCCTCTTCGTCGCGACGTCCGCCGCGACGACGGCGACGGTTGCGGCCGCGGCCGTTCCCGTCGTGACGCTCGGACCGTTCGCGCGGTTCGTCGTCGTCGGTGTCCTCGCGTTCCAGCGAATCCTCGTCCTCGTCCTCGTCGTCGGCGACGATCTCCTCGTCTTCGTCGTCCTCTTCGTCCTCGTAGAAGGAGGGGTCGAAGTCGTCGTCCAGGTCGGGCAGTTCGACCTCGGGCGCGACGAAGTCCTCGTTGGTCTCGGTGCGCTCGATATTGTGTTCGCCCTGGCCCAAGCTGTCGTCGATCTGGACGATGACGTTCAGGCCGCGGCGCTCCAGAAGCGACTGCAGATAGGCGCGCTTGTGGTTCAGGATGTACAGTCCGACGGCGGTGCAGACCTTCAGCACCACCACGCCCGCGCCGTTCTTGCCGGCCTCGATGTCGACCGCGCGCAGGGTCATCAGGGCGGCGGACTCGGCCGAGCGGATGCGGCCGGTGCCCTGGCAATGCGGGCAGGCCTCGGTGGCGCCCTCGATCACGCCCAGGCGGCGACGCTGGCGGCTGATCTCCATCAGGCCGAAGGGCGAGATGCGGCCCATCTGGATGCGGGCGCGGTCGCTGGACAGGGCGTCCTTCAGCACCTTCTCGACGGCGCGGTTGTTCTTGCCCTCGTCCATGTCGATGAAGTCGATCACGACCAGGCCGGCCAGGTCGCGCAGGCGCAGCTGGCGAGCGGCCTCGACGGCCGCTTCCATATTGGTCTTGAACGCCGTCTGCTCGACGTTGCGTTCCTTGGTGGCGCGGCCCGAGTTGACGTCGATGGCCACCAGGGCCTCGGTCTGGTTGATCACCAGATAGCCGCCCGACTTCAGCGGCACGACCGGCTGGTGGATCTGAGTCAGCAGTTCCTCGATGCCGTTGGCGGCGAACAGGGGACGCGAGCCGCGATACAGGTGAACCTTCTTGGCCTGGGCCGGCATCAGCACGCGCATGAAGTCGCGCGCCTCCTTGAAGCCCTCGACGCCTTCGACCTGGATGCCGTCGAAGTCCTTGTCGAACATGTCGCGCACGGCGCGGCGGACCAGGTTCTCTTCCTCGTAGATGACCGAGGGGGCGTGAGAGGCCAGGGTGGTCTCGCGGATCGTCTCCCACAGGCGCAGCAGATATTGATAGTCGCGCTTGATCTCGGCCTTGGTGCGCTTGGCGCCGGCGGTGCGGATGATCAGCCCCATGCCTTTCGGCACGTCTAGGGCCGCGACGGCGCTCTTCAGGCGGCGACGGTCCGAGGTGTTGGTGATCTTGCGCGAAATGCCGCCGCCCTTGCCCGTGTTGGGCATCAGCACGCAGTAGCGGCCGGCCAGCGACAGCCATGTGGTCAGGGCCGCGCCCTTGGCGCCGCGCTCGTCCTTGACGACCTGCACCAGCAGAATTTGGCGGCGCTTGATCACGTCCTGGATCTTGTAGCGGCGCATCAGCCGGCGCTTCAGACGCTCCTCGTCGGCCAGCGCGGCGTCGGGATCGACGTCGTCGCTGACGGATTCGCGGTCCAGATCGTCCTCGTCGTCATCGTCCTGCGGCTCGGCCATGATGGCTTCGCGGTCGGCGACGGGGATCTGGTAATAGTCGGGATGGATTTCGTTGAAGGCCAGGAAGCCGTGGCGATTGCCGCCGTATTCGACGAAGGCGGCCTGGAGGCTGGGCTCTACGCGGGTGACTTTGGCCAGGTAGATGTTGCCGCGAAGCTGGCGCTTCGCTCGGGATTCGAAATCGAACTCCTCAATCTGGCGTCCGTCCACGATGGCGACCCGGGTTTCTTCCGGGTGGGCCGCGTCGATCAGCATCGTCTTTGACATTGAAGGTCTCTCTCTGGCGCGCGCTGGCCGGCCGGCCCGGAACACCGGGTCGGATCGTGGCGGCTCGCCGAATGAAGCTAGGGGCCGGCGCGCGCGACATCCCCTCGCCGAGAACGGCGAAGCGGGCTTGATCAAGCCGTTGGGGTGCGCAGGCGTTAAGGCCCATGGAAGTCGTCGGTCCTGAACCGGGCGCGCCAATCCCTTGGGAAGGCCGCGTCCCTGGTCCGCTCTTCGAATCCTCGGCGATGCCGGGAGATTCTAGGATTGGTGAAAGTCAGCGCCGCGAGGAGGGCGCGCCAGGCTTCGCACGGGCGAAATCGGCGCGATCGGTTCGCGAGCGGTCACAGCATAGTCACGCAACTCGCGAATTAAAAGGCGTTCGCCTTAACCCCCTGAATACGAGCCTCTGGCATCCTGGCGGTCGAGTAGGCTTTCAGTAGGTTCGCCAGCGCAATGAGCGGTCGCGTTTTGACAGGTCTGATGCGCTGGGGCGCGAAGGAATGGGCGATGACCGCCCTGGCCTTCGCGGTCATCTGCGCCGTCGGCCTGTTCGGCACGCGCGGTCTGGCCTGGGGCGCCCAGGGCGATGTGATCAGCGTGCGCTTCGGCGCCGACGGCGATCGGACCCGCGTGGTCATCGATCTGGAAAAGGCCGCGCAGGGCCGCGTCGTCGACACGGGCAGAGGGGGACGAATCACTCTGGCCCTGAACGGCGTGGCGCCGGGACGGGGGCTGAACGGGGACGGATCGGGACTGGTCCGGTCCTACGCCGTCTCGTCCTCGGGCGGATCGTCGCGCATCCAGCTGGAGCTGGCGCGCGGCAGCGAGATCGAACGACGTTTCCTGCTGCCGCCCGGCGACGGAGTCGGCCACTATCGCTACGTCATCGACCTGAAGGCGGTGGGCGGGGCCGTCGCCGCCGCCCGCGCGCCTTCGCCCGCGCCGCCGACGCCGCGCCGCGCCGAAAAGCCCCTGATCGTCATCGACGCCGGCCATGGCGGCGCCGACCCCGGCGCCAGCGGGGCCAGCGCGCGCGAAAAGACCGTCACCCTGGCCGCCGCCTTGGCCCTGAAGAACGAGTTGGAGCGCACCGGCCGCTATCGCGTGCGCCTGACCCGCGACGACGACCGGTATGTCGATCTGTATCGCCGCGTGGCCATTGCGCGCCAGGCGGATGCGGACCTGTTCATCTCGCTGCACGCCGACGCCGGCGCCGATCCGGCCCTACGCGGGGCCAGCGTCTATACCCTGTCCGAACAGGGCGCCGGCCGGGCGGTGCGCGAGTTCACGCGCGGCGACAACTGGCACCGCGAACTGCATCTGCCGGGGCGCGATCCGTCGGTGGACCGCATCCTGCTGGACATGACCCAGCGCGCGACCCAGAACCGTTCGGCCCAGTTCGCCCGGGTGCTGCTGACTCATCTGGAAGGCTCGGAAACGCCGCTCCTGCGCCGCAGCCACCGCGACGCCGGTCTGGCCGTGCTGCTGGCGCCCGACGTGCCGGCGGTGCTGCTGGAGATGGGCTTCATCACCAATCCCGAGGACGAGCGGATGCTGACCGACGAACGCGCGCGCCGCCGCCTGATGAAGACGGTCGCGGACGGGATCGACCGCTATTTCCGCGAGCCGGCCGTCCCCCTGATGACCGCATCGAACGACGTGGCCGCCGACCAGTCCTAAGCCTTAGGCCAGGCCGGCCTTCTTCAGCGTCTTCCAGGCCTTGATGACGCGCTGAAGCTTGGCCTCGGCGCCGCGGTCGCCGCCGTTGGTGTCGGGGTGGAAGCGTTTCAGCATCTCGCGATAGCTGGCCTTTATCCTGATCTTGTCGGCGCCGGGGTCCAAGCCCAGGTCGGCCAGGGCCGCACGTTCCAGCTTGCCGACGCGCCGGTCCTCGGTCGGGGACTGGGGCGTCTGGTCCCCGCGACGGCCGAACAGGCCGAAGCTGTCGCGCCACGAGCCGGCGCCCGTCGTGTTGGCCGTACCCATCTTGGCGGCGAAGGCGGCGGCCTCGCGCGAAAACTTGCCGGCCTTCATCTCCCAGGTCGGACGGCCGCCGGTCATGGCCTCGTTCTCCTGGGCGGCGCGGACCTCGCCCTCGCTCATGCCGGCGTAGAAATTCCAGCCCTTGTTGTATTCGCCGGCGTGGGCCTGGCAGAAATCGTAGAAGTCGTTCAGCCGGTCGCGCGACTTGGGCGCCTTGGCGGTCGCGGCCTTCCGGCAGTCGGGCCACTGGCACGGCTTCTCGCCGGGCTTGAGGTGCAGGACGTCGGCCTGGGCCGCCTCCTCCTCGGGCTTGGGCGGCTTCACGCGGATGTCGGTGAAGCGCGGCTTGTATTGAAAGGAGGCGGACATCAGCCGAAGTGTAGGGCCGAATTGGACGGCATCAAGGAATCGATCATGTCGGAAGGCCCGGTCGCGGCGATTATTCGTGAAAAACTGACGGAAGGCCTGGCCCCCCGGCGGTTGGAGATCGAGGATGACAGCTGGCGTCACGCCGGCCACCACCACGACGGCGGAATGGACGCCACGCCCGGCGGCGAAAGCCACTTCAATCTGGTGATCGTGTCCGACGCTTTCCAGGGGCTGTCGCGACTGGCGCGCCAGCGGGCGGTCAACGCGCTGTTGAAAGCGGAACTGGCCGGGCCGATCCACGCCCTGTCGATCAAGGCCCTGACCCCTCAGGAGGCCGGGTAAGGAAAACAGCGTTCACATCGTCTTAGAAACTTCGTCCTAGCGTCACGCGACCAAATGGAAGGCGGGGACTCTGGCCATGGTGGAATCGGACGGCGTAGCCAAGGCGCTGCCAGTCGATCAGCGCGCCGGGGATGCGTCCCAGGCCCTGACCGCGATCCTGCAGACGCAATACCTGCGCTATATGATCATCGCCTCCTGGGCGCTGGGCCTGTTGGGCACCATCGGCTGGCTGAAGGCCGCGCTGTGGTTCGTCCTGACGCTGGCCGCCGGTTCGATCCGCGGGGTGGTCGAGCATCGGCTGAGCCACCGAGTCGACGCCGGCTGGGGCATGCTGTTCCCCGTCGTCGCCACCGTGACGACCGGCGCCTGGGCGGCGGCGCCGCTGCTGGCCTGGTTTTCGGGCACCAGCTTCGGCCAGCCCCTGGCGCTGGCCCTGATCATATCCGGCTATGTGCTGGTGTTCGCCCAGCTGCGCAGTTCGCCGCGCCAGGCCTTGATCATCTCCTCGCCCTATGGAGCGGCGGCGGTCGTCATCCTGATGAGCCTGTGGGGCACGGACGAGTTCTGGTCCATGCTGATGGTGGTGCCGTTCACGGCGGCGGGCCTGTTTGTTCTGGTCACGATGACCCTGTTGCGCGAGAACCGCATCCGCGCCTTCCAGCAGCACCAGGCGCACCTGATCGAGGAGCTGGAAGCGGCCCGCGACAAGGCCAACGCCGCCAACGAAGCCAAGTCCAATTTTCTGGGCGTGATCTCGCACGAGCTGCGCACGCCGATGAACGGGGTGCTCGGCGCCGCTCAACTGCTGAGCGCCACGCGGCTGGAGACGACCCAGCGTGAATATCTGTCGATCATCCGCAACTCGGGCGACAATCTGCTGTCGCTGCTGAACGACATCCTCGACATGACCAAGATCGAGGCGGGCAAGATGAATTTCGAGGCCGTCGACATCGCCGTCGACAGCCTGCACAAGCGCATCACCGGCCCGTTCGAGGCCCAGGCCGAGGCCAAGGGGCTGGAGTTCGTCACCACCTTCGAAGGCGAGATGCCGACGGTCGTGCGCGGCGATCCGTTGCGGGTCTGCCAGGTGGTCCAGAACCTCCTGTCCAATGCGGTCAAGTTCACCGAGGCGGGGCGCATCCACTACATCGTGCGGGCGCACCGGATATCGGACCAGCGCGTGCGGTTCGAATTCGCAGTGTGCGACAGCGGCGCGGGGATCGCGGCGGCGGATCTGGAGCGGCTGTTCATGCCCTTCACCCAGGTCGACAGTTCTTCCACGCGCCGGTTCGGCGGGACGGGGCTGGGCCTGACCATCGCGCGGCGCATGGCCAACATCATGGGCGGCGACATCACCGTGACCTCCAAACTGGGCGAAGGCTCCTGCTTCACCCTGGATCTCGAGGCCGAGGTGGTGGAATGGGCCAAGCCGGTCGTGGCCGAAGAGGTCCATGCCGAGATCGTGGGCGGCGAATCGCTGCGGGTGCTGGTGGTCGAGGACCATCCGGTCAACCGCATGATCCTGGAGGCCTGGATGAATTCCGCCAGCCATGTCGCCACCGCGGCGGAAGACGGCCGGGCCGCAGTGGACATCGCCGCCGACCAGCCGTTCGACCTCATCATCATGGACGTGAACATGCCGGTGATGGACGGGCTGAGCGCGACGCGCCTGATCCGCGACGGCGGGGGGCTGAACGCCGACACGCCGATCGTGGTGCTGTCGGCCTCGGCGCGGTCGGAAGATCACGAGGCGGGGCTGAACGCCGGGGCCGACGCCTATTTGAACAAGCCCATCGACTTCGCCGCCCTGGCCGCCCTGATGGGACGGGCGAGCGGCGGACGCGAGGCGGTGGCCCAGACGGCCGCCCCGGCCGAGACCTCGGTCGCCGCCTGACGCCAGGCTCGACGATCCGCGGCGCCTGTCGAAGGGAAACCTCCAGGGCCTTCTTCGTTGTGGAGGGAGGCGGCGCCCGGCGCGCCGTGACAGCGAAAGCCTGTTCGCGCTTTCGGAGGAGCCGCGTCGCGGTTTCGGCTGAAACGACCAGGCTTCAAGGATGGAAATGCACGCCTTCGCCGAGCTTCTGGACCGCCTGTCCCTGACCGCGTCGCGCAACGCCAAACTGGTCCTGGTGCGCGACTATCTGCGGGCGACGCCGGACCCTGACCGGGGATGGGCCCTGGCGGCCCTGACCGGCGACCTGACGTTCGACGCCGCAAAGCCGGCCATGATCCGAAAGGCGGTGGAGGGGCGGGTGGACAGCGTGTTGTTCGGCTGGTCCTACGACTATGTCGGCGACCTGGCCGAGACGGTCGCCCTGATCTGGCCGGCCGCACCCGACCGGCGCCCCAACCGCGAGCCGGAACTGAGCGAGGTGGTCGAGGCGCTGAGGACCGCCAGCCGGGCCGAGGTGCGGGGCCTGCTTGAGACTTGGCTGGACGCGCTGGAGCCGAAGGGGCGGTGGGCGCTGCTGAAACTGATGACCGGGGCGCTGCGCGTCGGCCTGTCGGCGCGGCTGGCCAAGACGGCGGCGGCGATGATGCGCCCCGACGCCGCGCCCGCCCCCCCGTCGCCGGACGGCCATGAGGGGGAGACGGCGCTGGAAGCGCTGGACGCCTCGGCCATCGAGGAGGTCTGGCATGCGGTGGAGCCCCCCTACGCCGATCTGTTCGCCTGGCTGGAGGGACGGGCGGATCGCCCCAGCCCGGACGCGCCCGGTCGGTTCCGCCCCGTCATGCTGGCGGTCGCGGTCGACGAGGCGGTCGATCTGCCGAAACTGTCGCCGGCCGACTACGCCGCCGAATGGAAGTGGGACGGCATACGCGTCCAGGCCGTGCTGGAGGGCGAGGCGCGCAAGCTGTACTCGCGGACCGGCGACGAGATTTCGGCCGCCTTTCCCGACGTGATGGACGCCCTGGCCTTCGAGGGGGCCGTCGACGGCGAACTGATTGTCTGGCGCGACGGGGCGGCGGCGCCGTTCGGCGATCTGCAACAGCGGCTGAACCGCAAGACCGTGGACGCCAAGGCCATGCAGGCCTTTCCGGCGGCGGTGGTGGCCTATGACCTGCTGGCCCAGGATGGCGAGGACCTCAGGGGCCTGCCGCTGCGTGAGCGCCGCGCGCGGCTGGAGGCTCTGGTGGCCGGCCATGCGGGCCGACGGCTGCACCTGTCGCCCCTGGTCGAATACGGCGGCTGGGATCGGTTGGCCCAGCTTCGGGCCGATCCGCCGGTGGGGGCGGCCGCCGAGGGGCTGATGCTGAAACGCTGGGACAGCGCCTATCTGGCGGGGCGGCCCAAAGGGCCGTGGTTCAAGTGGAAACGCGATCCGCATGTGATCGACGCCGTCCTGATGTACGCCCAGCGCGGGCACGGCAAACGCTCCAGCTTCTATTCCGACTACACCTTCGGCGTCTGGACCGAGGAGGGGACGCTGACGCCGGTCGGCAAGGCCTATTTCGGTTTTACCGACGAGGAGTTGAAACAGTTGGACAAGTTCGTGCGCGACCACACGGTGGACCGTTTCGGGCCGGTCCGTTCGGTGCGGGCCGAGCGCGACTTCGGTCTGGTGCTGGAGATCGCCTTCGAGGGGCTGAACCGATCGACGCGGCACAAGTCGGGGGTGGCGATGCGCTTTCCCCGCGTCAGTCGCATCCGCTGGGACAAGCCGGCGCGAGAGGCCGACACCCTGGACGCTGTGATGGACCTGCTGGACGCCATCGAAAGCGGCGGCGGCCGGATCGCCAAGGCCTGAAAACAGGCCCCGAAAATCGGGCCCCGGGGGTTCCAATCGGCGCGCCAGGCGTTAGACCCGGCCCATGTCCAATACCGCAGCCCCCATCGCCGAAGCCGTCGCCGCAGGACGCCAGGCCATCGCCGTGGACGCCGCCATGATCGCCAAGCTGACCGACATGGCCGGCGACTTCGCGATCAATTTCAGCATCGCCGCCCTGATCTTCGTCGCGACCCTGTTCGCGGCGAAATGGGCGTCCGGGGCCGCGCGCAGAACCCTGTCCCGCGTGCGCGGATTCCGCCACGACCCGACGGTGCTCAGCTTCGCCGTTCAGGTGGTGCGGATCGTCGTCATCATCATCGGCATGATCGCGGTGCTGCAGCGGCTGGGGGTGCAGACGACCTCGATCATCGCGGTTCTGGGCGCGGCGTCGCTGGCGGTCGGCCTGGCCTTGCAGGGCACGCTGACGAACGTGGCGTCCGGGATCATGCTTCTGATCCTGCGACCCTACAAGGTCGGCGACGTGGTGGACGTGGGCGGCATGTCGGGCACGGTCCAGCGTCTGGACCTGTTCACCACCCAACTGTCGAACGCCAACAACCACAAGATCGTCATTCCGAACTCCAAGGTCCTGGGCGATTCCCTGACCAATCTGACCGGCCAGAAGACGCGCCGGATCGAGATCAACTTCACCGTCGGCTATGGCGACGACCTGAACCAGGCGCGCAGGGTTCTGACCGACGTGGCGGGCGCCCACGACAAGGTGCTGCACGATCCGCAACCCTGGTCCGGCGTGACGGGCCTGTTGGACAGCGCGGTGCAGGTCACGCTCCACGCCTGGGTCGAGGTCGGCGACTGGTGGCAGACTCAGGCCGACCTGATGCAGGGCGGCAAGGAGGCGCTGGACGCCGCCGGGATCGAGATTCCCTTCCCGCACCAGGTCGCCGTGCCCTATGGCGACGAGGACGTCATGCCGGTGGTGCGGGTCAAGACCGCCGACGACGACCACGCGGACCGGAAGGCCACGACCCGCTGATGCGTTACGATTTCGGCTCCGACAACACCGCCGGCATGGCGCTCAGCGCCATCGAGGGGCTTGTGCGCGCCAACAAGGGGTTCGCCCGGGCCTACGGCGCCGACGACGTCACCGCGCGGGCCGCGGACCAGATCCGCCAGCGGCTGGACGCCGACGCGGAGGTGCGGTTCGTCTTCAGCGGCACGGCGGCCAACGCCATCGCCCTGTCGATGCTGGCCCAGCCCTTTGAGGCGGTGCTGGCCCACCATTCGGCCCACATCTGCACCGACGAGACCGGGGCGCCGGGCTTTTTCGGCCACGGCGTCGGCCTGATCGGGCTGCCGGGCTTCTCGGGCAAGATCGACACCCTGGCCCTCGAGGCGCAACTAGGCGAGGCCGAGGTCGGCCATCGCCAGCCGCCTGCCGCCCTGTCCCTGACCCAGGCGACGGAATACGGCGCGGTCTATACCGAGGAGGAGTTGCGCCACCTGATCGAGCCGGTGAAGGCGCTGGGCTATGGCGTGCACATGGACGGCGCGCGGCTGGCCAATGCGGCGGCGGCGGGCTTCGACCTGAAGGATATTCCGCGCCTTGGCGTGGACGTGCTGGTGTTCGGCGGCGCCAAGGCCGGCGCCAACTGCGCCGAGGCCATCGTCCTGTTCGACAAGACCCTGGCGCGGCGGCTGGACAATCGGCTGAAACAGGCCGGCCAGACGGCGTCCAAGGCGCGGCTGCTGTCCGGGCCGATGCTGGGCCTGCTGGAAAGCGGCGACTGGGAGGCGGGCGCCGCCCACGCCAATCTGATGGCGCAGCGGCTGGCGGCCGGCATCGCTACGCGCGCGTCATTCGTCCTGGCCCACCCGGTCGAGGCCAACGCCGTCTTCGTGCGGATGTCGCCCGAGGCGCACGCCCGCCTGAACGCGGCGGGCTGGGCCTGCTATGCGTTCGACGACGGATCGGTGCGGTTCGTCTGCTCGTGGGCGACACAGAGCGCGGCGGTGGACGAGCTGATCGAGGCGATCGTCGCCCTGGATTGAGCCCGAATCCGCGCCGGGAGCGCGGCGCGGCCTTTCGCCCGTCGCAAAGGTCTTGCATATGCGGGGAATGGCGATGCTCGGCGAGCGCTCCGGCAGCCGGCGCGACCCGATGGTCAAGGCGCAGCAGGCAGGGAGCATACAGGACAATTCGGATGGACCGCCGACGCTGAAGGCGTTGGCGGACCTGGCGCGGCTGGTGGGGCGTTCGGGCGCGCCTCATCTTCGGCTGCGGCTGATCTCGGCCATTGTGCTGACCCTGGCGGGCAAAGGGCTGGGCGTCCTGGCGCCCCTGGTGCTGGGCGCGGCGGTGAACCGTCTGGCGGCGGGGCAGGGCACAGCGGTCGCCGTCGGCTGGGGGTTCGCTGCCTTTGCCTTGGGCTGGACCTTGGTGCGGTTTCTGTCGGCGGCCTCGCCTCTGATTTCGGACGTGGTGTTCGCCCCCGTCCGCGCCGCCGCCCAGCGCGCCACGGCGGCCGAGGCCTTCGCCCATGCGCTCAGCCTGTCGCTGGACTTCCACCAGACAAAACGCTCGGGCGCCCTGTCGCGGACGATGGATCGCGGATCGCGGGCGGTCGACTTCCTGTTGCGCATCCTGGCCTTCAACCTGGTCCCGACCGGAGTCGAACTGCTGCTGGCCGCGGCGGTGCTGGGCGGGAAATACGACTGGCGGTTCGCCGCCGTCGCCGTCGCCGTGGTGGCGATCTACACCATCGCCACCTTCGCCATGTCCAACTGGCGGCTGGAGCATCGGCGCATCATGAACGCCGCCGATTCGGAGGCCGCAGGCGTCTCGGTGGACGCCCTGCTGAACTACGAGACGGTCAAGTCCTTCGGCGCCGAAACCCGCGCCGCTCAGACCTATGAACGGGCGCTGGGCGACTACGCCCAGGCCTCGCTGAAGGCCAACAGCTCGCTGGCGATGCTGAACGGAATGCAGGCCCTGGTGATGAACCTGGGGTTGGGCGTTATGGCGGTGATGGCGGGGTTCGAGGCGGCGGCGGGGCGGATGGGGCCGGGCGACGTGACGGCCGCCGTCCTGATCATGATCTCCCTATATGCGCCCCTGAACATCCTGGGCTTCGCCTATCGGGAAATCCGCCAGTCCTTCATCGACATGGAGGAGATGCTGAAGGTGACGCGCCAGACGCCCCAGGTGGCCGACGCCCCCCACGCCGTCCCCCTGCCGCGCCCGGTCGATGCGCGCGGCGCGTCGGTGGCGTTCGAGCGGGTCGGCTTCCGTCACGACGCCAGGGCCAACGGCCTGGAAGACGTCAGCTTCTTCGCCGCGCCGGGCACGACGACGGCCCTGGTCGGGCCGTCGGGTGCGGGCAAGTCGACCATCGTCAAACTGGCCCTGCGCCTGCTGGACCCGCAAGAGGGGCGGGTGCTGATCGACGGCCACGACGCGCGCGCCGTGACCCAGGCGTCGCTGCGCGCGGCGGTCGCCCTGGTGCCGCAGGACGTGGCCCTGTTCAACGACACCCTGGCCGCCAACATCGCCTTCGCCCGTCCCGACGCCGACGAGGCCCAGGTCTGGGCGGCGGCCGAAGCGGCGGAGCTGGCCGACTTCATCCGGGGCCTGCCCGAGGGGATGCAGACCAAGGTCGGGGAGCGGGGGTTGAAGCTGTCGGGCGGCGAGCGTCAGCGGGTCGGCATCGCCCGCGCCCTGCTGGCCGATCCCTGCATCCTGATCCTGGACGAGGCGACCAGCGCCCTGGACAGCCGCACCGAGGCGGCGATCCAGAAGACGCTGAGAAAGGCCAGAAAGGGCCGCACCACCCTGGTCGTGGCGCACCGTCTGTCCACCGTCGCCGACGCGGACCAGATCTTGGTGCTGAAGGCCGGTCGCATCGTCGAACGCGGCGCCCATCACGAACTGGTGGCGCGCCAAGGCGGGGAATACGCCGCCCTGTGGAAGAAGCAGACGCGGGCCGGAAAGGCGGCTCAGCCTTCCGATTGAGTCTCCGCCGGAAGTTTGCGCTTCAGCACTTCGTGCAGATTGCTCAGAATGGCGCTGCGGGCTTGGGCTTCTTCGGGCGGCAGGGACAGCAGCACCTTCATGGCCTGGGCGTGGACGGTGGCGATGCGCCAGTCGAAGCCGCCCTGGCGCGGCGCCGCGTCCAGCAGGTCGCACAGCCCCTTGGCCGCCGTGCACAGATCATCCATCGAAAAGGGGCTTGCCGCGTCGATGATCTGGCTGGAGGCCGAATAGGCCGCGTCCAGCCGCAGCGGCTCGATCAGGTCGGGCGCGGGCCTGGCCAGCAGGGCGGCGATATTGTCTGCGATGATGGCGCGGGCCTGGTCCTGCAGGGCGTCCAGATTGGCCTGGGCCTGGGCCAAGGCGGCGCCGACGCTGACGCCGCCGGGGCGATCCACCATCTCGGCCAGGCGCGAGCGCCGTTGGGTGTGGGTGATGACGGTCATAGGGCCACGCTCTCCACGGCGGTCTTGCGGCGCAACATGTCGGCGCGGCGTTCGACGCCCTCGTACTCGGTGTGGCGGAACCGGCGATCCGGTCCCAGATAGTCGCCGACCTCCAGGAAGGGGCGGGTGTCGCGCGCGACCCACAGAATCCGCTCCAGCAGAAGGGCCGGGCTGAAGGGCTTGGTCACGACGAAGTTGGCGCCGCAGTCGCGCGCCTCGGCCACCCGGCCGCGCCGGATGTGGCTGGCGGTCATGATGACGGGAATGAAGGCGTTGGGGTTGGGCCCGGACCGGCGCAGCCAGCGGATCAGCTCGAACCCGTCGATGTCGGGCATGTCGGTGTCGACGACCAGAAGGTCGATGGTCTTTTCGGCCAGCAGCTGTTTGGCCTCGGCGCCGCTGCCGATGGCGAAGCTGGGGCGGATGCCGAAGCCGGCAAGGGCGTTGGCCGTCAGGGTCAGGGAGAAGGGCGAATCGTCCACGATCATCGTCACGGCGCCGCCCAGGTTGAAGACGGCGCTTTCGCGGAGGCTCTCGCCGCCGTTCATGCTGCGCAATCTAGCGTGGCGAAGCTTCGGGTCGAACCCGCCGTCTTGATCATGGCCGGCCCCGCGCCCCGTAACCGCTGTGGATAGGCGGCCAGACTGTCAGACGAGGGTGGATTCCGGGTTAACGTCGGGCGCTTGTCCCTACAGGGCGCCGATGGCGTAGAAGCGGTCGGCGCGCTGCTTCCTGATCTGCTGCGGCGACAGGCCGGCGAAGCCGCGCAACTCCTCGGCCAGGACGTCGCCCACCTTGGCGATGGCGGCGTCGCGGTCGGTGTGCGCGCCGCCGGTGGGCTCCTCGATCAGGCGATCCACGATCTTCAGCTGCAGCAGGTCCGTGCCCGTGATCTTCATGGCCATGGCCGCGTCTCTGGCCCGCGCGCCGTCACGCCACAGGATGCCGGCGGCGCCCTCGGGCGAGATCACCGAATAGATCGAATGCTCGAGCATCAGCACCCGGCTGGCGGCGGCGATGGCGATGGCTCCGCCCGAACCGCCTTCGCCGGTGATGGTGGCGATGGAGGGCACGCCCAGGGTCAGGCAGCGCTCGGTCGAGCGAGCGATGGCCTCGGCCTGACCGCGCTCCTCGGCGCCCAGGCCCGGATAGGCGCCGGCCGTGTCGATGAAGCTGAGCACCGGCAGGCCGAACTGTTCGGCCATGTCCATCAGGCGCACGGCCTTGCGATAGCCCTCGGGCCGGGCCATGCCGAAGTTGTGGGTGATGCGGGTCGTGGTGTCGTGACCCTTCTCGTGGCCCATGACGACCACCGGACGGCCGCGAAAACGCGCCAGGCCGCCCAGGATCGCCTGGTCGTCGCCGAACTGGCGATCGCCGTGCAGTTCGTTCCAGTCGGTGAACAGGCCGGCGACATAGTCGACGAAGTGCGGACGCTGGGGGTGACGCGCGACCTGGGTCTTCATCCAGGGGTCCAGACCGGCGTAGGTCTTCTTGCGCAGCTGATCGGCCTTCTTGCGCAGGGCCTCGATCTCGCTGTCGAAGTCGCCCGAGGTGTCGGACAGGGCCGAGAGTTCCTCGATCTTGGCTTCCAGATCGGCGATCGGCTTTTCGAAGTCGAGATAGTGCGTGGCCATCAAGGCGTCCGGGACTGCAGCGGGCGAAAACGCCCTAAAGGAAGGCGGGGGAACCTAGAGACGTCAAGGCCGCCGGGCAAGCGGCGGGTTCAGAAGGCCTTTGGCAAACCGGCCTGTTTGAGGACTGAGTTGGCGGTGTGTCGGCTCTTCGAACGTGGCACGATGACCGCGTGCGGCTGGTCGGGATGCCGCCATTTCTCATGGCTGCCTTTGGCGTTGACGACGCGACGCCAACCGGCGGCGAAGAGGAGGGCGGTCAGTTCGGGGTAGAAGTCTTGCGGCATTTCCAGATCACTAGTTGTTCTGGAATGTTGATGACGTCACGACACAAATCAGAGAATGCACCGCTCGTTGTACGGTGCGGTCCTGACAACACCGCAAGGTCACGCCGCGATAACGTCGAACCCGCCGGCCGCTTCGAAGCGCACGGGGATAGCGCCGTGAACGCCCACATTTTCCGCTAGAAGTTCAGGCGCGAAATGGCGAGCGAGATTCTCGAACTCGCCGAGCGTCGCCGTTTCCAGCACCAGCCCAACAATGTTCGATTCGCTGCACCAGACCCCGGCCTCGGGATCCCAGATCGCCTTGACGTAGAAATCTTCAGCCATAGCCGGAATATGCGCTGTCACTCGTCGCGCGCCAAGGGGTGGTTTTGGTGGACGATCTGGGACAGGCGGTCGGTGGCGACGTGGGTGTAGATTTGGGTGGTGGCGATGTCGGCGTGGCCCAGCAGGGTCTGGACGACACGCAGGTCGGCGCCGCCTTCCAGCAGATGGGTGGCGAAGGCGTGGCGCAGGACGTGGGGGCTGACGCGGGCGGGGTCTATGCCGGCCGTAATCGCGGCCTCGTCCAGCAGTTGGGCGAAGCGGCGCGGGGTCAAGTGGCCGCTGCGGCCGGACGAGGGGAACAGCCAGGGGCTGTCCGGCGCCTGCGATTGTCGTCTGGCGTCCCGGGCGGCCAGCCACGCCTTGATCGCCTCTCGCGCTGCGGCGTTAAGGGGGGCCAGGCGCTCCTTGCCGCCCTTGCCGCGCACGATCAGATAGGCGGGATCGCGCCGCACCGCCTCGACCTTCAGCCCCAGCAACTCCGAGACCCGCAGGCCCGAGGCGTAGGCCATCTCGACAAGGGCGACCAGACGCAGGCCCGCCGCCGCATCGCGCGCGGCGGCCGCGGCCAGCAGGGCGTCGATCTCTTCACGAGACAGGGTCTTGGGCAGGGGGCGGCCCTGTTTCGGGGCGTCGAGGCGGCGCGACGGATCGTCCGTTCGCCAACCCTCGGCCAGGGCGAAACGATAGAATTGACGCGCGGACGAGCGGCGGCGCGCAGCGGTGGCGGCGGACAGGCCCCGACGCGACAGGTCGGCGAACCAGGCCTCAATGGCTTGCGCATCCGCCCCCATCAGCCCGCCGTCGCCGGCCAGGCAGGCTTCGGCGTCTGCCAGGTCGCGGCCATAGGCGGCCAGGGTGTGGGGCGAGGCGTCGCGCTCCACCGCCATCATCTCCAGAAAGGCCTCGATCTGGGGCGTCATCGGAGGATCGACGCCTCGAACGGCTGGCGCGGGATCAGGCTTGGTGTAGAGGTTTCAGAGATCATGCCTGCCTGCGCCGTCGCCTTCGCCATGCCTTCGACCGTCCGTTCCGCCAGGGCCGCCGGATGAGGCGGCGCGCGAATCCGGCGCCGACGCGCACCATAGCCCTGGTCGGCCTGATGGGGGTGGGCAAATCGTCGGTGGGGCGCCGGTTGGCCAATCGGCTGAAACTGCCGTTCGCGGACGGGGACGTGGAGATCGAGGCGGCCGCCGGCATGACGGTGTCGGAAATCTTCGCAGCCCTGGGCGAGGAGGAGTTCCGGGCGGGCGAGGCGCGGGTGATCCGCCGCCTGCTGGAAGGCCCGCCGATCGTCCTGGCGACCGGCGGCGGGGCGATGATGAACCCGGAGACACGGGCGTTGCTGAAGGAACGCGCCGACACCATCTGGCTGAGGGCCGACCTGGCGGTGATCGCCGAGCGGGTCGCGCGGCGCGACACCCGCCCCCTGCTGCGCGACAAGGATCCCCTGGCGGTGCTGACCGCCTTGGCCGAGACCCGCTATCCCCTCTATGGCGAGGCGGACCTGACGGTGGACGTGGGCCAGGGCTCGCACGGCCAGGCTGTCGACGCCATCCACAAGAACCTGCGCCGGCACTGGCGCAACCGGCGACGCGCGGAGACCCGGACATGACGACAATCTCGGTCAGCGGCGGAGCCTTCGCCGCCTATGACGTCGTGGTCGGGCGCGGCCTGCTGGCCCAGGCGGGCGAGCGGATCGCGCCCCTGGCGAAAGGGCGCACGGTCATCGTCACGGACGAGACGGTGGCGGCGATCCACGGCGCGGCCCTGGCCGAATCCCTGGCGGCGGCGGGCGTGGGAAGCGAGATCTTGGCCGTGCCGGCGGGCGAGAGGTCCAAGTCCTTCGCCCAACTGGAGCGGGTGCTGGATCGGCTGCTCGAGATCGGGCTGGATCGCAAGGACGTGGTCGTGGCCCTGGGCGGCGGGGTGGTCGGCGATCTGGCCGGTCTGGCGGCGGCGCTCTACATGCGCGGGATCGACTTCGTCCAGGTTCCGACGACCCTGCTGGCCCAGGTGGATTCCTCTGTGGGCGGCAAGACGGCCATCGACACGCCGCGCGGCAAGAACCTGGTCGGCGCCTTCCATCAGCCGCGTCTGGTGCTGGCCGACATCGACGTTCTGGCCACCCTGCCGGAACGGCAGGTGCGCTCGGGCTGGGCCGAGGTGGTGAAGCACGGGCTGATCTGCGACTCGGCCTTCTTCGACTGGCTGGCGGGCCAGGGGGCGGCGGGCGCGGGCGGCGATCCGGCGGCGCTGGAACGGGCGGTGATCCGCTCGATCGAAATCAAGAGCGCCGTGGTCGGGGAGGACGAGAAGGAGGCGGGCCGGCGCGCCCTGTTGAACCTAGGCCACACCTTCGGCCATGCGGTGGAGACCGAGGTCGGGTTCGACGAGGACGCTCTGGCGCACGGCGAGGCGGTGGCCCTCGGCTGCTGCATGGCGTTCCGCTACTCGGCGCGCGAAGGGCTGTGTTCGGCGGCCGACGTCGAACGGGTCGAGGCGGCGGTCGCGGCGGCGGGCCTGCCGATCCGGCTGGACCAGGCGGGGGCGTTCGCGGCGGACCGGCTGCTGGCCCTGATGGCGGGCGACAAGAAGGCCGAGGGCGGGGCGCTGACCCTGATCCTGGCGCGCGGGATCGGCCGGGCCTTCGTCGCCAAGGGGGTGGATGCGGCCAAGGTGCGGGCCTTCCTGATCGAGGAAGGCGCATCCGCGTGATGCGGATCGCCATGGTTCTGCTGGAGGATCGGTTCGTGCGGCTGGAGCCGTTCGAGGAGGCTTTGAGGGGCGAGGTGCGGGTCGCGCTGGACAGCGATCCGGACGCCTGGGACATCATGGTCGCGCCCGCCTATGGCGACCATTTCGACGGCTGGTGGGCGAGCGCTCTGGCGGCCATGCGGGCCGGGACCCGGATCGCCTATGCGGTGCGTCGACGGTCGGACGGGGCGGTGGTCGGCACGACCAGTCTGTACGAGATCAACCCGGCCTATCGGCGCTGCGAGATCGGCTCGACCTTCTACCGGCCCGAGGCGCGGGGCGGTCCGATCAATCCGGCGTGCAAACGGCTGCTGCTGGGCCACGCCTTCGACGCCGGCGCGGTGCGGGTCGAGATCGTCACCGACGCCGTCAACGCCCAAAGCCAGGCGGCGATCCTGAAGCTGGGCGCAAAGGCCGAAGGCGTGCTGAGGAAGCACAAGATCACCTGGACCGGCCGGGCGCGCGACACGGCGATCTTCGCCGTCATCGACGACGACTGGCCCGAGGTGCGTGAGGGTCTGGACCGGCGGCTGGTGGCCTTCTAGTCGACCGCGCGGCATTGGGTGGGCTGGCGGCCCTCGACGGACCATGTGGCCAGGTCGCCCTTGCCGCGCAGTTCGATGTTGGAGGCCCGGTACCAGATGCCGTCGGCGGCGCGCTCCTGATACAGGTCCACCGCCTCGCCGGAGGAGTTGCGGACGGTGGCCATCTGGCGGGGGTTGTCGAAGTCGACGGACAGGCGTTCCCCGTTGTCGCACAGGTAGACCGTGTGGACGACGCGGTTCAGGGTGCGGTCCTGGATCTCGGCGCCGGTGCGCTGACGGGCGGTCTGGGCCTCGATGGCGCGCGCCTTGACCTCGTCGCCGGTGCGGGGCGCCTTGTCCGGGTCGGGGCCGCAGGCGGTCAGGAGCGCCAGTGCGGCGAGGCCGCTGAACACGATCGACTGCGGCAGACCCGGCTTGAACAACGCGATTTCCTCCAACGGCGCCGCTTGGCGCGGCGATCTAACGTGCGCGGACTGGCGCCGTTCCCCGCCGCTGGCGGAAGAAGGACCGGAGCAGGGCCGACGCCTCCTCCGCCAGAAGCCCCGAGTCGGTCGCCGGGCGCCAGTGGCAGGTCGGCTGTTCGAACAGGCGCGGGCCGTGGACGACGGCTCCGCCCTTGGGATCGTCCGCAGCCCAGACGACGCGGCCGATGCGGGCGTGGCTGATGGCGCCGGCGCACATGGCGCACGGCTCCAGCGTCACATAGAGGGTCAGGCCGGTCAGGCGATAGTTCTCCAGCGCCGTCGCGCCCCGCCGCATGGCCACGATCTCGGCGTGAGCGGTGGGGTCGTGGGCGCCGATCGGGCCGTTGGCGCCGGTCGCGACCACCTTGCCCGAGGTCGGATCGACAAGAATTGCGCCCACCGGCACCTCTCCTGCGTCCGCCGCCGCTTGCGCTTGGTCCAGCGCCATGCGCATGAACCGCTCATCATGGTCCGCCATACAGACGACAACGACAAGAAGCCCCGCGCCCGTCAAGACGAACGGTCGCCGCGGCCCTTCAAATCCTCCGGTCCCCGCAAGAGCGGCGACGGGACGAGATCATTCGGCGACAAGCCGCGCAGTCCTCGCGACGACGGCGCCAAGCGTTTCGGGGCCAAGGCCGATCGGCCGCGCACCGACAAGCCTCGCACCGACAAGAGCGGCAAGTCCAAGACGCCGGAGACCCCGCTGCGCGCCGAGCGAATCGCCAAGACCATGGCCCGCGCCGGCATCGCCTCGCGCCGCGAGGTCGAGCGGCTGATCGGCCTGGGCAAGGTGGCGGTCAACGGCCGCATCCTGGACACGCCCGCCACCCTGGTGACGCGCGACGACGTGATCACCGTGGACGGCAAGCCGATCGGCTCGACCCAGGCGACGCGCGTCTGGCGCTATCACAAGCCCGCGGGCCTGCTGACCAGCCACAGCGATCCGACCGGGCGGCCGACGGTGTTCGACGCCCTGCCGGCCGGCCTGCCGCGCGTGATCTCGGTCGGGCGACTGGACCTGGCGACCGAGGGGTTGCTGCTGCTGACCAACGACGGCGAACTGAGCCGGGCGCTGGAGCTGCCCTCGACCTCGCTGGTGCGCCAGTACCGGGCGCGGGCGCGGGGGAAGATCACCCAAGCCCAGCTGGACGCGCTGAAGGACGGGGTCGTCGTGGACGGCGTGTCCTATGGCCCCATCGAGGCGACGCTGGACAAGGCCAAGGAGAGCAAGTCCGAGGACGGCAAGGCCCCGGCGAACCTGTGGATTTCGATCTCGATCACCGAGGGCAAGAACCGCGAGGTCCGCAAGGTGCTGGAGTCGGTCGGCCTGACGGTCAACCGGCTGATCCGCCTGGCCTATGGCCCGTTCCGCCTGGACGTCCTGCCCGTGGGCGCGGTCGAGGAGGTCGGGCCGCGCGTGATCCGCGAGATGCTGGCCGATTACATCCGGCCCGACAACCTGCCCACCGGCAATACGGTCGAGACGCCCGCGCCCATCCCCGGCCGTCGGGTGTCCACGCCCATCGTCAAGGGCCGCTCGGGCTCGGCCATGTCGGACCCGTCGAGGAAGCCCAGCCGGGTCCGCGCCGCCGAGACCGCCCAGGCGGATGCCGTCGAGCGCCGCGAGCGTCCGATCAAGAAGGCGGGCTGGGCCAAGGCCGCGCCCCGGTTCGAGCACGCCAAGACCTTCAAGCCCCGCGAACGCACGGCGGCCGACGGCGACCGGCCCAAGCGCGCCTCGAATCCACAGGAGGGCGGCGACCGGGCCAAACGCCCGTTCAAGCCTCGCGACGACCAGTTCATCGACGACCGGCGCAAGCCCGCCGGGCCGCGTTCGGGCGCCAAGCCCGCCGGCCGTTCGGGCGGAGCCGTGGGCGGCCGCGACTTCAAGCCGCGCCCAGGATCGGGCGGCGGCAAACCGGCCGGTCCGTCGGGAACCAGCGGGCGCGGACCCGGGGGCAAGCCCCGCGCGCCGCGCGGCTGATCCATGCGGATCGTCGCCGGCGCCCTGAAGGGCCGGGCCATCGTCGCGCCGGAGGGGCAGGGCACGCGCCCGACCTCCGACCGGGCGCGCCAGGCCGTGTTCAATGTTCTGGAACATGCATCGTGGGGTCGGCCGCTGCACGGCCTGCGGGTCATCGACCTCTACGCCGGATCGGGCGCCCTGGGGTTCGAGGCGATCAGCCGGGGCGCGGTCTTCGGCCTGTTCGTGGAGACCGACGACGCCGCGCGCGGCGCCATCCGCGAGAACGCCGACGCCTATGGGCTGATGGGGCGCACGCGGGTGCATCGGCGCAGCGCGACCGACCTGGGCGCGCGGCCCGGCCCCATCGCGGAGGCATTCGACATCGCCTTCCTGGACCCGCCGTATGCCAAGGGGCTGGGGGAGCAGACCCTGGCTCGCCTGGCCGAGGGCGGCTGGCTGAAGCCCGGCGCCCTGGCGGTGTTCGAGCGCGGATCGGACGAGCCGGATATCGACACGCCCGGCTATGACCGGCTGGACGCGCGCGATTATGGCGCGGCGCGGGTGCTGTTCCTGCGGGCCAGGACCGGCGCCTGACGATTTTAGCCTGGCTCAGGCCGCCGTTTCGCGTTGGCGGGCGTGGGGGTCGTAGTTGAGGATGGGAGCCAGCCAGCGTTCAGCTGTGTGCAGGTCCCAGCCCTTGCGGCGGGCGTAGTCCTCGACCTGGTCCAGGTCGATCTTGCCGACGCCGAAATAGTGGCTGCCGGGGTGGCCGAAATAGAGGCCTGAAACCGAGGCCGGGGGCGTCATGGCGAAACTCTCGGTCAGGGCCATGCCCGCATTGTCGCCCGCGTTCAGCAGGCGGAACAGGGTGGCCTTCTCCGTATGGTCGGGCTGGGCCGGATAGCCGGGGGCGGGGCGGATGCCCTGGTATTGTTCGGCGATCAGCGCGTCGACGCTGGTCGTCTCGCCCGAGGCGTAGCCCCACAGCGTCGTGCGCACTTCCTTGTGCAGCCGTTCGGCGAAGGCCTCGGCCAGACGGTCGGCCAGGGCCGTGGCCATGATGGCGGAATAGTCGTCGCCGGCGTCCTTGAACCGTTTGGCGATCTCCAGCTCGCCGTGACCGGCGGTGACGGCGAAGGCGCCGATATAGTCGTCGCCGTCCTCGGCGATGAAATCGGACAGGGCCAGGTTCGGCTTGCCGTTCGACTTCTTGATCTGCTGGCGCAGGGTGTGGAAGCGGGCGATTTCCTCGGTGCGGGCCTCGTCGGCGAAGACGGCGATGTCGTCGCCCTCGGCGCGAGCGGGCCAGAAGCCGACCACGCCCTTGGCCGTGAACCACTTCTCAGCGACGATCCGCTTCAGCATGGCCTGGGCGTCGGCGAACAGATCGCGCGCGGCCTCGCCGACGATCTCGTCGTCCAGGATCAGGGGATAACGGCCGATCAGCTCCCAGCTGGCGAAGAAGGGGGTCCAGTCGATGTGGTCGGCCAGGTCCTGCAAATCCCAGGCGTCGAAGGCGCGCACGCCGATGAAGGCTGGCTTGCCGGGCAGGCTCTGGGCCGGATCGGGCCGGAAACGATTGTCGCGCGCCTGGGGCAGGGAAGCGCGCGCCTTGACCTCCTGCCCACGGGCGTACTGCTCGCGGATGCGGATGTATTCGTCGCGGGTGGCCTGTTCGTTCCGGGCCTTTTCGGTCGGCGACAGCAGGCCCGAGACCACGCTGACGGCGCGCGAGGCGTCTACGACATAGGTGGTCGATCCGCGTCGATAGGCCGGCTCGATCTTGACCGCCGTATGGGTGCGGCTGGTGGTGGCGCCGCCGATCAGCAGGGGGATGTCGAAGCCGCGCCGCTCCATCTCGGACGCGACGAAGACCATTTCGTCCAGCGAAGGGGTGATCAGGCCGGACAGGCCGATGATGTCGCAGCCGTGGGCCTTGGCCTCGTCCAGGATGCGGTCGGCCGGAACCATGACGCCCAGGTCGACGACCTCGTAATTGTTGCACTGAAGCACGACGCCGACGATGTTCTTGCCGATGTCGTGAACGTCGCCCTTGACCGTGGCCATCAGGATCCGGCCCGCCTGTTCGCGGGGTTTGCCGGCCTTTTCGGCCTCCATGAAGGGTTCCAGCCAGGCCACCGCCTGTTTCATGACGCGGGCGGACTTCACGACCTGGGGCAGGAACATCTTGCCCGAGCCGAACAGGTCGCCGACCACGTTCATCCCGTCCATCAGCGGGCCTTCGATGACGTGCAGCGGGCGCTCGACCGAGAGCCGCGCCTCTTCGGTGTCGGCCTCGATGAATTCGGTGATGCCGTGGACCAGGGCGTGTTCGATCCGCTTGCCGACCGGCTGGTCGCGCCACTTCAAATCGACGACGCGGGCCTGGCCCTTTTCGCCCTTGTAGCGGGGCGCCATGTCGACCAGCCGCTCGGTGTTGGACACATTGGTCCGCTGGGGCCGGTTCAGGATCACGTCCTCGACGGCCTCCCTCAGCTCCGGGTCGATGTCGTCATAGACCGGCAGGTCGCCGGCGTTGACGATGCCCATGTCCATGCCCGCCGCGATGGCGTGATACAGGAAGACGCTGTGGATCGCCCGGCGCACCGGTTCGTTGCCGCGGAAGGAGAACGAGACGTTGGAGACGCCGCCGGACACGCGGGCGTAGGGCAGGGTGGCCTTGATGACCCGCACCGCCTCGATGAAGTCGACGGCGTAGTTGTCGTGCTCCTCGATCCCCGTCGCCACCGCGAAGATGTTGGGGTCGAAGATGATGTCCTCGGGCGGGAAGCCGACCTCGTGGACCAGGATGTCGTAGGCGCGGGTGCAGATCTCGATCTTGCGGGCGGCCGTGTCAGCCTGGCCTGCCTCGTCGAAGGCCATGACCACGACGGCGGCGCCGTAGCGCAGGCATTTGATCGCATGATCGCGGAAGGCCTGTTCGCCCTCCTTCATCGAGATGGAGTTGACGATGGGCTTGCCCTGGACGCACTTCAGCCCGGCCTCGATCACCTCCCATTTGGAGGAGTCGATCATCACCGGCACGCGGGCGATGTCGGGCTCGGCCGCGATCAGGTTCAGGAAGGTCCGCATGGCGACGACGCCGTCCAGCAGACCCTCGTCCATATTGACGTCGATGATCTGGGCGCCGGCCTCGACCTGCTGGCGGGCGACGTCCAAGGCGGCGGGATAATCGCCCTCGACCACCAGCTTGCGGAATTTGGCCGAGCCGGTGACGTTGGTCCGTTCGCCGACGTTTATGAAGACAGGTCTCACGCAAAAACTCCGCTCATCCCGGCGAAAGCCGGGACCCAGTGCTTTCGGGAGGCACGGTGCTTGGGATTGAGGGCGAGGATATCCGTCCGACGATTATCGCCCAAAGAACTGGGTCCCGGCTTTCGCCGGGATGAGCGGGAGAGGGCAGGCATCACGCCACCAACTCGAACGGTTCGAGGCCGGACAGACGCAGGGCCGCCGGCCGTTCCGGGATCGCGCGCGGCTTCAGCGGCGCGACGTCTTCGGCGACGTGCCGGATGTGATCCGGCGTGGTGCCGCAGCAGCCGCCGACGATGTTGACCAGGCCCGACGCGGCCCATTCCTCGATGAAGTGGGCGGTCTCGTGGGGCTGTTCGTCGTACTGGCCCATGGCGTTGGGCAGGCCGGCGTTGGGATAGGCGGCGACCAGGGTGTCGGCGACGCGGCTCAGTTCGGCGATGAAGGGCCGCATCAGGTCGGCGCCCAGGGCGCAGTTGAAGCCGACGGCGAAGGGCTTGGCGTGGCGCACGCTGTTCCAGAACGCCTCGGCCGTCTGACCCGACAGGGTGCGCCCCGAGCGGTCGGTGATCGTGCCCGAAATCCAGATGGGCAGGGCGTCCATGCCCTCGTCCTCCAGATCCTTGATCGCCTTGATAGCGGCCTTGCAGTTCAGCGTGTCGGTGATGGTCTCGATCAGATAGAGGTCGACGCCGCCTTCGTTCAGCGCCTTCACCTGATGGCGATAGGCCTCATAGACTTGGTCGAAGGTCACGCTGCGGGCGCCGGGGTCGTTCACGTCGGACGACATGGACAGCATCTTGTTCAGCGGGCCGATGGAGCCGGCGGCGAAGCGGGGTTTGTTCGGCTGCTTCTCCGTCCAGCGGTCGGCGGCGGCGCGGGCCAGTTTCGCGCCTTCCAGATTGATGTCCCAGACGGCTTGAGCATCCAGGGCGTAGTCCTCCTGGGCGATGGTGGTGCCCGAGAAGGTGTTGGTCTCGGAGATGTCGGCGCCGGCGGCGTAATACTGGTCGTGCAGGTCGGCGATGATGTCGGGGCGGGTGATGCAGAGGATGTCGTTGTTCCCCTTCATCTGATGCGCCTCGTCATAGCCGTTGGCCGCGACGAAACGGTCAGCGCGGAAGTCGGCCTCGGTCAGGCCGCGACGCTGGATCATCACGCCCCAGCTGCCGTCGAGAACCAGAATCCTTTCGTTGGCCGCCTGATGCAGGGCGGCGATGCGTTGGGCGCGGTTCACGACGCCGTCTCCCGCACGCCCAGAACGCGGCAGATGGCATAGACCAGATCGGCGCGGTTTAGGGTGTAGAAGTGGAAGTCCTGGAAGCCTTCTTCCTGCAGCCGGGCGCAGGTCTCGGCGGCGACCGAGGCGGCCAGCAGCTTGCGGGTCTCGGGATCGTCGTCCAGGCCGTCGAAATGAGCCTTCAACCAGTCGGGAATGCTGGCGCCGCAGGCGCCGCACATCCGCGTCAGGCCGGCGAAGTTGGACACGGGCATGATCCCGGGGATCAGCGGAATGGTCACGCCCGCCGCCCGCACCCGGTCGCGGAATCGCAGGAAGGCGTCGATGTCGAAGAAGAACTGGCTGACCGCACGGGTCGCCCCGGCGTCCACCTTGGCCTTCAACACCGCGATGTCGTGGTCGATGGAGGGGCTTTCGGGGTGTTTCTCAGGGTAGGCGCCGACCGTGACGTCGAACCCGCCGACGCGGCCGATGGCGGCGGTCAGTTCGGTGGCGTTGGCATAGCCGTCGGCGCGGGGCCGATAGGCGCCGCCGATCCCGGTCGATCCCGGCGGGTCGCCGCGCAGGGCGACGATGTGGTCGACGCCGATGGTCTTGTAGCCCTCGATGACTTCGTCGACCTCGTCGCGGCTGGCCTCGACGCAGGTCAGATGGGCGGCGGGGCGAAGGCTGGTTTCAGCGATGATGCGCTGGACCGTGCGGTGCGTGCGTTCGCGCGTCGAACCGCCCGCGCCATAGGTGACGGAGACGAAGGCGGGGTTCAGCGGCTCCAGCCGGCGGATCGCCTTCCAAAGATTGGCCTCGGCCTCGTCGCTCTTGGGCGGAAAGAATTCGAAAGAGACGCGCACGGCGTCCTGATTCGATCCGGCGCGGGCGACCGGTCCCAGCGGCGACAGCAGCAGGGCGCGGGCCTCGGCCAGGTTCAAAGAGGCGGGAGAGGCCATCAGGCGGTCTTTCTGTCCTGGACGCAGCGTTCCGCCGTCCAGATGGTCACGGTCAGGCCCTCGGCGTCGTGGGGCAGGGCGATGGGAGCGGACGGGGTCAGGCCGCCATCCAGCAGCCAGCCGTTGATCTCGCTGTCGGCGAAGCCCAGGCGGCGATGCTGGTGCGCCTCGCGCATATGTTCGAAATCGTGCGGGGCGAAGTCGACGATGACCAGCCGACCGCCGGGGCTGACCAGACGCGCGGCTTCGGCGACGGCGGCGGCCGGATCGGACAGATAGTGCAGCACCTGGTGCACGATCACCAGATCGGCGCTGGCGGCGGGTAGGCGTGTAGCGAAGATGTCGCCGTGGCGCAGCTCGACCTGTTCGACGCCCGCCTTGGAGACATTGGTGCGGGCGATGTTGAGCATGTTCTGGCTGAGGTCCAGCCCGACCGACATCTTGGCCTTCTTGCCGAACAGGGTCAGCATCCGACCCGAGCCGGTGCCCAGATCGACGACCCGCTCGAACGGGCCGGGGCCGATCGCCTTTTCCAGCGCCGCCTCGACGGCGTTTTCGCTGACATAGAGAGAGCGCAGGCGGTCCCATTGGGGGGCAACTTGCTCGAAATAGCTGGCGGCGGCTTCCTCGCGGTCCTTGCGGACCTCGTCCAGGCGGCGGTGATCCGCCTCGCCCGCATCCTCGGCCAGGATGTCCAGCACCGTGTCGATCAGGCGGCGCGCCTGGGCGTCGTGCGACAGCCGGTAATAGACGCGGGCGCCGTCCGGGAATCGCTCGATAAGACCCGCGTCGGTCATCAGCTTCAGATGGCGGGACACGCGGGGCTGGCTCTGGTCCAGGATGCGCGACATCTCCATGACCGAAAGCTCCTCCGCCGCCAGCAGGGACAGGATGCGCAGGCGGGTCGGCTCGCCGGCGGCGCGCAGGGCTTCGACGGTCTGGTCGGCGGAGAGGTTCATGTAATCATATAAAGATATCCTTATATGATTTGGCAAGCGAAATCGCTTCCTCCAGGGGCGTGCGACGGGAAGGGATCGTGCGGGCGTTCAAGGTTTTGCAGCCCCTTTTGGAGTGGTCCCATGCGCACCCTGTTGATTACCGCCGTTGCCCTGGCCGTCGCCGGCCCCGTCCTGGCCCAGAGCGACTTTCCCGAACCGCCCATGCCGCAGATGTCTGGGCCTCAGATGTCTGGACCGCCGATGGGCGGCCAGATGGGAGGGATGCGGCCGCCGCCCCGCGAGACCCTGGCCCAGATGCAGGCCCGGATGACCCAGATGTTCGACCGACTGGACGCCAACAAGGACGGGGTGGTCGATGCAAGCGAACTGGCCAATGCTCGCGGCGGGCGGATGCTGGCCCGTCTGGACGCCGATGGCGACGGCCGGGTCACGCGCGACGAGTTCACCGTCGGGACCGGCGCCCAGTTCAAGGCGCTGGACAAGAACGGCGACGGCGTCGTGACCGAAGACGAACGGCCGCAGCGTCCGAACTGAGGTCAACCGACGGCCGTCTTCAGCGGTTCGCCCGCGAAATGCGCCTGAAGGTTTTGCATCAGCAGCATCAGCATGCCCTGCACCCCGGCCGTCGTGGCGCCGGCGGTGTGGGGCGTCAGAACGACGTTCGGCACGTCGGCCCAGCGCGCCGGGTCGGTCGGTTCCTCCATGAAGACGTCCAGGGCGGCCTGGCCCAGGGCCCCGGATTTCAGCGACTCGATCAGGGCGTCCTCGTCGACCACCTGGCCGCGCGAGACATTGACCAGAAGGCCGTCGGACCCCAGCGCCTCCAGGACTTCGCGCGAGATCAGTCCGCGATTGGTCTCGTCGGCCTTGCAGGCGACGACCAGGATGTCGCTGGCGCGGGCCAGGTCCAGCAAACTGTCGGCGCGGGGCCATTCGGCCGCGTGCGGGCGCGGCCCCCACCAGCCGACGGCCATGCGAAACGCCTCGGCGCGACTGGCCACGGCCTTGCCGATATGACCCAGGCCGACGACGCCCAGCTTCTGACCGGCCAGCGAGGCGGTGAGGGTGCGCGTCTCGGCCGTCCATTGGCCCGAGCGCACTTGGCGGTCGCCGGACGCGATCTGGCGACGCGCCGCCAGGATCAGGCCCAGGGCATGGTCGGCGACATCCTCGTGGTTGACGCCCGGCGCATGGGTGACGGCCAGGCCGCGCTGGCGACACCAGTCGATGTCGATCCCGTCGTAGCCCGAGGTGAAACAGGCGATCAGGTCCAGATTGGGCAGGCGTTCGATCAGCGCCTTGTCCAGGGGCGCCTCGCCGGCGACGACTAGCGCGCGAATGTCGTGTGCGGCCTCCAGCGGCGGGCCTTCCCAAAAGCGATAGACGTCGTAGGCGCTCTCAAGAAACCCCGAGAGCGGGGCGAGATGCCGCTGCATGATGAGAACGGCGGGGCGTTGGGTCATGCAGCGGCTCCTCTTGTCAGGTCAGGCGATCAGCGCCCGAACTTCTGGTGCTGGATGCGTTTGGGGATGATGCTGTCGGCGCCCAGGCGGCGCATCTTGTCCTGTTCGTAGGCTTCGAAGTTGCCTTCGAACCATTCGACGTGGCCGTCGCCCTCGAAGGCCAGGATGTGGGTGGCCAGGCGGTCCAGGAACCAGCGGTCGTGGGAGATGACCACGGCGCAGCCGGCGAACTCCTCCAGCGCCTCTTCCAGGTTCTGAAGCGTCTCGATGTCCAGGTCGTTGGTCGGTTCGTCGAGCAGGATCAGATTGCCGCCCGAGGCCAGGGTCTTGGCCAGGTGGACGCGGTTGCGCTCGCCGCCGGACAGCTGGCCGACCTTCTTCTGCTGGTCGCCGCCCTTGAAGTTGAAGCTGCCGACATAGGCGCGGGTGTTGATCTCGCGCTTGCCGACCATCATCACGTCGGTGCCGCCCGAGATGGCCTGCCAGATGGTTTCGTCCGGCTTCAGGTCGTCGCGCGACTGGTCGACATAGGCGAGTTTGACGGTCTCGCCGACGCGGATCGTGCCGCCGTCGGGCTGTTCCTGGCCGGTGATCAGCTTGAACATGGTCGACTTGCCGGCACCGTTCGGGCCGATGACGCCGACGATGCCGTTGGGCGGCAGCTTGAAGGTCAGATTGTCGAACAGGACCTTGTCGCCGAACGACTTTTGCAGGCCTTCGACCTCCAGCACGACATTGCCCAGGCGGGGACCGGGCGGGATCTGGATGTGGGCGTGGGTCTGGGCGCCGCGCATCGATTCCTGTTCCTCGACCATCCGCTCATAGGCGGCCAGACGGGCCTTGGACTTGGCCTGACGGGCCTTGGCGCCCGACCGGACCCATTCCAGTTCGCGGGTGAGGGCGCGCTGGCGGGCTTCGGATTCCGACTGCTCCTGCACGACGCGCTTGGTCTTGGCTTCCAGCCACGAGGAATAGTTGCCCTCGTGCGGGTGGCCGCGGCCGCGGTCCAGTTCCAGGGTCCATTTCGTCACCTGATCCAGGAAGTAGCGATCATGGGTGACGAGGATGACGCAGCCGGGGAAGTTCTCCAGATGGTGCTGCAGCCAGGCGACGGATTCGGCGTCCAGGTGGTTGGTCGGTTCGTCCATCAGCAGCATGTCGGCTGAGCAGCAGGCGGGCCAGGGCCACGCGGCGCTTTTCACCGCCGGACAGGTTGACGACCTCCCAGTCGTCGGGCGGGCAGCGCAGGGCGCCCATGGCCTGGTCGATGCGGCTGTCGATGTCCCAGACGTCGCCGGCGTCGATCTTTTCCTGGAGGGATGTCATCTCCTCCATCAGTTCGTCGGTGTAGTTTTCGCCCAGTTCGGCGGCGACTTCGTTGAAGCGGTTGACCCACTGCTTCTCCTCGCACCAGGCCTCGACGTTCTGGCGCACGTTCAGGGCGGGATCGAGCTGGGGCTCCTGCTCCAGATAGCCGCGCTTGACGCCGTCGGCGGCGCGGGCCTCGCCGGAGAATTCGGTGTCCAGGCCGGCCATGATCTTCAGCAGGGTGGACTTGCCCGAACCGTTGACGCCGACGACGCCGATCTTGGCGTCGTTGTAGAAGCTGAGCCAGATGTTCTCGAAGATCTTCTTGCCGCCGGGAAAGGTCTTGGTCAGACCCTGCATCTGGAAAATATATTGCTGCGCCATGAGGTGCGGTGTCGCCCTTCGGGTTCGTCGGATGGGAGGATGGCGCGGATGTAGCGATCCTGAGGCCCGAGAGCAAATAAGGCGGCGGACACGGCCGATCGGCCTCGCGCTTTCGCTGCGAAGTTCTGGAGGGCTGGGCGGAGCGCCGGGCCTTCGCCCGGAGTGTGAGTTTGTAAGTACCGTTTCGACGAAGGGTATGACGCTCCGCGCGGTTGGTTGGCCTGC
>NZ_QFNM01000028.1:40970-46319 GCF_003248455.1 Brevundimonas sp.
CCATAAGCCTGCGACGGGTCGGCGGGGTCTGCGAAACCCCGTCCCGAGTGCGGCCGAGTATCCCCCTCGACCCTCCGACGGCGCACCGTGTGTCGCCGCAGGCGCGGGCCGTTGCAGACCCGCTCCCGTTCCATCCGCTCCCGCCGCCGCAAGGTCGCAGGTCAGGCGAGCCCTCCGGTGCGACGAGACGGCGTTAGAATAAGCCCGTTTCGGAGGGGGGATGGATGATGGGGGAGATATTTCGGCAAGCGGTTGAAATCGCCGGGAATCAACCAGCCGCATTGTGATGGCTGGAGTGACAGCCCTCCCTTTCGTCATTCTCCGGCAAGCCGCTTGCGGCGCAGACCGGGGAACCCAGCGGCGCCGGAGGCGATGCATCCGCCGCACGGTTGTCAGCGACTCCGCGACAGGTTCGCGCTCGCGCGCGCCGCTGGGTCCCCCGGTCGCTTCGCGCCGGAGGATGACGAAAGGGATGGCGGCCGTGGGACGTCAAGAGCCCCTCCACCGCTGCGCGGTTTCCCCTCCCCACGATTTGGGAGGCGACGGGGCTGCGCGCTTCGCCCCCCTGCGGCGTCTGCGCCCCTCACGGAATGTTGCGACTGGCGAAACCCCGTGCTATCAGGCGCCCGGCTTGAAGGGGGCGTATTCACGGATACGGCCTCTGTCGTGCTTTCCCTAGGCATTTCAAGCTTTTGGCCGTTGTGATCCTTCGCAATCGGTCGCGACCCTGACACAACGACCTCGGACCCTAATCAGTGGCTGATGATTTCAGAACGACGGAAGTCGGTGATCGCTATGCGCAGGCGCTGTTCGACCTGGCGCTGGAAACCGGCCGCCTGGACGCCGTTCGCGCCGACATCGTCTCGCTGAAGACCGCCTGGACCGAGAGCGCGGACCTGCGCCGCCTGGCGACCTCGCCGATCGTTCCGGCCGAGGATCAGGTCAAGGGCCTGGTCGCGGTGGCGAACCGGGCCGGGTTCGAGAAGAACACCGTCAACTTCCTGGGGCTGCTGGCCCAGAACGGCCGCGCCAGGGACCTGGCCGCCGTGATCGCCGGCTTCGAGCGCCTTTACGCCAAACACGCCGGCATCGTCGCGGCTGAGGTCGTCTCGGCCCAGCCGCTGGCCGCCGAGCAGTTGGCCGCGATCAAGTCCGCCCTGAACGCCAGCCTGGGCAAGGCGCCGGAACTGACCGCGCGGGTCGATCCGTCGATCCTGGGCGGCCTGAAGGTCAAGGTGGGGTCCAAGTTGTTCGACGCCTCGCTGAAGACCAAGCTCGACCAGATGAAATTCGCCCTCAAGCGCGCCTGAGCACGCTGAGCCCAAAAAGACTGCAGCGCGCCGACAGGCCCGCCCCGAAGAAGACTAGACAGAGAGATCCCATGGACATCCGCGCCGCTGAAATCTCGGCCATCCTCAAGTCGCAGATCGCCGACTTCGGCGTCGAAGCCGACGTTTCCGACGTCGGCAGCGTGCTGTCGGTCGGCGACGGCATCGCCCGCATCCACGGTCTGGACAATGTCCAGGCCGGCGAAATGGTCGAGTTCACCAAGGCCGGCGTCAAGGGCATGGCCCTGAACCTGGAGCGCGACAACGTGGGCGCCGTGATCTTCGGCGCCGACGCCGCCATCGGCGAGGGCGACGACGTGCGCCGCCTGGGCGAGATCGTGGACGTGCCGGTCGGCAAGGGCCTGTTGGGCCGCGTCGTCAACCCGCTGGGCGAGCCGATCGACGGCAAGGGCCCGATCCCGTTCACCGAGCGCCGCCGCGTCGACGTCAAGGCGCCGGGCATCATCCCGCGCAAGTCGGTGCACGAGCCGATGCAGACGGGCCTGAAGGCCATCGACACCCTGATCCCCGTCGGCCGCGGCCAGCGCGAGCTGATCATCGGCGACCGTCAGGTCGGCAAGACGGCCGTCGCCGTCGACACCATCCTGAACCAGAAGAACGTCAACAAGACCGACGACGAGAGCGCCAAGCTCTACTGCATCTACGTCGCCGTCGGCCAGAAGCGTTCGACCGTGGCCCAGATCGTCAAGACGCTCGAAGAGTCCGGCGCGCTGGAATACACCATCGTCGTCGCCGCCACGGCGTCCGAGCCCGCCCCGCTGCAGTTCCTGGCCCCTTTCGCCGGCACCGCCATGGGCGAGTTCTTCCGCGACAACGGCATGCACGCCCTGATCGTCTATGACGACCTGTCGAAACAGGCCGTCGCCTATCGCCAGATGTCGCTGCTGCTGCGCCGTCCGCCGGGCCGCGAAGCCTATCCGGGCGACGTCTTCTACCTGCACAGCCGCCTGCTGGAGCGTTCGGCCAAGCTGAACGAAGACTACGGTTCGGGCTCCATGACCGCCCTGCCGATCATCGAGACCCAGGCCAACGACGTCTCGGCCTATATCCCGACCAACGTGATCTCGATCACCGACGGCCAGATATTCCTGGAATCGGACCTGTTCTATCAGGGCATTCGCCCGGCCGTGAACGTCGGCATCTCGGTGTCGCGCGTCGGCTCCTCGGCCCAGACCAAGGCGATGAAGAAGGTCGCCGGCACGATCAAGGGCGAACTGGCCCAGTATCGGGAAATGGCCGCCTTCGCCAAGTTCGGCTCGGACCTGGACGCCTCGACCCAGAAGCTGCTGGCCCGCGGCGCGCGCCTGACCGAACTGCTGAAGCAGCCGCAATATTCGCCGCTGGCGATGGAAGAGCAGGTCGTCTCGGTCTACGCCGGCACGCGCGGCTACATCGACGGCATCGCGGTCGCCGACGTCGGCCGCTTCGAGAAGGAGCTGCTGGCCCGCATCCATGCGAACCATGCGTCGCTGCTGGACGGCATCCGCACGAAGAAGGACCTGACGCCCGAGCTGGAAGCCGAGCTGAAGGACATCCTGGCCGCCTTCGTCAAGACCTTCGCCTGAGCCCCGCCGGTTAGTTAGAGGAAGAGCAAAGCCGGATGGCCAGCCTCAAGGAAATGCGCAATCGGATCGGAAGCGTGAAGGCCACGCAGAAGATCACGAAGGCCATGCAGATGGTCGCCGCGGCCAAGCTGAAGCGCGCCCAGGACCAGGCCGAGAGCGCCCGGCCCTATGCGCAGAAGATGGCCTCGGTCATCGCCAACCTGGCCGCCGGCGTCTCGGGCGCCGACGCGCCCCGGCTGCTGGCCGGCACGGGCGGCGACCAGCGTCACCTGATCGTCGTCGCCACGGCGGACAAGGGTCTGGCGGGCGGTTTCTCGACCAACGTCATCCGCGCCGCGCGCGAACGGATCAACAGCCTGATCGCCCACGGCAAGGACGTGAAGATCGTCGCCGTCGGCAAGAAGTCGCGCGACCAGCTGTCGCGCCTGTACGGCGACAAGGTGATCCACACCTTCGAACTGAGCGAGCACAAGACCATCGGCCTGCCCTCGGCCCAGCCGATCGCCGAAATGATCGCCACGGCGTTCGAGGACGGCCAGGCCGACGTGGTCACGCTGTTCTACAGCCAGTTCAAGTCGGTGATCTCGCAGGTCCCGACCGGCAAGCAACTGATCCCGGCCGTTGTGGAGGGCGACGCCAAGCCGATCGACCTGAACGGCGCGGTCTACGAATACGAGCCCTCGGAAGAGGACATCCTGGAAACCCTGCTGCCGCGCAACCTGACGACCCAGATCCTGGCCGCCCTGTACGAGAATCAGGCGGGCTTCTTCGGATCGCAGATGGCGGCGATGGACAACGCCACGCGCAACGCCGGCGACCTCATCAACGCCCTGACCCTGCAGTACAACCGCAAGCGCCAGGCCCAGATCACCACCGAACTGATCGAGATCATCGCCGGCGCCGAAGCCCTCTGATCCCGAACGCACAGACATTCCGACACGGACCCCAGCCATGACCGACACCGTCGCCCCCAAGAAGCCCGCCGCCCGCAAGCCGGCCGCCAAGAAGGCCGCTCCCGCTGCGGCCCCCGTCAACGCCGCCGCCTCGGGCCGCATCGCCCAGGTCATCGGCGCCGTGGTCGACGTCGAGTTCGACGGCCACCTGCCGGCGATCCTGAACGCCCTGCACACCCAGAACATCGACCAGAAGACGGGCGAGCCCTTCACCCTGGTTCTGGAAGTCGCCCAGCACCTGGGCGAGAACATGGTCCGCACCATCGCCATGGACACGACCGAGGGCCTGACCCGCGGCCAGCCGGTCAGCGACACCGGTTCCTCGATCCAGACCCCGGTCGGCCCGGGCGTGCTGGGCCGCATCATGAACGTCGTCGGCCAGCCGATCGACGAAGCCGGCCCGATCAAGACCACGGAATACCGCCCGATCCACCGCGAGGCGCCCTCGTTCGAGGAGCAGACCACCTCGTCGGAAATCCTGGTCACGGGCATCAAGGTGATCGACCTGATCTGCCCCTACACCAAGGGCGGCAAGATCGGCCTGTTCGGCGGCGCCGGCGTGGGCAAGACCGTCACCATGCAGGAGCTGATCAACAACATCGCCAAGGCGTACGGCGGCTATTCGGTCCTGGCCGGCGTGGGCGAGCGCACCCGCGAAGGCAACGACCTGTATCACGAGATGATCGAGTCGAACGTGAACGTGGACCCGTCCAAGAACGACGGCTCGACCGAGGGCTCCAAGTGCGCCCTGGTCTACGGCCAGATGAACGAACCGCCCGGCGCCCGCGCCCGCGTCGCCCTGACGGGCCTGGCCCAGGCCGAGTATTTCCGCGACGAGGAAGGCAAGGACGTCCTGCTGTTCGTCGACAACATCTTCCGCTTCACCCAGGCCGGTTCGGAAGTGTCGGCTCTGCTGGGCCGCATCCCGTCCGCCGTGGGCTATCAGCCGACCCTGGCCACCGAAATGGGCAACCTGCAGGAGCGCATCACCTCGACCAAGAAGGGCTCGATCACCTCGGTCCAGGCCATCTACGTCCCCGCCGACGACCCCACCGACCCGGCGCCGGCCGCTTCCTTCGCCCACCTGGACGCGACGACCATGCTGAGCCGCGACATCGCCGCCCAGGCCATCTTCCCCGCCGTCGATCCGCTGGACTCGACCTCGCGGATCATGGACCCGCTGGTCATCGGCGAGGAACACTACCAGGTCGCCCGTTCGGTCCAGGAAGTGCTGCAGCAGTACAAGGGCCTGAAGGACATCATCGCCATCCTGGGCATGGACGAGCTGTCGGAAGAGGACAAGCTGGTCGTCTCGCGCGCCCGCAAGATCCAGCGCTTCCTGTCCCAACCCTTCTTCGTGGCCGAACAGTTCACCAACTCGCCCGGCAAGTTCGTCGAGCTGGCCGACACCATCCGCAGCTTCAAGGGCATCGTCGCCGGTGAATACGACCACCTGCCGGAAGCCGCCTTCTACATGGTCGG
>NZ_QFNM01000029.1 GCF_003248455.1 Brevundimonas sp.
GGTCGCCTCGACATAGGCGTTGCCCGACACCTGCAGCGCCCCATAGACCGCCTCCATCAGCTCCGCCCCCGACTGTTCGGGATTGGGCCGGCGGATCAGTCTGGCCAGCGGATGGCCGTCGTCTCGCGCCCCGTCCACGAACACCGCGAACGGCGCGGACGCCGCCGCCTCGGCGATCATGCGGATGCAGCGATAGGCCACCGCATTCTTCTGATAGCCCTCGCGCGCCAGACTGGCGTAGTCGTTGGGCGTCCAGCGCGGCCGCCCCACGCCCGACAGGGCGATCACCCCGCCCGTACGGCTCTCCTTCGCCTCGGGCGCGCGCCCGCGCCCCGCCTGGCCGAACGGCCACCGGATCGAAACCATCGTGTGGATTTCCCTTTATTTCGTCATCCTCGGGCCTGTCCCGAGGATCCATACTCACGGTGCTCGCCGCTCAACGCCGGCGTTTATGGATCCTAGGCGCAAGGCCTAGGATGACGGCGAATGAAGCAAGGCGCGGGGTCTTGGCGACGCCATCAACCGCAACAACGGCCGCTCGACCCACAGATGCACGACCACCCCCGCCACCAAACTGGCCGCAATGGTCAGCACCACCACCGCATCCCCGGACAGCGCGACCATCCCGCTCTCGAACGCCCGCCCCAGCGCCCGGATGACCAGCACGTGGGTCAGATAGATCGAATAGGACGCATCCCCCATGAAGGCCGCCGCCCGCGCCAAAGGTCCGGGCGCAACGTCCGTCCGCTCCATCCGCACGACGCCGAACACCAGCAGGGCGGCCGGCAGGCCCCAGATCAGCACCCGCGCCATCCCCGTCGCCGGATCGTTCAGCGCCTCGACCCCGTCGATCCGGCCATAGCCGAAAACCAGGCCCAGCCCGAACCCGGCCAGCGCCAGCCCGACCGCTATCGGACCCAACAGACGCGGCGCCATACGCCAGACTCGGGCGATCGCGACGCCCAGCAGGAACTCCAGAACGATCGGCGCGCCCCAGAACCTCAGCACCGGCGCCGCCGCGAAGAATCCCGCGATCAGCAACAGCCCATAGACCCCGGCCAATTTCCATCCGACCCGCCGTCCGCCCGCCATCGCCAGGCCGAACGCGCCGTAGAACAGCATCTCGAAACACAGGGTCCACCCCGGTCCCAGGGCCGGAAACGTCATCTCCAGACCGCTGAACGGCCAGAACAGAAAGGTCGCCGCCGCCACGTCCGGGGCCAGCGTCCCGCCCCGCGCCATGCCGATCAGGATCGGCAGGGACAGCAGCCAATAGATCGGCGCCACCCGGCGAAACCGTCGCCACAGAAACGCACCCGCCGCCCCGACGCCCGCCTGTCCCCGCGTCGTCGTGGCGATGACGAAGCCGCTGACGACGAAGAACACGTCCACGCCCACAGCGCCGAAATCCGCCAGCGGGCCGGCGCCGAACGCGGTCGCCAGCCCCAGCCGCGTCCCCGCCAGGTCCACGGCGTGGGCCGCGACCACCGCCGTCGCCGCCGCGAACCGCAGCGCCTGCACCCCATGGAACCGCTCCCCCATCCGCCACGGTTAACATCGGGCGCGAGGGACCGACAACCTCAGATCATCACGCGCGCCCGCACGGCCTCGGCGATCAGGGCCTGGCCCGCTGCATTGGGATGGACCGCATCGAACATCAGCCCTCCGTCGAAGGTCCCGCCGAACAGGGCCGCCCCGTCGATGGGCGTCGCCAGCCCCTTGGCCGCCGCCACCTCGAACGCCGCGTCGCGGATCGCCCCCTGCGCGGCGTAGCCGGCCTTGCCCTGGGCCGGATCGGACGGACAGCCGGTCATCAGCAGCACGTCGCCGCTCGCCCGCGCCCGGTCGATCAACTGCCCCAGCTGGGTCTTGTAGGTCGCGACCGCCGTCCCCGCGTTCCAGTCGTTGATCGTCAGACACGCCACTGTCAGATCCGGCGCGACGACCGGCAGCGCGCCATAGGCCCTGTACGGCTGGTCCGTCGTGGTCCAGTCCGCCGCCTTCGACCCGCCCCACCCGGCGTTGATCACCCGCGCTCGCCTGACGTCCGCGCGCCAGGCGACCCCGCCCGCCACGAACACCGCCCCGCCCGAGGCCCAGCGCACCGTCACCGGCCCGCCGGTCTCGGGGAAGGCGACGGTCGCGATCTCCATTCCCGCCGCCTTGGTCGTAGCGATCGTGGCGCGCACGACGCCGTCGGTCTCGACCGTCAAGACCCCCAGCGCCGTATTGGTCACGGCCCACAGATCGAACCGGTCCGCCGTCGCATCGGGCTGAAAGCTCCAGCCTCCGCCCGACCCCGCCGCGCCGGAAAACAGTTTCCCGCCCATCCCCGTCAGGGCGTTGACGCTCCATCCGGCGCCCAGGGTCACGCGCGGATCATAGGCCGGATAGCCCCCGGCGGCCGCATCCGCCGTCCCCGCCCCGGCGACCGACGCCGCCCAGGCCGGCAGGCCCCGCCCGCTCATCAGCACCGCCAGCCGCTCGGGCCAGGCCCCGGCCCGCCCGTTGGGCGTCCAGCCGCCCGACACGGCGCCGAACCCCTGGGTCACGCTGTCGCCGATGCACAGCAGCCGCGCCTCGCGCCCGCCCGCCTGCATGGTCCGCACCGCCGCCGACCACGCGGGCAGGTCGGCCACGGCGAACCCTGCACGGCCCAGCACCCCGCCCGGCGCCGCCGACGCCGGCCCGACCTCCACCCCCGGCATCAGTCGAAGACCGCCACGATCTGGGTCGCCGTCGTGCCGGTCGCCAGCACGCGCCGGACCTGCACCGGCAGCCAGCCGACCGGATGATTGGCGAAGGTCACGGCCTCCCCGTCCTCGGCCCCGACCGTCAGCACACGGACATTGCCTGCCGCCCCGACAGCGCCTTGGCGTAGGCGTTCAGATCCGCCGTATCGCTGGGCGCCGCCGCGACCGCCCGCCTGGCCGGTCCCCCGGCCTCGCGCCCATGCGTCAGCAATCCGTCCCGCTCTGGAATGGCCGGCATATCGTCTTCTCCTGTTCCAACAAATTCTCCCTCCCCGCGAGAGGGAAACGGCCTCTAGAAACCGCGCACCCGCGGCCCCGCCGCGCGCGGCTCCAGCATCAGCCGCGTGATCCCCCACACCAGGGCGTCGGCCCGGTCCGGGCTGGGCCCGCCCTCGGACCCCAGGGCCAGCATCTCCTCCTCCAGGGCCGAAAAGGCCTCGCAGTGGATCACCCGCCCCTGTTCGTAGAGCAGCGCCACCGGCTCGGCCCGCGCGGCCTTGGAGCGCGAGGCGTGGACCATTTCGATCCTGGCCGGGCAGTCGCTGGCCCCCAGGACCGCGCGCACCATGTCGCCGCCCTGGTTGCCCTCGGCGATCACTTCCTGCGCCTCGAAATCGCGCGCCGCCTGACAGACCGCGGCGGCCCAGCCGCTGGGCGAACGTCCCCGGACCGTCCGGTCGGCCAGGACGAAGGCCCGTCCGTCCTTTCGCCCGACCACCACGATGCCGCAGGCGTCGCCCCGCGCCGTCGCGGGCGGATCGACCGCCACGACCACCCGGTCCAGTTCGGGCGGCGGCGCGCCCCTGGCCCGCCTCAGTTCCTCGATGGAGAACAGGGCGCCCTCGCCCTCGACCACCAGCCCCTCCAGCTCCTGCGCCGCCAGGCGCGTCCCGCCATAGACATCCGTCAGATGCGCCAGAAATCCGGGCGACAGGTTTTCCGCGTTCAGCGCCGTCGCCGCCCGCTCCGTCACCGTCCCGGCCTCGGCCATCAGCCTGCGCAGCGCCGGGATCGGCCGGGGCGTCGTCGTCACCGCCAGCAGCGGCTCGGTCCCCAGACGCAGGCCGAACCTCAGGTTCGACAGCACCAGGTCCGGCCGGCGCCAGGCGCAGAACTCGTCGGCCCAGGCCGCATGAAACTGCGGCCCTCTCAGACTGTCGGGGTCCTCGGCCGAAAACGCATAGGCGGCCGACTGATTGCGCCACACCAGCCGACGCCGCCCCGCCTCCCAGCGCGGCCGGTCGCCCGGCTCCGCCAGGGCCTTGATCCCCGACGCCCCCTCCACCATCACCTCGCGCACGTCGTGCAGGGCGGGACCGACCAGGGCCAGGGTGACGCCAGGCAGTTCGCGCGCCATGATGTCGATCCAGACCGATCCGGCGAAGGTCTTGCCCGACCCCCGACCGCCCAGAAGCAGCCAGGTGCGCAGATCATCGTCGGTCGGCGTAAACTGATGCTTGGCTATCCGGCAGTGGCTGCGATGCAGCCTTAGCCCGTGCTCTTTCAGCAGCTTCGGCGTTCTTTTCTTCCAGAATCCGATCAAGCCTCGCGTGCTCGACGACCAGTTCCTGTCGGATTCGCTCGTCTTCTGCGGGGTCGTAGGTTCGTCCACCCATCTCGTCCTCTTCATCCTCGCTCAGGCACAGCAGGCGCAGCGCCTCGACCGCCCTGGCCGATCGCGCGATCACGCCGATCTGGCGCGCGGTCTTCTCGGCGGCGGCGGGCTCGGACATGTCCGTGTCGCACACCGTCTCGACCGCCGCTTCGATCTTGGCCTTCATCTTCAGAAACAGCGGCTCCAGCCACCCGGCGCAGGCTGCGGCCCCGCCCGCTTCGCGGTTCGCGGCGGCGCCGCGCCCGCCCTCTTCGTCGTCCCGATTTCCCGCCATGTCCGAACCATAGCGCACCAGCGTCCTAAGGCCGGAAGAAGGCCCAGATAATTCGACAACCGGTTGTTTTATCAGAATTTCAACCAGCGACATCGCGCGGGTCGCGGGCGCGAACCTATCGTTCGCGGCCCCGTTCGACCGCCCATTCCGGCGCCTCGAAGTCCAGCGCGTCCTCCGGTTCGGCCAGGTCCAGTTCCGAAATCGTCTGCCCCCGCACCGACACCCCGGCCGTGTGCACCGTCTCGCGGCTGCCCGAGATCAGGTGATGCCATTTCGCCAGCGTCCGCCCCTCGTGCAGCCGGCGATAGGCGCAGGATTTCGGCATCCATTCCAGGGCCTCGATGTTCTGCGGCGTCAGCTTGATGCAGTCCGGCACCTGCGCCTTGCGGTTGGCGTAGTCCGAGCAGGAACAGGCCTTGGAATCGAACAGCTTGCAGTGCACCCGCGTCGGAACGACCTCGCCCGTATCCTCGTCCTCGAAGCGGATCACGCAGCACAGCCCGCACCCGTCGCACAGCCCCTCCCACTCGGCCGGCGTCATCTCGTCCAGGGTCTTGGTTTCCCAATAGGGGGCCATCACATCCTCCCCCGCCTGCGGGGGAGGGGGCAAGGCCCTTTGCCAAAAGCACAGCTTGTGATGGTGATACGCTCCATGAGAGCGCCGGTCCTTACCCAAAAACGCGCCAGAAGTCTCCGCCGGACGATGTCCCTTCCCGAAGTCCTGATCTGGCGACGGATTCGAGGCCACGGCTTTCGTCGCCAGCACGCCTGCGGCGCCTATATCCTCGACTTCTATCGCGCCAGGGACCAGCTCTGCATCGAAATCGACGGCCAACAGCATGACCTCACCTACGACGCCCGCCGCGACGCCTGGCTCGCCGAAAAGGGCGTCCGCACCCTCCGCATCCCCGCCACCGCCGCCCTGAACCGGCTATGGGTAGCAAACACACCTTAAGGGCCGGGACGGTTAGAACCGCCGCATTTATGATGCCGGCATGGCAAGTTCGATCATTCCTATTGGCACCGAGCACGCGCCTGCGCTGCACACCCTGATCCGTAAGCGCGCCGAGTTGGACGGTGAACTGGAGGAGCAGCATCTCCGGCTCCGGGAACTTCAGCAAGCCATCGTCCACCTCGACGCGGTGCTGTTGCTCCTAAAGCCGGACATCGACATCAGCGAGATCGCCCCGAAACGACTCCGGCCGCCGCACGCCGCTGCACATGGCGAGATCACCGGCATGGTGGTGGATTGCCTGAGAGACGCCGATGAACCGATGACTTCGAGAGCGTTGGCGCAGGCGGTCATCGAAAAGCGGGACCTCGACGGCGCTGACGCGAAGCTGGAAGTCACCATGGCTAGACGGGTTCGAGCGTGTTTGAGGCCCATGCGGTTAGCGGGGCGAGTGCGAGCCGTGCAGATGGCGACGGGACCGCAAGGATGGGTCTTGGCGTCTAGGCAAGAACAGCAAGCCGTGGCTGGTCGGTTGGGAACACCGGTCTCCTTCGCCGGCGGACCCCTGGGCCGTGAGGTCGCGAAATGAGGGCGGAGCGCAAGGCTCCGCTGCGGTTTGTTCGCGGCGGACACCTTTTCCACATCGCCAAGGCCTATGCCGAGGGCGAGAAGGGTTTCGTTGGCCTCCGGGACGGGCGCGTGCTGGCGCGGGCCCCCGAAGCCTCGCAGGTCGCGCGGCTTCTTATTCTTGGCGGGTGACAACGCCGCCTCTGTCCACAGGCGCGGGTTCTGGAGGCGCTGTCGCCATCAGCGGCGTGCCCCCAGCTTGTGGTTCAGGCGGTCGGCCTGGGCCTGGAGCGTTCGCGCCAGCCGCGCGGCGGCGCTGCGGCGGGGCAGCGGCCGGGTCCGGCAGCCGTTCATCGCAACGCACCAGCCGCCGTCCCTCGGCTCGACCTCGTAGTGGCGGGCTCCCGGTTGCGGCGCGAAGGCCGACCGGTCGCTGACATAGCCCGACATCATCGGCCGCGCCCCCGATCTTGAGGCGAAGGCGCGCCGAAAGCCTGACCGATCAAATCGAGCGTCATGCGCCAGACGCTGGGCGTGCTGCGCGGCTGGAGGGACAGTTTCAGCATGTGGTTCCGGGTCATTGTGACCTCCGTTTCGGGGAGGCGGATTCGACACCTGCCGGGCGTAAGCGGGCCATTCAGAAATGGCGGCAAGCACCTAAGGCGCGCGTAAGACCGGTCACCCGCCCTTACGATTTCCTTATGCGCCCGGGCGGCATTCGAATGGCGCGGTTACGCGGATCGGGAGCCTTGTCCCGCCTCAACCAGTCGGAGGCGTCGGCATGGCCGATCTGATCTATCTGGCGTTGGGCGGCGGGGCCTTTGTGCTCTTCGCCGCTCTCGCCGCTGCATTGAAGAGGGTGTGACGATGATCGGCATCCTCTGGGGCGTCGGCGCGGTCGTCGTCGCCGGCTACATGGTCGCAGCGTTGCTGCGGCCCGAGCGGTTCTAGGGAGCCGCCGTCATGAACATTCAGGGATGGGCGGAGATCGCCCTGACGCTCGGCCTGGCCGCGTTGCTTGGCTGGCCGATCGGCGTCTACATGTCGCGCGTCTGGAACGGCGAGCGGACATGGCTCGACCCGGTGCTGAAGCCGGTGGAGGGCGTCTTCTACAGGGCCTCGGGCGTCGATCCGAGCCGGAGCCAGGGTTGGCTCGGCTATGCGGGCGCTCTCCTGGCCTTCAACGCGGCCGGCTTCTTCGTGCTCTACGGCATCCTGCGCTTACAGGGCATGCTCCCGCTTAACCCGCAGGGCTTCGATGGCCTGAACGCCCATATGGCGTTCAACACCGCCGTCAGCTTCGTGACCAACACCAACTGGCAGGCCTACGGCGGCGAGACGACCATGTCGACGCTCAGCCAGATGCTGGGCCTGACCGTCCAGAACTTTCTGTCGGCGGCGACGGGCGCGACGATCGCGGCGGCCCTGGCGCGCGCCTTCGTCGCCGATCGCGGCCAGGGAGTGGGCAACTTCTGGGCCGACCTGACCCGCACGACCCTTTATGTCCTGCTGCCGCTGTCGGTCCTGCTGGCGGTCGCCCTGGCGGGCCTCGGCGTCGTGCAGTCGCTTCAGGCGTCCGCTACGGCGACCACGCTGGAGGGCGGACAGCAGACCATCAGCCTGTTCCCAACCGCCAGCCAGTTGGCCATCAAGCAACTGGGGATCAACGGAGGCGGCATCTTCAACGTCAATTCGGCCCATCCGCTGGAGAACCCGACGCCGCTGACGAACCTGATCACGGCGGTCTCGATCAATGTGTTGGGCTGGGCGGCCTTCTTCGCCTTCGGCCGCAGCGTTCTTGCCAAGCGCGACATCCGGGCCCTGGCCGTCGCCGCCCTGATCCTGCTCTCGGCCTCGGGCGCGGCCATGTATGCGATCGAGACCCAGACCGTCCCGTCTCTGGCGGCTGCGGGAGTCGAAGCGACCGCCAACATGGAGGGCAAGGAGGTCCGCTTCGGCGTGCCCGCCTCGGTCGCCTGGGCGACCATGACGACCGGCGCGTCGAACGGCTCGGTCAACGCCATGCACGCCAGTTTCATGCCGCTGGGCGGGGGCTTGCAGATGTTCCTGATGCAACTGGGTGAAATCCTGCCCGGCGGCATTGGATCGGGCATCGCCGTCATGGTTCTGATGGCGGTGCTGGCGGTGTTCGTCGCCGGGCTGATGGTCGGCCGCACGCCGGAGTATCTCGGCAAGAAGATCGAGGCGCGCGAAATCCAGTTCGCCATGGTGGCCGTGCTGGTGCTGCCGCTGGCCATCCTGGGCTTCGCCGCCGTGGCCGCCGTTTTGCCCGCCGCGCTGGAAGGCTTGCTCAATGACGGACCGCATGGACTGTCGGAAATCCTCTACGGCTACACCTCCGCCGCCGCCAACAACGGTTCGGCCTTCGCGGGCCTAACAGCGAATGGCCCCTGGTGGGCGACGACTCAGGGCCTTGCCATGCTGCTTGGCCGCTTCGTTCCCGCCGTGGCGGTGTTGGCTGTCGCCGGCGCTCTGGTCGTCAAGCCCAAGCTGGCGCCCAGCGCGGGCACGCTGCCGACCCATGGGCCGCTGTTCATCGGCCTGTTGATCGGCGTCATCCTCATCCTGGGCGGATTGCAATTCTTCCCCGCCCTGGCCCTTGGCCCCATCGCCGAGCACTTCCAGATGCTCGGCGGCGTGGTCCGACCCTGATCTCGGGACAACCGACATGACCATGACAATCCCCGAGCCCCACACGGGCGCCGAGCGCCGGGCGTCCATCGTTGGCGGCCTGACCGGCCAGATGATCGGCCGCGCTCTGCGTGACGCCGTCGTCAAGCTGAACCCCGTCAAGTTGCTCAAAAACCCGGTGATCTTCACCACCTGGATCGTGGCCCTGCTCGCCACGGTCTCGGCGGCGGCAGCGATCGCGGCGGGCGACGGTTTGGGCTTCGCCCTGCAACTGGCGCTGTGGCTGTGGGCCACCGTGCTGTTCGCCAACGTCGCGGAGAGCGTGGCGGAGGGGCGCGGCAAGGCGGCGGCTGACAGCCTTCGCGCCACCCGCGTCACGACCAAGGCCAAGCTGATCGTCGATCCCAAGACCGGGCTAACCGTGCCGACGCCCGCGCACGAACTGGAGATCGGATCGATCGTCCTGGTCGAGGCCGGCGACGTCATCCCGTCCGATGGCGAGATCGTCGAGGGCGTCGCCTCGGTCAACGAGGCCGCCATCACTGGAGAATCGGCGCCGGTGATCCGGGAATCCGGCGGCGACCGTTCGGCCGTGACCGGCGGCACCACCGTGGTCTCGGACTGGATCAAGGTGCGGATTACCGCCACGCCCGGATCGACCTTCCTCGACCGGATGATCGCCATGGTCGAGGGCGCGGATCGTCGCAAGACGCCGAACGAACTGGCCCTGGCGGTTCTGCTGGCGGGTCTGACGCTGGTGTTCCTGATCGCGGTCGTGACCTTGGTCGGGCTAGGCGCCTATTCCGGCGTCGATCTCGATCCGATCGTTCTCGGCGCCCTGTTCATCACCCTGATCCCCACGACCATCGGCGGACTGCTTTCGGCCGTCGGCATCGCGGGCATGGACCGGCTGCTGAAGGTCAATGTGCTCGCGACCTCGGGTCGGGCCGTGGAGGCCGCCGGAGATGTCGACACCCTGTTGCTGGACAAGACCGGCACCATCACCTTCGGCAACCGCATGGCGACCGAGGTGATCCCGGTCCCCGGCGTCCGCCCCGAGGCGGCGCTGACGGCCGCCGTCATGGCGTCCCTGGCCGACGAGACGCCGGAGGGTCGCTCGATCGTCGAACTGGGCCGCAACGCCGGTCTGACGGCCGAGCTGCCTGAGGGCGCGACCGCCATCCCCTTCACCGCCGTCACGCGCCAGTCGGGCGTGGACGCAGGGACGGACGTCTGGCGGAAGGGCGCGGTCGATGCGGTCTTGAAGTCGCTGAACCTCGCCGAAGCCCAGGCTCCGAGCGAGTTCCGCCAAGCGGTTGAGCGCATCGCCCGTTCGGGCGGCACGCCGCTGGCGGTCACGCACAACGGCGTCCTGGTCGGCGTCATCCACCTTAAGGACGTGGTCAAGCCGGGAGTGAAGGAGCGGTTCGCCGACCTGCGCCGCATGGGCCTGCGCACGGTGATGATTACCGGCGACAACCCGGTGACGGCCGCCGCCATCGCCTCGGAAGCGGGAGTCGACGACTACCTCGCCGAAGCCACGCCCGAGGACAAGATGCGCCTGATCAAGGCCGAGCAGGCCAAGGGGCGTCTGGTCGCCATGTGCGGCGACGGGGCCAACGACGCGCCTGCGTTAGCCCAGGCCGACGTCGGCGTGGCGATGCAAACCGGCGCCCAGGCCGCGCGCGAGGCCGGCAACATGGTCGATCTCGACAGCGATCCGACCAAGGTCATCGAGATCGTCGAGGTCGGCAAGCAGCTGCTGATCACGCGCGGCGCCCTGACCACCTTCTCGATCGCCAATGACGTAGCCAAATACTTCGCCATCATCCCGGCGATGTTCGTGGTCGCCCTGCCGTCGCTCGGCGCGCTGAACATCATGGGGCTGTCGAGCCCCCAGAGCGCCATCCTGTCGGCGGTGATCTTCAACGCCCTGGTGATTGTCGCCCTGATCCCCTTGGCCCTGCGCGGCGTGAAGTATCGCGCCATCGGGGCCGGAAAGCTGCTCAGCCGCAACCTGCTGATCTACGGCCTCGGCGGTCTCGTCGCGCCCTTCGTCGGCATCAAGCTCATCGATCTGGTCATCTCCGGGCTGGGCCTGGCTTGACCGCTCCCCTCATCGTGAAAGTCCAATCCATGACCCGCAAATCCCGCTTCCGCGCCTCGGGCAAGAACGACATCTGGTTCGCCGGCGCCTGCCTCGTCGCCTTGGTTGTCTGGGGCATCGCCAGCCAGGCCGACGCCCAAGAGGCCGAAGGGCCGCAATGGTCGGCCAACGTCGCCGTCGCCTCCGATTACATCTTCCGGGGCGTCAGTCAGACCGAGGAAGACGCCGCCCTTTCCGCCGGCGTCGACATGACCAACGGCGTCTTCTACGCCGGCGCCTGGGCCTCCAATGTCTCGTTCGCCGGCGATGGCGACACGGGCGTCGAAGCCGATATCTATGCCGGTGTCCGGCCTGAGTTCGCCGGTTTCGCCCTGGACTTCGGGGTCATCGGCTATCTGTATGACGAGACCGGCGCGCTCGATTACGACTACGTCGAGTTCAAGGCCGGCGCCTCGCGCGCCGTCGGGCCGGCGACAATCGGCGCCGTCGTCTTCTACTCCCCCGACTTCTTCGGCGCGTCCGAGGACGAGGCGACTTACGTCGAGGCCAACGCCGCCTTCACCCCAGCCGACCGTTGGACCGTCTCGGGCGCCATGGGCCGCCAGTTCGTCTCGTCTGACTTCGACTACACAACATGGAATGTGGGTGCGGCCTACGCCCTGACCGACACCTTGGCGATCGACCTTCGCTACCATGACACCGACGAGCATGACTTCGGCCAGATCTACGAAAGTCGCGCCGTCGCAACCCTGAAGGCGACCTTCTGATGCTCTCCTCACTTCGTCCCGCCATCGTGATGGTGGCCTTGTTCACCCTGCTCCTTGGCCTGGCCTATCCGCTTGCTGTCACCGGCGTGGCGCAACTGGCCTTCCCTTCCCAGGCCGACGGCAGCCTGGTCCGGGATGCGGACGGCGCGGTGCGGGGCTCGGCCCTGATCGGCCAGACCTTCGCCGAGCCGCGCTACCTGCACTCGCGGCCGTCGGCGGCGGGCGATGGCTACGACGCCTCCGCCTCGTCGGGCTCCAACCTTGGCCCCTTGAATCCCGACCTGGCCGAGCGGGTGCGGACCGGAGCCGAGGCGATCCGGACCGAGGCCGGCGCGGCGACCATCCCCGCCGATGCCGTGACTACCTCGGCGTCCGGCCTCGACCCGCACATCTCGCCGGAATACGCTGCGCTTCAGGCGGCGCGGATCGCCCGGGCCAGGGGCGCGCCGGTTCAGGAGGTTCAGCGCGTGATCGACGCCCATACGGAAGCTCGCCTGCTCGGCTTCATCGGCCAGCCGCGCGTCAACGTGCTGATGACCAACCGGGCGCTTGACGTCAACTTTCCGGCCGCTGCCGCCCAGTGACGGACGCGCCGTCAGTCCCCGACCCCACCAAGGCCGGGAGTAAGCATCCCAAACGCGGGCGGCTGAAGGTCTTTCTCGGCATGTCCCCTGGGGTCGGCAAGACCTACGAGATGCTGCGCGCCGCCCGACGCCGAAAGGCCGAGGGCGGCGACGTCGTTGTCGGGGTGGTCGAAACCCATGGCCGCAAGGAAACCCAGAGCCTGCTGCGAGGGCTGGAGGTGATGGCCCGCAAGCCGATCGACTACAAGGGTCGCGCCCTGATGGAGTTCGACATCGATGCGGCCTTGGCGCGTAGGCCTGAACTGCTGCTGGTCGACGAATACGCTCACTCCAACGTCCCCGGCTCGCGTCATCCCAAGCGCTGGCAGGACGTTGAGGAACTGCTGGACGCCGGCATCAACGTCTGGACGACTCTCAACGTCCAGCACCTGGAAAGCCTAGTCGAGGTGGTCCTGCGTATCACCGGCGTGCGCCAGCGCGAGACGGTGCCAGATAGCGCCCTGTCCCGTGCAGACGACATCGAGGTGGTGGACATCACCGCTGACGAACTTCGCCAGCGGCTTGCCGAGGGCAAGGTGTATGTGCCCGAGACTGCCCGGCTGGCGGCCGACAAATTTTTCAAGGTCGAGAACCTGATCGCCCTGCGCGAACTGGCGCTTCGCCGGGCCGCCCAGACTGTAGACGATCAACTGGTCGCCACATTGCGCGATCGCGGTATGGAAGGACCTTGGGCGGCGGGCGAGCGCATTCTTGTCCTGGTCGGCGGCGACGCCATGGCGTCGCCCCTCGTCCGGGCTGGGCGGCGACTGTCCGACATGATGATGGACGCGCCGTGGACCGTAGCCCACGTCGAGCGTCCCAGCCGTCCCGTGCCGGGAGCCGTCGGCGCGGCGCGGCTGGGCGAAGCCTTCATGTTGGCGGAACAGCTCGGCGGTCGCACCGTGCTGCTGACCGGCGACGACGTGGTCAAGGCTGTGATGGATTATGCCCGCCGCGCCAATGTCACCCAGATCGTTATCGGCAAGGGCATCGACAGCCGGATCAGCGAAATCATGGGGCGTTCTCTGGCCGCCGAGCTATTGCGCGCGGGCAAAGGGACGGCGATCCACGTCATCACCGAGGGAGAGAGCGGATCGGCCCAGACCGTGGCCAGCACGTCGGCTCGCCGCCGCCTCGCCTGGCAGGGCTATGCGACCGGCGCGGCGTTCATCGTCGTCGCCACGGGCATCGCCGTTATCCTGGATCGGACCTTCCAGCGCGTCGATCTCGGGGTCGTTTACCTGTCCGCCGTATTGGCGGCGGGCGTCCTCTATGGCCTCAGACCAGCCCTCGTTGCGGCGACGGTGGCCTTCCTCACCTACAATTTCCTTTTCCTTGAACCGCGCTACACCTTCCTGATCGGATCGCCCACCGACATCCTGACTCTGGTCGTTTTCTGGGCGGTGGCCCTGGTCACCGGCGGCCTCGCGGGACGGGTCCGGGACCAGGCCCGCAATGCCCAGCGCCGGGCGTCGGCCGTGTCGGCCCTGCTCGCCGCCAGCCAGAGTCTGGCCGCCGCCGAAGATCGACTGGCGACCGCCAGGGTTCTGGCGGAACAGACCGCCGCTGCCGCCGGCGCGAAGGCGGTGGTGCTGCTGCCCTTGGACGACGATCTTGTGGCAGTCGCCGGGGCGCCGACGCTGGAGACCCTGGGCTCCGCCGCCATGGCTGCCGCCCGTTGGGCCTGGGAGCGCGGTGAGCCAGCAGGGCACGGGACAGGCACCCTGCCGCAGACCAGCTGGACCTTTCGGCCCCTCCAGGGCCTTCGCTCCCGCGCCGGGGTGGCGGGCATTGAGGCCGACGCCTTGGCGTCAGGCTCTGAAGAGGAGCGGCTGGCCCTGGCCTTGCTGGAACAGGGGGCCGTCGCGCTGGAACGAGCCCAGTTGGCTGGAGACGCCGTGGAGACCGAGACCCTGCGGCGCACTGATCGGTTCAGGGGCGCGCTCATGAACTCCGTCAGCCACGACCTGCGCACGCCCCTGTCCACCGTCCTCGGCGCCGCCACCACGCTGATCGACTACGGTCCGACCCTGAAGGCGGACGTCCGCAGAGACCTGCTGCTCAGCATCCGCGAGGAAGCCGAGCGCCTAAGTCGCTACGTCGGCGACCTGCTCGACATGACGCGCCTCGAGGGCGGGGCGCTCAGCGTCCGATCCGACTGGACCGACGTGCGCGACGTGCTGAACGCGGCGGCCGAGCGGGTTTCGCGCCGCCTTGGCGCCCGTCGCCTGGCCCGAGACTTTCCGTCACAGCTTAGCGCCGTCCAGGCCGACCAGGCCTTGCTGGAGCAGGCGCTGGTCAACATCCTTGAGAACGCCATCGCCTACAGCCCCGACGACACCACCATCGAACTGGCCGCCTATGAAGACCGGGGCTCGGTGGTCATCTCGATCGAAGACGAAGGGAAAGGCATTCCCACCGAAGAGTTGGAGCGGGTCTTCGACAAGTTCCGGCGCATGGACGAGCAGCCGGACCGGTCCAAGGGCGCGGGGCTCGGACTGGCCATTGCCAAGGGGTTCGTCGAGGCGATGAATGGCCGCATCGCCGCCGCCAGCCCGATCCACGATGGCCACGGCACCCGCATCCTGATCAGCCTGCCCAAGTCCATCGCCACTCATCCCGATCTGCTTTAGCCTTCCGCATGGCCGCGCTCCGCCCGCAAATCCTCGTCATCGACGACGAGCCGCAGATTCACCGCTTCCTGTCGCCGGCGCTGGACGCCGCCGGCTATGAGCCCAAGCGCGCCGACAGCGGACAGGAAGGCCTGCGCGGCATCGCCCTTTGGAGCCCCGACGCGGTCGTGCTGGACCTCGGCCTGCCCGACATGGACGGCAAGGACGTGCTGACGCGCGCGCGCGAGTTCTACACGGGGCCGATCATCGTCCTGTCCGCCCGCGACCGCGAAGCGGAGAAGATCGCGGCGCTGGACCTCGGCGCCAACGACTATGTCGAGAAGCCGTTCGGGGTCGGAGAACTGCTCGCGCGACTGCGGGCGAGCCTTCGTCAGACGCCCGACCGCGCCGTCACCTGTGGACCGCTGGAGATTGGCGACGTTCGCATCGATCTGGAGCAGCGCCGAGTCACGCGTGGCGATGCCCATGTGCGCCTCACGCCGAAGGAGTTCGATGTGCTGGCGGTCCTCGTCAGGAGCGCAGGAAAGGTCATCGGCCACCGAGACCTGCTCGTCGCCGTCTGGGGAGCAGCCCATGCCACGGACACGCAATATCTACGTGTCGTCGTAGGTCAGCTCCGACAAAAGCTGGAAATCGACCCCGCCAATCCCGGGCTCATCGAAACCGAGCCGGGCGTAGGCTACCGTCTGCTGATCTGAGTGCGGGGTCCACCGAGGCGGCCCTGACTGCGGTGCCTGCGTCGCGCCAGCGTCCGCCAATTTGGCCCCGGCTAGTCCTTTTTCGGCAGGCTAACCAGCGCCGCCATCAATTCTGGCGTCATCACGACTTGGGGCATCTTTCCAAGCAACTCGGGCGACAGCGTGATTTCGCCGGTCACTTGCGGCTTGAAGGGGATCAGGTCGATCCCAAGAACGTGCATGAACTGGAGCATGAAGGTCGCCGGGAATGTTCCCCGACTGATCTTGTTGCGGACGCTGACCTCGGTTTCCGAGACCCCGATCGCCTGCATACGCTTCGCAATGTCCGCATAGGTCAGATTCTGGCGACGCTGTTCAACCCGCAGAAGGGTTCGCGCCTTCTCGCGCCAGGAATTCTCGACATCTTCGAGATCGACGGTGGGCGATATGGATTCAGCCATGGCCATTGATGCCACCATCCGCCGCGACGATCAATCCGCGCGACTTAGCGCGCTTTTGAGCGATGCACATCGCACATACGCGACAAAGTCCTTGACGCGCACCGGCACGATAGGTATCGCACATACGCGACATTTCTCTCATATGTGCGTTGACCTCACTTGCTCTTCTCGAAGGCCCGGCTCTCGCCGTGACGCCAACCGAGATCGCCGAACTCTCGGAGGATGACGCGCGCGCGCTGTTTCGTCGCTATCGATTCGCCGAAAACGGCGGTGAACCCTGCTGCAATCACTGCGGCTCGCCGGCCGCATGGACCTACCGGGACGGCAAGCTCTTCAAGTGCAAGCAGTGCCTGAGGCAGTTCACTCTGACCACCAATACGCCGTTCGCCTATCGCAAGCTGCCGTTCAAGACGATCCTGCTGATCCTGGCGCAGTTCAACATCGCCTATCAGGCGCGCAGCGCCCGCGAGATCAGGCGCGACCTTCGCGCCAAGGTGAAGAACTACAAGACCATCTTCGTCTGGCTTCACAAGATCAGGTCGGCCATGCAGGCTTGGGAACGGCGCACGCCCCTGACCGACGAGATCGAGATCGATGGAACGGAACTGAAGGGTTACATCCGCCCAAAAAACGTCCGAGGCGAAAAGGACCACTACCGTTATCCCTTTGGTGCGCCTGATCGTACGCTGCATGTCACTCTCGCCCGGCAACGGTCCGGTCCGGCCCGCGCTTGGGTCACCAAGCAGGAGCAGCACCCCGTTCCTCTCTTCGTTGAGGTGGTAGACCCCAAGGCCGTCGTGTTCTCCGACGGCGGCCCATGGGGCGACATCCGTTTCCACTGCGCGCTGAAGAGGGTCATCCACGAACAGCACTTTTACACGCCGGAGGCGTGCACCAACTGGGCCGAGAGCGGCTTTCGCGTGCTTAAAGGGATGCGGATGATCTATCGGCGGATCATCGGCAACTACCTGGACCTCTACGCGGCTCAACTGACCTGGCGATTGACCCACGTGAGCCACAGCCAGGACGACGGCTTCGCCGCCCTGATGGGCGCGATGATGGCGCCGGGCCGCTCGCCCATGGCTGGCTACTTCCTCAAGAAGAAGGACGGGGGCAGCAAGCGCCGGTGCCAGATCGTCGACGAAACCGGCAAGTCGGCGGAATGGAGCCCGCCCAGCAACGAAGAGCGCCGCAGGGCGCGCAAGGAGGCGCGGCGCCAGACCGGAGAGCCCGAAACCCCGCGACTGGCCGATGCCCGGTCCGCGACCCGCTGGCGCGAGGGCTTTGAGTTCATGTCGGCGGCCCATTTCATGGACAACCCGAAGGCGATGCCCTTGAGCCCGGGCGTCTATGGCCTGTTTCTTCAGAGCGGCGAACGCCTGTTCAATCTGGCGGGCTACTTCCCTGACCCGCAACTGCCGGCTTGGGACCACGGCGTGTGGCGGAACGGCTACATTGGGCAGGGCTATAGCCTGCGCGAACGGGTCACGGCCCACCTCCTCGGCGACATCGACGACTCGCCGTTCCGGCAGTCTGTTCTGGCGATCCATTGGATCGCTGCGACCGGCGAGGTCGGCGATCTCCGAAGCCGTCAGGCGAGCGAGGCCGCCCTGAATGAGTGGCTGCGGCGCGAAGTCATGATCGGCTACAAGGTGTGCGGCTATCACAGGGCGGTGGAGAAGGAGATGCTGAAGCGCACCGCCGCCCCGCTGAACATCGGCGACCGCACCCCTTCGCCGTTTGGCCGTCTGCTTTCGAACGTGCGCCAGCGCTTCCGCGAAGCGGTGGTCGCCGGATGGCAGCCGGCTCCGCCTAAGAACCGTCCCCGCCAGCGCCGCTGACGCTTTCGTCGCCGGATTGTCGTGACCTGAGCGCCCATCGCGGCGGCTGACCCCCGTCGTTCACCAGGCCGTGCGTCGCACGCTGCAAGGCCGCGTTGATAGCGCCGTAGGCCTGCACGTGGGCGGGACCATCATCGATGCTGAGGTCATGGCGCTCGACGATGCGATCCAGCATCTCGCGGACCGTCAGCCAATCATCGGCGTCTCTCAGGATATCGAAGGCCGCGTCTGCCCATCCATGCGGCGGCCGGTTCGGTCCCCGGCGGAGCGGTCTGATCAGCTTTTCCTGCTCGGGGTCCCAGTCGGGCTCGAACATCTGGATGACGTAAATGACATGAGGGAGGGCCTGCCTGATCTCTTCGGCCCTCGCTTCCCGCTCGCCGGCTTGGGCGGCGAAAGCGTCCCCGCCTCTCCACTTTCTCTGCCGCAGCTTCGGCGGGTTCTCGATCCACCTCAGTTCGCCGCCCAAGCGCGCGTAAAGCGTCTTGAGGTGGCCCGTCAGCTGCTTCCCGCTGTTTTTCCTGCCAAGCGCCACGTAAGCCCTCGAACTGCCGAGGGAACCGACTTAATCCAGCTTAGGTGTGTTTGCTACCCATAGCCGCCCTGAACGACCCCGACGCCGTCGCAGAATACATCCTGTCCCTCTAGATCCTCCCCCGTTCACGGGGGAGGGGGACCGCGAAGCGGTGGAGGGGGCGAAGGCGCGCGCGGTGCAAAACGGTTCACACCCAGTCTGCGTCCGCCCCCTCCACCACGCTGCGCGCGGTCCCCCTCCCCCGCCTTGCGGGGGAGGATCTAATCAATGCCCCACGGTCTTGGAGAACAGGTTGATGACCACCACCCCGCCCACGATCATGGCCAGCCCCGCCATCGCCGGCAGGTCCAGTCTCTGGCGGAAGACCGCCGCCCCGACGACCGAGATCAGCACCACCCCCAGCCCGCTCCAGATCGCATAGGCGATCCCCACCGGCATCTGCCGCAGGGCGATCGACAGCAGATAGAAGGCCAGGCCGTAGCAGGCCGCCATCCCCGCCGTCGGCCAGGCCCGCGAGAACTGCTGCGAGGCCTGCAGCAGGCTGGTCCCCGCCACCTCCAGCGCGATGGCGCCCAGCAGCGCCGCCCAGGTGATCATGCTCATGCCGCGCCTCGTTCGCCCATCGCCCGACCTACAGCCGGTCCGGCCCAAAGCGTCAACGCCGATGGCCGAAGCGCCGGTCTGTCGCTATATGCCCGCCCATGGCAGCCAGACCCCCTCTCGTCGCGCTCAAGGACGTCCGCCTCCAGGACGGCCAGCGCCCCCTTTTCGACGGCGTCGACCTGGCGGTCGAACCGCGCAGCCGCGCCGCCCTTGTGGGGCGCAACGGCGCGGGCAAGTCCACCCTGATGAAGGTCGTCATGGGCCTGGTCGAGCCGGATAGCGGCGACCGCTCGGTCCAATCCGCTGTCCGCTTCGCCTATGTGCCGCAAGAGCCGGATCTCAGCCCGCCCTCAAGTAGCGCAAGCGATAGGGCGACGAAGGAGTGGACCCTGCTCGACTACGCCTCGGCCGGCGAGGCCGAAAGCTGGACCGCCGAGGCCTGGCTGGCGACTTTCGGCCTGGACCCCGCCAAGTCCACTCAAGGGCTGTCGGGCGGCGAGACCCGCCGCGCCGCCCTGGCCAAGGCCTTCGCCGAAGAGCCCGACCTGCTGCTGCTGGACGAGCCGACCAACCACCTCGACATCCTGGCCATCGAGTTGCTGGAGAACGAGTTGATCTCGGCCCGGTTCGCCCTGCTGGTCGTCAGCCACGACCGCGCCTTCCTGAACCGCGTCACCGACACCGTCCACTGGCTGGAAGGCCGCCGCGTCCGCACCCTGAACAAGGGCTTCGTCCAGTTCGACGAATGGTCGACCAAGGTGCTGGAGGAAGAGGCCGAATCCCTGCGCCGCCTGACCAAGACCATCGAGCGCGAGACCGCCACCTTCTACTCCTCCATCACCGCCCGCCGCAGCCGCAACGAAGGCCGCGCCCGCTCGCTCCAGGCGCTCCGCGCCGAGCGCGCCGAGAAGATGAAGGACGTCCCGCGCGAACTGTCCCTGGGCGTCGATTCCGGCGCGACCTCGGGCAAGCTGGTCGCCGAGATCAAGCACGTCTCGAAGGGCTTTGGCGGCCGCACCCTGTTCAAGGACCTGACCACCCGCATCATCCGCGGCGACCGCCTGGGCATCGTCGGTCCCAACGGGGCGGGCAAGACCACCCTGGTCAAGACCCTGCTGGGCGAACTGGCCCCGGACGAGGGCACGGTGCGCATGGGCGCCAATCTGGAGCCCGTCTATCTGGACCAGTCGCGCGAGGGGCTGAAGTCCGACATGACCCTGTGGGACGCCCTGACGCCGGGCGGCGGCGACAGCATTCTCGTGCGCGGCGTGTCCAAGCACGTCGCCGCCTACGCCAAGGACTTCCTCTTCTCCGAGGCCCAGCTGCGCCAGCCGATCTCGACCCTGTCGGGGGGCGAGCGCAACCGGCTGTTGCTGGCCCGCGCCCTGGCCAAGCCGGCCAATCTGCTGGTGCTGGACGAACCGACCAACGACCTGGACATGGACACGCTGGACAAGCTGGAGGAGCTGTTGGAGGGTTATGACGGCACCCTGATCCTGGTGTCCCACGACCGCGACTTCATCGACCGCCTGTCAACCTCGACCCTGGCCCTGAACGGGCGCGGCGACATCGTCGAGACCCCCGGCGGCTGGACCGACTTCATCCGCCAGAACCCCGGCTTCCTCCAGCCCGGCGCCAACCCCCGCCCCCAGGACAAGGCCGCCGCTCAGCGCGCCGCCGACAACCCCGCGCCCGCCGTCGCCCCCAAGAAGACCGCCAAACTCTCCTTCAAGGACGCCCACCGCCTGAAGGAGCTGGAATCCCTGATCGATGCGCTGCCCGCGATCATCGCCAAACACGACGCGACCCTGGCCGACCCCACCCTCTACGCCCGCGACCCCAAGGCCTTCGACGCCGCCATGAAGGCCGCCGAAAAAGCCCGCGCCGACCTGGAATCCGCCGAAATGGAATGGCTGGAGCTGGAAGAGAAGAAGGCTGCGCTGGCGACATGAGCCGCAGCGAACTCGACGCTCTGGCCCGCCGCTGGATGACCTTCTGGCAGGGCGCCGACCTGGTCGATTTCACCGCCCTGCACACGCCGGACTTCGTCGATCACGCCGCCGCCGGGCGCCCGTCCACCCGCGAAGGCTTCCGCGACGGCGTCGCCGCCCTCTACCGCGCCTTTCCCGATTTCCATGCCCGCATCGAGGATCTGGTCATAGACGAGGCCGCCGCCAAGGTCGTCGTGCGCTGGTCCGCCACGGGCCGCCATGCCGCACCCTTCATGGGCGTTGCGGCGACCGGCCTGACCCTGGACTTTCGCGGCCTGGAGATGCTGCACTGCCGCGACGGCCGGATCGCCGCGCGCTGGGGCGAATGGGACGGCGAAAGCCTGCTGGACCAGTTGCGCGCCTGATGGCCTGCGTCCGGCCGCGGGGACAGCCCGAGGGTGACGGTCTATGAAAGCGGGCTTCGGCCCCTTGAAACCAAACCCGCCGCCGCACACTCACGCTTCATGACCCTGCGCACCCACATCGTCGACTTCGCCCCGCCTCAAGAGGCGGCCGTGCGGCGCATCAACGCCGCCCTGGCCCGCGCGCCCCGCCTGCGCACCGACGGCTGGCGCATCGATGCGGGCCAGCGGCTGTCGCTGTGGCTGGATGCGGCGGCCGGGCGCGTCACCACCCCCCGCCTGAAGAAGCGCGGCGTCACGGTCGAGATCGTCCAGACCGACGGCGATCATCCCGTCCCCTTGCGCATCCTGCACCCCAGCGGAACCCCCCGCGCCGTCATCCTGGACATTCACGGCGGGGGCTGGGTGCTGGGCAGCGCGGGTCTGAACGACCGGCTGAACGCCCATCTGGCGCATCACGGCTTCTGCGTCGTCTCGGTCGACTACCGCCTGCTGTCCGAACGTCGCCAGGTCTATATCGACGCCGCCATCGCCGACTGCCTGGCCGCCGCCTACTGGACCGTGACCAACGTCGACCGGCTGGGCGCCGCGACCCTGTTCATCGCGGGCGAATCCGCCGGCGGGCATCTGGCCGCCCTGACCGCCGTCGCCCTGCGCGACCGGGGGCTGATCGACCTGGTGAAGGGCTGCGTCTTCGTCTACGGCGTCTTCGACCTGTCGGGGACCGAGAGCGTGCGGTCGGCGGGCCCGGACACCCTGCTGTTCGACGGCCCGACCATGCGGGCCGACCTGGCCCGCCTGGCCCCCGACCGCGACGAGGCGGGCCTGCGCCAGCCCGACGTCTCGCCTCTGTATGCCGACCTGACCGGCCTGCCGCCCGCCCTGTTCCTGGCCGGCGAATACGACCCCCTGTTCGAGGACAGTCTGCTGATGGCGACCCGCTGGGGCGAGGCGTCCGAGGCCGATCTGATCCGCGCGCCCCAGGTCCCGCACGGATTCCTGCATTTCGGCGGCCCCGCCGCCCGGGGCGCCCGCCGCGCCATCCGCACCTGGCTGGACGCCCGGCTCGGGGACTGACGAAGGGCGCGGGGCCCCCTAGCTTTCGATCAGTTCGCGGATGCGCCCGCCCAGGGCCTCCATGGCGAAGGGCTTGGTCATGACGTGCATGCCGGGGTCCAGGTGGCCGTTGCCGACCACGGCGTTCTCGGCGTAGCCGGTGATGAACAGCACCTTCAGGTCCGGCCGGTCCAGCCGCGCCGCATCCGCCATCTGGCGCCCGTTCATCCCGCCCGGCAAGCCCACGTCCGTCACCAGCAGGTCGATCCGCGCCCCGGACTGCAACAGCTTCAGCCCCGTCACCCCGTCCGACGCCTCGATGCACTGATAGCCCAGTTCGTGCAGGATTTCGGCGACCAGCATCCGCACCGTCGGCTCGTCGTCCACGACCATGACCGTCTCGCCGGCCAGGGCGCGCGGCGCCTCCGCGATCTCGGGGACCGGCTCGCCCTCCTCGACCTCGCCCAGGTGGCGGGGCAGATAAAGGCAGATCATCGCCCCCTGCCCCGGCTCGGAATAGATGCGCACCTGCCCGCCGGACTGGCGCACGAAGCCATAGATCATCGACAGCCCCAGCCCCGTCCCCTCGCCCAGCGGCTTGGTGGTGAAGAAGGGCTCGAACGCCCGCGCCGCGACCTCGGGAGCCATGCCGCCGCCCGTGTCGCTGACGCAGATGGAGACATACTGCCCCGGCTCCAGGTCCTGGACCTTGGCCGCGCGCGCGTCGATCCAGCGGTTGCCGGTCTCGATGGTCAGCCGCCCGCCGTCGGGCATGGCGTCGCGCGCATTGATGCACAGGTTCAGGACGGCGTTCTCCAGCTGATGGGCGTCGACCAGCACGGGCCACAGGCCGGCCCCGGCCACGACCTCCAGATGGACGCCCGGCCCGGTGGTTCGCCGGATCAACTCCTCCATGCCGCGGATCAGGCGGTTGGGGTCGGTCGGCTTGGGGTCCAGCGTCTGGCGGCGCGAAAAGGCCAGCAGCCGGTGCGTCAGGGCCGCCGCCCGCTTGGCCGCCCCTTGCGCCGCCGCCGCGAACCGCTCCACGTCGTTGAACCGCCCCTGGGCGATGCGGTTGCCGATGATCTCCAGGCTGCCGGTGATGCCGGCCAGCAGATTGTTGAAGTCGTGGGCGATGCCGCCGGTCAGCTGGCCGACCGCCTCCATCTTCTGGCTCTGGCGCAGCGCCTCCTCGGCCTGCATCAGGGCGCTGGTCCGCTCGGCGACCTGGTCTTCCAGCGTCTCGTTGAAGCGCGCCAGTTCGGCCGCCTGGCGCCGCAGGTCCTCGATGTCGATGTTGGAGCCGACCCAGCGGGTGATCCGGCCCTCCTCGTCATGGACCGGCTCGGCGCGCGACATGAAGGTGCGGTAGGCCCCGTCGTGGCGGCGGATGCGGAATTCGGCCTCATAGACCTGGCCGCTGGCCAGCGACCGGGACCAGCTCTCGGCCACGCGCGCCAGGTCGTCGGGATGCACGATCCGGGCCCAGGCGTCGATCCCGTTCAGTTCGCCCTCGCCCAGGCCGCTATAGGCGTAGACCTGCGGGTTGAACCAGTACAGCGACCCGTCCGGCCAGCTGGCCCAGATCTGGTTCGGCGTGGCCTGGGCGAAGACCCGGAACTGGGCCTCGCTGTCGCGCAGGGCGGCCTCGCTGCGGGCGCGCTCGGTGGCCAGCCGCACCCGTTCCGCCACCTCGCGCATCAGCCGCAGGTCGCTGTCGCCATAGGCGCGCGGGGTGGCGTTGTTGACGAACACCATGGCCACCACCCGGCCCTGCTCCATCAGCGGCATGTTGACGAAGGAGCCGGCGCTGATGCGTTTCAGCACCTCGGCCGTGGCGGCCGTGCGCGGGTCCTGGGCGACGTCGGCGATCACGACCGTCTCGCCGCGCTTGATGTCGTCGATGTACGATCCATGATCGCGGAAGGCCAGGGTTCCGGCGATGCTGGTCACGCCCGGCTGGTTGAAGTCGCGCTCGATGGTGATGGTCTCGCCGACCGTGTCGACCGTGCCGTATCCGGCGCGGCTGACCCCCATGGTCCGGGCCAGGACCTCGGCCGAGGCCTGGGCGATGTCGCCGGCGTCGGTCAGGTCGCGAATGGCGTCGCTCAGCTCCAGCAGGGCGTTCTGGCGCGCCTCGCTCTGTTTGCGCTCGGTGATGTTGTTGAACAGGATCGCGACCTGGCCGGCGTCGGGCGGGCCGATCCGCAGCGCCTGGACGTCGTACCACCGCCCGAAGATGTCGGCCGGATTCTCGAACCGGGCGGGCTCGCCGGTGCGCGCCACCCGCCCGTACAGCTCGAACCAGTGCCGCTCCAGGCCCGGCGCGATCTCGCTGACCCATTTGCCGTAGGGATCGACCAGGCCGGTCATCTCCTCGAAAGCCGCATTGCCTTCCAGGATCTTGTAGTCGACGGGGCGGTCGTCCGCGTCGAACCTCATCTCGATCAGGCAGAAGCCGGTCGCCATGGCGGCGAACAGGGCGCTGTAACGGGCCTCGCTCAGCGCCAGGGCCTGGTCGGCCTGGAACCGCGCCGTGACGTCGACGCCCTGGACGAAAACGCCCCATACCCGCCCCGCCGCGTCCTTCAGCGGCTGGAACACGAAGTCGACGTAGCAGTCCCTGACCTCGCCGCCCGGCGCGGCCTGGACGGCGTAGAAGGCGCTTTCGGCCCGGTGCGCCTCGCCCGTGCGATAGACCTGGTCCAGCAGGTCCAGATAGCCCTGGTCCACCGCATCGGCCAGCACCTCGACCAGAGGTCGTCCCAGCACGTCGCGATGGCCGATCAGCTTCTGATAGTTGGGATTGGTCAGTTCGAACCGATGGTCGGGTCCGACCAGCAGCGCCATGAAACCGGGCGCATGGGCGAACATCTGCGTCAGCTGATCGCGATCAAAGCCGATGGACAAGGCGCCTCCAGACACAGTGGCGGACATGGAGCTCCCCTTGGACCCGCATCGCCGATCAAACAGAACCCGCAGCCCCCGAAGTCGTTGCAGCGGCGGACCCGCGGATCATCTCGACAGGGGCCAGGGCCGCAGGCTTCTTGTGGACAATTCAAACCGCTGATCCGCAACCGCGAATTCGATCCGTCCACCGATATTAACAGGCTTGTCCACCGCCGCCGGGCCGTTGGTGCACATCGGGGCGAAATCGGGCGCTTGCCTCATAGCCGGTTTCGTCGGAACGTCAACAGGCCAAGGGACACGGCGGCGCGGAAATCCGGGGGAGACCCCGGACGTCGAGCGAACCGGCCCGGCTCTCCGACCCGGCGCTTCGGGCGGTCTTCGGATCGTAACGTGCGACAGGCGGGATCAAGGCTTCGATCTTTCGACGGTCTTCGGATCGACGAGGGAAAGAGGAACCGGATCGGGATCGACGGACGATGCGGTCGCAATGCCGCATCGGACCCAAGACCAGGAGCGCGACAGGATACAGCCGACCGTCCTCTCGGGTTCGCCCGCGACGACGCCCAGGCCGAGGTCCTGACCCGAACGGCCAAGTCCAACCCGGACTTGGCGAGGGGACGAAGCCGACGGGTCCGCCCGAACGCTTCGTCCCCTCGCTCAATTGGGGCCATGCTTCACATCACCGCGCTAGACAGACGTCGATCCGTGCCGCAGCCATAGGGCGCAATCGGAGAAACCCATGCGCGCCGCCCTCCTGCCCGCCCTCGTCCTGATCGCCTCGCCCGCCGCGGCGCAGGACCGCGTCGAATATCTGGGTCCGCCCGTGATCATTCCGGCGGCGAGAGACACGGATCGCCCGGAGGCGATGGTGGTCAATACGCCGTCCGCCGAGGCGCGCTGCGACGGCGTGGCGGTTCAGCCGATCCAGGCCGAGCAATTCGCGCCCACGGCCTTCTCGCCGTCTCCGAGAATGGGCCGGATCGGCGACGGTCTGATGGATTTCGACATCGACGCGGACGGTCGCCCCCTGAACATCCGCCCCGTCCAGCCGTCCACCGCGCCCGTGGGCGCCGCCGATAGCGCCGCGCTTCAGGCCGTGCTGGCCGGCTGGCGCTTTCCCGCCGGGAAACGCGACGGATGCCGCCTGACCCTGAGCTGGCGCACCCAAGCCCTCGCTGAAGCCGAGACCGCGGACCTGATGAAACTGTTCGCCATGGGCCAGACGGCCCGCCCGATCCGCGAAGCTGTGGCCTTGCGCCTGGGCGGCGAAGGCGCGGACTGCGGCGATCGCTGGGGCGGACGGCTGCCGAAGTTCGTCTCCTATCCCGACTTCATGACGGGACGCCGCCCCGCGCCGGGCTCGCGCGCCTGGACCGTGGTGCGCTGGAACATAGACGCCGAGGGCAAGACCACCGAGGTCGAGACCCTGGGCTCTTCGGGCGACGCCGATCTCGACGCCGAGACGCGGCGCGCCATATCCGACAGCGCCGCCCGCCCGGGGCCTGCGCGCAAGGGCTGCGTCGCCAACTATTATCGCTGGGGCCAGCCCCTGGCCGCGCCGCCGATCACGCCCGCCCATCAACGCGAAGACCCGCTGCAGAACTGCCCGGCCGAGATCGGCGAGCGGTTCAAGGCGCGGCGCGAGCCGATCTATCCCGCCGCCTTCAGCCAGCGCAGCATCGAGGGCTGGGCCTTGATCCGCTTCGACATCGCGCCCTGGGGCGCCTTGGGCAATGTCGAGGTGGTCGAGTCGCAACCCGCCGCCGCATTCGGCGACGATGCGCGCCGGATTGTCCAGAACAGCACCGCGACCCCCGCCTTCAACGCCGGCGTCCGTTGCGTCGTGCCGGTGCGCTACCTTATGCCCGAAAGCCTGCCCGGCGGAGACGCCTCGACGGGAACCGCGAGCGCGGACTGACGCCCCGCCTTTCCAACGCCCCTATCGCCTCGTAAATCAGGGGCATGAGCTTATCGGGGAATCGGTTCCTGACCCGTCGCCGCGCCCTGGTCGCGGGGGCCGCGGCCATCGGGGCCGGGGCGGTGGGTCTGCGCGCCTGCGGCCGGTCCGAGGCGCCGGTGGACGACCAGGGGCGGGTCCGGCTGCGCTTCGCCCTGGACTGGCGCGCCCAGGCCGATCACGGCGGCTTCTACCAGGCCCTGGCGAGCGGGGCCTATGAGAAGCGGGGCCTGAACGTCCAGATCGTCCAGGGCGGCCCCGCGGCGAACGTGCCGCAGCTGCTGGCCGCCGGCGCGGTCGAGCTGGGCATGGGCTCCAACAGTTTCACCCCGATGAACCTGGTCGCGTCGGGCGCGCCGGTGAAGGCGGTCGCCGCCTTCTTCCAGAAGGACCCCCAGATCCTGATGGCCCATCCCGATCCGGCGCTGCGCGCCATCGCCGACCTGGCCGATCGGCCGTTCCTGGTGGCCCAGGCGGGGATCGAGACCTTCTGGGTCTGGCTGAAGGCGACCTATGGCTTCACCGACGCCCAACTGCGTCCCTACGCCTACGACCCGGCCCCCTTCATCGCCAATGCGCGCGCGGTGCAGCAGGGCTTTTTGACCAGCGATCCCTATGCGATCGAGCAGGCGGCGGACTTCGACCCCAAGGTCTTCCTGCTGGCCGACGAGGGCTATCCGTCCTACGGCGCCGTCGTCCTGGCGCCCAACGCCTTCGCGCGCGACAACGCCGCGGCCCTGCGCAGCTTCATCGCCGCCTCGGCCGAAGGCTGGCGCGACTACATCCGGGGCGACGCCTCGGCCGGCGACGCCCTGATCCGGCGGGACAATCCCGACATGACGCAGGCCCAGCTGGACCAGGCGCGCGAGCGGCTGCGCGACGGGGGCGTGGTCGACGGCGGCGACGCAGCCCTCTACGGCCTGGGCGCCCTGACGGCCGAGCGGTGGCAGGCCTTCTTCGAGGCGACGTCCAAGGCGGGGGTCTATGACGCCGGGCTGAACTGGCGCGACGCCTTCACCGACAACTACCTGCCCGGCCGGGGCTGACGCACGCGGGCGGCGCCCCCCCGACGCGGCGTTAGCGCGGGATTAAGCGGTGACGCCTATCCTGACGGTTGAACAAGCCTCAGCCGGAGAGCCGCCTTTGCGCCGCGCCCTCGTTCCCGCCGCCGTCCTGACCGCCGCAAGCGCGCTTGCCGGCGCGGCCGCCGCCCAGTCGGCGCCCGTCAACGGGGCGGGGCTGCGCTATCTGTCCTGGCCGGGCAAGCCGCCGGCGGGGGCGCGCCCGTCGCCCGCGCCGGCCCCGGCCGAAACCGCCCCCGTGGTCACGCCCGCCAGCCGCACCCTGCCCCTGGCCCGGCTGTCCCCGCCGCCCGCCGCCTCGGTCGAGACGCCGCGCCGGGGCCTGACGCCCGCCACGGCCTGGACCGCCCCCACGCCCCAGGCCTATCCGACGGTACAGGCCTATCCGACGGCCGCGCCCGTCCAGACCTACTCCCAGCCTCCGGTCCAGGCCCCAGTTCAGGCCCCAACTAAGGCCCCCATCCCCCAGCCGGCCCCAGAACAGGTCGCGCCCCGACCCGCGCCCGTCCAGACGGTCGACGTCCAACCGAGCGCGGCCGAACCGGCTCAGGTCCAGGTCCAGAACCAGACCCAGACCCGGGCCGAGACCCCGCCCCCCGCCGCCGACCCCATGGCCCCGCGCCGCGACGCCCCCATCTTTCGGCTGATGCGGCCCCAGGCCGGGGTCGCGGCGGACGGCGCGGCGAACGGGGCGGCGCCTGCGGCCGCGCCGCAGCAGGCGGCCCAGCTGGCGCCCGGCGAACAGACCGCCCGCTACTATTCGGTCCACCGCCAGGCCGGCCGCCACCCCGACGCCATCTCCGCGCCCCAGCCGACCTATCTGGACGCCCTGCCGGTGCAGATGACCCAGACGCCCCAGTCGAACGACCTGGCCCAGCCCGACGGCCCGCCCGCCCTGATCCGCAACGCCAACGGTTCCCTGCGCGCCGCGCCCCAGACCCAGGCCGACGACCTGCCATGAACGACCGATCCGTCGTCGAGACCGCCGTCGTCTCCGGTTCCCGCCTGCCTCAGCTGATCGCCCTGGCCGGCGAGGAATCCAGCGACAAGCGCCGCCTGCTGCTGCGCGAGCTGACCAACCATTTCTTCGGCGCGCCCGAGCACAGCCCCAGCGAGACCGCCCTTTACGGCGCGGTCCTGGCCAAGCTGTCCGACGAGATGGAAGAGGCCGTCCGCGCCGAACTGGCCGCCCGGTTCGCCACGGCCCCCAATGCGCCCCACAGCCTGATCCGCCGTCTGGCCGACGACGCGCTGGAGGTGGCCGAGCCGGTGCTGCGCGGCTCCACCGTCCTGACCGACGACGATCTGATCCAGGTCGTGCGACAGCGCGGCCAAGGCCATCTGCGCGCCGTCTCCGGCCGCGCCGTGGTGCCCGAGGCGGTGTCCGACATCATCGTCGAACGCGGCGACGACGACACCTTGGGCGCCCTTCTGCGCAACGACGGCGCCCGGCTGTCGCGCGCGGCGTCCGAGACGGCCGTCGAACGGGCCAAGGTCAATCCGGCGCTGCACGCCGCCGCCGTCGAGCGCCAGAACCTGCCGGTCGACCTGCTGAACGAGATGTATTTCGTCGTCGAAGCCCGGCTGCGCCACCAGATCCTGGAACAGAACGCGCGCCTCGATCCCGATCTGCTGGAGGCCGCCCTGGCCGCCGGCCGCACCCGGGTCGCCACCGACGACGGCGCCCTGCCGGCCGACTACGCCGAGAACCTGGCCTATGTGAACGAGCTGCACGCGGCCGGCCAGCTGACGCCCCAGGTGCTGATCCGCTTCCTGCGCTCGAACGGCCGCACGCCCTTCCTGATCGCCCTGTCCAAACTGGCCGACATCGACTTCCACACCGCGCGCGGCATCGTGGAGCGCAAGGACCTGGACGCCCTGTCGGTGGTCTGCAAGGCCGCCGACATGGACCGCGCCGTCTATCTGACCTACGCCGTCGCCGTCCTGGGGTCCGAGGACAATCCGATGGGCAAGGCCGCCGCCTATGGTCGGATGTACGGCGAACTGACCCGCGACGCGGCCATGCGGACCCTGCGCTTCTGGCGGATGCGCCGGACCGCCCAGGCGGCGTAAAGCAGACGCCCCAAAGCAAAACGCCCGCCTCCTTGCGGAAGCGGACGTCGCTATACCGAAGAGCGTCGGCTTATTTCTTGACGCGCGGCGTGCGAGCCGGCTTGCGGCCGCCCTGGCCCAGGCCCATCGACTTGGCCAGTTCGGAACGGGCCTTGGCGTAGTTGGGGGCGACCATCGGATAGTCTTTGGGCAGACCCCATTTGGCGCGGTATTCTTCGGGGCTCATGTCGTATTTGGTGCGCAGGTGACGCTTCAACGACTTGAACTTGCGGCCGTCTTCCAGACAGATCAGGAAGTCGGGCGCGATCGACTTGCGGATCGGCACCGCCGGTTCCTTGGGTTCCGGTTCGGCCTCGACCGGGCCGCTGGAAACACCCGACAGGGCGGCGTGGATACTGGCGATAAGCGACGGCAGGGTCTCGGCCGAGACTGTATTGTTGCCCACATAGGCGGACACGATGTCTGCGGTCATCTCGAGCAGTTCGGGCTTATCTTCCATTCGCGTCGTCGCTTTCCTGATTTATTGCGTTCGACCGATTCCCCGGCCGGAACATCCCCGATCGGCTAATAGAGTTATTCGACCGCGAAAGCAAATCGGCCGGTCATGACCGCTCTATGCACGTCGTTGCGCATATCTGTAGTGGTGAAACTCACCGCCCGAAGTCTTCGGCCAACACCATCATCGCCGCGCGTTCGGGCGCCGAATATTCGTCGACCGCCTCGTCCTCGCCGTCGCGTATGGCGCGAAGCAGAGCGGGCGTCAGGGCCGAGGATAGAGACCAGTTCCAGTAACGCAGCACCGTCTGCGCCCGGTCCACGGCCAGCATTTCATAGGTGATCTGCACCCGTTCCCAGTCGGGATGGACATGACCGTCGACCGTGGTCTCGGGCCGGCGCATCGAGCGCCACAGATTGGCCAGGTCGGCGCGCGACATCCCCGTGGCCTTGCACAGTATGGCCAGCGGCTCGCCCCCCGGATCGCCCAGCAGCTTGGCCCCCGTCAGCGGCTTGATCCCCGACAGGAAGGCGATCTCCGAGGCCGTCTCGCGCGTCAGCCCGTCGCGCCCGGCGACCATGACGGCCTGTTCCAGACTGTCGAACGGGCTCTTGGCGACGGCGCCGCGGTTGCGCTGTCGCCGCTCGATGAACTGCAGGGCCTTGCGCGCCACGGGATCGGACCAGCCCTCGCCCGCCGCCATGCCGAACACGTCCTCCGACGCCTCCTGCATCACTTCGCGCGACACGGCGAACCGTTGCAGTATGGTGCGCCGGTCCTCCGGCCCGCACCACCAGAACATCACATAGGCCCCCGACGGCCTCAGTTCGGGGCGTTTCAGCAGAAGCCCGCACAGGCCCGGCGACCGTCGGCTCAGGCCCACCACCGCCTCGATCCCCGCCTGCGACAGCCGGGCCGAGGCGTTGCGCAGCACCGCCTCCATCACCGCCATCTCGCCGAAGGCGAACAGGGTCTCGGTCACGATCTCCGACAGGCCGCGCCGCTGGGCGATCAGCAGCCGATGCTCCGGCCCCGCGTCGCGCGCGCAGCCGACGATGTCGGCGTCGCTCAGTGAGGCGCATTGTTCGATCAGCGGGCCCGCGATCTCCACCTCGTCGCGCAGTAGGATGCGGGCCACGCTGTTGGGCAGTTCGGCCAGGGGCGCCAGTCGGGCGGCGACGCGGCGCCGCTCCTCGCGCGAGGCCAGGCGCAGCATCTCGACCAGCAGATCGCCCGTCACGGCGCGCTCGAAGGCGTTGATCCGGCTGGCGGGCAGCGACACGACATCGGCCAGCCGCTTCAGCAGCGCGCGGCGCGCCTTCAGCGGCGTTTGCGACGCCGGTTCGTCGGCGATCATGGCAGGTCGTTCGCCCATGGGCCCAATCTAGACGCGAGCGGTTAACCGGGCGTGAGGGCCAGAGCCTGATCCAAGCGAGCGCATGATTCACGTTTTAGACGGACCCGCGCAGCGGCTCCGTCTAAAACGACCATGCTCTAAAGCCCCTCGAACAGGGCGGTCGACAGATAGCGTTCGGCGAAGGAGGGGATGATGGCCACGATGGTCTTGCCCGCATTCTCCTGGCGCGCCGCGATGCGGAAGGCCGCCGTCAGGGCCGCGCCCGAGCTGATGCCGACGGGGATGCCTTCGACGCGGGCGGCCCTGCGCGCCATGTCGAAACTGTCGTCGTTGGAGACCTGCTCGACCCCGTCCACCACCGACGGATCGTAGATGGCGGGCACGAAGCCCGCGCCGATTCCCTGGATCTTGTGCGGGCCGGGGGCGCCGCCGGACAGGACCGGAGACGCTTCCGGCTCGACCGCGATCATCTGGATGGAGGGCTTCCTGGCCTTCAGCGCCTGGCCGACGCCCGAGATGGTGCCGCCGGTGCCGACGCCGGCCACGACGATGTCGACCGCCCCCTCGGTGTCGTTCCAGATCTCCTCGGCCGTGGTGGCGCGGTGGATGGCGGGATTGGCCAGGTTCTCGAACTGCGAGGGGCTGACGGCGCCCGGGGTGCTGTCCAGCAGTTCCTGGGCGCGGGCGATGGCGCCCTTCATCCCCTTCTCGGCCGGGGTCAGCTCCAGCTGGGCGCCCAGCAGGGCCAGCATCTTTCGCCGTTCGATCGACATGCTCTCGGGCATGCACAGGATCAGCTTCAGCCCCTTGGCGGCGGCGACGAAGGCCAGGGCGATGCCGGTGTTGCCGCTGGTCGGCTCGATCAGCACCGTATCCTTGTCGATCCGGCCGGCCTCTTCCAGCGCCTCGACCATGGCCACGCCGATCCGATCCTTGACCGAGGCGATGGGATTGAAGAACTCCAGCTTGGCCAGCACCGCGGCCCCCGGCGCCGTCTGGGCGGCGTATTCCGCCGACAGGCGCGGCAGGCGCACGATCGGGGTGTCGCCTATGGTGTCGACGATCGAGTCATAGACCTTGCCCCGACCCTTCTTCAGGTGGCGGGAGGCGTCGTAGCTGAAGTCGGACATGGGGCGGTCTCCAGTGGATCTTGCAGTTGCGCTAACAGATAGGCCGAGGCTTCGATCCGCAAGGGGCCGTGCGCGAGGATTTCTGACAACGCCGCCTATTCCCGCTCATCCCCCCCGAAAGCGGGGCGGGAATAGGGTGAGGATTCACCGCTCGAGCACGGCGCGGGCGGGGTCGAATCCCACCACCTCGCGGATCACGATCATGCTCTTGAAGCCGCGCACCCCCTTTTCGGGGACCAGTTCGCGGATGCCGAAGGCCTCGTAGTCCTGCATGGAGCGTACGGCGACGGTCAGCAGATAGTCGGTCTCGCCGGTCACGTCCCAGCAGCCCTGCACCTCGGGACTGGCCTTCATGGCGCGCTGGAAGGCCTCCATGACCTTGCGGTCCTGGGTGTTCATCTCGACCTGGACATGCAGGACGATGCGCGGTTCGACGCGGGCGGGATCGATCACGGCGACGTCGGCGGCGATCACCCCCTCGGACCTCAGGCGACGCAGTCGACGCAGCACGGCGGATTCCGACAGGCCCACCGCCTCGGCCGTGACCCGCGCCGGTTCCAGGTTGTTGCGCCGCACCCGCGCCAGCAGCCGATGGTCGAAATCATCCAGGGTGACGAAATTCGTCATACAGCGGCCTTTCATGACGATTTCCGTCGCATTCAAGCGGAAAAACGCCGGGAAACGCAAGCGGTATTGGGTTAGCCATCGGCCATGACTTCCGTGGCCCTGAAAACCCATTTGCGATCGCCCCTGATGGCGCGCCTGATCCCCTATCTGGCGCTGTTCGCGGGCATGCTGACCCTGGCCGGCGCCACCTCCTTCGCCAAGACCCTGTTCCCGCTGATCGGCGCCGAGGGAACCAGCGCCTATCGGGTCGGAGTTTCGGCCCTGTTGCTGGTCGCGGTCTTTCGGCCCTGGCGGTTCACGCTGACGCGCGCCGACCTGGGCGCCGTGGCCCTTTACGGCGTGGTGCTGGGGGCGATGAACCTCAGCTTCTACATGTCGCTGCGCACCATTCCGCTGGGCCTGGCCATCGCCATCGAATTCATGGGGCCGCTGACCCTGGCGCTGATCCATTCCAGAAGGCCCGTCCATTTCCTCTGCATCGGCTTCGCCGTGCTGGGCCTGGGTCTGCTGTTGCCGTTGAAGAGCGGCGCCGGGTCGCTGGACCCGGTCGGCATGGGGCTGGCGGCCTTCGCCGGCCTGTGCTGGGCGCTGTACATCGTGTTCGGCAAGCGGCTGTCGCACCTGCACGCGGGCCAGTCCGTGGCCCTGGGCATGAGCGTGGCGGCGATGGTGGTCGTGCCCTTCGGCGTCGCCCATGCGGGGGCGGCCCTGCTGAACCCGGCCATCATCGCGGCGGGGGTCGCGGTGGCGGTCTTTTCCAGCGCCCTGCCCTATTCGCTGGAGATGGTCGCCCTGCGCGCCATTCCCAAACGCACCTTCGGCGTGGTGCTCAGCGCCGAGCCGGCGGTCGGCGCCCTGGCCGGCCTGGTCGTCCTGCACGAGCGCCTGACCGGCCAGCAGTGGCTGGCCATCGCCGCCATCGTCGCCGCCTCGGTCGGCGCCATCGCCACGACGCGGTCTGATCGGGTTCGGATCGAACCCGCCTGAACCTTATTCCGCTCATCCCCGCGAAAGCGGGGACCTAGCGCTTTCGGCGTTAAACACCGGGCTTGGGTCTCAAGGCGCCCTTCCCATCGCCCTGCCCCGCAAAAGGACTGGATCCCCGCTTTCGCGGGGATGAGCGGATGCAAGGCGGTCAGAACGCCTCCCAATCCTGGCTCGCCGCCGTCGCGGCGCCCCCGCCGGCGAAGGCGCGGATGCGGGCGCGTTCGCGGGCCAGGGGGATGGGGGCGGACGCCGACAGGTCGTGGACGCGCGGCTGGACCTCGCCGGTCTCGAACCGTTCGACCAGTCGCGCCAGCTGGTCGGTTTCGGTCTTCAGGCTGAGTGCGGCCGCCGTCGTCTGTTCGACCATGGCCGCGTTCTGCTGCGTGACCTGGTCCATCTGGTTGACGGCGCTGTTGACCTGGCCGAGGCCGGTCGCCTGCTCCTGGGCCGAGGCGGCGATCTCGGAGACCAGGGCGTCCATCTCGGCCACCTTGACCGCGATGGCCGCCAGCGCCGCGCCGGTCTCGTTGACCAGCCGCACCCCTTGCGCCACCTCCTGGCCCGAGGTGGTGATCAGGGTCTTGATCTCCTTGGCGGCCTCGGCCGACCGCTGGGCCAGGGCGCGAACCTCGGACGCTACGACCGCGAAGCCGCGCCCCGCCTCGCCCGCGCGGGCCGCCTCGACCCCGGCGTTCAGGGCCAGAAGGTTGGTCTGAAAGGCGATCTCGTCGATCACGCCGATGATGTCGCCGATCTGTGCCGAGCTGCGCTTGATGCCGTCCATCGCGGCTACGGCCTGGCGCACCACCTCGGCCGAGCGATCCGCCTCGGTCCGAGCCCCGGCCGCCGCCGTCGAGGCCTGTCGCGCGCCGTCCGCGCTGCGCTTCACCGTGGCGGTGATCTGGTCCAGCGCCGCCGCCGTCTCCTCCAGGCTGGCGGCCTGCTGTTCGGTGCGCCGCGACAGGTCGTCCGAGGCGCTGGAGATTTCGCCCGCCCCGCCGCGCAGGGCCGCGATGGCCCCCAACGCCTGGCCCAGGGTCTGGCGCAGGCTTTCGACCGCCGCATTGTAGTCGTCGCGCACCCGCACATGGTCGCCCTGGACCGCGGCGTCGATCCGCGCGGTCAGGTCGCCCGCCGACAGACGCCCCAGCGCCCCGGCCAGGGCCTCGACCAGCACCGTCTGGGCCTGTTCCGCCTCGATCCGCAGCGCCTCGCGCCGCGCCGCCTCCTGCTCGTGGGCGGTGATGTCGATGGCCAGCTTCACGACCTTCGCCGGCCGGCCGTCGGCGCCGAACACCGGGTTGTAGGAGGCCTGAAGCCAGACCTCGCGCCCGCCCTTGGCCAGCCGCCGGAACTTGGCCGCCAGGAACCGACCGGCGTTCAGGTCGCGCCAGAAGGCGGCGTAGTCGGGCGAGGCGGCCTCGACCGGGTCCATGAACAACCGATGGTGGGCGCCCCGGATCTCTTCCAGCGTATAGCCCATCGTCGTCAGAAGGTTCGGATTGGCGTCGACGATCACGCCGTCCAGATCGAATTCGATCACCGCCTGGGATCGGCCGATGGCGGCCATCTTGCCGTCCAGGTCGGCCAACCGATTTTGCGCCTGGACCTGCGCGTCGCGTCGTTTGGAGAACACAGCCCCCGCCCTTCTCGCTCCGAGGCGTCCGCTCGCCTCGGTTGCAAGATAAGCCCGCCAATTGGTTGCCAAACCCTTTCTTGTTCAGGTTGTAACGCAGGCGTGACTTCGGCCCGCTTCATCCGTCGTTAACCACGATGGCGCATCTGATCGGGGACTGTCCCTGGGGTGAAGCTTGCGCAATCTCGTCGCCGCCGTCGAAGCGATCGATCCGCTGGTCGTCACCGGCAAGGTCGCGGGCGTGTCGGGCCTGCTGATCGAATCGCGCGGCGGCCTGTCGCGCCTGGCGGTCGGGGCCCGGGCCGAGATCGGGCGGCGCGGCCACGCCCCCTTGCCGGCCGAGGTCGTCGGCTTCCGCGATTCCAAGGCCCTGTTGATGCCCTTCGGTCCGGTCGAGGGCGTAGCCCCCGGCGCCGACATCCGCATCATCGACCAGGCCGCCAGCGTGCGCCCCTCCACCGCCTGGCTGGGCCGCATCATCGACGCCTTCGGCCAGCCCATCGACGGCAAGGGGCCGTTGCCCCAGGGCCCCGCCCCCTATCCGCTGCGCGCCCCCCCGCCCCCGGCCCATTCACGCGGCCGGGTGGGCGAGCGGCTGGACCTGGGCGTGCGGGCCATGGACGTCTTCACCACCACCTGCCGGGGCCAGCGCCTGGGCATCTTCGCCGGGTCGGGCGTGGGCAAGTCGGTGCTGCTGTCGATGCTGGCCAAACAGGCCACCTGCGACGCCGTCGTGGTCGGCCTGATCGGCGAACGGGGCCGCGAGGTGCGCGAGTTCGTCGAGGAGACCCTGGGCGAAGAGGGGCTGAAACGCGCCGTCGTGGTGGTCGCCACCAGCGACGAGCCGGCCCTGAAGCGGCGTCAGTCGGCCTATATGACCATGGCCGTCGCCGAATATCTGCGCGACCAGGATCTGGAGGTGCTGTGCCTGATGGACAGCGTCACCCGTTTCGCCATGGCCCAGCGCGAGATCGGCCTGGCGGCGGGCGAACCGCCGACCACCAAGGGCTACACCCCCACCGTCTTCACCGAACTGCCCAAGCTCTTGGAGCGCGCCGGCCCCGGGCCGATCCGACCGGACGGCACCACGGCCGCGCCCATCACCGCCCTGTTCACCGTGCTGGTGGACGGCGGCGACCACGACGAGCCCATCGCCGACGCCGTGCGCGGCATCCTGGACGGCCACATCGTCATGGACCGCAAGATCGCCGAGCGCGGGCGCTTCCCGGCCATCGACGTGCTGAAGTCCGTCAGCCGCACCCTGCCCGCCTGCCAGACCCCGCCCGAGCGCGAGCTGAACAAGCGCGCCCGCCAGTGCCTGTCGGCCTATGCCAATATGGAGGAGCTGATCAAGATCGGCGCCTACCGGTCCGGCGCCGACCCCATCGTGGACCGGGCCATCGCCCTGAACCCCGCGCTGGAGGATTTCCTGGGTCAGGACAAGGACGACGCCACCCGTCTTTCCGATTCCTTTACCCGGCTGGAAGCAATCCTGAACCAAGGCATGATCAGAGAGTGACGACGAAATGACCGCTTGGGCTCAATCCCTGATCCGCATCTCCAACTACGAGGTCGAGACGCTGCAGAAGCGCCTGGCCGAGATCGCCGAGCGCCGCGCCGGCGCCGAGGTCCGCCTGGCCGTGCTGGACGCCGAGGCCGAGGCCGAACGCGACCGCGCCCGCCTGGACGCCGAGGCGGGCATGATGCTGGGCGCCTATCTGAACGGGTGGAAGGCCAGGAAGGCCAAGGCCGAGGGCGACCTGACCGTGCTGGACGCCGAAGAGGCCGGGGCGCGCGACGCCCTGACCGGCGCCTTCGAGGAGCTGAAGAAGTTCGAGCACGTCGCCGAGACCACCCGCCTGAACCGGCTGGTCGCCCAGGCCAGGCGCGAAACCGCCGCCTTCGACGAACTGGGCCTGCGGAAACGTGCGCTCTGATTCAAAAGATCCTCCCCCGCATCGCGGGGGAGGGGGACCGCGCGCAGCGTGGTGGAGGGGGCGGACGCCGCACGGACCCTCGACGTCAGATCCTGCTCAACACGTCGACACTCCGTTTGGGGTCGCCCCCTCCACCGCTTCGCGGTCCCCCTCGCCCGTTCCGCTGCGCCCCTCGGGGGAGGATTTTTCCCGCCGCGCGATCCTCGCCGCCCCCCTGGCCCTCGCCGCCTGCGACCGGTTCGCCTCGGCCGAGCCGTCGCCGCCCAGCGTTCCGCCGCTGAAATCCATCGCCCCGGCCCCGTTCGGGACCTGTATCAAGGCCGGCCAGATCGACGATCCCGACTGGGTCTCGCTTGCCCGCGCCAACGTCTCCCAGCTGACGCCCGAGTGGGAGATGAAGATGGAATACATCCTGGCGAACGGCCTGGATCATCCGAACTTCGACCGGGCCGACCGCATCGCCGCCTTCGCCCAGGCCAATGGCATGGCGATGCATGGCCACGTCCTGATCTGGTATGCGCAGGGCGAGGCGGCTTTCCAGGGCCTGTCCGGCGCCGCCTTCGACCGGGCCTTCGACGGCTATATCGCCGCGGTCGCGGGCCGGTATCGCGGCAAGGTCCGCAGCTGGGACGTGGTCAACGAACCGATCCTGGACGACGGCTCGGGGATGCGCGACTGCCGCTGGAGCGCGCGATACGGCCACGACGGCTACATCCTGCACGCCTTCGAACAGGCGCGGGCGGCCGATCCCGAAGCGGTCCTGTTCCTGAACGAATACAATCAGGAGAGCGTCCCGGCCAAGGGCGCCCAGTTCCTGAAGCTGGTCGAGCGGCTGCTGAAGGCGGGCTGTCCGCTGCAAGGGCTGGGCCTGCAATCCCACCTGTGGATCGACGTCCCCGAAGGCGTCATCGCCGCCTATATGCGCGAGGTCGCCCAGTTCGGCCTGCCCATCCATGTGTCGGAACTGGACTGCACCCTGCGCAGCGAGGACCGGCTGGATTTCCGCAGCCAGGCCGACCGCATCGCCGCCCAAACCGCGCGCGTGACCGAACTGGCCCAGGCCTTCGCCGCCCTGCCGGAACGCCAGCGTTTCGCCTTCACCGTCTGGGGCCTGCGCGACACCGACAGCTGGTATCGCCAGGGCGACAAGGACGACGGCGAGGACAAGCCCCTGCCCTTCGACAGCTTCGGCCGCCCCAACCCGATGGCGGCGGCGATCGCGACGGGGTTCAAGACACCCGGCTGAAACTGAAAACGCCCGCCGTTTCCGGCGGGCGTCTTGCAATCGGCGATCGAAAGACCGATCAGGCGGCGACGTTGGCGGGCGCGGCGCCCTCGGCCGGGTCGCGCAGGACGTAGCCGCGGCCCCAGACGGTTTCGATATAGTGTTTGCCGTCGGCGGCGGTGGCCAGCTTCTTGCGCAGCTTGCAGA
>NZ_QFNM01000030.1 GCF_003248455.1 Brevundimonas sp.
CGGCCGCGTTCCACTTCCAGCGGCGCGCGATTGTAGACACCCATCAGATGTTCAGTGGACACGGGACCAAGACCTCCAAAAGCGAGACGGCCCCGCCGCTGAACGACGGAGCCGATAGTCATCAAGGACAGGCGTTGTCGGACGCGCGCCGGTGTTAGTCAACACCGGCCGATCGCGCGGCCTATTGCGGATCGCCGGCCGGCGCAGGAGTGGGGGGCGCGGTTTCGGCGGCGACGGCCTCGGCCCGGGCCTGGATCTCGACCAGCCGCTTGTCCAGCGCCAGGCCCAGGTCGGCGATGAACAGGCCGAAGCGGGCCACATCCACGCCCTTCAGATAGGACAACCGATCCTCGGCCGAATGGATGCGCTGGAACACGGGCGGCGCGAAGCCCTCCTTCAGGCCGTTGTCCTCGCCGCCGTTGAGGGCCAGCCACATCTGGTGGGCGCCCGCCGCGTCCTGCGTGCCCAGGGACACCACCGGCACGCCGGCGGCCGAGAAGGCGCGGTCGTCGCTGGGCGGATAGACGGGATAGGGCATGCAGTCGAAACCGCGCTCGGCGCACAGATTGCGCAGGGTCTCCAGCACGAAGCGCGACTGTTCGCCGTTGTTCTCGCCATACATGACCGTCTGGCCATAGGCGGCGACATCGGCGTTGATCACGGCGGCGATCCGGTCCTTGCCGTGCGCGGCCAGGAAGGCCTTGGCGCCCAGCAGCCCCAGCTCTTCCTGATCGGTGAAGACGAAGACGAAGCGGTGGGCGACCGGCTGGCCCTCCAGCGCCATGTCCAGCGTCTTGGCCGCCTCCATCATGGCCATGACCGCGCCGACGTTGTCGACGATGCCCTGCGACAGGGTCCCGTCGCGCAGCTTGACCGCATCGTAGTGGGCGGTCAGCACGATGTCCTTGTCGCCCTGCCCCACGGCGACGACCACGTTCGACCCCTGCATCGGGCCGGTCGTGCGGTTGCCGCCCTCGAAAGTCTGGACCTCGGGCGTCAGGCCCAGGGTGGTCAGGAAGCCGACCAGGACCTGGGTGCGTTCGGCGTTGGTGGGCTTGACGAACTGGGCGGCCCCGGCGGCGATATCGGGGCGGTCGCCGGCCTGGGGCGTGGCTTCCTGGGCGAATGCGGGCGCGGCGGCCAAAAGCGCCGTGGCGGCGGCGAGCGAGCGGAACAGCATGGCGGACCTTCCTGGGAGAGGAGCGATCCGCAACTGGTAGCGATCTAGCTCTTGAGACGCCAGCCTGACCGGAACACCAGCCAGCAGACGGCCCCCAAGGCGACCATCAGGACCGCTGACCCGACGACCCCGACCGTCAGATTGCTCTCGGCATGGCCGATGAAGCCGTAACGGAAGCCGTCGATCAGATAGAAGAAGGGGTTGTAATGGCTGATCGCGCGGAACGGCTCGGGCAGGTTGTCGACCAGATAGAAGGTGCCCGACAGGAAGGTCATCGGCATGACGATGAAGTTCTGGACCGCGGCCAGATGGTCGAACTTCTCGCTCCACAGCCCGGCCAGCACCCCGACCATGCCCATGATGAAGCTGGCGGCCAGGGCGAACCAGGCCACCGCGAACAGATTGGCGATATGCAGGGGCGCGAACGGCAGGACGCAGATCGCCGTGACCAGCCCCACCGACAGGCCGCGCGTCGCCGCGCCCAGCGTAAAGCCCATGGTCAGTTCCAGCGGGCTGAGCGGCGGCGTCAGGAAGTCGGTCGCCGTGCCCATGATCTTGGCCTGGATCAGGCTGGACGAAGCATTGGCGAAGGCGTTGTTCAGCATGGCCATCATGATCAGGCCGGGCGCGACGAACAGGGCGAAGGGCGTGCCGTGCAGCGGCGGGCGGGCGTTCTGCAAGGCCACCACGAACACCAGCATATAGAGCAGGGTCGTCACCACCGGCGCCGCCACCGTCTGCGCCCCCACCTTCCAGAAGCGCCGCACCTCGCGCAGGTAAAGCGTCTGCACCCCGATCCAGTTGATCCCCGGATAGCGGCGCGGCTGCGGCAGGCCGGCGGGACGGGTCGAGATCAGATCGGGCGTATCGGTCATGGGCCGCCAAATGCGCTTTGGGACCTTGCTGCGCAAGGGAGTGCGAGTGGCGAGATCGGGAACAAACCCATCGCCGCGTCGGGCGACAGGTCGCGTTTCGCCACTCGCCACTCGCCACTCGCCACTCGCCACTCGCCACTCGAAGAAGCTTAACCTTAACGATGATTCAACATCTGGTTTCTGTGGACAGGATGATTCGCACATCTTGCGGTTCTTAACGGCTGGTTTACGATTAGTTGTAGGTCAAGACCCCGGAGGGGGAGCCTGGCCCTAGATATTGAATCCAAACTCGCTGGAGGGTGGCATGACCGCAGGCTGGACCGACGACCGCGTAGGCGCGCTGAAGAAGCTCTGGCTGGAGGGCCAGTCCGCGAGCCAGATCGCCAAGCAACTGGGCGGCGGCGTCACCCGCAACGCCGTGATCGGCAAGGTGCATCGCCTGGGCCTGTCGGGCCGGGCCGCCCCGTCCCAGCCGGCGCGCACCGTCGCCACGACCTTCCGCACCAGCCGGCCGCGCCCGGCGACGCCCGCGCCGGCGCCGACGGCGGCCCAACCCTCGGCTCCGCGCCGCCTGGAAGCCGTCCAGCCCAAGCCGGCCCAGCCGGCCGCGACCGTCCCGGCGCCGATGCCGGACCTGCCGGGCACCGCCACGGTCATGACCCTGGGCGCCCATATGTGCAAATGGCCGATCGGCGATCCGTCCTCGCGCGAGTTCAGCTTCTGCGGCCGCCGCGCCTCGGAAGGCGTCTATTGCGTCGAACACGCCCGCGTCGCCTATCAGCCCCAGGTCAAGCGCGGCAAGGACGGCTCCTCCGACCTGGCCCGCAGCCTGCGTCGCTACATCTAAAGGGCGCTATCGCTCGCGACGCGGTCGCTCGCTGCTTGAGCGCGTCGCATCACGCGGGTCACGCGCCCGTCACAGATGCTCCTTATGGAGCCGCCTTCCCCCTCGCCGGTTCGCGCAAGCGGCCGGCGAGACTCCAGGGGGCGGGGCTGCGGTTCATCCGGGTTGACGCAGCCCCATCCGCCATCTCGATCCCCCCGCTGCGCGTCTCACGGGGAGGGTATTTCAGTTCAGCACCCGTCGCGCATCCGGCGTATCCAGCGAAAACGCCGGAATGGCCGCCTCGAAGCCGCGCCCGTCCGCATCCGTCATGAAATAGGCCCCGACCATCGACCCGCTGTCGGTCGTCAGCGGACAGCCGGACGCATAGGCGTAGCTGGCGCCCGCCGCGATCACCGGCTGTTCGCCGACCACGCCGGGGCCGCGCACCTCCTCGACATGGCCGTGGGCGTCGGTGATGGTCCAGCGGCGGGCCATCAGTTGCACCGTCCGGCCGCTCAGGTTCACGATTTCGACCTGATAGGCCCAGACCCAGCGCCCGGCGTCGGGATCGGACTGGCCCGCCAGATAGCTGGGCCGCACCCGAACAAGGATGCCGTTCGTTTCGGCGCTATAGGCAGGTCCGTCGTGCATGGGCTATATGCTCGCCCCGCCGCGCGCGGGCTGCAAGCGCGACTTGAAGACAAGTCGCGAAAACCGTGTGAGACAGACGCCATGAGCATTTTCCAGGCGCCGCGCCCCGGCATCCTTCCCGCCCAGTCCATCGAGACGCTGATCGCCACGGGCGCCATCACGTCCGACACGGCCTTCGATCACGACCAGGTCCAGCCCGCCAGCCTGGACCTGCGCCTGTCGGACCAGGCCTGGCGCGTGCGCGCCTCCTTCCTGCCGGGCCGCCGCAAGGTCGAGGCGCGGATCGCCGATGTAGCCATGCACGCCATCGAGATCACCGACGCCGGCGTCGTCCTGGAAAAGGGCTGCGTCTATATCGTGCGGCTGCAGGAGCGGCTGAAACTGCCGCAAGGCCTGATCGCCCGCGCCAACCCCAAGAGTTCGACCGGGCGCGTCGACGTCTTCGTGCGTCTGCTGACCGACCAGGGCGCCAGTTTCGACGATGTGGCCGAGGGTTATGACGGCCCCCTCTATATGGAGGTCGCGCCCCAGACCTTCTCCATCCTGGTCCGCCCCGGCACCCGGCTGAACCAGCTGCGGCTCAAGGCCGGCGATCCGCCCAAGCTGGAAACGCGCTCGGTCGGCGTCGACCTGCAGAGCGGCGACATCGTCGGCTTCCGCGGCCGTCGCCACGCCGGGGTGGTCGATCTGGACCGTATCGACGGCCACGACCCGCGCGACTTCTGGGAGCCGCTGTCGCTTCGGCGCGGCGAACTGCTGCTGGATCCGGGCAAATTCTACATTCTGGCCTCGTCAGACGATGTGGAGATTCCCGTCGATCAGGCCGCCGAAATGACCCCTATCGACCCGTCGGTGGGCGAGTTCCGCGTTCACTACGCCGGCTTTTTCGACCCCGGTTTCGGCACGGACGAGGCGCATGGCGCGGGCTCCAAGGGCGTGTTGGAGGTCCGCACCCACGACACCCCCTTCCTCTTGGAACACGGCCAGATCGTCGCCCGCCTGGTCTACGAGCCTCTGACCGAGCGCCCCAGCCGCCTGTATGGCGAAAGCGGCAGCCACTATCAGAACCAGGGGCTGAAGCTGTCGAAGCATTTCAAGGTGTGGTGATCGAGATGAGTGGCGAGTGGTCAGTGACGAGTGGCGAGCCGTTCGCTCTCGCCCGCGCCACTCGCCACTCGACACTCAAGTGAGCTTGTCCGCCTTCCTCAGCCCCGGGAACATCGCCGACCAGGCTCCGGTCGCGGCCAACGCCCCGAAGCCGCCGAAGACCGCCGCGCCCACCGCGCCCAGCAGGCGGACCATCACGCCGGAATAGGCCTCGCCCAGCTCGTTGGAGGCGCCGATGAACAGCATGGACACCGACGACACCCGGCCGCGCATATGATCGGGCGTGGCCAGCTGGATCAGGGTCTGGCGCACATTGACGCTGATCATGTCGGCCGCCCCGCCGATGAACAGCGCCAGCCCCGACAGCCAGACGATGCGCGACAGGCCGAAGGTGATGGTGCACAGGCCGAACACCGCCACCGCCGCGAACATCCAGCGGCCGCCGTTCTGTCGGATAGGATAACGGCTCAGATAGATGGCCATGACCATGGCCCCCACGCCGAACGAGGCCCGCAGCAGTCCGAACCCTTGCGGCCCCACATGCAGGATGTCGCGCGCGAAGATCGGCGTCAGCAGGGCCACGCCCGCCAGCAGCACCACCACCAGGTCCAGCGAAATGGCCCCCAGCACGATCTTGGTCTTCCAGACATAGGCCAGCCCCTCCTTGACCGAATCCACCGGCGACAGGGCGTTGGGCTGGGGCGCCGGCTTGCCGCTGGTGCGGATCAGGATGAAGGCGGCGACCGCCGTCAGGAACATGCCCAGCGACACCGCATAGGCCAGGGGCACGTTCACCCCCACGATCACCCCGCCCAGGGCCGGGCCGGCGATGGCCCCGGTCTGGAAGGCGATGGACTGGGCCGCGATGGCCGGCGGCAGGGCCTTTCGCCCCACCACCATCGGCAGGAAGGCCTGGCTGGCCGGCGCCAGAAAGGCCCGCGCCGCCCCGAACACCGCCGCCACCGCCAGAAGTCCCCAGAGCGGCGGCGCGCCATGCAGGGCCATCATCAGGAACGATCCGGCGCAGGCCGCCTCGACCAATATGGAAATCCACACCGTGCGCTTGCGGTCGCGCCGATCCGCCATCGCCCCGGCCGGCAGGGTGAAGGCCAGGAGCGGCAGAAACTGACACAGCCCCACCAGCCCCAGGTAAAGGCTGGCCTGCTCGACCGGATGATCCCGCCTGGCGATCTCGTACACCTGCCATAACAGGGCCGAGGACTGGATCTGAATGGCCAGCACGGCGACGACGCGGCCGAACCACAACAGGCGGAAGTCGCGAATGCCCCACGGACTGGATGGGCCTTCGGGGGGTGCAGGCGGAACGGGCGGGGCGGCGGGGCCTGTGTCGATGGATTCTGTGGTCACGGCGTTCGGATTGTGCGGGGCGGCGCGGGCTTCTCGCGGGGGCGGAACATCCCTAAAGCATAGGCGCATGAACCGCGCACCTGTTGATCCTGTCGAACTGACCCGGGACCTGATCCGCCGCCCCTCCGTGACCCCCGCCGACGAAGGCGCTATGGAGGTGCTGGAGCGCCATCTGACGGCCCTGGGCTTCCACTGCCGCCGCCTGGCGTTCGAGGGACCGGGCGGAGAGGGCGTCCATGCGCGGATCGAGAATCTCTACGCCCGGCGCGGGACGGCCGCGCCCAATCTGTGTTTCGCCGGCCATACGGACGTGGTCCCGACCGGCCCCTCCGACCAGTGGTCGGCCGGGCCGTTCGAGGCGGAGGTGCGGGACGGGGTCCTCTATGGCCGGGGCGCGGTGGACATGAAGGGCGCGATCGCCGCTTGGGTCGCGGCCGTTTCGCGCGTGCTGGCCGATGGAGAGCCCCAAGGCTCACTCTCCTTCCTGATCACCGGGGACGAGGAAGGCCCGGCGCTGCACGGCACCAAACGGGTGGTCGAGGCCCTGGCCGCCGAGGGCGAGGTCATCGACGCCTGCGTGGTCGGCGAACCGTCGTCGTCACAGCAGTTGGGCGACATGATCAAGGTCGGGCGACGCGGCTCGCTGAACAGCTGGATCACCGTCCACGGCAAACAGGGCCACGTCGCCTATCCCGAACGGGCCGCCAACCCCGCCCCGGTGATCGCGCGATTGATGACGCGGCTCAGCGCCCATGTCCTCGACGACGGCTACCCCGAATTCCCGCCGTCGAACCTGGAGATCACCACCATCGACATCGGCAATCCGGCGACCAACATCATCCCGGCCGAGGCTCGGGCGCGGCTGAACATCCGCTTCAACCCCCGCCATACCGGCGACAGCCTGATCGACTGGCTGAACCGCGAGGCCGGCGCCGTCCAGGCCGAGACGGGCCTGCGCATCGAGCTGGAGCACCTGTGCTCGGGCGAGGCCTTCCTGACCGAGCCAGGCGGCTTCGTCAGCGCCGTTCAGGACGCCGTGGAGGCCGAGCTGGGCCGCCGCCCCGAGGCCTCGACCACCGGCGGCACCTCCGACGCCCGCTTCATCCGCGCCCTGTGCCCGGTGCTGGAACTGGGCCTGGTCGGCCAGACCATGCACCAGATCGACGAGCGGGTGCCCACCGCCGAGCTGCAAACCTTGACCGCCGTCTATAGGCGCGTGATCGAGACGGTGCTGCAACGCATGGCGGCCTAATCGGCCTCGCCCGCCCTATTTCGCCTGGAAACCGGCCATGAGGCTGTCGACGAAACGGCGGTTCAGCCGGACCAGGGTCTGACGGTCGGCGGCCGACCAGCTGGCCAGGGCCTTGGAGAGCAGCCGACGCCGGGCCGCCCCTATCGCCTCGGCGATCGCCTCGCCCTCCGGCGTCAGGGCGGCCGGGCGCGTGCGGGCGTCGCCCTGCGCCTGGGGGCGCCAGATCAAGCCCAGGCTTTCCAGCTTCGCCAGCTGGCGACTGACCGTCGTGTGGTCGCGTCCGGCCTCGGCGGCCAGCTCCGCCACCGCCGTCGGCCCGCGGACCGACAGCCGGACCAGATGCGGAAACAGGGCGCGATCCAGGCTCACGCCCGCTTCGGCCAGCAGCAGATCGTCGCGATCCGGCCGGTTTACGATCCCGGCGAGTTCAAGGACGACCGAACCCAGCTCGTCCATTTCATGTGCACTATACACGCTTTACTTCCCCGCGCTTCGGCGCATAATGGGTGCATGATACACGCAAAAACCATTCTGGTCGTCGCCGGCAGCGTTCGGCCCCGGCGACGCTGCATCACCATCGCCGAATGGATCGCAGACCTTGGCCGACCAATCGTCGACGCCGCCGTCGAAGTGGTCGATCTGAAGGACTGGCCCTTGCCGCTGGACGCCGAACCCGGCGTGCCCGCCAAGGGCGGCTATGTTTGCGACGGCACGCGCGCCTGGAGCGCGAAGATCGCGTCCGCCGACGCCTTCGTCTTCGTCACGCCCCAGTACAACTGGGGCTATCCGGCGTCCCTGAAGAACGCCCTGGATCACCTGTATCGCGAATGGGCGGGCAAGCCGGCCCTGGTCGTCACCTATGGCGGCCACGGCGGCGACAAGTGCGCCCGCCAGTTGCGGGAGGTCGTCACCGGCCTGAATATGACGCCGGTCGCCGCCATGCCGGCCCTGACGCTGCCGCGCGCGATGATCGAGGCCGACGCCCCGCTGGACGATGCCGCCGCCCTATTCGACGGGTCGGCCGATGTCGTGCGCCAGGGATGGACCGAACTCGCCCAGGCGATGGCGGCGGCCGACGTCCGCGACCGGGCCTAACTCCGCTCCAGGAACCGCAGCGCCGTCAGGACGTGGGCCTTCACGCCCAAGGGCAGGACCTTTTCGTTCGGCGAGAACTCGGGCGAGTGGTTCGGCGCCGACGCCGCCGGATCGACGCCGTCGGGACTGGCGCCCAGGTGATAGAAGACCCCGGGGATGACCTGCTGGAAATAGCTGAAGTCCTCGGCCACCGTCGTCGGGGGCGTGGCGGGATCGGCGTTCCCCTGGCCCGCCGCCTCGCTCAGGACCGGGGCCAGCCAGGCGGACAGGCCGGGGTCGTTGAAGACCAGGGCGGCGTTCTGTTTGACGCCGAACTCGGCGGTGGCGCCGTAAGCCGCCGCGACATGGTCGATGGCGGTCTCGGCGCGCGCGACCAGCGCGTCGCGCTGGGCCGTGTCGAAGGTGCGCAGGGTGCCCGACAGCGTCGCGCTGTCGGGAATGATGTTGTAGCGCACGCCGGCGTTGACGGTGGCGATGGTGAAGACCGTCGGGGTCGTGGTCGGATCGACCGTGCGCGCGGTCAGGGTGTTGACCGTCTCGATGACCTGCCCCGCCACCGCGATCACATCGACCCCGCGCCAGGGCCAGGCGCCGTGGGTCTGCTTGCCTTTCAGGCCGATGTCGATCCGGTCGGAGGCGGCCATGAAGCCCTGCGGCCGGTAGAACACCGTGCCCGGAACGCCCGGCACGACGTGCAGGCCGAAGATCGCCTCGGGCTTGGGATCGGTCAGCGCGCCCTCCTCGATCATCAGGGCGGCGCCGCCCTTGGGCTCGCCGGGAGGGGTGCCTTCTTCCGCCGGCTGGAAGACGAAGACCACCGTGCCGGCGATCCGGTCCTTCATCCCGGCCAGCACCTCGGCCGCGCCCATCAGCATGGCCATATGCATGTCGTGGCCGCAGGCGTGGGCCACCGGAACCGTGGCCCCCATATAGGTCCCCGTCGCCGTCGAGGCGAAGGCCAGGCCTGTCGCCTCCTGCACCGGCAGGGCGTCCATGTCGGCGCGCAGGGCGACGACGTGTCCAGGCCGTGCGCCGCGCAAGACGCCCACCACCCCGGTCTTGCCGACCCCGGTGCGCACCTCCAGCCCCAGCGACCGCAGATGGTCGGCTATGATCCCGGCCGATCGCGTCTCGGCGAAACCCAGTTCGGGATGCCGGTGGAAATCGCGGCGCCAGGCGATCACCTGAGGCGTCACGCGCTGGACGGCGGCGTCCACGGCCGCTGCATCGGCAGGCTGGGCGTGGGCGGACCCGGCCGCCGACAGCAGCCAAAGCGTGAAGGCGGCGAACAATCTGCGCATATGAAGGTCCCGTGAAATTTCAGCCCGCCGACAGGTGACGGCGCCGCGACGGCTTGTGCAAGGCTCCGCGAACGGCGATTTCTCCCCGCATGGGCCAGAAGGACTTCAAGAGCGCGAAGACGGAATGGCGGGACGTGGTCCTGGTCTGCCGCAAATGCTCCAAGAAGCTGGATGGCGGTTTCGGCCCCGACGGCGACCTGACCCTGAAGAAGGCCCTGCGCAAATATCTGCGGCTCAAAAAGGGCAAATCGGGGCGCAAGGGCGAACTGGTCGTCACCGGAACCGACTGTTTCGACATCTGTCCCAAGGGGGCGGTGGTGGCGGTCAACGCCGCCCAGCCCAAGAAGCTGCTGATCGTGCCGGCGGGGGCGGATCTGTTCGAGGTCAAGACGCGGCTGGGGCTGGACGATGGGCGTCGGCTGAAGACGGCCGAGCCCGACTGAAGGCGCGCGGGCGAGCGACCTGGAAACGGGCGTCCAACTGGCGCCTTTCTTCGAACGGCCAGCCGTGTCAGAGCGAACCCATGGATGACACTCGCATCGAAAAGCGAATCGGGGTCCGGGCGACGTCCGACCGTATATGGGACCTGGTCGCGGACCTGCCCGGCTGGCGCCGCTGGAATCCGGTCGACGCCGAGGTCGAAGGGGTGATCGCCTTCGGCGGCCGCCTGACCATGACCGAAGCCTGGCCCGAGATGCCGCCCCGGCAATCCCTGGCCCAGGTCGCCGAATGGCAGCCGCGCGTGCGCCTGGTCTGGGCGGAAAAGCGCGGCTTCCTGTTCCAGAGCCTGCGCTATATCGAGATCGAGGAGTTGGCGCCCAGCAACTGCATCCTGGCCATCGGGGTCAGGTTCTCGGGCCTGCGCGGCGAACTGTTCCACGACAAGCACCGACCCGCCATCCGCAAGGCGCACGAGGCGATGGCCGAGGGGCTGAAGACCGCCGCCGAGGCCGGCTAGCTTCCTGACTTCATCATGTCGATGACGTTCAGGATCGCCGGGCCCAGGATGACGATGAACAGCACCGGCAGGAAGAACAGGATCATCGGCACGGTCAGCTTGGCCGGCAGGGCGGCGGCCTTCTTCTCCGCCGCCGACAGGCGCAGGTCGCGGTTCTCCTTGGCCATCACTCGCAGGGCGGTGGCCAGCGGCGTGCCGTAGGTCTCGGCCTGGGTCATGGCGGTCGCCACCGACTTCACGCCCGGATGGTTGGTGCGCTTGCCCAGATTCTCATAGGCCATGCGCCGGTCGGGCAGATAGGACAGTTCGGCCGACAGCAGCGACAGCTCCTCGGCCAGGTCGATCGACGACGGCCCCATCTCCTGGCTGACCTTGGTGATCGCCGCCTCGATCGACATCCCCGCCTCGACGCAGATCAGCAAAAGGTCCAGCGCGTCGGGAAAGGCCTGCATGATCGAGGTGCGGCGCTTGTCGATGCGGTTCTTCAGATAGAGGTTCGGCGCATAGAAGCCCGCCACCGCCGCCGCCATCACCAGCGTCAGCTTGTTCATCGTGGGCCAGTCCACGACCTTGATGACGAACATGTAGAAGGCCGCCACGGTCATGAAGATGAAGGGCGAGGCGAAGCGGAAGAAGTAGAAGGTCGTCAGCGGCCGCGGGCCGCGATAGCCGGCCTGGGCCATCTGGCCGGCGACCTTGGGGTCTTCAAGCAGCTTGGTCAGGTTCAGCCGGTCCACGACCCGTTTCTTGAAGCCTTCGTCGGTATGGCGCAGCACCCCCTGGCCCGCCGCCATGCCGGCGCGCGAACGGCGCTTCAGGTCGTCGCGGCGTTCGGCGACCGCCTTCATCCGCTTGTCCAGCTTGACCCCGCCGGTCATCGACGACAGGAGGGTCAGCACGGTGGCGAAGACCAGCACGCCCACGCCGATGCTGAGCAGGTTCTGCGGATCGGTGATGAAGCGGATGAAGCCTTCCATGACGCCGCCTCAGAACTTGAACGAGATCATGCGCTTCATCACGAAGACGCCGGTGGCCATCAGGAGCGCCGCGATCAGCAGCAGAAAGTTGCCGCGGATGTCGTTGAACAGCGGCATCATATAGGCCGGGGTGGTGAACATCACCATCGTCATCACCGCCGGCGGCAGGGAGGCGATGATGCCGGCCGAGGCCAGGGCCTCCGACGACAGGGCCTTGATCTTCTCGCCCATCATCCGCCGGGCGCGCAGCACCGCCGACAGATTGCCCAGCGCCTCGGCCAGATTGCCGCCGGTCTTCTGCTGGATGGCGATGACGATGGTGAAGAAGCGCAGTTCCGGCGTCGGCATCCGCTGGAACATCTTGTCCAGCGCCTGTTCCAGCGTCAGCCCTACACCCAGCCCTTCGACCAGCTTCTGGAACTCCGGCCCCAGGGGGGCCGGGCTTTCGCGGGCGATGATCTTGAAACATTCGTGGACCGGCAGGCCCGACTTGATGCCGCGCACGATGACGTCGACGGCGTTGGGGAACTCCAGCGAGAACTTCTTCATCCGCCCCTTGGCCAGGAAGCCGATGACCCAGCGCGGCAGGCCCAGGCCGAAGATCAGGGCCTGCCCCAGCACCACCAGAATCGGCAGCCCCAGCACCAGGGCGGCCAGGGCGGCGATCACGCCGACGGCGGCCGAGATGATGTAGAAGGCGCGCACGCTGAGGCTCAGTCCCGCCTGTTTCAGCCGCGACCCCAGGGTGGTGCGGGCCTTGCGCTCGCGCCGGTCCGCCTCCTGCAGCTGGACCAGTATCTGCTTGCGGCGCGCCTCGGGCGTATTGGCGGCAGCCGCCTTTCGCGCCAGGGCCGGGCTCTTCTTGTTGGCCTCGCCCAGGTTCTGGGCGCGCTTGATCGCCTGGGACGAGGAATCCTCGCCCCCGACGAAGACCCAGCCCAGGCCGCCGATGGTGATGAAGGCCAGAACGGCGGCGAGGATCGGCAGCATCGCTTACTCCGCCGCGTCCAGGGCGTCGGCCAGTTCGCGCTCCAGCCCATAGTAGCGGGCGCGATCCCAGAAGCGCGGGCGGGCGATGCCGGTCGAACGGTGACGCCCCACGATCCTGCCGTTCTCGTCCTCGCCGGTGATGTCGTAGACGAACAGGTCCTGGGTCACGATCACGTCGCCTTCCAGGCCCACGACCTCGGTGATGTGGGTGATCCGGCGCGAGCCGTCGCGCAGGCGCGCCGCCTGGATGATGACGTCCACCGAGCCGACGATCATCTCGCGGATGGTCCGGGACGGCAGGCCGTAGCCGCCCATGGTGATCATCGATTCCATCCGGCTGATGGCCTCTCGCGGGCTGTTGGCGTGCAGCGTGCCCATCGAGCCGTCGTGGCCGGTGTTCATCGCCTGCAGCAGGTCGAACGCCTCGGGTCCGCGCACCTCGCCCACGATGATGCGTTCGGGGCGCATCCGCAGGCAGTTCTTGACCAGGTCGCGCATGGTGATGGTGCCCTGCCCTTCCAGGTTCGGCGGGCGGGTTTCCAGGCGCACGACATGCGGCTGCTGCAACTGCAATTCGGCGGCGTCCTCGCAGGTGATGACGCGCTCGGTCGGGTCGATGAAGGCGGTCAGGGTGTTCAGCAGCGTCGTCTTGCCCGACCCCGTGCCGCCCGAGATCACCAGATTGCATCGCGACGCGCCGATGACGCCCAGGACGCGCGCGCCCTCGGGGCTGATGGAGGCGTACTCCACCAGATTCTTCATCGTCAGCTTGTCCTTCTTGAACTTGCGGATCGTCAGCGTCGGGCCGTCTATGGCCAAGGGCGGGGCGATGACGTTGACGCGCGAGCCGTCAGGCAGGCGGGCGTCGCAGATGGGGCTGCTTTCATCCACGCGACGGCCGACCTGCGACACGATCCGCTGGCAGATGTTCATCAGCTGGGCGTTGTCGCGGAACCGGACATTGGTCAGCTGGACCTTGCCGCCGACCTCGATGAAGACCCGTCCGGCGCCGTTGACCATGATATCGGCGATGTCGTCGCGGCTCAGCAGCGGCTCCAGCGGCCCATAGCCCAGGACGTCGTTGACGATGTCCTGGACCAGATGCTCCTGCTCGGCCACCGACATGGAGACGTTCTTGATCGCCACCAGCTCGGCGACGATGTCGCGGATTTCCTCGGACGCCGCCTTCTGGTCCAGATGCGCCAGCTGGGCCAGGTCGATGGTGTTCATCAGCGCATTGAAGATGGTGGTCTTCGTGGCGTGATAATAGTCGCTTTGTTCGCGGACGATCTCGGCGACGGCCTGGGCCTTTTTCAGCTGCTCCAGCCCAGCGGTGGGCTTGGGGCCGGCTCCGGCGGGGTTCGTCGCGGGACGCAGGGCCTCGGGCTTGGGACGGGGACGCGACGCCAGGGCGTCCAGCCGGTCGGCGGTCGGGGCGGCGGCGGCGGGCGCATCGGCGCGGGCGAAGGCCTCGGCCGCCGGCTCGAAGTCCTCGTCGGCGAAGGCATAGGCAGACGCGTGACCGGACGAAGGCGCGGCGACGCTTTCGGCGTTGAACACCGACACGGGTTCGTTCGCGGCCGGCGAAGGCGCGGAACGCAAGGACGCCGCGACGCCGGGCTGGCCTGTGCGCTTGCCGAACATCCGTCAGCGCTTCTTGAACATATTGGCGAACAGGGATTTGGAAGCGCCGTCGGCGGGCTTGGCGGGCCTTTCCGCCTTGCCGGTCTTGCCCCCCTTGCCCTTCGGCCCGGCGACGGCCGGCAGTTCGCGGCGCGACACGATCTGGGCCAGGGTCTGGAACGCCTCGGCCGCCTTGGTCTTGGACCCGGCGTCCAGGATCATCTGGCCGTTGTTGGCCGCCGCGCCAAAGGTCTTGGCGTCGAACGGGATCGTCAGGCTGGCGTGAACCCCCAGGGCCGCGCCGAAGTCCTTGGCCGGAATCTCGGGCCGGCCTGGCACGCCGATCTGGTTCAGCACCAGACGCGGCGGCGCATCGTTGGGGCGGCCCTGGCGGATCAGGTCGATCATGTTCTTGGCGTTGCGCAGGCTGGCCAGGTCGGGGGTCGCCACCACCACCACCTCGTCGGCGGCGATCAGGGTGCGGCGCATCCACGGCGACCACAGATGCGGCAGGTCCAGCACGACGAAGGGGGCGGTGGCGCGAATCCGGGTCGTGACCTCCTCGAACGCCTCGGTGGAGATGTCCCAGTCCGCATCCAGGCTGGCCGGCGCGGCGAACAGGCTCAGCTTGTCGGTGCAGCGGACCATCATCCGATCCAGCAGGGTGGCGTCCAGCCGGTCGGGCTGGCCCAGGGCGTCGGCGACGCCGCTCAGGGGATCCTGGTTGAAGTCCAGCCCCGCCGTGCCGAACGGCAGGTCGTAATCGACGATGACGGTGTTGGCGCCGATCCGCTCCGAGATCGCATAGGCGGTGTTGTGCGCCACCGCCGAGGCCCCCGCCCCGCCCCGCGCGCCGACGAAGGCGATGGTGCGTCCGACGAAGGGCTGGGCCGGATCGTTGAACAGGCCGCCGATGGCCGCGATAAGCTGCAGCGGCTGCAGCGGCGCGACCAGATATTCGCTGACGCCGCGCCGCATCAGTTCGCGGAACAGGATGATGTCGTTGGTCGCCCCGACCACGATCACCTTGGTGCCGGCGTCGCAGACCTCGGCCAGTTGATCGACCTCCCACAACAGGGTCTGGGGATCTTTCAGGCATTCGACGATGATCAGCGGCGGCGTCGGCTCGTGCTGATAGGTTTCGACGGCGGCGGCGACCCCGCCGATGCGGATCTGGGTCGTGGCGCGCGACAGACGCCGGTCTTGGGCCGCCCGTTCGGCGGCCGCCAGCGTGTCCTGGCGCTCGGCGAAGACATGGATGGCGATGCGCGGCACCGACACCTCGCCGATGGCCGCCGCGGGCGCCAGGCCGGTCGGGGCGAGCGTCGCCAGGGCCGGTTCGGCCGTCGCCGTCGGGGCCGCTGGATAGGGTTCGGCCAAGCTGGCCTCGGCCCTGGCCATCACCGCGCCGACGGGATTGTAACCGGGGGTCGGCGCCGCTTCCGGGGCGGCGCTGAACGCGAGGGGAACGTGCGACGCCTCGGTCGGCCCACCCGCCGGCGCGGCGTCGAACTCCAGGTCCACGTCGAAACCCTCGTCGAAGGCCTCGAAGGCGCGGGGGGCGGGCGCTGTGCTCATGGCTTAGTTCACCGCGCGGGAGACGGCGGTCTCCCGGATCAGGGTTTCCGCCTCGGCCGAGGTCTGTTTGCCGGCGCGGTACTGGTCGAAGACCACGGTGCGGCGGCTGGCGTCGGCGGGGGTCATGGCGCGCGGTTGCTGGATGTCGCGCGGATCGGCGATCTGGGCCGCCAGATTGGCGGTGACGGCGCAGCCGAAGTTGGAGGCGGACTGGTTGTCGCCCGACCGGCTCAGATTGCCCCACGTCCGTCCGCACTGGGGCACGACGGCCCGCACGGTCTCGAAGCCGACGACCACCGGCGCGCGCGGATCGGGCGCGGCGTAGCTGGCCAGGCGGATGCGATCGGCGGGCACGCCCCATCCGGCCAGGGCGGCCTGGACGGCGTAGGCCTGGTTCAGGGCGGCCGGATCGTCGCCGGCCGGCGTCTCGATCACCAGCGGCCCGCCCTCGGCCTGGGCGTAGCGGCCCGCCAGGGCCTGGAGGGCGGCGGCCTGCGCCGGCGACAGACCGGCGTCGTGCACGGCCAGGGCGATCCGGTCCAGGTTCGGCTCCACCTGAAGGACGTAGCGCGACGTCGGCGTCAGCGGCGGCTCTCCCCCCAGGCTGGCCGGCCCGCCGACGCAGGCGCCCAGCGAAAGGGCGAGGGCGGTCGAAAGGGCGGCGAGGGCGGTGCGGTTCATCGTGCGGCTCATGGGGGCGCTCACTCGATCACATAGCCGACCGAACCGGCCGGGGGCGCGTTCGGCAGCCCATAGACCTGGTTCAACTGGCCGAAGAGGATGGTCTGGCTGTCCGAGGCGATGCGCAGGCCGTCCGCCGGCGTCTGCATCCGGTCCGGCGAGGTCGGGCCGACGATATAGGGCTCGACGATGACCACCAGTTCGGTCTCGCCCATCAGATAGTCGCGCGAGCGGAACAGCTGGCCCAGCACCGGAAGATTGGTGACGCCCGGCAGGGAATCGACGGCCTGGCGGCTGTTTTCCTGAAGCAGGCCGGCGATCATCATCGACCCGCCGGAGGGGATTTCGATGGTGTTCTCGCTGCGCCGCACGGTCAGGCCCGGCAGGGTGATCGAAGACGCCGTGCCCGCGCCGATGGTCAGGCCGCCTTGGGACGTCAGTTCCGACACCTCGACCTTGACCTGCAGGCTGATGCGCCCGCCCGAAAGGACGACGGGGCGGAAGGACAGGCCCACGCCATAAGGTTTGTACTGAACCGTGATCTGGCCCTCGGCGTCGCGGCTGGCCGGCACGGGGAATTCGCCCCCGGCCAGGAAGCTGGCCGCCTCGCCGTTGACCGAGGTCAGATTCGGCTCGGCCAGGGTCCGAAGCAGGCCGACCCGCTCGAACGCCTTGACCATGGCCTCGCCCTTGTTCAGCCCGTCCGAGCCAGGGCCGGTGCCGGGCTGGGCGGTGTCCCAGTTCGACGGATCGCCCGGCGCGCCGCCGTTCACCGTATAAGGACACAAGGCGCCGGGCTCCCAGCCCGGCCCGATGCAGGGCGCCTGCATCTGATAGTTCTTGGTCGTGTCGATCGACGTGCCGGCGCTGATCCCGCCCAGCAGGGCGCCGTTGACGCCCCAGCTGGCGGCGTTGCCCAGCAGCCACTGGGTGTCGCCCAGCCGCCCGACGACGGCCGAGGTGTCGAAGCCCAGTTGTTTGATGACGTTGCGCTGAACCTCGACCACGCGCACCTTCAGCGTCACCTGGTCCGAACCCGGCACGGTGATCAGGTTCAACACCTTCTCCGGGGCGGAGACGAAGGCCGCGGCGATGCGCGTCGCCTGGACCGAGGCGGCCGGATTGTCCGCCACGCCGCTCAGGATGATGCTGTCGTTGACCGCCTCGGCGCGGACCTGCCCGCCCGGGATCATCCGGTTCAGCGTATCCTGAAGCGCGCTGGTGCCGGCGTCCACCCGCACCCGCAGGCTCAGGATCGTCCGGCCCGCGCCGTCCAGGAAGACCGCGTCCGTTTCGCCGGGCGCCACGCCGATCACGGTGATGCGGCGGGGCGAATGCAGCATGGCCTCGGCCACCTGCGGATTGGACACGATCACGTCGCGGGCGTCGGCCGGAAGGTCGACGGCGAAGGAGGTGCCGCGCGGCAGATTGATCAGTTGCGGGGCCGCGCCCATCGACACGGCGGCGCGGGTCTGGGCCGCGCCTGCGGGCGCGATCGCCGCGCCGGCCAACAGGGCGCAGGCGACGGCGGCGGCCTTTCGAAACGAACTGTGGCGCATCGGATCGGCTTTCATGGAACGGCCACCACCTCGGGCGCGCCGCCGCGATAGATGCGCACGGCCTGGGGCTGGGCGGCGGCGGCGCGTCGCCGCGTGGCGCCCGACGGCCCCGCGGTGTCGGCGTAGGAGCGCAGCGCCAGCGACAGTTCGCCCTCGGCCTTGGCCTGGGCCAGGAGCTCGGCGTCCTGAGGCCGGACCTCGAGCGTCGCGGTCGCCCCGACCACGGCCTGTTCGTCGTCGCCCGCGCGGGTCGACTGGTCGATGGCCAGGACCTTCAGGTTCTGAAGCACCGTGCCGGACACGAATTTGGACTTGGCGGCGCCTTCGGCCGCGCCGTTGCGGCTGGTCTCGGCCGTCAGCACCACATCGACCCGGTCGCCCGGCAGGATGAAGCCGCCGGCCGCCGATTCCACGGTCACGGCGATGGCCATGGCCCGCATCCCCGGCTCCAGATAGGCGGCCAGATAGCCGCTGTCGCCGGCGCGGACGATCTTGCGCCCCACGATCGGCTCGCCGGCCAATATGGGCTCGCGCACGACCGCGCCGATATAGTCGGACTTGGCGCCGGTGACGGCCATGTCGGTCGCCGCCTTGGCGACCTTCTCCACGGCGCCGGCGGCCTTCTCGGCGGCGTTGGCCGCGGCCGGCTTGGCCGGAACGGGCGTTGCGCCGTCGGTGATGAAGACCGGCGCGACCTCGTCGACCGGCCAGTCCTTCCAGGACAGATCGGCCTCGGCGATCCGCTTGCCGGGTTCCAGATTCTTGGCCGCGACCAGGACCTTGGCCATCGGCCGGACCTCGACGGGCGCGGCGGCGGCGGGCGCGGCGGGTTCTTTGGACGACGATCCCATGGCCCGGACCACCAGGGCCAGACCGATGGCGGCGACGGCGGCGATACACAGAACGGCGATGCGGTCGGGCTTCATCCAGAATGTCTCCGGCTGGCGCTCTGATCTCGGATTCAGTCCCCGACGCCTACCGTTAACGATCATGCCGGGTATCGGTTAACGCTTCCTAAGCGCGCCGAACGCCGGTCGGCCCGGCCCTAGCGCCCCGAAGCGAAGGCCAGAACCAGGCCGCTCTCGGGCAGGGCCATCAGGGCGCCGATGGCGATGGCGACGCCGTACGGAATGTCGCCCTTGGGCTGCATCAGATTGACGACCCAGCCCTGGGTCACGAAGGGCGAGACCGCCGAGAAGTGCTGACGCGCGGTCATCAGCAACAGGCAGAAGGCGCCGCCCACCACCCCTGTCGATAACAGGAAGGGCGCAACACCGCTCAATCCCATCCAGAGACAGCTGGCGGACAAAAGCTTGGCGTCGCCCCCGCCGATCCATCCCATGGCGAACATTCCCATGCCGACGACCAGAGCAGCCAAGCCGACGCCGACGTGGACGGCGATATCCACCGGCGCGGCGCCTACCAGCAAAGCGACAGGAAAGAAGGCGCCGACCAGGGCCAGAGAAATCCAGTTGGGAATTTTCATCGTGATCAGATCGTTCAGACCTCCGACGATGACCAGAGCCGGAAACACGCCCAGCACGATGAGCAGAAAGATGTCCATGTCGGTCATATTCTCGGGAAGACTTTAAGGTTGGGTTTCCGAAAACAAAGAAAGGGCCGAAGCATTCGCTTCGGCCCTTATCCCTGCAACTCTGTTTAGGAGTTACTTGGCGGAGTTCGCCTTCGTCAGGTCCGTCGAGATGCGATCGAAGGTGGCCTTCAGGCTGCCGCTCATGGTGGTGAGCACACCGATCAGGGCGACGGCGATCAGGGCGGCGATCAGGCCGTATTCGATGGCGGTGGCGCCGGATTCGTCTTTGGCGAAGCGCGAGATGAACTTGGTCATGTTTAGTCCCTTTTTGAAAATGATCTAGCGAGCAACTGGCGGGGGGAGCCGGTAGCCCGCTTGACCCCCAAACGCAGGATCACAATGCCGCACCCCTGTTAAATCTGAGTCACGAGACTTGGTTACGCACGGATTCACCAAAGAAAGTTCTCGTACGTCGGCTTCAGCCTTTGTTGAGGATCGTCGGCGCATCATGCGCGCGTCCGCGTCTGCACGCGCCCTTCATCAGAGCCGCCGATGTCTCGCATCCCCGCCGTTCTTCTCGCCGCCGCCCTTTGCGCCCTGCCCGTCGTCTCCATCGCCCAGGACGGGGCGCTGAACGTCGAGATCGACCGTTCGGCGCGCATCCAGCTGCGCGGGGCCGCCGCCTCGATCATTGTCGCCAATCCCCAGATCGCCGATGTGTCGATGGTCGACGCCAACACCCTGTTCATCGTCGGCAAGGGCTATGGCGTGACCGAGGTGGTCGCCGTGGACGGCGTGGGCCGCACCCTGTTCCAGCGCGAGATCGTGGTGTCGGGCGGCGCGACCGGCTCGGTCAGGGTCTGGCGCGGCGCCCAGGCGACCGAAATGACCTGCGGCGCCTCCTGCTCGCCCAGCGTCCGCAGCGCGCCTGCGGTCGCGTCCAGCGCCCCCTGACCCCTGCCATGATCGCGCGCACCCTCCTGACGGCCTGGATGCGTCGCGCCCGCGCGCGGCAGGGCCGCGAGGGCGTCGCCGCCGTCGAGTTCGCCATGGTGGCCCTTCCCTTCTTCCTGATGATCTTCTCGATCTTGGAACTGGGCATGGTTTTCGTGCTGGATTCCCTGCTGGAAACGGCGACGATGGAATCCGGGCGCCTGATCCGCACTGGCCAGGCCGATCAGCAGAAGTTCACGGCGGCCCGCTTCAAGACCGAACTGTGCGACCGGATGGTGTTGTTCAAGAGCGATTGCATCACGCGCGCCACCATCGACGTGCGCGTCATCCCCCAGTTCGCCACGCCCGACCCGCCCGATCCGATCACCAACGGCGAGATGGATCCAAGCAAGACCTTGTTCGACGGCGGCGATCCCGGCGATCTGATCCTGGTGCGCGTCTGGTACGCCCACCCGATGGCCAGCCCCCTGCTCAGCCAGGCCGCCTCGCGCATCGGACCAGGCAAGGTTCTGCTGCAATCCGCGACCGCCTTCCGCAACGAGCCGTGGACGAAGGCGGCGACGCCATGATCCGCCTTCGCAGACTGGCGCGGGACACGCGCGGCGTGGCGGCGGTGGAATTCGCCTTCCTCGCCCCCATACTGATCCTGTTCTACTTCGGCATGGTCGAGTTCTGTCAGGGCTATATGGCGCTGAAGCGCACGGGCCATGTGGCCTCCATGGTCGCCGACCTGGTGTCGCAGAACGACAAGGTGACGAAGACCCAGCTCACCGACATCTTCGCCATCGGCGACCAGATCATCAAGCCTTTCCCCAACAGCCCCCTGACCCAAAGGGTCAGCAGCGTGACCCGCGTCGACGCCACGACCTACAAGGTCGACTGGAGCGTCGGCCGCGGCATCGCGGCCAAGCTGACGCCAGCCCAGGCCAATATCCCGCCGAATATGCTGGCCCAAGGCGAGTCCGTCATCGTGGCCGAGGCGAACTACGACTATTCGTCGCCGTTCGATCAGGTCGCGCCCTATCTCACCCGGTTCGAGCGGGTGGCCTATCTGCGTCCGCGCACGGTCGACGTCATCCCCTGCTCCGGGGGCTGCTGAACCGCCGGGTTCACGCCCCGATCAGGGCCTCGCGCATGGCCGAAATCTTGACGTCCGTCTCGGCCTCCTCGGCGGCGGGGTCGCTGTCGGCGACGATGCCGGCCCCGGCCAGGGTGCGATAGCGCCACACGCCCCCCGCCCGTTCGAAGCTCGCCGTGCGGATCAGCACCGAGGCGGTCAGCGACCCGCCCTCGCCCACCAGGAACAGCGAGCCGCACCAGGGGCCGCGCGGCGGTTCGTGGGCGGCGATCACCTTCAAGGCCTGGTGTTTGGGCGCTCCGGTGATCGAGCCGGGCGGGAAGGTCGCCTCCATCAGGTCCGCCGCCCCGACGCCCGCGCGCGCCCTGGCCGTCACGGTCGAGACCAGATGATGCACGGTCGGATGGGTCTCCACCGCGAACAGGGTCTCCACCTGCACCGAACCGGGCGCGGCGGCGCGCGCCAGGTCGTTGCGCATCAGATCCACGATCATCAGGTTTTCGGCCCGGTCCTTGGCGCTGGCCAGAAGATCGGCGGCCAGGGCGGCGTCGGCCGCCGGGTCGCCGGCGCGGGGCCGGGTGCCCTTGATCGGGCGGGCCTCGATCCGGCGGCTGTCGGCGTCGAAACTCAGGAACAGTTCGGGCGAGTTGGAGACCAGCGCCCGGTCCCCGATCCGCCAATAGGCCCCGAACGGCGCGGCCCTGTCCCGTTGCAGCCGCAGGAAGACGTCGAACGGATCGGCGTCGGGCTTCAACCTCCCCGACCAGGCGCGCGCCACATTGGCCTGGAACAGTTCGCCCGCCGCGATCCGCCCCACCACATCGGCGACCGCCGCGCGATAGGCGGCCGCCGTGGTCTCGGCCTGAAAACCTTCGGCGGGCGGAGGCGGCGTTTCGAGCGCGCGCGCCGTCGTCAGCCAATTCAGGGCGCGATCCGCCGCCGCCTCGGCCTCCGCGACCGTCGCGCCCCGTCCGACCGCCCGCACCGCCCGCGCCCGGTGGTCGAAGGTCAGCATGGCCGGATAGCGGGCCAGCATCAGGTCAGGCCAGGCCGTCTCGCGCCGCCCCGTCGCCGGGCGCGCGCCCGCATCATAGGCGGCCAGGCCGGCCGTCCCCGCCGCGAAGGCCGGATCGCGCAGGGCCCCGAAGGCCGCCCGGTCCTCGATCGGCCCGACCTGGATCCGATCCGGCTGGACCGCGACATGGGACCAGCGCCCGCCCGGTCCGCCGTCGGACAACAGGGCCAGCAGCCCGTCCCCGCCATCCTCGGCCTTCGCCAGCCCCGCCGCCACCCCGACCGGATCGACCCAGGCCGCCGCGCGCACGACTTGGCGGCGAAAGTCGTCGCTCACGCCGACAGCCGGGCCGCGATCCGCTCGCGCCGGTCCGCATCGATCCCGAGGGCGTCGCGCAGATAGGCGTCGATCGCGCCGTGGCGCGCCTCCACCTCCGTCAGGGCCGCCTCCAGATAGGCGGCCTCGACGCCCAGGAAGGCGACCACCGCGTCGTCGGCGGCGACGCGGCCGGTCATCTTGTGCAGCTGGCGCGCGATGGACGGCGCCCGCCCCGCCAGGTCCACAGCGACATTGGTCAGCAGATAGTCCTCGACCATGTCGTCGCGCGACACGCCCAGCAGATGGTGGGTCAGGGCGGCCAGGAAGCCCGTCCGGTCCTTGCCCGCCGCGCAATGGATGACGACCGGCCGATCCTGGTCGGCCAGAGCCTGGAAATAGCGGGCGAACACGTCCTGGTGCGCCGCGTCGAACGGCAGGCGGCGATAGACGTCCTGCATGAACCGCCGGCCCGAGGCGGGCGTCAGGTCCTGGGTCTTCAGAAAGGTGATGTGCGGCGCCTCGACCCCGTCGTCGATCCCGCCCTCGATCACCAGGCCGGACCAGCCGTCTGGCCGGCGCGACGGCTGGTCCCGCCGCTCGCCCGGCCGGCGCAGATCGACCACCGCGCCGATGTCCAGCGCCTTCAGTCGCTCCAGGTCCGCCGCGCTGGCCCGCGCATGGTGGGCCGAGCGGAACAGCCGGCCGGGCCGCACCCGGCGGCCCGCCGCCGTGGCGTAGTCGCCATAGTCGCGAAAGTTGTCGATGGCCTCGAAGGCGTGAAGACGGTCGCTCATGCGCCGCCTTCTACCCGTTTTTCATCGCGCGGGCAGCAGGTCCGCCATCGCATCCAGATAGGCCAGGAAGGCGGCCCGGCCGGCCTCGGTCAGACTGGCCTCCGTCAAGGGCTTTCGGCCCCGGAAGCTCTTGGTCACGGCGACGAAGCCCGCCTCTTCCAGCTTGCGCAGATGGACCGAGAGATTGCCGTCCGTGGTCTGAAGCCGCGCCTTCAGCGTGGCGAAGTCCGCTCCGCCCGCCCCTGACAGATAGGCCATGATCCCCAGCCGGATGCGCCCGTGAATGACGTCGTCGATCCGGCCGATGTCGAAATCGTCGGCCATGCTCAGGCGGTCTCCGCCGGTTCCTGGCGCATCAGGATGATCCCGGGAACCAGGGCCACGGCGACGAGAACCACGGTGAAGACCCCGTAGATCGCGGCGCTGTCGATGAACCAGGCCACGCCCACCGCGGCCGCATAGGACAACAGCGCCGTCATCGACATCCAGCGCGTACGGGTCATGGCCGCCCCGATCAACCAGGCCGAGCCATAGGCGACCAGGACTGTGGTCGGCATCACCGCCATCCACGACCAGTTCCCGGTCTTCACCGACAGGGCGACCAGGGCCAGCCAGGTGACGAAGATGCCGTAGCCGACGGCCGACCAGGCCGCGCCCACCGCCTGATTGCCCGACGAGCGATGGCCGGGCTTCGACTGGATGCGGCCGATCAGGACCGTCAGCCCGACGGCGAACACGACGCCGGCCCCGATCCAAAGCCACAGCGACGCCCAGGGACTGAATTGCGCCAGCCCGCTCTGGATCGCCCACTGCGCCAGGCTGGCCGCGCCGAAGACGACAGCGGCGAGAACCAGAACGGGGCCGGCCAGCAAGGGGGCGTTGCGACCCTCGCGGGCCAGGTCGCGCATATAGGCGATATCGTCTTGAAGGGTCTGGGTGTCGCGGGTCATCGTCGGCGCTCCTGAATGAGGACCACAGAGTCGACGATAAACTTTATTTTGTAAAGTGCTTTTCTTCATGCGGCGCATGCCATGAAAAAGGGGCGAAGCCTGCGCTTCGCCCCTCTTCGCATCGATGCAGTCTCGCCCGTTATAGTCGGGGCGCGCCGCCGCGTCCGCGAAGCCCGCCGGCCACCAGGGCGATGACGAACAGGATGATCGCGACGACCGCGACGAATTTGGCGATCTCGAACGAGAAGTTCGCGATGCCGCCGAAGCCTAGAACGGCCGCGACCAAGGCCACGACCAGGAAGATAATCGCCCAGCGCATCATGGGTTTAGCTCTCCTGCGTTGTTATGACCTCCGGCGACCCGTGAGCCGTTCGTCGGTACGCCCGATCAACGCCGCCGCGCCCTGGCTGTTCCCTGATCCAGCGCGATCAGCGACGGCGGCGGCGCGAATAGCCGCCGCGGTCCATCTTGCGATCGGCGACCATGCTGGCCACGATCGCCGCCAGGGCCGGATTGCGCAGCAGCAGGAAGGCGGCGCCCAGGCCGCCCACGGCGCCGATGACCGGACGTTCGCGGATGATGTGGACGACCTTGCCCAACAGGCCGGACGGTTCGTCCTCCTCTTCGTCCCCCTCGTCCGACCCGCCGCGCAGGAAGACGAAGATCACGATCAGGGCGACCAGGGCGAACAGGCCGAAGGTGACGGCGGCGGCCCCCAGCGGCGTCAGCTTGAGGCTGAGCGCATAGAAGATCGTCAACCCCAGGAAGATGACGGCCAGAAAGGCGCTGGCGGCGACGACGGCCGTCGCGACCAGCTTTTTGACAAGCGCCTTGAACATCAGCGGCGACGACCGGCCAGCAGCATGCCCAGGATCACTCCGACGCCCAGCGCCACGGCGGTCGATTGCAACGGACGCTCCTGCACCCGCTCGACCACATAGCGTTGCGCCTCGTCCAGGCGCTCGGCGGCGTCGTCGTAATATTCGCGGCCGCGCGTGCGGGCGGTGTCGTAATAGCCGCGCGCCTGTTCGCGCACTTCCTCGCTCTTGGCGCGCAGCTTGGCCTCGGCCTCGGCCGCCTTTTCGCGCAGGCGCTGGGTCTCTTCGCGGGCGCCGGTCTTTAGATCCTCCTTGAGGGTCTTCAGGTCGGCCTTGATGTCTTCTCGGGCCTTGGTGCTGGCCATGATGCGCGCTCCGTTGAAAGCTTGGCGGTAGAATAGAGAACCCCGTATGGCAACGCCACTCCCGGCGCGAAGTTCCCGCCAGGCGACGATCCTACCGGTCTTCTCCGCCCCCTCGCCAGACCCTGGCCGGCGCATTAGAACACGGCCATGACCCAATGGCTGTTCCCGCCCCGTCCCGTCCCTTCCCTGCCCGTCGTGGGCCGCGACGCGCGTTTTCCCGTGCGCCGCATCCTGTGCGTCGGCCAGAACTACGCCGCCCATGCGCGCGAGATGGGGTCCGACCCGGACAAGCAGACGCCTTTCTTCTTCTCCAAGCCCGGCGACGCATTGGTGTCGGACGGCGCGGACCCGGCCTATCCCCCCGCGACCGACGACCTGCATTACGAGGCCGAACTGGTCGCCGCCATCGGCCCGACGGCGGACGGCGGGATCGGGATCGTCGGCTGGGCGGTCGGCTGCGACCTGACGCGCCGCGATCTCCAGGCCGAGGCCAAGAAGGCCGGCCGCCCCTGGGACGCCGCCAAGGGGTTCGACCAGTCCGCGCCGTGCGGCCCCCTGACCTTGGGCGCCCTGCCCGACCCCGCCGGCGCCATCCGGCTGACCGTCAATGGCGAGACCAGACAGGACAGCGTGCTGAACGACATGATCCTGAACCCCGACCGCATCGTCGAGGCGGCGGCCGCCCTGTGGTCGCTCCAGCCCGGCGACCTGATCTTCACCGGCACCCCGTCGGGCGTCGGCCCCTTGAAGCCCGGCGACCGCGTGGTCGTGACCATCGCCGGGCTGGAGACGCTCCGCTTCGAGATCCGCCCGTGATCCTGCACGGCTATTGGCGCTCGGGCGCCAGCTACCGGGTGCGGATCGCCCTGGCGTTGAAGGGGATCGGCTACGACCTGGCCGCCCACGATCTCAGAACGGGCGAGCAGAAGGCGGCGGACTATCTGGCCCTGAACCCCCAGGGCATGGTGCCCGCGCTTCAGACCGGCGACCGCGTCCTGATCCAGAGCCCGGCCATACTGGAATGGCTGGAGGAGACCCATCCGTCTCCGCCGCTTTTGCCTTCGGGCGCCGACGACCGGGCGGCGGTGCGGGCCATGTGCGCCCTGATCGGCTGCGACATTCATCCGCTGAACAATCTGCGCGTGTTGAAGGCGCTGCGCGCCGACTTCGCCGCCGACCAGGCCGCGGTGAACGCCTGGGCCGCCGCCTGGATCGCGACGGGCTTCGATGCGCTTCAGGCCCTGGTCGACCGGCATGGGACGGACTGGTGCTTCGGCGACGCCCCGACCCTCGCCGACTGCTATCTGATCCCGCAGCTCTATTCGGCCCGCCGGTTCGACATGGACCTGTCGCCCTGGCCGCATCTCCTGGCCGTCGAGGCGCGGGCGCAGGCCCATCCCGCCTTCGAAGCCGCGCACCCGGATCGCCAGCCGGACGCCGATTGAAACCATCTCCCGCCGACGCATATCGGCGGTGGATAAGTAGGGTTCGCTTAAGGTCTCGCTCAGCGTCCCTTAAGCATTGCGCGCCACAGTGCGGGGGTGTCGTATTCCCCCGCCACACCTTCGGCGTCCTCGCCCACCCATCGCCTGGCCCTGGCCGTGGTGACGGCGCCCGAACGCGCGCCCGGCGCCTTCATGAGCGCCCCGTCCGGCGCGCGCGAGGACGCCATGCGGTTCCTGCTTCAGACCGGGGCCGACGCGGGCGTCAAGCTGATCGCCACCCGGCCGGAGGGCGATGGCGAACGTCTGCTGGGCCAGGCCTGGCCCTTCCCCTCGCCCTTCCAGGTCACGGTCCGCACCGTCGCCCTGAGCGAGGGCCTGGACCGGGTCGAGGCGCGCGCCCGCCGCTCCCTGGAACGGATGGGCCTGCCGCGCGGCGACGTCCTTCTGATCTCCAGCGCCGCCGACCTGGCGGGCGCCGAGGGCCGCGCCCTGTGGGACCGCGCCCGCAGCCTGAAGGATCGCGGCCTGTTCCGCCGCATCGGCTTCTGCGCCACGCTGGAGGACGGCCCGGCCCTGCTGGCCCGCCGGCTGGAGGCGGACGTGATCCAGATTCCCTGCAGCCTGCTGGATCAGCGCGCGGCCCAGGAGGGCGTGCTGGAGGCCGTCGCCGACGCCGGCGCGGCGGTGCATCTGTCCTCCGTCTTCGCCGACGGCCTGTTGTTCGCGGGCGGCGAGGATCTGCCGCCCGAACTGGCCAGCCACGCCCAGGCCCTGTCGCGCACCCGCCGCCGCCTGGCCGAACAACGCTGCGACCCCATGCAGGCGGCCCTGGCCTACGCCCTGTCGCTGAAGGGGGTGGACAAGGTGGTGGCCAGCGTCGCCTCGGCCGCCGAACTGCGCGCCATCCTGGCCGCCGCCCACGCCCCCTGCCCCGATCTGGACTGGTCGGCCCTGGCCCTGGAGGCGCCCGCCGCCTTCACCGTCGCCCGTTTGCGCATCTCCAGCGCCGCCTGACCCGGCCGACAAGCCTGTGCAAGGTCCGTCGTTCGCCCTTGAGGCGCGCGGCGCGATCCTTCACCCTGTCGGGGCATGAACGCCCCGGTCTCTCACCCCCCTGAAATCGCCGCCTCGCTGGAAGGCGCGACGCCCTTCATGGCGCAGTATCTGACGGCCAAGGCGGGCCAGCCGGACGCCATACTATTCTTCCGCATGGGCGATTTCTACGAGCTGTTCTTCAAGGACGCCGAGGTCGCGGCCGCCGCGCTCGGCATCACCCTGACCAAGCGCGGCAAGCATCAGGGCGATGACATTCCGATGGCCGGGGTGCCGGTCCATGCGATGGAGGGCTATCTGGCCCGGCTGATCCGCCTGGGTCACAAGGTGGCCATCTGCGAACAGCTGGAAGACCCCGCCGAGGCCAAGAAGCGCGGCGGCAAGGCCGTGGTCCATCGCGGCGTGGTGCGCGTCGTCACGCCCGGCACCCTGACCGAGGATTCGCTGCTGGACGCGCGCGGCGCCAACCGTCTGGCGGCCGTGGCGGTGCGCAAGGGACGGGCGGCCGTCGCCGTGGTCGAACTGTCGTCCGGCGCGGTCGACAGCGTGGCCTGCGCGGTCGAGGACATGGGCGCGGCCCTGGCCGCCTTCCGCCCCTCCGAGGTCCTGGTCACGGACCGCATCTATTCGGACGCGACGACGCGCGACGCCTTGGACGGGTCGGGCGGGGTGGTCCAGGCCCTGGCCTCGGCCATCGCCGAACCCCAGGCCGCGCGAACGCGGGTCGAACGGCTGTACGGGGTGGCGGCCCTGGACGGCTTCGGCGCCTTCGAGGAGGCCGAGGTCTCGGCCCTGGGCCTGATCGCCGCCTATCTGGAAACGACCCAGGCCGGCAAGGTTCCGGCCCTGGCCCCGCCGCGCCGCCTGGGCGAAAGCGGCTTTCTGGCCATCGACCCGGCGACCCGCGCCAGTCTCGAGATCGACCGCACCCAGAGGGGCGAGCGCGAAGGCAGTCTGTTGGCCTGCATCGACCGCACCGTCACCTCGGGCGGGGCGCGCGCCCTGGCCGAACGGATCGCCCGGCCCTTGCGCGACCCCTTGGCGATCAACGAACAGCTGGACGCCGTCGAATGGCTGCTGGAGCGCCGCGACCTGCGCCGCAATCTGCGCGAGGGCTTGAAAGCCTCCTCCGACATCGCACGCGCGGTGGGGCGCCTGGCCCTGGGCCGCGGCGGACCGCGCGACCTGGCCGCCGTGCGGATCGGCCTGTCGGCGGCCGAACGTCTGTCGGGCCTGTTCATCGGCCAGGTCGATCCCCTGACCGGCCAGCCGCGCCGCATCGCCGTGGCGTTGGATCGTCTCGGCCTGTCGCCGGACCTGTCGCGCCTGATGGCCGACCTGATCGACGGTCTGGTGGACGAGCCGTCGCATCTGGCGCGCGACGGCGGCTTCGTCCGCCCCGACTATCGCGCCGAACTGGACGCCGCCCGCACCCTGCGCGACGACAGCCGCCGCGTGGTCGCCGATCTGGAAGCCCGCGCCGTGGCCGAATCCGGCGTGCCGTTCAAGGTCAAACACAACGCCGTCCTGGGCTACTTCCTTGAGACCTCGGCCAAGGCCGCCGAGGGATTGCTCCGCGCCGGCCCCGACAGCCCCTTCATCCACCGCCAGACGCTGGCCAGCCAGGTCCGTTTCACCACCGTCGAACTGTCCGAGCTCGACGCCCGGATCAGTCAGGCCGGCCACCGCGCCCTGGCCATCGAGACCGAAACCTTCGAGACCTGGCGGCGCGAGGTCGCACGCCTGGCCCAGCCGCTGCAGGCCATGGCCGAGGCCCTAGCCGAACTGGACGCCCACGCCGCCCTGGCCGAGTGGGCGCAGGAAACCGGCGCCGTCCGCCCGGTCGTGGACGACACCCTGGCCTTTTGCGTCGAGGCTGGCCGCCATCCGGTGGTCGAGGCGGCGGTCAAGGCGGCGGGCGATCCCTACACCCCCAACGACGCCCGGCTGGATGGATCGGGCCGGGATGGCGCGCGCCTGGCCATCGTCACCGGCCCGAACATGGCCGGTAAATCGACCTTCCTGCGCCAGAACGCCCTTCTGGTCATCCTGGCCCAGGCCGGGGCCTTCGTGCCCGCCCGTTCGATGCGGCTGGGCGTGGTGGACCGGCTGTTCAGCCGCGTCGGCGCCGGCGACGATCTGGCGCGCGGTCGCTCCACCTTCATGATGGAGATGGTCGAGACGGCCGCCATCCTGACCCAGGCCACGCCCCGCAGTTTCGTGGTGCTGGACGAGATCGGGCGCGGCACGGCGACCTACGACGGCCTGGCCATCGCCTGGGCGACCGCCGAGGCCCTGCACGAGACCAACCGCGCCCGAACCCTGTTCGCCACCCACTATCACGAACTGGCCCAGTTGGAGACGCGGCTGGACCATGTCTGCAACCTGTCGATGGTCGCCAAGGAATGGAACGGCGACCTGGTCTTCCTGCACGAGGCGGCGCCCGGCGCCGCCGACCGCTCCTATGGCGTGCAGGTCGCCAAGCTGGCCGGCGTGCCCGGCGCCGTCGTCGCCCGCGCCCGCTCGGTGCTGGAGCGGCTGGAGGGCGAAAAGGCCGCCGCCGCCCGTCTGGACGACCTGCCCCTCTTTGCGGTCGCCGAGCCGGAACCGATGCGTGGGCCCTCCCCCGTGGAACTGGCCCTGCGTGACGTCGACCCCGACGAACTCACCCCGCGAGAGGCGCTGGAGGCGCTTTATCGGCTGAAGGGTCTGGCCTGATGTGAAGAAGGCCCGGACGGCGCCGTCCGGGCCTTGCTTAGAGTGTCGATGCGTGTCGGATCAGGCCTGCATCATCCAGCCTTCGACATCCATGGCCGCCTGGCGGACGGCTTCCGAACGGGTCGGGTGGGCGTGGCAGGTGCGGGCGATGTCTTCCGACGCGCCGCCGAAGCTCATGGTGATGGCGGCCTCGTGGATCATTTCGCCGGCCTGCGGGCCCATGATGTGCACGCCCAGCACCTTGTCGGTCGCGGCGTCGGCCAGAACCTTCACGAAGCCGTCGGTCTCGTGGTTGATCTTGGCGCGGCTGTTGGCGGCGAAGGGGAATTTGCCCTTCTTGTAGGCGATGCCTGAGGCCTTCAGCTGGTCCTCGGTCTGACCGACCCAGGCCACTTCGGGGAAGGTGTAGACGACGCTGGGCACCAGGGCGTAGTCGACGTGGCCGTATTTGCCGGCGATGGTGTCGATCACGGCGACGGCGTCCTCTTCCGCCTTGTGCGCCAGCATCGGGCCGTGGGTCACGTCGCCGATCACCCAGACGCCGCCCTCGTTGACTTGGCCAGTCACCTTGAAGTGGTCGTGATCGATGAAGCCGCGCTTGTCCGGCGTCACGCCCACGCTCTCCAGACCCAGACCATCCGTGTACGGACGACGACCGATGGCCACCAGAACCACGTCGCCCTTGATCGTCTCGGCGGCGCCGCCGGCCGACGGTTCGACCGTCAGCTCCACGCCGTCCTTGCCGGACTTGGCGGCCGTGACCTTGGCGCCCAGTTTGAAGACCATCCCCTGTTTGGTCAGGGTGCGCTGGAAGGCGGTGGCGACCTCGGTGTCCATGCCGGGCGTTATCCGGTCCAGGAACTCGACCACCGTGACCTCCGCGCCCAGGCGGCGCCAGACCGAACCCAGCTCCAGGCCGATGATGCCCGCGCCGACCACGATCAGCTTCTTGGGCACGGCCGGCAGCGACAGGGCGCCGGTGGAATCGATCACCTTGCCGTCCTCGAAGGCGACGCCCGGCAACGGGGTCGGCTCGGAGCCGGTGGCGATGACGATGTTCCTGGCGTCCAGCGTCTGGACCACGCCGTCGGCGGCGGTGACTTCGATCTTGCCCTTTCCGACAATCTTGCCCTTGCCCTTGATCCACTCGACCTTGTTCTTCTTGAACAGGAACTCGATCCCCTTGGTCAGGGTCAGGACGCTGTCGTCCTTGGCCTTGTGCATCTGGCCAAGGTTCAGCTTGGGCGAGACCTCGATGCCGATCTTGGCGAACTCGCCGTTGGAGGCGTCCCACAGCTCCGAGGCGTGCAGCAGGGCCTTGGAGGGCATGCAGCCGACGTTCAGGCAGGTGCCGCCCAGGGTCGAGCGCATCTCCACGCAGGCGACCTTCAGGCCCAGCTGGCCGGCGCGGATCGCGGCGTTATAGCCGCCCGGCCCTCCGCCGATGATGACGACGTCGTAGGCGGCGGTGGCTTCGGCCATGGTATCCTCTGGTCTTCTGGCGCGCGGGGAAAGGCGGGCGGACACTAGCGTTGGCCCCGCGTGGGTCAACCGCTGGACGCCAATATGGGGCCGGCTTCGACCAATTGCAGAGGGGCCGGCGACGAAAAGGGGCCGAGCGTCGCCGCCCGGCCCCTTCGTTTCCGATCCGACCGTTGGATTCAGAGCTTGAAGCGCACGCCGAAGAAGACGTTGTAGCCGAACTTCTCGTATTCGTAGGTCCGCTCGCGCGCGCCATAGTAGCGGGAGCCCGCAGAGTTGGTCAGGTTCTTCGCCTCGGTGAACAGCTCCACGCCGTTGCCGAAGTCGTAGCTGGCGGTGAAGTCCAACTGCTCGCGCCCCTCGACAAATAGGTCGAAGTCCGGGTCGTCGGCGTTGATCGCCTCCAGATAGTCGCTGCGCTTGGTGTAGGACAGGCGCGCGCTGACTCCGGCGTTCTCATAGAAGAGGGCGACATTGTAGTTGTTGTCCGATTGCCCCGGCAGGGCGAACTCGGTGCGGCCGCCATATGGCTGGGCGGTGGTGATCTCGGCCTCGGTCCAGGTGTAGTTGGCGAACACGCCGAAGCCGGACAGCAGCCCCGGCAGGAAGCCGAACTTCTGCTGCCAGTTCAGTTCCAGGCCGGCGATGTGGCCGTCCGGCGCATTGATCGGGGTCTCGAACTCGGCGTCGAAGATCGTCCCGTCGATGCTCACTTCGTCCTCGTATTTCAGGACATAGCGATAGTCGGTCAGGTCCTTGTAGAAGGCGTTGGCCGACACCACGCCCAGCGAGGCGAAGTAGTATTCCAGGCCCAGGTCGACGTTGTTCGAAAGCGTCGGCTCCAGGTCCGGGTTGCCGATTTCGTAGGAGATGTCCGAACCGTCGGTTTCCTCGATCCGGCGCGGCACGATCTGGGCGAACTCAGGACGCGAGATCGAGCGCGTCAGGGCGAAGCGGCCGATCAGGTTGTCCGAGAAACTGTGGCGAACCGTCAGGCTGGGGAAGAAATCAGTGTGGTCGCGGTCGACGCTGGCCGTCGAATAGATCTCATCGCCGTCCTCGGTCACGGTATAAGTCGGCGCCGAGCCTTCGAACTTGGTCTGCTCGACGCGCAGACCGACGATGACGTTGGTCGCGCCCATGTCGAAGCGCGCCTGGCCGTAGCCGGCCAGGATGTCTTCCTGAGCCTCGTAGTCCGCCGTGACCGAGTCAGGCATGCGGCGGTCCGAGATGGCGCGGTATTGGGCGAAATAGTCGTCCGCCATGCCGTTGTCGAACTTGTAGCCGAGCAGATAGTCGTAGTTGCGGCTCTCGGTGTCGGTCAGGAAGTCGGCGAAGGTCTGGGTCGGCCGGTTGGCGGCACCGCGCCCGCGCAGACGCTCTTCGTCCGCCGTCACTTCGCGGGTGCGATACTTGGCGCCGAACTTCCAGGTCACGTCGCGGCCAGCGAAGTTAGACGGCAACTCCAGATTGGCCTGGAAGGCCGTCTCTTCCTGGTCGGTCGTGTTGGAGCGGAAGACGTTCTCGCGGAAGGCGAAGTTCGACGGGTCCAGATGCTCCTGGGTCGTGAACAGCGAGTAGGTCGGCTCGTAGTGGTCGCCGCTGAAGTCGTAGCTGATTTCATCGACCGTGCTGTTGAACAGCAGTTCGTTTCGGTTCGGATAGGTCTGGCTGCTGTCGGCGTAGGACAGGGTGGCGTCCAGCTTGGCGCCGTTGCCGAAGATGCGCTCGCCGCCGAAGGCCAGGGTCGTGATCTCGTTGACCTGGGTGCGGTGGCGCAGCTGACGGCCGACGGTGACATCCGTGAAGGTGGCCGAAGTGTCGGTCGCGCCCGGTTGCAGGCTTTCCTCGTCGAAGGTCATCAGCAGCTGGTTGCGGTATTCGTCGTCCTCGAACTTGGCGAACGAACCGCGCAGGAACAGGCGGAAATCGTCGGACGGACGGTATTCCAGAGCGCCGGTGACGGCCTGGCGGGTGCGCTCGGTGTCGTATTCCTTGAACAGCGCCTCCTCGAGCCCGAAAACCTCGCCGCCTTCCGGCGTCTTCAGCTTCACCCATCCGGATTCGACGTTCTCCGGCTTGCGGTTGGTCTGCGAATAGCTGAGCGACAACAGGGCGCCGAAGGTCTCGTTGGGGCCGAAGACGTCGGAGATCGTGGCCCCGGCGCGCACGTCGCTGCCGCCATAGTCGTTATGGCTGCCGCCGCCGTAGCCGTTGATCGTCAGGCGACGCCGGTCGAACGGCGAGCGCGTGCGGATGTCGACCGCGCCGGCGATGGAATCGGCGTCCTGGCTGGGCAGCAGGGTCTTGGACACCTCGATGTTGGCGACGATGTCGCTGGGCAGGGTGTCGAGGTCGACGGCGCGCGTGCCGGGGTCGACGGCGGGAACCTGCACCCCGTCCACCGAAACGGCGGTGAAAGCCGACGGAGCGCCGCGCACGTTGATGTAGCGGCCTTCGCCCTGGTCGCGCTGGATGGCGATGCCCTGAACACGCTGCAGCGATTCGGCCACGTTCGGGTCGGGATAGCGGCCGATCGCATCGGCCGACAGGACGTTGACCGTCCCTTCCGCATTCTTCTGCTGGTTCAGCGAGCGGGCCACGCCGTCGGTGATCACGCCGGTCACGATAACGTCCGCCACGTCGGTCGCCGACGGGGCGCCCAGGACGATGGCGACATTGGCGTTCTCGCCCGGCGTCGTGATGACCGTCTGGCTGGCCGACGGCAGGCCCAGGTAGCGCACGTCCAGGACCGTCTGCCCTGCGGCGGTCGGCAGGGTGAACTCGCCCTGCGTGTCGGTCACGGCCCGCTGGCCCGAACCGCGCGCCACGACCTCGGCGCCCGGCAGGGGCGCGCCCGAGGCGTTGGTCACGCGACCGTAAATCACGTCGCCGGCGACGGCGGAGGCGACGACCGCATCGGCGGTCTCGGCCTGGGCGGCGACGGCCATCGGCGCCAGGATCATCGGCGCCATCAGCATCGGCTTCAGGGCGGCGCCCATCAAAAGGTGCAGTTTCATCTCATGTCCCCCTCGGCGCGCGACGTTCGCTTCGAGCCGATGGGACGGCCGCTTAACCTTTGCGGGCGACGCGACGGCGACGGTTCCGCGACGCCCGTTTCGCGGTTTTCCGACAGGACGGCGACGATTGATCCCTTTTCGGATCATCGGTCATCGAACCGACGTCGAACCGTCACCACGACGCCGTTGACCGCATCGCCGCCATGCCGAAAGGACGCCTTCAGATCGTTTCGGAGACCGCCATGCGCCGCCCTCGCCTTCGCCTTTCCGCCGCCTGCGCCCTGGTCGCGCTTCTGGGCGCCTGCGCGACGCACGAGGTCGATTTCCAGGGCGAGGGGGCCGGCGTGGTCGGGCCGGGCGCCCCGGTTCACGCCGTTCTGGAGACCCCGCCCGTCGGCGCGCCGGGCCAGGACGCCGCCGACGACCCCGCCGTCTGGGCCAGCGCCACCCCCGTCACCGTATCGGGCCAGACCAGCCCCGGCTTCGTCGCCGGCACGGACAAGAAGTCGGGCCTCTATATCTATGGCTTCGACGGCCGCGTCCTTCAGTTCCTGCCCGAGGGCCTGCTGAACAATGTCGATGCGGTCGAGGGGCTGGCGATCGACGGCCGCCCTCAACTGGTCCTGGGCGCCAGCGACCGCACGCCGGGCAAGACGGGAATTGCGCTCTATCGCTTCGATCCCGCCGGGACCGGCCGGAACGCGGTGCGCTATTGGGGCCATGTGGCGACCGACGTGGTCGAACCCTACGGCTTCTGCTTCGCCCGACGCGGCGCCGAGGTCCACGCCATACTGGTCGGGCATGAGGGCGAACTGCGCCAGTTCGTCCTGAGCGTGGACGCCGCCGGCCAGCCCACCGCCCGCCTGGTCCGCACCGCCGAGATCGGCGCCATCTCCGAAGGCTGCGCCGCCGACGAGGCGACCGACGCCCTCTATATCAACGAGGAGAACGTCGGCCTGTGGCGCTACGGACTGAACCCGGCGTCGGGCGCCGCCCGCACCCTTGTCCAGCCCATCGCCAAGGACATTCTGGTCGCCGACGCCGAAGGCCTGACCACCATCACCGACGCCTCAGGCCGCTATCTGATCGCTTCCAGCCAAGGCGATTCCACCTTCCCCGTCTGGCGCATCGACGGCGCGGCGCCCGAATACAAGGGTCGCTTCAAGGTGGTGGACGGCCCCTCGGTCGACGGGGTGACGGGCACGGACGGCCTCGCCGCCGCCAGCGGTCCGGTCGGCCCCTTCCCCGACGGCCTCGTCGTCATCCAGGACGACGTCAACGACGGCGGCGCCCAGAACTTCAAATACATCGACTGGCGCGACATCCGCCAGGCGCTGGGGCTGTAGCCTTCCGTCAGCCTCGACCTACTGATCCTCGTCGAACTTGCGCGCGACCAGGTCCTTCAGGGCTTCCATCGCATCCTCGGCGTCCGGCCCTTCGGCGGAGACGTCGATGCTGCAGCCTATGCCGGCGCCCAGCATCAGCAGGCCCATGATCGAGCGGGCGTCCACCGTCACCCCGTCTCGGGTCACGTGGATCTCGCTTTCGAAGCTGGAGGCCAGTTTGACGAATTTGGCCGAGGCGCGGGCATGCAGGCCGCGCGCGTTGCAGATGTTCAGGGTGGCGTCGACGCTCATTTTTCGCCTGCGAGCACCCAGGACGCGACCGAGATGTATTTGCGCCCGGCGTCCTGGGCATGGGCCACGCACGCCTCCAGCGTCTCACGGCCGCGCACGCTGGCCAGCTTGATCAGCATGGGCAGGTTCAGGCCGGCGATCACCTCGGCGTGGGTCTGCTCCATCACCGAAATGGCCAGGTTGGACGGCGTGCCGCCGAACATGTCGGTCAGCAGGATCACGCCGTCGCCGTCGTCCACGGCCGCCGCCGCATCGACGATGTCGCGCCGGCGGCGCTCCATGTCGTCGTCCGGCCCGATGCAGATGGCCGCCACGCCGCGCTGGGGGCCGACCACATGCTCCATGGCCGAAAGGAATTCTGACGCCAGCCCGCCGTGGGTGACGATGACCAGACCGATCATGAGGACTTCACTCGCATCCCGCCCCGAACCGTCCCGAACGTTCCCCCGTCCGGCGAGGAGGCCGGACGCCGCCCTTTCTTGGACCGCAAGGGGGGTGTCATAGACCCGTCTTCCAGGGTTTCAAAGCGTCTCCAACGCCGCTGCGACCACATCGACGGCCGAGGCCGGTCTGGGGTCCAGGGTCAGGAGGGGCAGTCGGACCCCGGCGAAGTCCCGCTGCTGCGGCTCCGGCAGGCGCTCCAACGGCCCCGGCGCACAGTCCAGCGCCAGCGCCACTCGAACCAGCGGCCGTGTCGCCGCAGACACGATCCCCAGCCCCCGGACCTCGATCCGGCCGGCGATGGCGGCGGGGGCGCGGGCGTAGAGCGCGCCCGCGGAGGGCCAGACCTGGGTGTAGTCGTCGCTGACCAGCCGCCAGCCGCGCCCCGTCAATCTCAACGCCAGGTCGCTCTTGCCCGCCCCCGACGCGCCCAGGATCATCACCCCGCGCCAGCCGCCGCCCCGGCGCACGGCGACCGTGGTGGCGTGGATCGGGGGGCGCGCCGGACTCCGGGGCGTCATGCCCAGCGGCCGACCGCCGGAAAGACGATCTCGAACCGGGCGCCGACGATCCGGCCCGCGTCCATCCGGTTCTCGGCATGGACGCGCCCGCCATGGGCCTCGACGATCTGGCGCACGATGGACAGGCCCAGGCCCGAGTTGGAGCCGAACTTCGCCCCCTGCGGCCGGGAGGTGTAGAAGCGTTCGAACACCGTCTCCAGGTTTTCGGGCGGGATGCCCGGCCCTTCGTCCTCGACCCGCACGCGCACCGGCAGGTCGTCGCCCGTCTCCTCCAGGCTGACCTTCACCGCCCCGCTCTCGGGGCTGAACGAGCGGGCGTTGTCGATCAGGTTGCGGAACACCTGGCCCAGCGGCCCGTCGCGCCCCATGACGCGCAGCGACGTCTCAGGCGCCTTCAGGATCACCGGCACGTCGCCGGGCTTGGCCGTGGTGTCGTAGACGCCGACGATGTCGGTCAGCAGCCGGTTCAGCTCGACCGGGCGGGGCCGGTCGCGCGACAGTTCGGCGTCCAGGCGCGAGGCGTTGGAGATGTCGGTGATCAGCCTGTCCAGCCGCCGCACGTCCTGCTGCAACAGGGCCGTCAGCTTCTCGCGGTGGGCGTCGGTCTTGACCAGCGGCAGGGTCTCCAGCGCCGACCGGATCGAGGTCAGCGGATTCTTGATTTCGTGCGACACGTCGGCGGCGAACCGCTCGATGGCGTCCATCCGGGTGGACAGGGTGTCGGTCATGGATTCCAGCGACCGCGCCAGGTCGCCGATCTCGTCCTTGCGGTCCTCCAGGTCGGGCAGGGAGATGGCGCGCGCGCGCTGCAGCTTGACCTGGTCCGCCGCCGCCGACAGCCGCATGATCGGCCGCGCCACGAAAAGATGCAGCAGCAGCGAGGCCAGCAGATTGACCCCCAGCGCCACCAGGGCGAACGGCACCAGGGCGCGGCGCTGGGCGCTCAGGATCTCGTCCACGTCGCCGGATTCGACCGTCAGAACCCCCAGCACCTGGCGCACGTGCCGCACGGGGATGGAGACGGACACGACCCGGTCCCCGGATTCGTTGCGGCGAAGCGTCGCCTGGGGCGCGCCCTCCAGCGCGGCGCCGACCTCGGCGGCCAGTTCGCTGTCGGCGCGGGCGATGCGCCGTTCGGACACCAGCCTGGCCGCCGCCCCGTCGTCGGTCGGCGATCCGGCCGCCTTGGCGGCGGGCAGCGGCCGGCCGCCGATAGCCTCCGTCACCTGATAGCTGTCGACCAGCAGAAGGCCGTTGATGTCGTACAGGCGCACCCGCTGCCCCGCCGGAATGAAACGGTCGGTCAGCCACAGGGAGGCGCGGATAGGGTCCAGTTCGGGGGTGGGCTCGCCCCGCGTCACCCCCTCCTCTCGCAACACATTGGCCAGCAGTTCGGCCTGGACCGTCAGCGATTCCTGCCGTGCCCCAACCAGCCCCTTGCTCCATTCGTTCAGCAGCAGGGCGCCGCCGAACAGGATCAGCAGGCTGAGCAGATTGAGCGCCAGGATGAAGCCGCCCAGCCGCGATCCGCCGAAACGGAACAGCGGCCGACGCCCCTCCTCGGGCTCACGCCCGCCGGGACGATCAGCTCTCGCGGTAGCGGTAGCCGACGCCATACAGGGTCTCGATCGCGTCGAACTCGTTGTCCACGGCGCGGAACTTCTTGCGCATCCGCTTGACGTGGCTGTCGATGGTGCGGTCGTCGACATAGACCTGGTCGTCGTAGGCGGCGTCCATCAGATTGTCGCGGCTCTTCACGAAGCCGGGCCGCTGGGCCAGGGCCTGCACCCAGGTGCTCTCGTGGCGCGCCGGGTCCATCGACAGCTTGCCGCGCTTGATGGCCCGGCCGGACACCTCGGCCGCAGCCTCGGGTTCGCCGCCGTCGGCCCCGGTGCGGCGCAGCAGCGCCTTGACCCGCTCGATCAGCAGCCGCTGGCTGAACGGCTTGTGGATATAGTCGTCGGCGCCCAGGTTGAAGCCCAGGATCTCGTCGATCTCCTCGTCCTTGGACGTCAGCATGATGACCGGGATCTGCGAGGTCTGGCGCAGGCGGCGCAGCACCTCCATCCCGTCCATGCGCGGCATCTTCACGTCCAGGATCGCCAGGTCGGGCGGCGTCGATTCCAGCGCGGCCAGGCCGGAGGCCCCGTCGTGATAGGCGGTGATCTTGTGGCCATGGCTTTCCAGCGCCAGCGACACGGACGCCACGATGTTCTCGTCGTCGTCGACCAGGGTGATGTTCGCCAAGGGTGTCTTCTCCTGAACTTTGCGGTCCCGCGAGCAGGAACGCGCTTCAAGCGTAACCGTTCGATCACGGTCACATTAGGGCTAAGGGGCCGCGACCAGAAGGCGATTCGCTGCGAAGCCTCCGCGCCCAGACGGCCGAAGATGGTGAGTTCCGCGCGGGATTTCAACGCGCGGGCGCTCGGGCTGCGGCGGCGCGCGAAAACCTCGCCTTAAAGCCTTGGGGTCCAAGGTGGCGCCATGGCCGGTCCGATCCACTACGAAGTCTATGTCCGCAGGACCGCCCCTTCGGCGTGGACCCTGCTGATCGCCACCGAGAACCGAAAACAGGCCGTCGAGGCGGCCGAGGACCAACTTCAGGATCGGCTGGCCGTCGCCGCGCGCGTGACCAAGGAGACGCTGGACCCCGAGACGATGGAGTTCGCCTCCGTCACCATCCTGACCCTGGGCGCGCCCGAGGAAAAGAAGAAGAAGCCGGTCGACCCGGCGCCGCGTCCAGCCTGCGCCGGGCCAGCCGAACTCTATTCCCCCCACGCCCGCGCCCTGATCGGCCGGGTGCTGGAGGACTGGCTGCGGCGCGAGGGCGTCACCGCCTTCGAACTGCTGCACCGTCCCGACGTGGCCGAACGGCTGGAGGCGGCGGGGGTGGAGCTTCAGCACGCCATCCAGAAGGTCGCCGTCCCCGAAAGCCAGGCGACCGGCCAGGACGTCCACGCCGTGGTGCGCCACTACCAGAAGCTGACCGAACAGGCGATCGTGCGCCTGCGCAAGGCCGGACGCGACGGCCTGTTCCCGACGCTGGCGGACCGATCCATCGCCGATCTGGCGCATCGTCTGGCCGGGGCGTCGGACCGGGCCTTTCGGATGGGCGGGGTGGTCGCGGGCGCGCTCGCCGGCCGGCGCGACGCCCGCGCGCGGCTTTCGGCTCTGATGGATCTGATGGACGCCGCCCCGCCGGACGGCCCGCCGCGCGCCCTGATCGTGGTGGCGGTGGAGCAGATCGTCGCCGAGATGCTGGCGGTGCGCCAGAACCTGAACGAGGTCCTGGGCCCGGCCCTGGACCAGGGCGCCAATCTGGCGGCCATCGTGCGCATGGTCGCGCCGGACGAGATGGACGGCCTGCTGGCGATGGACCCGCGTCTGGAGTTGATGATGCCGTCGGTCGACGGCCCCGCCGCCCGGTTGGGCGTGCATCTGGCGGCAGGAGAGTTTCCGCTGCTGGCCGCCGCCCTGGCCCGGATGGTGACGCGCGAACTGACCAGCCCGCGCCGTCTTCGGCCGAACGACGCAGTGGGCGAGATCGACATCCTGCGGCTGCTGGCCATGGCCCTGACCGCCTCGGCCGGCCGCCTGCTGACGCTGGAAGAGGTGCAGTCCGCCTTCGTCGAACGCTCCAAGAGCCTGGTCACGGCCGATTTCGTCGCCGCCTATGTCGCCGGCTGCCAGACCGTCCTGGCCGAGGCCGAGCACCTGACCCGGCTGTGCGAGAACGTGACCGGCGGCGCCAACAAGCGCGCGGCCGCCCGCTGGCTGGGCGCCTGCATCGGCTCGTTGCGGTTCGAGACCGAGATGCGCCAGCCCGCGCCGGGCGGCCCGTCGCCGTCGCAGAAACTGGCCATACTGGCGCGGCTGCAGCGCGCGGTGCGCGCCGCCCATCTGGGCGAACACGATCAGACGCAGATTTCGGACGCCATCGGCGCGGTCGGCGCCCATCTGGAGGCCGACGCCGGCCTGGTCGCCCAGATCGCGCGCGCGCCCGCCTCCGCGCCGCAGAAGATCGCCGCCCTTCTGAAACTGGCCACAGGCGAGGCGGGACCGCTGGGTCCGTCGGCCGAGCGGGCCAGGACCGAGGCCGTCCGCCTGCTGCGCGCACCCGATGTCCGCACGGCCCTGTCGGCCGCGCCGGAAAGCGTGGCCGCCCTGCGCGGCCTGATGCAGGCGGCGGGTCTGGCGGCGTGAGAGCGACGGCGTTCACCGTCCCAGCTCGTCTCGACGTCGTCATTCCGGGGCGTCCGCAGGACGAAGCCGAAAGCCAAGGGCCTTCCGGCTTTCCGAAATCCTTCGCTGCGCTCCGGCCGCGACCGACGAACAGAGGCGTCCGCCGATCAGCGCCGCCGCCTCAATCGAAGATGTCGAAGATGCTGTCGCGCTTCTTTTTCTTGTGGCGATAGTCGCCGTCGCGATAGCGGTCGTCCCGGTATCGATCGTCGCGATATCCGCGATCGTCGCGATAGGGCTGGCCCTGGCCCCAGGGCTGGGCCTGGGGCGGGGGCGCATAGGACTGCGGGGCGGGCGCGGCCTGGACCGGGGCGGCGGCCCGACCCTCGTCGACGGCGGCGGCCATCAGCTTTTCCAGCTCGCCGCGATCCAGCCAAACGCCGCGGCAGGTCGGGCACATGTCGAACTGCACGCCGCTGCGCTCCATGGTCTGCATGGCGGCGTCGTCGTTGGGGCACATCAACAGGGGCATTCGGGCGTCCGATCCGGTTCCAGGGGTGATCGGGCGGTCGACGCGACAGGCCAGGAGGGGAGAAGCCCCGCCGCGCCGACCAACCCGTGCGGTCCGACATCACGTCGCGCGATCCGGCGAAAGCAAGGGGGAAACGCCAGGCCGCGGCGACGCCAGAGGGGCCCGTTCCGCCGCTTCAAGCTAGGCGCCGCCCCCCGTCGCCGCCATGCGTCGCGCGGCCGCAGGGGCGTTTCGTCGTCGCTCCATCCTATCGCCGCGGACGATGGCGCGCCTTTTCCGGGACTTGCGTCGGACCAGCGACCATTCGCCCGCCACGGCGTCAAACCCGCTTAGACTGGCGCCCCGGTCTTTGACATCGTCGCTCTGCCCAGACCGAGCCAGCCCCGATTCATACTATTCACACTATTCAGACGGTCTTTTTCAGCGACCCTTTCGGCCGCGTCGCCGCGAAGCGCACCGATTGCACCCTGAAAAATCAACAGACCTGTCCGGCTGCCCAGCCCGATGACCAGGCCCATTGGAAATTATAGCCGCCCAGCCAGCCGGTCACGTCCACCGCCTCGCCGATGAAATACAGGCCCGGAACCGCCTTGGCCTGCATCGTCTGTTGGTCCAGCGCGGCCGTGTCCACCCCGCCCAGCGTCACCTCGGCGGTGCGATAGCCCTCGGACCCCACCGGCTTGACCGACCAGGCGTTGACCGCCCGGTCCAGCCGCCGCAGCACCTTGTCCGACAGGTCCGCTAGATTGCCCGACGCCCCCTCGCGCTGGCACAGGCTCTCGGCCAGGCGGCGCGGCACGATGTGGCCCAGCGCGGTGTGCACGGCCTGGCGCCCGTTCGACGCCTTGGCGGCCTTCAGTTCCTCGAACACATCGCGTCCCGGCGCCATGCTGGCCACCACCGCCTCGCCCTCGCGCCAATAGGAGCTGATCTGAAGAATGGCCGGACCGCTCAGGCCCCGGTGCGTGAACAGCATCGCCTCGTTGAAGCTGGCCTTGCGCGCCCTGGCCCCTTCGGGCGCCGAGGCGAGCGTGGCGTCCACCGACACCCCCGCCAACGGCGCCAGGGTCTCCAGAAGACCCGCCTCGAACGTCAGGGGGACCAGGCCCGGCCGCGTCTCGGTGACACGGATGTCGAACTGGCGCGCGATTTCATAGGCCCAGCCGGTCGCGCCCATTTTCGGGATCGATTTGCCGCCCGTCGCCACGACCAGCGACGCCGCAGCGACCTGCGTCCCGTCCGAAAGGCCGATGCTCCAGCCGTCCCCGCCACGCGCGATCCGCTCAACGCCGGTCTTCATGTTCAGGGAGACGCCCGCCGCCGTCATGTCGTCCGTCAGCATACGGATGATCTGCTTGGCGCTGTCGTCGCAGAACAGCTGGCCCAGCGTCTTCTCGTGCCAGGCGATGCCGGCCCGGTCTATGCGTTTGATGAAGTCGTGCTGGCTGTAGCGCCTCAGGGCCGAGGTCGCGAACCGGGGGTTCTCGCCCAGGAAGTTCGCCGGCCCGCAGCCAAGATTGGTGAAGTTGCAGCGCCCGCCGCCCGAGATGCGGATCTTCTCGCCGGGCCGCTCGGCGTGATCGACGACCAGCACCCGGCGTCCGCGCCGCCCGGCCTCGATGGCGGCCATCATGCCCGCCGCGCCGGCCCCCACCACCAAAACGTCGACGAGGACGTCCAAGGACGCCCTCCTCATTTGACGCCCCCTGCCAACAGAGGCTTAGGCGGGGGCTCAGTAACGATAGTGATCCGCCTTGAACGGGCCTTCGACCGGCACATTGATATAGTCCGCCTGGTCCTTGGTCAGCGTCGTCAGCTTGGCGCCCAGCTTGGCCAGATGCAGGAAGGCGACCTTCTCGTCCAGGTGCTTGGGCAGGGTGTAGACCTTGTTCTCGTACTTGTCGGCGTTGGTCCACAGTTCGATCTGGGCCAGGGTCTGGTTGGTGAAGCTGGCCGACATCACGAAGCTGGGGTGGCCCGTGGCGTTGCCCAGGTTCACAAGACGGCCTTCCGACAGCAGGATGATCTTCTTGCCGTCCGGGAACTCGACGTGGTGGACCTGCGGCTTGATCTCGTCCCACTTGAAGTTCTTCAGGCCCGCGACCTGGATCTCGCTGTCGAAGTGGCCGATGTTGCAGACGATGGCGTTGTTCTTCATCCGCCGCATGTGCTCGACGGTGATGACGTCCTTGTTGCCGGTCGTCGTCACATAGATGTCGGCGCGGTCGGCGGCGTCGTCCAGCGTCTGGACCTCATAGCCTTCCATCGCGGCTTGAAGGGCGCAGATCGGGTCGATCTCGGTCACGATCACGCGGGCGCCGCCCTGGCGCAGCGAGGCGGCCGAGCCCTTGCCCACGTCGCCGTAGCCGCAGACCACGGCGACCTTGCCCGACAGCATGACGTCGGTGCCGCGACGAATGGCGTCGACCAGCGATTCGCGGCAGCCGTACAGATTGTCGAACTTGGACTTGGTGACGCTGTCGTTGACGTTGATGGCGGGGAAGGGCAGCTCGCCCTTTTCGGCCATCTGGTACAGGCGGTGGACGCCCGTGGTCGTCTCTTCCGACACGCCGCCGATGGCGTCGCGGATGGCCGAATAGAAGCCGGGCTTTTCCTTCAGATACCGCTTCATCACGGCGAAGAGGGCCTCCTCCTCCTCGTTCTGCGGGTTGGAGATGACCGAAATGTCCTTCTCGGCCTTGGGGCCCAGCACGGTCAGCAAGGTGGCGTCGCCGCCGTCGTCCAGGATCAGGTTCGGATAGCCCCCGTCGGCCCATTCGAAGATCTTGTGGGCGTAGTCCCAGTATTCGACCAGCGTCTCGCCCTTGGTGGCGAAGACCGGGGTGCCCGAGGCGGCGATGGCGGCGGCGGCGTGATCCTGGGTCGAGAAGATGTTGCAGGACGCCCAGCGCACCTCGGCGCCCAGGGCTTCCAGCGTCTGGATCAGGACCGCCGTCTGGATGGTCATGTGCAGCGAACCGGCGATGCGGGCGCCCTTCAGCGGCTGGCTGGCGCCGAACTCGTCGCGCAGCGCCATCAGGCCCGGCATCTCGGTCTCGGCGATGGCGATTTCCTTGTCGCCCCAGGCGGCCAGGGAAATGTCGCGGACGATATAGTCGGTCATGGCTCGGGCTCCTGGCCTGTCGTGGCCGAAACAGGGATTTGGCGCCTCATAGCCCGACAGCGGCGCGGGGGCAATGATCGTATAAAGATATCCTTATGCGATCCGCCACCAATGGAAGCGGTGCGTTAACGTCCGCAAAACCCCCATTGGTTAAGGGGATATCGCCGCGACAGGGGCGTCCGGCCAGATTTGGAGTTCAGGACCATGCCCGACGCCGCGATCCAGCAGCGGACCGACTTCGCCGGCCTGTCCCATCCCTCGCCCGACTATCTGGCCATGCAGGACATCCTGCGGGCCGCCGCGCCCGGCGCCCTGGACGCCTTCTACGACCGCATCCGCGCCACGCCCGAGACCCGGCGCTTCTTCCAGGACGAGACCCATATGGGCCGCGCCAAGTCCGCCCAGATCGGCCATTGGGACGCCATCATCGATGGCCGGATCGACGAGGACTACGGCCGCGCGGTCGCCGCCATCGGCCGCACCCACGCCCGTATCGGCCTGGAGCCGCGCTGGTATATCGGCGGCTATGGCGTCCTGCTGGGCGAACTGATCAAGGCGGTGGCGACGCGGCCGCGCAAGGCGTTCGCCGGCGCCGCCCACGACCGCCGGACGGGTCAGGCCCTGGCCGAGCTGAACCAGCGCGCCCTGCTGGACATGGACCTGGCCATCTCCATCTATCTGGAGACCCTGGAAGCCGAGCGGGATCAGGCCGCCGCAGCCAAGGCCGAGGCCGATGCGCGCCAGGCTGAGGTGGTCGCGGCCCTGGGCCAGGCTCTGAAGACCCTGGCCCAGGGCGATCTGGGCGTGTCGATCCAGGCGGAATTCCCCCCCGAATACGAGACGCTGAAGGCCGACTTCAACGCCGCCGCCGCCAGCCTGCGCCAGGCCTTCGGCGCCGTGGCCGACAGCGCCGAGGCGGTCAGGACCGGTTCGGGCGAACTGGCCATCGCCTCGGACGACCTGGCCGTGCGCACCGAACGTCAGGCGGCCGGGCTGGAACGCACCGCCGCCACCGCCGAGGAGATCGCCGCCGGGGTCGAACAGGCCGCCAAGGGCGCCCAGAACACCGCCCAGGCCGTCGTCTCGGTCCGCCGCGACGTCGAACATGGCGAGGCGGTGGTGGACGAGACCACCGAGGCCATGACCGCCATTCGCGACTCCTCCGTCGAGATCGCCCGCTTCACCTCCCTGATCGACGAGATCGCCTTCCAGACCAATCTCCTGGCCCTGAACGCGGGGGTCGAGGCGGCTCGCGCCGGCGACGCCGGCCGCGGCTTCGCCGTGGTCGCCGCCGAGGTTCGCGCCCTGGCCCAGCGTTCGGCCGAGGCGTCCGGCGAGATCCGCACCCTGATCGCCACCTCGGCCGCCCAGGTGGCGCGCGGCGTCGAACTGGTCGAACGGGCCGGCCAGGCCCTGCACAGCATCGGCGAGCGGGTCGCGGCGGTCGACGACCTGGCCGGCGGCATGGCCTCGGCCTCGCGCCATCAGGCCGACCGTCTGGCCGAGGTGCGCCGGGCGCTGGGCCAGTTGGACGAGATCACCCAGCAGAACGCCGCCATGACCGAACAGGCCACCGCCGCCAGCCGCCAGTTGGCCAACGAGGCCGAGGCCCTGGCCCGCCAGATCGCCGGCTTCCGCTTCGACGCCGACGCCGACCTGGCCGAACCGGCCGCCCGCCACGCGGCGTGAAGCTTTCCCAAAGCGGTCGCAACCTAAAGGACATCGCATGGAACGCCGCGCCCTTCTCGGACTGGCCGTCGCCGCGACGGCGGCCGCGACGACCGCCCCCGCCGCCCGCGCCTCGTCGGGCGGCGGCGCGGCCTCGGCGGACACCTATTTCCGTCTGCCGATCATCACCGCCTCCATCCTCCACGCCGACGGCCGGCGGGGGGTGCTGTCGATCGAGACCGGGGTGGACGTGCCCGACGCCGCCCATCGCGCCCGCGCCCAGCAGTCGGCGCCGCGCCTGCGCGCCGCCTACAACACCGTGGCCCAGCGCTTCGGCGCGGGGCTTCGTCCCGGCGCCGTGCCCGACATCGACCGCCTGGCCGCCGAACTCCAGGCCGCCACCAATACGGCTCTGGGCCGACCCGGGGCCCGCGTGCTGCTGGGCACGGTAATGGCGGTCTGAACCGGGCCGTCCTTAGAGGAAGGAATAGGGATCCACGTCGACCGTCAGCCGCACCGACCCCGGAACCTTCACCCGTTGCAGCCAGGCGCGCAGGAAGGCCTGGATGTTCACGTCGCGGTCCGCCCGGACCAGCAGCCGCTTCCGGCGTCGACCTCGGACCAGGGCCAGGGGCGCGTCGGCGGGGCCGTATACCTCCAACCGCTCGGCGTTGGGAATGGCCTGGGCCAGGTCGGCGGCGGTCTTCTCCACGGCGGCCGCATTCTCGCTGGACAGGATGATCGCGGCCAGCCGGCCATAGGGCGGCAGGGACGCCGCCTCCCGCTCGGCCATTTCGGCCTCGACGAAGGCGTCGCGGTCGCCCGCCGCCAGGGCTTGCAGCACCGGATGTTCGGGGGTCCAGGTCTGCAACAGCGCCCGGCCCGGCCGGTCCGCCCGCCCCGCCCGCCCCGTCGCCTGGGCCAGCAGCTGATAGGTCCGCTCGGCCGCCCTCAGGTCCCCGCCGCGAAGCCCCAGGTCCGCATCCACCACCCCGACCAGCGTCAGGCGCGGGAAGTTGTGCCCCTTGGCCGCCGCCTGAGTGGCCACCAGAATGTCGATCTCCCCGTCCGTCATCCGCTGGATCAGGGCGCGTGCAGAGCGGGCGTCGGGCGCGGTGTCGGAGCTGAAGACCGCCGTGCGCGCCTGGGGGAACAGCTGGCGCACCTCCTCCTCGACCCGTTCGACCCCCGGCCCGACCGAGACCAGCGAATCCTCGGCCGCGCACGACGGGCACAGTCTCGGGCGCGGCATCGAGAAGCCGGTCAGGTGGCAGATCAGGCGGCCGGTGTAGCGATGCTCGACCAGCCAGCTGTCGGTGTCCGGCGCCGTCAGCCGATGCCCGCAGGCGCGGCACAGGACGACGGGCGCATAGCCGCGCCGGTTCAGGAACAGCAGGGTCTGCTCGCCCCGCGCCAACGTCTCGCCGATGGCCAGACGCAGAGGCTGGGACAGCCAGGTCTGCGGATCGGGCGGATTTTGACGCAGGTCGATCAGGTCGATCTCGGGCAGGACCGCCGTCCCGTGCCGCGCCCCCAGCTTCAGCCAGTCGTAACGCCCGCCCTGAACGTTCCACAGCGTCTCCAGCGACGGCGTCGCCGAGGCCAGGACCACCGCCGCCCCCTCGATCCGCGCCCGCGCGACCGCCAGGTCGCGGCCGTGATAGACCAGCCCTTCTTCCTGTTTGAACGAGCCGTCGTGCTCCTCGTCCACCACGATCAGGCGCAGGTCGACGAAGGGCAGGAACAGGGCCGAGCGCGCGCCGACCACGATGTTGCAGCGGCCGGCGATCACCGCCTCCCATACCTGGCGACGGCGCGGCGGGGCGACGCCGGAATGCCATTCGGCCGGGGCCGCGCCGAACCGGACCGCGATCCGCTCGATCAGGGCCTGGGTCAGGGCGATCTCGGGCAGCAGGATCAGGATCTGGGCCGCCGGATCGGCGCGCAGCACCCGCGCGATGGCTTCCAGATAGGCCTCGGTCTTGCCCGATCCCGTCACCCCGTCCAGCAGAAAGGGGCGGAAACCGTCGCCGATCGCGCCGTCCGCCATCGCCGCCGCCGCCGCCGCCTGGTCCCCGTTCAGCCCGGCCGGCGCGTGGTCGGGATCGGGCCGGTCGAAGGCGGCCTCGGAGGCGATCTCGACGACCTCCAGCACGCCCTCGTCGATCAGCCCCTTGACCACGCCGGACGATACGCCGGCCGCCCGCGCCAGATCGGCCGCCGTCATCGCCCGCTCGCCCAGCACCTCCAGCACCCCCGTCCGCGCCGGCGTGGCCCGCGCCGGCGTCCGCTCCCCGACCCGCCTCACCCGCCGTTCGGGCCGAGGACGCGGCGCGCGCAGGCCCTTCAGCGCCGTCGCCGCCATCTCTCCCGGGGCCGACAGGGTCCAGCGCCCCGCCCATTCCACGAAATCCATCACCCCGGACGGCAGGGCCGGATCGTCCAGCAGCGACTCCACCGCCTTCAGCCGCCGGTTCGAGCCCGTCGTCTCGAACACCTCCGACACCACGCCCCGCATCAGGCGCGGCCCCAGGGGCACGGCGACCTGATCGCCGCGCGCCAAGGTCAGCGCCTCGGGAACCGCGTAGTCGAAGGCTTCCGGAACCGGCAGGGGAATGAGGACCGAGGCGACTTTCACCGAACTTCGCCCTCGGCTATGAAGCCGCCCATGAAACTCTTTCTCGATACCGCAGACGTCGCCGTCATCCAGGACCTGATCCCCACCGGAATGGTGGACGGCGTCACCACCAATCCGTCGCTGATCGCCAAGTCGGGCCGGAACATCGCCGAGGTCATCGCCGAAATCTGCGCCCTGGTCGAGGGGCCGATCTCGGCCGAGGCCGTCTCGCTCGATTTCGAGACCATGGTCAAGGAGGGCGA
>NZ_QFNM01000031.1 GCF_003248455.1 Brevundimonas sp.
GCGGCGCGGATGATCGCCCTGGGCGACGCCGAGGTGATGGTGGCGGGCGGGGCCGAAAGCTCCATCGTGCCGATCGGCATCGCCGGCTTTCTGGCCTGCAAGGCGCTGTGCACCGCCTATAACGACACGCCCGAGACGGCCTCGCGGCCCTACGACCGGGGCCACGCCGGCTTCGTCATGGGCGAGGGCGCGGGCGTCATGGTGCTGGAGGAATACGAACACGCCAAGGCGCGCGGGGCCAGGATCTACGCCGAGGTCGTCGGCTATGGCATGAGCGGCGACGCCTATCACATCACCGCCCCGTCGGAGGACGGCGAGGGGGGGCTGCGCGCCATGAAGATGGCGTTGAAGCGGGCGGGGCTGGAGCCTTCGGACCTGGATTACGTCAACGCCCACGGCACGTCGACGATGGCCGACTGGATCGAACTGAAGGCCATCGAGCGACTGGCGGGGGATCACGCCAGGAACCTGACGGTTTCGTCCACCAAGTCGATGACGGGGCACCTGTTGGGCGCCGCCGGGGCCATAGAGGCGGCCTTCTGCGTCCTGGCCATCCGCGACCAGATCGCGCCGCCGACGATCAATCTGAACGACCCGGAGATGGAGACGCCGATCGACCTGGCGGCCAACAAGGCCAAGCCGATGAAGATCGATGTGGCCATGTCCAACAGCTTCGGCTTCGGCGGCACCAACGCCTCGGTCATCTTCAGGAAGGTGGACTGAGTGTTCGGGCGGGGGCGGGTCGAGAAGTCGGACGGACGGTCGGGGTTCACGGTCTCGCTGCTGAGCGCGTCGGCGACCTTCGGGCTGTTCCTGTTGGCGGCGCTGATCGCGGTCTGGGCCGTCTATTATGCGCCCGGCCCCTCGGCCCGGCAGGGCGACAGGACGGTCGTGACCCTGGCCAGCGGGTCGAGCGTCTCGGCCATCGCGGCCAAGATGAAGGCCGAGGGGGTGATCCGGTCCCCCGACCTGTTCAAGGCCGCCGCCGCCCTGACAGGGGCGGACCGCCGGCTGCGGGCGGGCGAATACGAGGTGCCGTCGGGAACCTCCCTGGCCGGGGTTCTGAAACTGCTGGTCGAGGGGCGGGTGGTGCGCCATTTCGTGACCCTGCCCGAAGGCTGGTCGTCGCTTCAGGCGGTGGACATCCTGAACAAGGAGCCGGTGCTGACCGGCGTGGTGGCCGAGACGCCGGCGGAAGGCAGCCTGTGGCCCGACACCTACGAGGTGTCGCGTGGGGACACCCGCCAGTCGGTGATCGACCGGATGCAGCGCGCGGCCGCCGAGAATCTGCGCCTGCTGTGGAGCCAGCGCTCGCCCGCGACCGTGGCCAAGACGCCGGAGGAGGCGGTGATCCTGGCCTCCATCGTCGAGAAGGAAACCGCGCTGGCTGGGGAGCGGCCGCGCGTGGCGGCGGTCTTCTCCAACCGGTTGCGGGCCGGAATGCGGCTGGAGAGCGATCCGACCATCGTTTACGGCGTCACCAAGGGACGACCGCTGGGGCGCGGCATCCTGCGCTCGGAACTGCTGGCCGCAACGCCGTGGAACACCTATCAGATCAGCGGCTTGCCGCCGACGCCCATCGCCAATCCGGGCAAGGAAGCGCTGGCGGCCGTGCTGAACCCGCCGGCGGACCCCGCGCTGTTCTTCGTGGCGGACGGGACAGGCGGCCACGCCTTCGCCCTGACCTATGAGGAGCACCAACAGAACGTGGCGCGCTGGCGCCAGATCGAGCGGCAGAAGGCCGGACTGCCGCCGGAAGCGCCCGTTCCCGTCGCGCCGGGCGCCGTCGCGGCCCCTATGACGCCGCCCGCCGAACAACCCGCAGGTCAGGCGACCATCACCCTGCCGGCCGGGGCCAGCCAGGGGGCGACGCGGTGAGCGCATTGTCGGGCATGACCGGCTTCGGCCGGGCGGACGGGGCGGCCGAGGACTGGACCTGGGCGGTCGAGGCGCGTTCGGTCAACGGGCGCAATCTGGAGGTCCGGTTCCGGGGGCCGAACGGCTTCGACGGTCTGGAACGGGCGGCCAAGGCGGCGGTCCAGGCGCGGTTCGCGCGGGGACAGGTCAACATCGGCGTTCAGGCGAAGCGGACCGACGCGGGAGAAGCGGCGGTCGCCATCAATGCAGCGGTGCTGGCGCGCTATCTGACCCTGGCCAACGAACTGGCCGAGGATGGAGCCACTCCGCCGTCGGCGGACGGACTGCTGGCCCTGCGCGGCGTGATCGAGGCGCCGGAAGAGGTGGACGACCCCGAGGCGCGCGCCGCGCTGGAGACGGCCATGAGCCGCACCGTCGAACAGGCCCTGGATGCGCTGAAAGCCTCGCGGCTTCAGGAAGGCGCGCTGCTGGCGCCGGTGCTGGAAGATTTCATCGCCCGGATCGAGGCTTTGACGGCCCAGGCCGAGGGCGAGGCGGCCGCCCAGGTCGAGACCATTCGCGAACGTTTCGCCCGCCGCATCGCCGAACTGGCGCCGGACGCGCCCGGTCTGGACGAACGGATCTTCCTGGAGGCCGCGGCCTTGGCGGCGAAAGCCGATGTGCGCGAGGAGCTGGACCGGCTGGCCGCCCATGTCGCGGCGGCCCGCCAGCTTGTGGCCTCGGCGCCAGCCGGGCGCAAACTCGACTTCCTGATGCAGGAATTCATGAGAGAGGCGAACACCCTCTGCTCGAAATCGGCTACGACCGCGCTCACCGGAATCGGCCTGGAGCTCAAGGCCGTCATCGAACAGTTGCGTGAGCAGGTCCAGAATGTCGAATGAACGCACGCCCCGCCGGGGCGTCCTCCTGATCGTCGCCAGCCCGTCGGGCGCGGGCAAGACCTCGCTGTGCCGAAGGTTGATGGCGGATCACAAGGGGCTGGAGCTTTCGGTCTCCATGACCACGCGCGGCATCCGGCCGGGCGAGGTGGACGGGCGCGACTATCATTTCGTCGGCCACGACCAGTTCCAGCGGCTGATCGACCAGGACGCCTTCCTGGAGTGGGCCGACGTCCACGGCAATCGTTATGGCAGTCCCCGCGCGCCGGTGGACCGCGCCCTGGCCGAGGGACGCGACGTCCTGTTCGACATCGACTGGCAGGGCGCGCGCGACGTGGCCGACAAATGCCCGGAGGACGCCGTGCGCGTCTTCATTCTGCCGCCCAGCCTGGAAGAACTGCGCCGGCGCCTGGTCACGCGCTCGCAGGACGCCGAGGACGTGATCGAACGTCGCGTCGCCAACGCCAAGGGCGAGATCGAACACTGCGACGCCTTCGACTATGTGCTGGTCAACGAGGACTTCGACCGTTCCTACGCCGAACTGGCCCACATCTATCACGCCGAGCGGTCGCGTCGGTTCAGAAACCTGTGGGTCGGAGACTACAAGGCCGCCCTGCTGCGCGAAGCGGTCTGAGAAAAACGGCGGAGGCCGGGCGGTCCGCCGCCTGAGACCTATTCCATGCTGCGCTGCCGCCCGTTTTCATCCCAGGGTCGGGGTCGGGGCCGGGGTCGGGGTTGGCGCCAACTGCGCCGTCCGACGGGCGGCGAACCAGGGACGCATCCGGTTCAGGGCGTCCTCGATCTCGGGCGTCGAGACGGCGAAACTGAACCGGATGAAGCGATGGCCGTCGACGGGGTCGAAGTCGACGCCGGGCGCGGCGGCGACGCCGGTGTCGCGCAGCAATTGCTCGCAGAAGCCCACGCTGTCGTCGGTCAGGTGGCCGATGTCCGCCCAGATGTAGAAGGCGCCGTCGGGCGGGGCGATCTGTCTCAGGCCCAGGGCCGGCAGGGCCTTGAGCATCAGCTCGCGATTGCGGGCGTAGGTCCGGATATGGCCCTCCAGCTCGATCGTCGCGTCCATGGCCACCAGGCCCGCGTGCTGGCTGAGCGACGGCGGGGTCAGAAACATATTGCCGATATAGGCGCGGGCGGCCGGGACCTGGGATGCGGGAACCAGAAGCCAGCCCAGGCGCCAGCCCGCCATGCTCCAGTATTTGGAGAAGCTGTTGATCACCGTCGCGTCCGGCGCGAACTGCAGCATGGACGGGGTCGGGCCGACGTAGCTGAGGCCGTGGTAGATCTCGTCCGAGACGATGGCGATGTTTCGCGCGCGGCAGACCTCGGCGATGGCGGCCAGTTCGGCGTCGGGGATGATGGTCCCGGTCGGATTGGCCGGGCTGGCGATGATGACGCCGGCGGGTGCAGGATCGAGCGCGCGCAGTTGATCGGCGGTCAGTTGGAACCGGGTCTCGGGGCCGCAGGCGATCTCGACCGGCTCAAGGTGCAGGGCGCGCAGGGTGTTGCGATAGGCGACATAGCCGGGTCGGGCCAGGGCGATCCGGTCGCCGGGCCGAAACCGCGTGCTCAGCGCCAGGACCAGGGCCGGCGAGGCGCCGTTCGTCAGGACGATCCGCTCGGCGTCCACCGCCACGCCATACCGCTCGTCGTACAGGCGCGCGATGCGGGCGCGCAGGTCGGGGCTTTCCCAATAGCCCATCGCCTCGGCGTCCAGCACCTGATGCGCGCGGGCGATGGCGGCGGCGGGCGCGCCGGTCGACGGCTGACCGAACTCCATGTGGATGATCGAGCGGCCTTCGGCCTTCAACTGGTGGGCCAGGCGGCTGACGGAGATGGCGCGGAAGGGTTCGACGGTCATGGCAGGGTTTCAGGCAGGAAGGGCGTCCGCGAGCCGCAGGAAGCCGGCCACGTCGATGGTTTCGGCGCGGGCGTCGGGTTCGATGCCGGCGGCCTCGCACAGGGCCGCCCCGCCCAGTTGTTTCAGGCTGGAGCGCAGCATCTTGCGGCGCTGGCCGAAGGCGGCGGCGGTGACGCGCTCCAGGCTTTTCAGGCGTTCGGGCGACGGGCGTTCGTCAAGCGGGACCAGATGGACCACGGCCGAGGCCACCTTGGGCGGCGGGGTGAAGGCGGCGGCCGGCAGGTGCATGACGATGCGGGCGGTGCAGACGGCCTGGGCGATGACCGCCAGACGGCCATAGGCGTCATCGCCGGGAGCGGCGGCGACCCGTTCGGCGACCTCCTTCTGGAACATCAGGGTCAGGCTGTGCGGCAGCCAGGGGCCGGTCAGCCATTTGATCAGCAGGGCCGTGCCGACATTGTACGGCAGGTTGGACACCAGATGGGCGGGGCCGGAAACCAGATCGGCCTCCTTCACCTTCAGGGCGTCGGCCTGGACGATGGTCAGGCGGCCCGAGCCGTCGTCCAGTTCGGACAGCAGGGGAAGGAAACGGGGATCCTTCTCGACCAGGACCACGGGACCGGCGTCGGATTCCAGCAGGGCGCGGGTCAGGCCGCCGGGGCCGGGGCCGACCTCGATCACGGCCCGGCCGTCGAACGGGCCGGCCAGGCGCACGATCTTGCGGGTGACGTTCAGGTCCAGCAGGAAATGCTGGCCGAAGCTCTTTTTCGCCGACAGGCCGTGGGCGTCGAGGGTTTCGCGAAGGGAGGGAAGGTCGGTCACGGCCCCTGTTAGCGCGCGGCGCGCGCCGCCGCCATCTCCGACGCCAGGCGAATGGCGGCGATCAGGCTGTCGGGGCGGGCGACGCCCTTGCCGGCGATGTCGAAGCCCGTGCCGTGGTCGGGCGAGGTGCGGACGATGGGCAGGCCGAGGGAGACGTTGACCCCGCCCCAGAAGTCCAGCGTCTTGACCGGGATCAGGGCCTGGTCGTGGTACATGCAGATGGCGGCGTCATAGGTCGCCCGCGCCGCATCGTGGAACAGGGTGTCGGCCGGCTTCGGATCGGTGATGTCGACGCCTTCGCCGCGCAGTTGTTCGGCGACGGGGATCAGGATTTCGATCTCTTGCAGACCCAGGGCGCCGCCCTCGCCCGCGTGGGGGTTCAGGGCGGCCATGGCCAGGCGCGGGCGGGCGATGGCGAAGTCCCGCTTCAGGCTTTCGTGGACGACGCGGGCGGTGCGGGCGACGCGCTCGGCGGTGACAAGCTGGGGCGCCTGGTCCAGGGCGACGTGGATGGTGACGAGGCAGGCGCGCAGGTCGCGGGCCGTCAGCATCATCACCGGACCGCGCGTGCCGGCATAGGGGGCGTCGGCGGTCAGTTCGGCGATGAATTCGGTATGGCCGGGAAAGCGAAAGCCCGAGGCGTACATCGGCGCCTTGGCGATGGGGGCGGTCACGACGCCCGAAGCCTGGCCCGACAGGGCGAAACCGACCGCTTCCTCTATGCCGTCCGCGACCGCCGGGGCGTTGGCGGGGTCGGGGCGGCCGACCCGGACGGGCGCGGGCAGGGGACGGTGGATGACGGGCAGGGCGCGGCCGAAACGGCCGGCGGCTTCGCCGGGATCGCTGATCTCGAGCACGGCCACGCCCTGGTCGCGCAACAGGCCGGCGTCGCCGATGACGGCGAAGGCCAGCGGTTCGGCCTTGAGGGCGGTCCAGGCGGCGGCGACGATCTCGGGCCCGACGCCGGCGGGTTCGCCCAGCGTCAGGACCAGAGGCGCGACCGCTGGGCTCACTTGAACTCGATCAGGGCGTCGCTGCGCAGGTCGCGCAGATAGCGGCGCTCCAGAACCTGAAGATTCTGCGCCCTCAGTCGGTTTTCGACCTGCTGGCGGTTGGGGGCCTCGGGCCCGCCGACGCGACGACCGCAGACGGCGACCAGGTGCAGGCCCAGCGGCGTGCGGATCGGGGTGGAGACCGAACCGATCTCTCCGGTGCGGGCGAACTGCTGGAACTGGGGCGCCAGATTGGCCACGTCCGATTCGCCCAGGTCCGCGCCGATCACGCCCTCGGTCGCGCGCGCCTGGGAGATGATGTTGTCGCAGGTCAGGCCGGCGCGCATGGCCTGGAGCTTCTGGGTGGCGGCGGCGACATCGGCCTCGGACGCGGTTTCGGCCAGTTCGACCATGACCTGGCGCAGCGAGACCAGGCTGGTGGAGGCGCCGTCGCGCTTGTCGCGCAGATAAAGGATGTAGACCCCCCCGTCGACGACGATCGGATTGGACAGTTGGCCGGGCTGAAGCTGGTCGACCACGGCCTGGACGGCGGGCTGCAGCGAATCGCGCACGACCCAGCCGGCGTCGCCGGGCACGCGGGCGTTGGCGGACGGGGCGGCCGAGAACTGCTGGGCCACGGCCTGGAAGGGCGCGCCCTGGATGATCTGCTGCACCAGTTGGCGCGCGCCGTTCAGCGCGGCCTGGGGACCGCCGACGCGGGCGGCGTCGATGTAGATCTCGCCCAGCAGGAACTGGGGTTTGGAGGCCGCCTCGTTCAGGCGACGCAGTTCCTGATCGACCTGCAGGCTGCTGGGGCGGGCGCGGCTGTTGAAACGGCCGGGGACCAGCTGGCTCCAGCCGATCTGGGTGCGCAGGTTCTCGCGGAAGGCGGCGGGCTGGATGCCGCCCTGTTGCAGGAACTGAAGATAGTTGGCCGGGGTGGTGCCGGCGGCGCGGGCCATTTCCGCGATTTCCTGATCCACCTCTTCGTCGGTGACCTGCAGGCTCTCGAACTTGGCCATCTCCTGGGTCTTCAGCCGGTCCTCGATCAGGGCGTTCAGGGCGGCCTGCTGGATGGCGGGCAGGTTCTGCTCGGTCGGCTGAACCTGGGACGAGGCGATCAGCATCAGCATCCGCTGGCGCAGGTCATAGCCGGTGATGATCTTGTCGTTGACGGTGGCGACGATGCCGTCCGCCATTTCGAACTGGGGCTCGGCGCGCGGAGTCGCGGGAGCTTCCTCGGCGGCGGGGTTGGGGGCGCCGGCGGCGGCCTGGGACGGAGTTTGGGGCGGGGCCTGGGTCGGCGCCTGGCCCTGCGGCCGGGTCGGGGCCGTCTGGCCGTGGGCCGAACCGGCGAGCAGGAGCGCCGCGAGCGCAGCCCCCGTCGAATAACGCATCAAACCCATTGCTCGTCCTGATTCCTCACAGCGGTCCGCCAGCCAGACCGGCAGGCGGTCGCGCCCCGTAAAGCGTCATGCTCAACGCATGTCGCCCTGTCCATAACCTGAACCTCCGAAAGTGGCGAGGTTTAGGCGCACATACACGCCTTCCGAGGGGCCGCCGGGCCGGGCGCGGGTGTTGTCGCGGCGATAACCCAGTTCGAATCGGAAGCAGTCGTCGTCGAACAGCATCCCCACCTCGGAGCGGGTGATCTCGTTCTCGTCCAGATCGGCGATGCCCGCGACGGTCACGCCCCAGTTGCGATAGAGGAACTGCTGGCCGATCAGTTGCACGAACTCATAGTTGCGGTTCAGCGGCCCGTCGACCGGATTGGAGCGGTCCAGGATATAGCTGACGGTCGCCAGGTTGCGGCGGCCCCAGCGCCCGTCCAGCGCCGCCTCGGCGCGGCGCACCTCGCCCGAGCCGTCGACGGTGGCGTGGACCCAGCTGCGGATGCGGTCCGACGGCGAGAAATCGCCCTGGACCACCCAGTCCGAGGTCTCGGAGGCCAGGCCGGTCGGGTCGTAAAGCCGGCCGGGGGCGTCGGGGATCGAGGTCCTGAAGGCGTCCTGCTGCTGGAACCGATAGCTGCGGCCGACGAACAGGCTGGCCTTGCGGCCCTCGGACCAGCGGATCGTGGCGCGACCGCCCGCCGTCAGACGCGCGCCGCCCTCCATCAGGTCGTAGCCGGAGAAACGGTCCATGCGGAACAGGGAGGATTCGTCCAGTTCCAGAACCTGGGCGTCCTCGATGGGAATGCGGGGGTCCAGGTCGACCTTGTTGGAGACCGAGAACTGGCCGACCGGCTCCAGGATGATGTCGGCGTCGCGCGCGCGCTTGATCAGCGGATAGCTCACGTCCACCCCGGCGCTGAGGCGGGAGCGACTGAGCGTGGCGTCGCTGTCGACCCCCATCATCGGCGGCAGGTCCGACATGGAATAGAGGTCGACGCGGGTGTCCACGAAAGGCTCGATGCGCACGCCGACGGGCAGGATGACGGTGCGCCGCCATTCCATCTGGCCGGTGACGCGGCGGCTGTCCACGCCGCTCAGACCCGTCGTGACCGGCGGCACGATCTCGGGATTGAGGATCGGGGCGCCGACGAAGCTGTCGCGATAAAGGGAGACGGCCGAACCCTTGAGCCGCAGACGGCCGCCCAGCACCAGCTCGTGCGGCTCCCACCGCGCGTCGATCAGGGGGGCGACCAGGGGCAGGGTGTCGTCGTTCTCGAACACCTTGAAACCGTCGGCGTCGCGGAAGTCGGTGGCGGCGTAGGCCGGGTCCAGGCGCAGGCTCTGGATCGAGAAGGCGGCGACCGAGACATAGGAGCGGTCGGTCTGGTGCTCGGCGTAGATCTGGCTGATCAGCCGGCGACGGTCGCCGTAGTAGAGGCCGTTGTCCTGATAGGGCGAACGCACGTCGTAGCGGTCGAACAAGGTCTTGTCCGAGGTGCGTTCGGCCGTGAAGCCGAAGCGCCACGGGCCGTCGGGATCGAACTCGCCATGCGACAGCAGATAGCTGCGGTGTTCGCGATCGCCGAAGCGGACGTTGCTTTCGAAATCGCCGTCGCCGTCCAGGTCGAAGTCGCCGAAGTCGCGCTCGTAGGTATAGCCGCCGCGCGCCACGATCATGCCGTTCGCGAACCGCCGGCGCCATTGCAGGTTCAGCAGCGGCGCGACCTTGGTGTTGACCTGAGGGCTGATCAGCCAGTCCTCGGACGGAGAAACGACGTGCAGATAGGGAACCTCGACCGACACCCCGCGCCCTTCGTCGTAGTTGACGATCGGCACCAGGAAGCCGGACGCCCGCTCCACCGACGGATCGGGGTGGGCGAAGAAGGGGGTGTAGAAGACCGGAAGGGGGCCGATGTAGAAGACGGCGTTGCGATACAGGATGGCCCGAAGCTGCTCGTCCTGAACCACGCGCTCGGCCTGGATCGAGATGGTGGGGCGGCGCGGCCCGTTGGCGTCGCAGAGCGGGCAGGGGGTGAACCGGGCGTAGTTCAGCTCGTTGACGGTCTCGCTGCGGCGCACGGCGGTCGCGGCCATCAGGCTGGCCCCGTTGGCCAGGCGGGTGGCGAAATCGACGGCGACGCCGGTGGTCAGGTTCTGGTCCAGTTCCAGCCGGCTGGCGTAGACCGCCGTGCCGTCCGGGGCGACGGCCTCGACATCGCCTTCGCCCGTCGCGGAGCCGGCGTTCAGATCGTAGGACAGGTTCTCGCCCCGCAGCACATGGCCGCGCGTGCGGACATAGGCGCGATTTTCGGGCGTGCCGCTGACGACGATCGAATCGCCCACGCGGAGGGCATGGTCGGCGTCCACATAGACGGCGTCCGGCGCCAGACCGTCCGACGGCGCGACGACCTGGACCGCCGCGGTCGTCGGCGCAGGGGTCTGGGCCCAAGCGGGCGCGGCCAGCGGCGCGCAGGCGACCAGGGCGGCGCCGGCGAGAAGCCTGGCTCTGAAAGCGTTGCGGCGCCGATCTTGGCGATCACCCTGCATAGGCCATCCGTATTCCTTAGAAGCGAGCGCCCGATTAGCCGTCTTCGGTATAGAACAGCAAGGTAAAGGCTGCGAGCGCCGTCAGAACGGGCGGGAGCCAGGCGGCGACGAACGGCGCCACCACCTCGGCCGATCCCATGGCCGACGAAAACTGATTCAGGAAGAAGAAGGCGAAGCCCAGCACCACGGCCGCCACGCTCATCCGCGCCATGTCGCCCAGCCGCATCAGGCGCAGCGAAAAGGCCGCGGCCAGGATGGACATGGCCGCGAACACCAGGGGCGTGGCCAGAAGCTGCTGGAAGCGCAGCCGATAGGCGGTGGAGGTGAAGCCGGCGTTCTCGATGCGGCTGATCTGGTTGGGCAGGGACCAGAAGGGCGTCGACTGGGGTCTGGCGAACCGCTCGAACGCCTCTTCGTCGGCCAGGCTGGAGACCAGGGTGAGGCTGGAATAGGAAACCGCGCGCTGGCCGATCTGGGCGCCGACCGCGTCGGTCAGCCGCCAGCTGCCGGCGTTCAGGGAGGCGGACTTGGCGTCGATCCGTTCCGAGAAGGTGCGGCCCCCGCCGGGCGCGGTGGTGTAGATGAAGAAGCTGACGTCCAGCAGGCGGGCGTTGGCGCGGTCCTGACGGCCGGCGCGGATGATCATCTGGCGCTGGTCGTCGCCTTCGCGCAGCCAGATCGCCGCGTTCGGATCGCCGCCGGGCGCCGTGCCGGAGATGCGCGCGCGCTCGCGCTGCCACAGGCCGTCGCCGGCCGAGGCGAGCGGCCCCAGGACCGTCACCGTCAGCACGCCCAGCACGAAGGCCATGCCCGCCGCGGGCAGGACGAACCGCCAGGCCGACACGCCAGCCGCCCGCATGGCGATCAGCTCGCTGCGCCGGTTCAGGCCGATGAAGGCCGCCAGGGAGCCGAACAGGAAGACGAACGGCGTCAGCTGCAGGATCACCGCAGGCGACTTCAGCAGCACCAGGCCGAAGATGCGCACCGCCGACAGGTCCTGGTCCGACCCCAGGCCGCGCGACACCTCCACGAAGTCGATCAGCATGACCAGGGCGGAAATCACCGCCAAGGCGATCGCAAGGGATTTGGATTGCTGAACCAGAACATATCGCTCGATGAGGCCCAGGCGGGGCATGTGCGAACGGCGCGTGCGGCGCATGGGACGTGCGGCGCCGGAGAGGGGCTGGGCGGTCACGCGAACCTCGCCTTCAGATCGCGCAGGACGCGGGCGCCGCGGCTGCGACGCGGCTTCAGGGCGCGGAACAGGACCCGCAGCGACACGGCGACGGCGACGATGGGCACGACGTACTGCAGGACGTTCAAGCCGGCGTTCCAGGCGCTCCCCGCCACCAGGCCGTAACCGACGACCCGCAGCAGCAGGAACAGGCCCGCCGCCTTGGCGATCCTCAGCGTGTAGCCGGTGCGGCTGAAGGCGCCGCCCAGGATGGCCGACAGGGCCAGGGCCATGGCGACCAGGGCGTAGAGGGGCGAGGACAGGCGCGAATGGGCCTCGGCCAGAAGCTCCCCGCGCGCGCCCGCGACCTCGACGATCTTGGCGGTCGGGTTCAGCAGTTGCCGCAGATAGAGATCCGTCGGCTTGAACCGCAGGGTGTCGGTCACGCCGACGAAGGGCGCCAGGGAAAAGTCGTAGCGGCCGAACGACAGGGTCTCCAGCACCCCCCCCGACGAATAGCGCTGGGCCGAACCGTCGATCATGGTCAGGACGGGCGTGCCGGCGGCGTCGCGGCTGAACCGCGCCTCGGCCGCGTTCCAGGTCGTCACCTTGTCCTTGTCGTCCAGATAGACGAACAGGTTCTTCAACAGGCCGTTCTGCTCGATCTGCTGGACATAGACGGTCAGGCCGTCAGGCCCCTGGACGAACTGCCCTTCCTCCACCAACAGGGCGGCCAGGTCGGTGCGGATGTCGAACGCCTGGCGTCGCGCCTCCTGCTGCGCCCAGGGCAGGAGAAAGACGTTGACGAACAGCGTGGCCAGGGCGACCAGCACGGCTATGCGGGCGGCCGGAGAAATCACCTGCCAGCGGGTCATGCCGCCGGCGAAGCTGGCCGTCAGCTCCTGCTCGCGCTGCAACCGCGTCAGGGCGATCAGGGCGCCGACGAACAGGCCGATGGGCAGAATCACCGCCAGCAGCTGCGGCAGGGCCAGCAGCGTCAGCTTGACCATGACCCACACGCTCTGGCCGCGCTCGACGATGACCTGAAGCTGATCGAGGCTCTGGCTCAGGATTCCGATTCCCGCCAGCGCCGCGCAGGCGGCGACCACGGGGAACAGGATCTGGCGGAAAAGGTATCTTTGAATCAGGTTCATGGGCGGATGGACTTCGCCCGGTTGCAGGCGGCGACATTGAGGCGCATCTAGTAGCACATCAGGGCGCGTCGGCGACAAGCAGGCGCGCCATTGTCTTTTCGTCGTTGCAGAAGCCGGGTGGGGCCCGGCTGGAGTTGATTGAATGAAGATCGAGTTCGTCGCCGCGGTGGACGCCGCCGAGATTGTCGCAGTCCCCGTGTTCGAAGACCGCGCCCTGACCCCCGCCGGTTCGGCCCTGGACGGCAAGGCCGGCGGCGCGCTGACCAAGGCGATGAGCAAGGGCCGCTTCGCCGGCAAGGCGGGCCAAAGCCTGCTGATCCCCGCTCCTGCGGGCGTGGACGCCGACGCCGTCCTGCTGATCGGCGCGGGCGACAAGGCCAAGCTGGACGATCTGGCGGTCGAGGCCTTCGGCGGCTCGGCCTATGCGGCGGTCAAGCTGTCGGGCGCAGAGGTGCTGACCATCGACGCTTCGGACCTGACGCCGGAACAGGCGGCGCGTGTCGGTTTCGCCGCGCGCCTGGCGGCCTATCGTTTCGACAAGTATCGGACGACGCAGAAGGCGGACAAGATTGCGTCGATCAACACGGTCCGCATCGCGACCCCCGACCTGCGCGGGGCCGAGGCGGCGCTGGAGCCGCTGTCGGCCGTGGCGGATGGGGTGATCTTCGCCCGCGACCTGGTGTCCGAACCCGCCAACGTCCTGTATCCGGCCGAGTTCGCCAAGCGCGTCAAGGCGCTGGAGAGCCTTGGCCTGGAGGTCGAAATTCTCGGCGAGGCGGAGATGGAGGCGCTGGGAATGCGCACCCTGTTGGCCGTCGGCCAGGGCAGCCGCCGCGAAAGCCAGCTGGCCGTGATCCAGTGGAAGGGCGGCGAGGCGGGCGCCCAGCCTCTGGCCTTCGTCGGCAAGGGCGTCTGCTTCGACACCGGCGGCATCTCGATCAAGCCGGCCGAGGGCATGGAGGACATGAAGTGGGACATGGGCGGCGCCGCCGCCGTGACCGGAACCATGATCGCCCTGGCCGGCCGCAAGGCCAAGGTCAACGCCGTGGGCGTGCTGGGCCTGGTGGAGAACATGCCCGACGGCGACGCCCAGCGCCCAGGCGACGTGGTCGTGTCGATGTCGGGCCAGACGGTCGAGGTCATCAACACCGACGCCGAAGGCCGCCTCGTCCTGGCCGACGCCCTCTGGTACACGCAGCAGCGTTTCAAGCCGAAGTTCATGATCGACCTGGCCACGCTGACGGGCGCCATGATCGTGGCCCTGGGCCTGGACTACGCGGGTGTCTTCTCCAACTCCGACGACGTCGCCGATCCGATCCTGGCGGCGGCCAAGAAGGTGGGCGAGAACTTCTGGCGGATGCCGATCCCGGCCATCTACGAGCAGCACATCGATTCCAAGATCGCCGATGTGAAGAACACCGGCAACGGCCGCGCCGGCGGCTCGATCACCGCCGCCCTGTTCCTGCAACGCTTCACCAACGGCGTGCCGTGGGCGCACCTGGACATCGCCCCCACCGCCTGGACCAACAAGAGCCCCAGCCCCACCGTGCCCGAGGGCGGCGTCGGCTTCGCCGTCCGCACCCTGGACCGGATGGTGGCGGATTCGTACGAAGCCTGATCACCGGAGCTAGAACCGGGTGACTGGAAAGCCTGAAATCTGGTTCTACCACCTGGAACGGTCGTCGCTGGACCAGGTGCTGCCGGCCCTGCTGGAGAAGACGCTCGAGCGGGGTTGGCGGGCGCTGGTGAAGTCGGCGCATTCGCATCGGCTGGACGATGTCGACGAACTGTTGTGGACCTACCGCGAGGACGGTTTCCTGCCGCACGGCCGGTCGGATCAGCCCCATGCGGCGCGCCAGCCGGTCCTTCTCAGCGAGACGGGCGAGAACCTGAACGGCGCTCAGGCGCTGTTCATCGTCGACGACGCAGACATGGGCGCAACGGAAGGGTTCGAGCGATGCTTCATCATTTTCGACGGTCGGGACGAGCCGGCGCTGCAACACGCGCGCGGGCGCTGGAAGGCGCTGAAGGCGCGGGGCGCCGATCTGGCCTATTGGAAACAGTCGGACGAGGGGCGCTGGGAAAGGGCGGCCTGATCGCGCCTGGCCTGATGGGGCTGGCCCTGGTCGCGGGCTGTTCGACGCCGACGGCGGACGCGCCCGCGCCGCGCGTGATCGAACGGGCGCAGATGAACCCGCCCGTCGGCAGCCGGATGCCCACGGCCCAGACCGAGGATGTCTGCAAGGCGGGCGAGATGCAGTATCTGGTCGGCAAGAGCCGCAGCGAAATCCCGGTGCCGGTCGACGTGGTCAACCGGCGCGTGACCTGCACCACCTGCCCGGTGACGCAGGATTTCTCGGCCTACCGGCTGAATATCCTCTATAACGAGCAGACCGGCGTCATCGAACAGGTCCGCTGCGGCTGAGCCGGCCAGGAAGGGAAACCCCGATGAACACCCGCATGATCGCCCTGTCGTTCGCCGGCGCCCTGGCGCTGGCCGCCTGCGCCCAGGGCCCGGTTGCGACCCCGCCTGCGACCGGCGCCGAAAGCGCCTTCAAGCCCTGCAAGGTCGAAGACTATCAGAGCTATGTGGGCCGCAATCGCTCGACGGTTCCGGCGCCGCCGCAGGGTCAGACCTTCCGCGTCCTGTGCACCACCTGTCCAGCGACGATGGATTATCGCGAGAACCGCGTGAACTTCGTCTTCGACCAGGCGACGGGCGTGATCCAGCAGGTCAAGTGCGGCTGACGCCTCAACGGCCCACGGCGTCGCCGGGCCAAAGCGGCCCGCTGAACCGCGCCGCCATATAGTCCATCAGGGCCGTGACCCGCGCCGGGCGCGGCCCGCCGCTTGGCGCCACCAGGTGAAGCGCGATGGGCGGCAGGCGCCAGTCGGTCATCACCGTCTCCAGATGGCCGCCCGCGACGTCCTTCCAATAGATGAAATCCGGCTGGGGAAAGATCCCCATGCCCGCGCACAGCGAGGCGGTCAGGGCGTCGGAATTGTTGGCGCGAAGCGGCCCGTGCGGATGGACCACCACCTCCTCGCCCGCCGCATTCCTAAAACGCCAGGCGTCCGGGTTGGGCATATAGGCGTAGCTGAGACAGGCGTGGCGGGCCAGGTCGTCGGGATGTGTCGGTCGACCCCGCTGCTCCAGATACGACGGCGAGGCGACCAGGGCCCGGTGCACGGGCCTGAGCTTGCGCGTCGTCAGGGACGAATCCGCCAGAGCCGCGATCCGCAAGGCGCAGTCGAAGCCGCCCCCGACCAGGTCGATCACCTCGTCCGACAGATGCAGATCCACCGAAATGTCGGGATGGGTGGCCAGGAACTGGGGCAGGGCGGGGGCGACATAGGCCATGCCGAAGGACATGGGCGCGGCCAGACGCACCAGGCCGCGCGGCGCCACCGCCATGTCCAGCGCCTCAGACACTGCGCCTTCGGCCTCGGCCAGCATATGGGCGGCGCGCGCGGCAAGGCCGCGCCCTGCGTCGGTCAGGGCGAACCGGCGCGAGGTGCGATGCAGCAGGGTGGTCCCCAGCGACCGCTCCAGCCGCGTCACCGCCTTGGACACCGTCGCCTTGGACAGACCCAGCGTCTCGGCGGCGCCCGAAAACGACTGGGCGTCGGCGACCTTGGCGAAGATAGCCAGGGCTTCCAGATCGGGCAGGCGGTTCATGAAGGCGCGATCCGTTGGAAACGATGAGTTTCGGTGGTTTCTATTTCTGATCGGTCGCCGATCTCTATCTTGGCGTCAAGCAAAGGCGTCGGACGTTCCGGCGCGAAAGGACACCTCCGATGATCGAGCGCAGACCGTTTGAATCGCTTGGCGGCGCCAACCATGGCTGGCTGAACGCCAAGCACCATTTCTCCTTCGCCAACTATTACGATCCCAAGCGGATGAGCTGGGGCGCCCTGCGTGTCTGGAACGACGACGAGATCGCCGCCGGCACGGGCTTTCCTCCCCATCCGCACGCCGACATGGAGATCATCACCTATGTCCGCGACGGGGCGATCAGTCACGAGGACAGCCTGGGCAACAAAGGTCGCACGGTCGCCGGAGACGTTCAGGTGATGAGCGCGGGCGCGGGCATCCGCCACGCCGAGTACAACGCCGAGCCGGAACTGACCCGAATCTTCCAGATATGGATCGAACCGACCGAGCGTGGCGGGGCGCCGACCTGGGGCTCCAAACCCTTCCCCAAGGGCGAACGCGCCGGTCAGTTCGTGGTCCTGGCTTCGGGCTTCCAGGGGGATACTTCCGAGAGCGGCGGGGGCGCCCTGCCGATCCGCACTGATGCGCGGATCGTGGCGGCCTCCCTGAACGCCGGCGACAGCGCCGACTATCCGCTGGGCGCCAGCCGTCGCGCCTATCTGGTGCCGGCCAAGGGCGAGGTGGAGGTCAACGGCGTGCGGCTGAACGCCCGGGACGGCGCAGCCATCGCCCAGGAAGACGTCGTGACGGTCAAGGCCCTGTCCGACGCCGAGATCGTCCTGGTGGACGCCGCCTGATTTTTAGGCTCAAGCTTCACGGCCGAACCCCGGTCCGGCCGTGAAGACCCCATCGCGCGCGAGCGCTCAGAAGGTAAGGGAAGACAATGTTCAACCAAGCAAGCGCCTGGTCGCCCCGAGCCCTGGCGGCGCTTCGCATCGTCGCCGGCCTGCTGTTCCTGGCCCATGGCCTGGTCAAGCTGTTCGGCTTTCCTGCCGGCGCCGAACCGGGCCAGCAGGCCCTGTTCACCTTGTTCGGCGTCGGCGGGGTGATCGAATTGACGACCGGGATACTGCTGGTGCTGGGCCTGTTCACCCGCCCGGCGGCCTTCATCGCCTCCGGCCAGATGGCGGTGGCCTATTGGATGTTCCACTTCCCGCAAAGCCCCTATCCGGCCGTGAACGGGGGGGACGCGGCCATCCTGTTCTGCTTCGTCTTTCTCTATATCTTCACGGCCGGTCCCGGCGCGTGGAGCCTGGACAACCGGAGCGCCAGGCGGTTCTGAAACCGCGATGACAAGGGCCGCCGCGTGCAGGGCGCGGCGACCTTCCTGACGGTCACGACCGAACGGTCGCGGCCCAGTCGGTGGCGCGCACCAGACTGTCGACGATCCCCGGCTCGGACGAGGCGTGACCGGCGTCGGGCACGATGTCCAGGTGCGCCTCGGGCCAGGCGCGGTGCAGGGCCCAGGCGCCGGAAATCGGCGTGACCACGTCGAACCGGCCTTGCGCGATCCAGCAGGGAATGTGGCGCATACGGTCGACGTTCTTCAGAATCCAGCCGTCCTCCTCGAAGAAGCCGCCGTTGGTGAAGAACCAGTTCTCGATCCGGGCGAAGGCGACAGCGAAATCCGGCTCGGCGAACTTCTCGGGGCGGGCGTCGGGGCCTTCGACGCTGACGGTCTCGCCCTCCCAACTGGACCAGGCGACGGCGCAGCGCTCGCGTTCGGCGACGTCGTCCCCGATCAGGCGTTTGTAATAGGCGGCCATCAGGTCGCCGCGCTCGGCTTCGGGGATCGGCTCCAGGAAACGCTCCCAGGCGTCGGGGAAGATCATCGAGGCGCCGTCCTGATAGAACCAGTGCAATTCCTTCTTGGTCAGCAGAAAGATTCCGCGCAGCACTAGGGCCTCGACCCGGTCCGGGTGGGTGATGGCGTAGGTCATCGACAGGGTCGATCCCCACGATCCGCCGAACACCACCCATCTGTCCACGCCGCACAGGACGCGCAGCCGTTCGATGTCGTCGATCAGGGTCCAGGTGGTGTTGTCTTCCAGCGAGGCGTGGGGCCGCGACAGGCCGCAACCGCGCTGATCGAACATGATGATGCGATAGACGGCCGGGTCGAAGAACCGCCGCATGCCGGGGTTCACCGCTCCGCCGGGGCCGCCATGCAGGACGACCACCGGCACGCCCTGCGGATTGCCCGATTCCTCGTAATAGATTTCATGCACGCCCTCGGTCGGCATCCAACCCGAGGCGTAGGCCTCGATCTCGGGATAAAGCGCGCGACGCGGATCGGCGGGCGGGGGGAAGGCCATGAAGACGGTCTCTCTACAGAGCGATCAGGAACGAAGGGCGGCCAGGGCCAGGCACAGCCAGCCGGCGATCATCAGCACGCCGCCGACGGGGGCGACGGCGCCGAACGCGGGCGCGCCCAGAAAGGCGATCAGCAAAAGGGAGAGGCAGAAGATCAGCCCGCCCGCCGCCGCCAGCCAGCCGGCCAGGGTCGCCAGCCGCCCGCCCGCCCCCCATCGGCAGGCGGCGACGGCCAGGACGGCGTGGATCAACTGATACTGGGCGCCGGTGGTCAGCAGGGTCCTGATCTGAGGCCCGGCGCCATGGGCGGCGAAGGCCCCGACGGACACCGCCATGGCGCCGTTCAAGGCGGCGAAGAGGATCAGTTTGCGACTCATGCTCATTGCGCGAACCTAGACCGTGGCGGACGCAATGTCTTTCGCCGGATCAGTTGGAGCGGGGCAGGGGCGCCAGATGGCTGGCCATGGCGGAGGCGGCGGCCTTGATCCCCTTGCGGACGGCGGCTTCGTTGGCCGGGGCCGGCGCGCGCAGCAGGCCGATGGAGGGCGTCAGCGGCCCGTCCGGCAGATCGGCCAGCACGCGGTAAAGCAGATATGAGCCGGCGTCCGCCTCCGCCTCGGACGAGGCGTCGGCCTGGAGACCGGCGGCGGTCAGGGCGCGCAGAATGTCGGCGACCGGCGCCGTGGCGCGGGCGACGCCGGGGCCGGTGTCGGACAGGCGGTGCTTGTGGTCCAAGGTGCGGTTCTCGGCCCGCATCTGGACGCGAAACCCTTGGCCCTTGTGCGTGCGGCCGACCAGCAAGACCGCGCGGCACTCGCCGCTGCCCAGGCGCGCGGCCAGGGTCGTGGCCAGGGCGTCGGGGTCGTTTCCGGCGATGGGCACGGCGCGGGCGCCGGCCGGGCTCCAGATTTCACCCGATAGATCCTCGACCAGGTCCCAGCCCGCGTCCTCGCCCTCATAGGCGCAGATGATGATGCCGGGGCGGCGGTCGCCGTTCGGGGCGTCGTTCCCCTTCGGGCCGTCGATCTCGTTCATCGTGCCGGCCATCGCCATGTCCATGACAGTTCGGTGACGTGCAGGAGGCGGCAACTCGAGCGCATCGTCAAGTCCCGTCGTCCCTTAACCCAGATCGCCGACGGCGGCGTCCAGCAGCATGAAGGCGCGCCCGGCGTCGGACGCCAGGCTGGACTGCACCGCCGCCGTGTCGCCCGCCCGCGCAGATGCCGCCAGGTTCCCGGCGAAATGGCGGACATAGCGTTCGGCGTCGCCGCGCAGTTCGGCGTCGCTGAGCACGCGGCGGGAGACGCTGCGGACGGCGGCGGGCGCCACGCGGCGCACGATCTGGCGGGCGCCGTCAGGATCGCCCTTGCCGATGGCGCGCGCCGCCTCCTCCACCCGCGAGCGGGGCAGCAGGGCGTTGGGATCGACGCCCATGCGGCGGATGGCGGCCGCGACACGCTCGGACAGGGCTTCGGCCTCGGCCGGCGCCAGGGCGGGCGAGGGGGCGACGGGCGAGGGGGCGGGGGTGTCCAGGTCCAGCGGCGTTTCGTCCGGCGCGTCCCTGGCCGCCAGGTCGCTCCAGTCCAGGCGGTCGTCGGCGGTCGGGCGCGTCGTCTCGGTCGGCTCCAGACGCAGGCGGCTGCGAAGGCCGAACTTGCGGTCCTCGGCTGGAGGCGCCGCGGCCATGCGCGCGGACCGCGCTTCGGCGCGGGCTTCGGGCCGGGGCTCCGGACGGTCGGCGTCGAGCGACGGATCGCGGCGGCGGGCGGGCGAGGCGTCGCCGGACACCACCCCCATCAGCCGCACCGCTTCGGTCAGCATGTCGTAGTTGCGTCGCACACGTTCCTGAAAGCCCAGGTCCAGCGCCTCGGTGTCCTCGGCGGCCTTGCGCGAGGCGGCGGAAAGCGAGGCCAGGCCGTCCTCGACCGTGGCGCGCACGGCCTCGGCGCGCGCGCGGGCTTCCTGCGGCAGGCGGGCGGCGCGCGCGTCGATGTCGTGGACGGCGGCGTCGATTTCGGAGAGCGCTTCATTGAGCCGGCCGACCAGCGTCTCCAGCCGGTCGACCATCCGTTCGCCGGCCTCCTCCACCAGGCCTGAAGTTTCGCTGACGATGCGGCGGGCGTCCTCGATGCGGGCGTCGGCGGCGTTGTCGGCCTTCTGCGCGGCCTCGAACAGGGTTTCGCCCAGGCGGTCTGCGCGCAGACGGGCCTGTTCGGCGGCGTCGGCGGCGGCGGCGCGCGAATCCTCGGCCGTGGCGCGCATCTGCTCCAGGGCGCGGCGGGTCTCTTCCATCAGGGCGTCGCGCGCCTCGGCGGCCAGGGCCTCGAAGCGGTCCAGGGCGACCTTGGTTGCGGAATCGAACCCGTCGGCCTCGCGCTGGGACATGTCCACCAGAGCGCGGAACTGATCGGCGGCGGCCTCGACCAGATCGCGCATGCTGTCGACCGAGGTCTGGGCCGCGCGGTCCAGATCGCCGGCGGCCGTGCGGGTGGCCGACAGATGTTCGATCAGCTGGGCCCGCTGGCTTTCGACCTGGGCGGAGAAGTCCTCCTGGTCGGTGCGCAGCGCATAGGCGGCGGTGACGAGGGCGGCGCGCTGCTGGCCCAGGCCTTCCTCGACAGACTGTATCTGTTCGGCGACGCCCGTGCCGGCGTTCTCCAGCCGGATGGTCTGGCGGGCCAGGTCGTCGGCGGCGACGCGGGCGGCGTCCTGGGCCTCTCCAGCGGCGGCGGCAAGGTCGGCGGCGCGGGCGGCCAGGGCCGCCTCGGCCTCGCGCAACTGGGCCTGGGCCAGGTCGGAGGCGTCGGCGACCATGCGGGACTGGCGCTCGACCGCATCTACGACGCCCGAAGCCTGGGCGTCCAGGTGAAGGCCCAGGGTCTGCATCTGGTCGCGCTCGCGCCCCAGGTTCTCGGCCAGGCGGCGGGCTGTGCGGCCCGCATTGTCGGCGGCCTCGTTCAGCCGGGCGGTCTCTTCGGCCAAGGCCTCGCGCAACAGGGCCATGTCGCGGCGCGCCCGTTCGGCGGCCAGGGCGGCGTGGTCGATGTCGGACCGCAGGGACTGCAGCACCTCGCCGGTCTGCTGGGCCGCCAGGGCGGTGGGGGCGACCAGCGCCTCGGCCAGCTGGCGGGCGCGGCGGGTTTCGGCGGCCAGGCCGGCGCCCTGACGCACCGCATGGGCCAGCATGATGGCCAGTCCGGCCGGCGCCAGGGCGATCAGGCCGTAGATGGCGATCCGCAGCGGGTCCAGTTCGGCGCCGCCGGCCCCGAACTCATAGGCGGCCCAGGAGGCGACCCCGCCGATCCACAGGGCGGAGGCGACGCCGGCGATCAGATAGGCGTGGCGCCCCGAGGCCTCGCCCGATCGGGCGACGGCGACCGGCTTGACGGCGGGCGGCGAGGACAGTTCGAACGGGGCGGGCGGTTTGCCGGCCGCCACGGCCATTTCGACGTCGGCCGTCGATTCCGGCACGGGCTCGGCCGTCAGTTCCGGCGGGGCGGCGGGGCGTTCGGCCTCGGCGGCGCGCTCTTCGGCGAGGCGCTGCTCCTCCAGCAGGCGCCGACGGCGGCGCTCGGACATCGGGCGCTCGAAGACGGGCTGGACGATCTCCAGATCGGCGTCGGTCAAAGGCTCCGGCTCGGGCGGGGCGTCCATCGCCGGCGTCTCCGCGACGGACGACGCATCGACGGGGGCGACGACCTCGTCGTCGGTCAGCTTCAGCGGCGGCCGTTTGGGAGACTTCATCAGCTCAAAAACTCGATCTCTAGGCTGGCGTCCGACGGCGCCCAACAGACCCTAGAACAGGAAAGAGCCGGACGGAACCTGCCGCCGCGCCGAAGCCGTCGATCCGAAAGCGGCGGCGCAGAATCAGCAGCCGCGTCTGGTCTCGACCAGGACGGCGGAGGAGGGAGCGCTGTCGCGGCATTCGGCGACGCGGCGAACCTCGCGGTCGGAATGATTCGGCGTGTGGGTATCGACGCCGAACTGCGCCAGGACGGCGGCGGCCAGCAGCGCGATGAAGCCGGCGATCAGTTCGACCAGCGCCTGCATTCCACCCTCCCTCGCGGCCGGAACGGCCTTGAACCTTATGCGCCAAATCGGCGAACGTCACAATCCCGCCCAAAGGCCTCGCGCCTTCAACGATTGACCCGGCGCCATGCGCGTGAAACGGAGGATCAGGGCGCTCCGACACCGTGTCACGCGAATCAGGCAGAGGGGTTGCATGGGGCAAGGCGACAGTTACGACGGCAGTTTGCTGGAGCCGGGTCCGGGGCTGTGGACCTCGGCCGTCGCCCATCGGTTTTCCGTGCTGATGGAGAACGAAGCCTATTTCGACGCCTTGGCCTCGGCCATTCAGAAGGCCGAACGCTCCATCGTGGTGCTGGGCTGGCAGTTCGATCCGCGCACCCATCTGGATCCCGAGACGCGGCCGGGCGACAAGAGCGCCGAGATCGGCCGGCAACTGCGGATGCTGGTCAAGAAGAAGCCCGATCTGGACGTGAGGCTGCTGATCTGGAAATCGCCGCTGCTGATCGCGGCGTCGCAGGGCTTCTATCCCCATCGGGCGCAGCGCTGGTTTCGCAAGCGGATGGTGGAGTTCCGGCTGGACTCGCCCGGTCCCCTCGGCGCCTGCCATCACCAGAAGGTGATCGTGATCGACGACAAGCTGGCCTTTTGCGGAGGGGGCGACATCTCGACCGATCGCTGGGACTCCGACGAGCATCTGGACGGCGATCCGCGCCGCGCCCTGCCCAGCGGCGTCATCTGCAAGGCCCGCCATGAGGTGATGGCCGTGATGGACGGTCCGGCGGCGCAGGCGCTGGGCGAACTGGCGCGCGAGCGCTGGTTCAAGGCGACCTGGGAGCGGACCATCCCCGACGCGGTGGACGGCGATCCCTGGCCGGACGGCGTTCCCGTACAGATGACCGACGTGCCTGTCGGCATCGCCCGGACCGAGCCGAAATGGGCCGGCCGGCACGAGGTGCGCGAAAACGAAGCCCTGCACCTGGAGTCCATCCGCCGCGCGAAGCGGCTGATCTACTTCGAAAACCAGTATTTCACCTCGCCGGTGATCGCCGCGGCCCTGGCCGAGCGGCTGGCCGAGCCGGACGGGCCGCAGGTAATCGTCGTGTCCACCGCCAAGAGCCCCAGCTGGTTCGACAGCCTGACGATGGACACCGCCCGCGCCGAGGTGCTGTATCGGCTGGAGCAGGCCGACAGATTCAACCGCTTCTTCGCCTTCGCGCCCCTGACCGAGGAGGGCGACCGGATCATCGTTCACGCCAAGATGTCGATCATCGACGACCGGCTGCTGAGGATCGGCTCGACCAATCTGAACAACCGCTCGATGGGCCTGGACACCGAATGCGACATCGCAGCCGAGCCGACGGACGAGGCGGGACGCGCCGTCATCGCCGCCCACCGCCGCCGCACCATCGCCCACTGGCTGGGCGTCGCGACCGAGGACTACGCGGCGGTCGAGGCGGTGTTCGGCTCTGTCGGCCAGGCGATCTGCAGCTTCGACACCGACCGGCTGAAGCCTCTGGGGTCCGATCCGCCGACGCGCATCCAGCGGATGTTCGCGGAATGGCAGCTGGGCGATCCCACCTCTTCGACCGACGCCTGGCGGCCCTGGAAGCGCCTGAACCGCTCGCACCGCACGCGGCCGGCGTCGGAGGGCGGTCAGGCGCCGGGCTGAACCACCTCGAAATCGACGATCAGCGGCAGGTGGTCCGACGCCACCCGCGCCAAGGGCGAAAAGGCCGAGCGCACGGCGCGCACCCGGATGTGGGGGCTGACAAAACAGTGGTCGATGCGAATGGCGGGGAAGGCCGAGGGGAAGGTCTTGACGCTGGGCTTCAGGCCCAATTGCCGCTGACAGTCCTGAAGGTTGCGACACAGGGTCTGGTAGGGGCGGGTGATGGAAGTGGCGTTGAAGTCGCCCGCCAGCAGCGCCGGGCCGACGCAGCCGCCCAGCCAACCCGGCCCGGACAGGGCGGCGGCCTGAAGGCGCTGTTCCTTCGGCACCAGGCCCAGGTGGGTGTTGAAGACGTTCAAGGCTACGCCGTCGACCTGGATTTCGGACCAGATGGCGCCGCGCGGCTCCAGCCCCGGGACGCCGTTGACGGTGGGCAGGCTGTCGGCGCGGATCAGCCGCTCGGGGTGGGCGGTCAGGATGGCGTCGCCATACAGTTCGGCCTCGACCTGCATCGCCGGGTGAAAACGCGAGGTCATGGCCAAGCCTTCGGCGATGGCGCGCGCCTGATCGACGCCGTTGGTGCGCAGGCGGCCGACATCCAACTCCTGCAGACAGACGATGTCGGGTTCGTATTCGCCGATGACGGCGACGATGCGATCCACGTCGAGGCGGCGGTCTGTGCCGACGCAGCGGTGGACATTGTAGGTGAGTAGGCGGGGCATGAAGGGGGCTGTCGTCTGGCTTCGACCGTGGGCTAGGCCTTCTGGCCCCTGAATGCGACCCCGATGCGACGATTCACAGCAAGATCAGATGATCCGGCAGTTCGTTGGGATTGTCCGGGCGCGGCGGGAAGTGCCGGGCGAGGATCTGGCCGCACAGGGCCACGGCGGCGGAAAACCCTTCCACCGGGCGGTCGGCGCGCAGTTCGCGGGTCAGGGCGTCGACGGCCTGGGCCCAGGCCTTTTCGTCGACCTTGGCGTGGATGGCCTCGTCGGCGATCAGTTCGACCTGATGTTCGTCCAGGGCCGCGAAGATCAGGACGCCTGTGCGTTCGCGCGTCACATGGACGCCATGGGCCAGGAACTGCTGCAGGGCCGCTTCTCGCACCCGTCCGCGCCGAACGCCGGCCGGGGTGGCCAGGCGACGGACGGCGGGAATGCGGGTCAGCAGGAAGACGCCGACGAAGACCGCCGCCTGGATCAGGGCGTAGAGGGCCAGGGCCTGGGCCGTGGTCGCGCCCGCCGCCGCCTGATGGGCCGCTTCCCAGCCGCCGCCGGGCCAGCGCCAGTCGAGCACGAAGGGTGTGAAGACGATGGGCGCCAGAAGAGCCGCGCCCGCCGCCCAGGCCAGGCTGACGTCCAGATAGGCCGAGACGCGCCCCGATACGACGCAGAAGATTTCGCCCGAGGTCTGTCGTTCGGCCGTCGAAATGGCCTCGGCGATGCGGGCGCGGTCGCTGTCTGTGATCTGCATCACCATCCTCCCGATGCGCCGCCGCCGCCGAAGCCGCCGCCGCCGCCGCTGAATCCGCCGCCGCCGAATCCGCCGCCCCCGCCCCAACCGCCGCCGCCTCGCCCGGAGTTTCTCAGCGCCTCGGACGCCGCCCACAGCAGGACCGAGCCGACGCCGCTGCGGCGTCCGCGGCCGGCGCGCGCGGCCAGCAGGAAGATGATCAGGAAGATGACGCCGACGATGATCAGCGGGGCGATGGAGCCGCCCGTGCGGTCCGCCTGCTGTTCCGCGACCGCCTGGGCGCGGGCCTGGGCCTCGGCCGGGTCGAGGGACAGCTGAGCGATCAGGGCGTCAACGCCCTTGACCACCCCGGTGCTGTAGTCCCCTTCGCGGAAGGAGGGCAGGATGTCATTGCGGATCACCTGGGACGAAAAGGCGTCGGTCAGAATCGGCTCCAACCCATAGCCGACCTCGACACGCACCTTTTGCTCGTTGGGCGCGACGATCAGCAGGGCCCCGTTGTCGTTTTCCTTTTGCCCGATGCCCCAGGCGCGCCCCAGCTGATAGCCGTAATCCTCGATCTCCTGGTCCTGAAGGCTGCTGACGGTGACGACGACCAGCTGGTCGCTGGTCGCGGCCTCCAGCGCCGTCAGTTTCTCCGTCAGGGCCTGTTCCGTCGCTGGATCGAGCAGGCCGGCCTGATCGACCACGCGGCCGGTCAGGGGCGGAAAGGCGATCTTCGACTGCGCCAGCGCCGGGACGGCGAACAGCAGGACGACCACAAGACCGATCAGCCAGGCGGCGACGCCCGTCGGACGTCGCGCCGGCGCGGAGAGGCGTGTCACTGGGCCGGCGGGGTCGAACCGGGCGCGACGGCGGGCGCGCCGCCGCCCGGCGCCGAGGCGTTGGACGGCGGGGCGTTCAGGTTGAAGTTCACCTGGGGCGCCGACTGGGCTTCCGCCGTGGCGGTGAACAGTTGCATCGGCTTGGACCCGCCATGCAGGGTCTTGGCCCAGATCACCTGCGGGAAGGTGCGCAGGGTGGTGTTATAGTCGCGAACGGCCTCGTTATAGTCGCGGCGCGCGATTTGGATGCGGTTTTCCGTGCCCTCCAGCTGCGACTGCAGGGTCAGGAAATTCTGGTTGGCCTGAAGCTGAGGATAGGCCTCGACCGTGACCAACAGGCGCGACAGTGCGCCGGACAGCTGGCCCTGGGCCTCCTGGTACTGCTGGAAGGCCTGGGGATTGTCCAGGTCGTCGGCCGAGACGTTGACCGACGTGGCGCGGGCGCGCGCGTTGATGACGTCCGTCAGGGTGGTGCGTTCCTGGATGGCCGCGCCCTGGACGGTGGCGACCAGGTTGGGCACCAGATCGGCCCGGCGTTGATATTGGCTCTGGACATCGGCCCAGGCGGCCTCGGCGCGCTCCTGCTTGGTCGGAATGGTGTTGTAGCCGCAACCGGCCGCCGCCGGCGTGATCAGCAGGGCGGCCGTGACGGCGAGCGCGCGAGCGTTGAGGCGAACCATGACATCTCCCTGTCGGCGACGATCGCCGTTGGGTCGAATATCGACCCGACGCAGGAATGCATCAAGCGTCCAATGGCTCCGGTTGGATATTGTTGATGCGGCAGGCCGCCGAATAGGTGTTGGCCAGCAGACAGGCGATGGTCATCGGACCCACGCCGCCCGGAACAGGGGTGATGCGGCCCGCCACATCCGCAGCCGCCTTGGCCACGTCGCCGACGACGCGGGTCTTGCCCTCGGCCGCCTTGACCGGATCGGCCGAGGGGACGCGGTTGATGCCCACGTCGATCACGGTGGCGCCGGGCTTGATCCAGTCCGCCTGGATCATCTCGGGACGACCGACCGCCGCCACTAGGATGTCGGCGCCGCGGCAGACGGCGGGCAGGTCGCGGGTCCGCGAATGGGCGATGGTGACGGTGCAGCTTTCGCCCAGCAGCAGTTGCGCCATCGGCTTGCCCACGATGTTGGACCGCCCCACCACCACGGCGTTCAAGCCGGTCAGGTCGCCCAACTGATCCTTCAGCAGCATCAGACAGCCCAAGGGGGTGCAGGGAACCAGCCCCGGCAGGCCCACGGCCAGCCGCCCGGCGTTGACCACGTGAAAGCCGTCCACGTCCTTGTCCGGGTCGATGGCGTCCAGAACCACGGTCGCGTCGATGTGGGCGGGCAGGGGCAGTTGCACCAGGATGCCGTGGATGCCCGCATCCGCATTCAGTTGGGCGATCAGGGCCAGCAGCTCGGCCTGGCTGGTGGTTTCGGCCAGTCGGTGGGTGTCGGACCGCATGCCCGCGCGCAGGGTCGTCTCGCCCTTGTTGCGGACATAGATCTGGCTGGCGGGGTCTTCGCCGACGATCACCACGGCCAGGCCGGGCTTGACCCCATGCGAGGCCTCCAGCCGCTGTACCGCATCGGCGACGCGCTGGACCAGGGTCGCCGAGAAGGCCTTGCCGTCGATCAGGGTCGCGGGCGGGGTTTGGACCGACATGGCGGCTCCGTCTGGCGGGAAATCAGGATGGCGGCGATTTACAGCCGCTGCGGTTCGGCGTCTATGATCCCGGCCAAAAGCTGGAGGAATTCATGAACGGTCCGTCTCTCGCCGCCGCGGTCAGCATGGTCGCCCTGATGGGAGCGGTCGGCCCGGCCCTGGCCCAGGACGCGGCGGCGCTTCGCATCGGCGTCAGCGTCAACGGCGCCCTGACGGACGAGGACGCCAAGGCGGCGGATGACGAGTATCGCTATGACGATTACCGCCTCCAGGCCCGGGCGGGCCAGCGGCTGGAGGCGGTTCTGCGATCCGAAGCCTTCGACGCCTATCTGGCGATCTACGCAGAAGGAGCGATGGGCGAGGCTCTGGCGGAGGACGACGACAGTCAGGGCGACGGCACGAACGCGCGGCTGCGGTTCACGCCGGAACGCGACGGCGTCTATATCCTGAGGGCGCGCACCCTGAGCGGGCTGGACGGCGGCGACTACCAGCTTTCGCTGCAGGAGCGTCCGCGCCCGACCCGCGCGCCGCGACCCGGGGCTCTTCGTTTGGGCCAGACCCAGACGGGCGAACTGACGTCGCGCGATCCCGAACAGGACGAAGGGGGGCCTTACGACGCCTTCGCCTTCCGCGCCGGTGCGGGTGAGCGGTTCGTGGTCACGCTGAATTCCGACGCCTTCGATCCGCTGGTGCGCGTCGGGCGAATGAATGGGACGGATTTCGTCGAGCTGGGCGATAATGACGACGAGCCGGGCGGCGGGCTGAATGCGCGCCTGACCTTCACGGCCCCCTCGGCAGGCGAATACATCGTTCGCGCGACCAGCGTGGATGATCGCACGGGCCGTTACGAGGTGGGTCTGAGCGAAGCGCCGCCGGCGCCGCCGTCCAAGCCCATCGCCGTCGGCGACGAGGTGAAGGGCGAATTGGGCGACGACAGCGCGACCAATGACGAGGGCCAGCGGGCCGACACCTATCGTTTCGCCGGAACGACCGGGCAGCGCGTGGCGATCGAGATGAAGTCCGGCGATTTCGACACCTATCTGACGCTGCGCCGCGCGTCGGATGGAACGGTGCTGGCGCAGGATGACGACGGGGCGGGGTCGGGCACGGATTCGCGCATCGCCCGCACCCTGGACGCCGACGGCGACTATGTGATCGAGGCGCGCGGCTTCAGCGACGACGCCGAGGGCGATTACACGTTGAAACTGAGCGAGACGGCCGCGCCGCCTGCACCCACGGCGGCGACCTTCGGCCAGACGATCGAGGGCGAGATCACCGACGACGGTCCCCAGGCCGACGACGGCAAACGCTATCACGCCTACGCCTTCACGGGCGCCAAGGGGCAGAGGGTGCAGGCCGTCCTGCGTTCCGGCGATTTCGACGCCTATCTGGAGATCGGCAGGGCGGAAGGCGACTTCGAGGCCCTGGCCAGCGACGACGACGGCCTGGCCGAGGGCACCGATTCGCGCCTGACCTTCACCCTGCCGGACGATGGCGAATACGTCGTTCGCGCCATGCCGTTGAGCGCCGAGGAAAAGGGGCTGTACTCGTTCGAACTGTCGGATCGCGGCCCGGAGCCCAAGCCGGGCAGCCTGTTGGTCGGCGCGACCGTGCGCGGCGAGCTGAAGTCAACCTCGGCCCTGACCGACGAGGGAGCCTATTTCGACGCCTATCGGTTCCAGGCCAAGAAGGACGAGAAGCTGCGGCTGACGATGGTGTCGAACGCTTTCGATTCCTTCATCGACCTGGGCCGTCTGGACGATGACGGCGATTTCGCCAGCCTGGCCACCGACGACGACAGCCTGTCGGACGCGCACGCCAAGCTGGACTGGACCGCCCCGGACGACGGCTGGTATGTGGTGCGCGCCCGCGCCTATGGGCCGAACCAGACGGGCGCCTACGCCCTGGCCGTCGAACGCCAGCCGGCGACGGGCGCCCGCAGCGCCGAAGGGCGCGGCCAACCGTCCTCCGAATAGGGCGATGAGCGCGCCTGTCCCGCCCAATCGCAAGGACCAGCATCTGGACGTCGTCCTGGCAGGACGCGGTCGCCATGCGCGCGACGCCGGATTCGACAGGGTGCATTTCGTCCACGAGGCCCTGCCGGACCTGGATCACGACAAGATCGACCTGGGCGCCGACTTCCTGGGGCGGCGATTGAAGGCTCCCCTGCTGATCAGCGCCATGACCGGCGGTCCGGCGCGGGCCGAGGCGATCAACGCCCGCCTGGCCGAGGCGGCCCAGCACCTGGGGATCGCCCTGGCCGTCGGCTCCCAGCGGGCGGCGGTGGAGGGCGGGGCGTCGGTCGGGCTGGACCGGACTCTGCGCCGCCGCGCGCCCGATACGGTCATCCTGTCCAACATCGGCGCGGCCCAGTTGACGCGCGGCTTCGGCCTGGACGAGGCGCGACGTGCGATGGACATGATCGACGCCGACGCCCTGGTGGTTCACCTGAACCCGTTGCAGGAGGCCTGCCAGCCCGAAGGCGATCGCGACTGGTGGGGCGTGGGGGCCGCGCTGGAGGCGTTGATCCTGAAGCTAGGCGCGCCCGTGGTGGTCAAGGAAACGGGCGCCGGCCTTTCGGGGCGCACGGCGCGGCGGCTGATCGACATGGGTGCGGCGGCGGTGGACGTGGCCGGGGCCGGCGGCGCCAATTGGGCCCTGATCGAGGGCGCGCGCGCAGTCGATTCCGCCGATGCGGCCCATGCCGCCGCCTTCGCCGACTGGGGCATGCCGACCGCCCAGGCCCTGGTCGACGTGCGCCGCGCCTGCCCGGAGGCGGCGGTCATCGGCTCCGGCGGCGTCCGCGATGGCTTGGATGTCGCCAAGGCGATTCGGCTTGGCGCCGACATCGTGGGGCAGGCGACAGGCGTTCTGCCCGCCGCCGTCGCCTCGACCGAGGCGGTCGTCAAACATTTTCAGCAGACGATGCGCCAGCTGCGAACCGTCTGTTTCTGCACCAACTCGGCCAATCTTGCGGCGCTTCGTCGGGCGGCCCTGCGGCCGCTGGACTGAGATCGGGCGGTTGCCAAGTCCGCCGAGGCGTGTGTAAAGCGCCGCCTCCTGTTGGGGAGTAGCTTCCGGCGTCGCATCGTCGGGATCGCGTCAACACACTCGCGCTGCGGCGCGTGGCGCGATCAGCGGAACCACCGCCTAGCGAGACCAGCGCGTTTCACCGCCGCACCGGCAGGCGTTGGAACCGCTGTCGCTTGCCCGGTGGAGCAGTTTCGCATGACCCCAGGAGCCATCGCCGTCTTGTCCCTCAGCATGTCCACGGACGCCTTCGCGGCCGCCGTGGGGCGTGGGGCGTCGCATCGACCGGCGCTCAAGGACGCGGTCAAGGCCGGGCTGGTGTTCGGCGTGATCGAGGCCATCACGCCCCTGATCGGTTGGGGGCTGGGCGTCATCGCCGCCGGCCTGGTCGAGCGGATCGACCACTGGATCGCTTTCACCCTGTTGCTGGCGGTGGGCGGAAGGATGATCTGGGAAGGCGCCAAGCCGCGCGAGTCGGACGACGAGACGGCGCCCCGCCGCTCAGGCCCCTGGGCCCTGGTCGCGACCGCCATCGGCACCAGCATCGACGCGGCGGCGGTGGGCGTGGGTCTGGCCTTCATCGGGGCCAATATCTGGGTCGTCGCCGCCTCGATCGGCTTCACCACCTTCGTACTGACCACGGTCGGAATGCTGATCGGGCGGGCGGTGGGCCTGAAGTTCGGCAAGGCGGCCGAGATCGTGGGCGGCGTCGCCCTGATCGTTCTGGGCACGACGATCCTGCTGGAGCACCTGGGCGTTCTGGGCTGATCGCTCAGGCCGACGGCAGCAGGTCGGCGGCGAAGGCTCTGTATCGGCCGGCCCGCACCCCGTCCGTGGCGCGGGCGATGTCGGGGGCGAAGTAATGGTCGCTGGCGTAGGGGGCGGCGGCTTCGCGCACGATGTCGAAGACCTGCTCCAAGGCGGGCGAACTGGTCAGGGGACGATGGAACTCGATCCCTTGCGCCGCCGCCAGCAGTTCGATGCCGACCACGGTCGCCGCATTCTCGGCCATGTCCAGCAGACGACGCGCGCCGTGGGTGGCCATCGAGACATGGTCTTCCTGATTGGCGCTGGTCGGCACCGTGTCCACGCTGCACGGATGGGCGACCATGCGGTTCTCGGCGATTAGTGCGGCGGCCGTCACCTGGGCGATCATGAAGCCGGAGTTCAGACCGCTTTCCTTGACCAGGAAGGCCGGCAGTTCGCTCATCTTCGGATCGACCAGGATGGCGGTGCGCCGCTCGGAGACGTTGCCGATCTCGCACAGGGCCATGGCGATCTGATCGGCTGCGAAAGCAACAGGTTCGGCGTGAAAGTTGCCGCCCGAGATCACTTCGCCGTCCTCGATGAAGACCAGAGGATTGTCGGTGACGGCGTTGGCTTCGCGCTCCAGCGTCGCGGCGGCGGTTCTCAGCACGTCCAGCACCGCCCCCATGACCTGGGGCTGGCAGCGCAGGGAATAGGGGTCCTGCACCTTGGCGCAATCGTCGCGGTGGCTGTCGCGAATGGCCGAACCGCGGATCAGGTCGCGCAAGGCGGCCGCGACGGCGATCTGACCCGGCTGGCCGCGCAGAGCGTGGATGCGCGGATCGAACGGGGCGTCCGAGCCCTTCAGCGCATCGACCGACAGGGCGCCGGCGGCGATGGCGGCGGCGAAGACGGCTTCCGCCGCGAACAGGCCCGCCAGAGCCAGCGCCGTCGAACACTGGGTGCCGTTCAGCAGGGCCAGGCCTTCCTTGGGGCCCAGCGTCAGCGGCGTCAGGCCCGCGCGGGCCAGGGCCGCCTCGGCCTCCAGCGTCTCGCCGCCCACGCGCGCCTCGCCCACGCCGATCAGGACGCTGCTCATATGGGCTAGGGGCGCCAGGTCGCCCGAGGCGCCCACCGACCCCTTGGAGGGAATGCAGGGCAGGACATCCGCATCGACCAAGGCGACCAGCGCCTCCAGCGTCTCGCGCCGAATGCCCGAGGCGCCGCGCGACAGACTGGCGATCTTCAGCACCATCAGCAGGCGGGTCACGGCGTCCGGCAACAGGGGGCCGACGCCGCAGGCATGGCTGAGCACCAGATTCTTCTGAAGCGTTTCAAGGTCCTGCGGGGCGATGCTGGTGTAGGCCAACAGGCCGAAGCCGGTGTTCACCCCATAGACGGTGCGGCCTTCCGCCACGATGGCGGCGACCGTGGCCGCGCCCTTTTCGACATCGGCCCAGGCGTCGGCCGTGATCGAAACCGTCACCGGACCGTCCAGCACGGCGCGCAACTGGGCCAGCGTCAGCGGCGCGTCGCCGAGGATCAGAGCGGTCATCTTCAGGCCTTCAGGCTGGGCAGGTTCAGGGCGTGTTCGCGGGCGGCGGCGCGGGCGATCTCATAACCGGCGTCGGCATGGCGCATGACCCCGGTCGCGGGGTCGTTCCACAGAACGCGCTCCAGCCGCCGGGCCGCCTCGGGCGTGCCGTCCGCGACGATGACGACCCCCGAATGCTGGGAATAGCCCATGCCGACCCCGCCGCCGTGATGCAGCGACACCCACGATGCGCCCGAGGCCGTGTTCAGCAGGGCGTTCAGCAGGGGCCAGTCGCTGACGGCGTCCGAGCCGTCCATCATCGCCTCCGTCTCGCGGTTCGGACTGGCCACCGAGCCGCTGTCCAGATGGTCGCGGCCGATGACGATGGGGCCGGACAGTTCGCCCGAGGCCACCATGTCGTTGAACATCAGCCCCGCGCGATGACGGTCGCCCAGGCCGATCCAGCAGATGCGGGCGGGCAGGCCCTGGAAGGCGATCCGCTCGCCCGCCATGTCCAGCCAGCGATGCAGGCCGGCGTTGTCGGGGAACAGACGCTTGATCGCCGCATCGGTCTTGCGGATGTCTTCGGGATCGCCGGTCAGGGACGCCCAGCGGAACGGCCCGATCCCGCGACAGAACAGCGGACGGATATAGGCGGGCACGAAGCCGGGGAAGTCGAAGGCGTTCGCCACCCCTTCGTCGTAGGCGACCTGGCGGATGTTGTTGCCATAATCGACCACCGGCGCGCCCGCCGCCTGGAAATCCAGCATGGCCTGGACGTGGGCGACGATGGATTTGCGCGCAGCCGCCGCGACGGCGGCCGGGTCGCTGATCCGCCGGTCCTCCCATTCGGCCACGGTCCAGCCGGACGGCAGATAGCCGTTGACCAGATCGTGGGCGCTGGTCTGGTCCGTCACCAGGTCGGGGCGCGCGCCGCGCTTGACCAGTTCAGGCAGGACATCGGCTGCATTGCCCAACAGGCCGACGGATATGGGCTTTCCGGCCGTGTTCGCGTCTTCGATCAGGGCCAGGGCCTCGTCCAGCGTTTCGGCCATCATGTCGAGGTAGCGGGTCTTCAGCCGCATCTCGATGCGGCTGCGTTGGCATTCGACGGCCAGGCACGAGGCGCCGGCCATGGTCGCGGCCAGGGTCTGGGCGCCGCCCATTCCGCCCAGGCCGGCGGTCAGGATCCACTTGCCGGACCAGTCGCCGCCATGATGCTGGCGGCCGGCCTCCATGAAGGTCTCGTAGGTGCCCTGAACGATGCCCTGGGTGCCGATGTAGATCCACGAGCCGGCCGTCATCTGGCCGTACATCATCAGCCCCTTGCGATCGAGTTCGCCGAAATGCTCCCAGGTCGCCCACTTCGGCACCAGGTTGGAGTTGGCGATCAGGACGCGCGGCGCATCGGCGTGGGTGCGGAAGACGCCGACCGGCTTGCCCGACTGGACCAGCAGGGTCTCGTCGGCTTCGAGCGCGCGCAGGGTCTCGACGATCCGGTCGAAGGCGGCCCAGTCGCGCGCCGCCTTGCCGACGCCGCCATAGACGACCAGGTCCTGAGGCCGCTCGGCGACCTCGGGGTCCAGATTGTTCATCAGCATTCGCAGGGCGGCCTCGGCGGCCCAGGTCTTGGCGGTCATCTCCGGTCCGCGCGGGCTGCGGACGCTGCGGGCGTTTGGCGTGTTCATGGGGCGGTCTCGGCGAAGGCGATGCAGGCGGCCAGGACGCGGCGCAGATGGCCCCGCATGTCCGCCGCGCGTTCGGGTTCGTATGGGCTGGGCCAGTTGTCGGGCGACACCGGCCCGGCGGGGTCCAGGATATAGCCCCGGTCCGCCAGCTCCATCTGGATGGCGTGCACGCCATCGGTCGGCCGTCCGTAATGGCGCGTGGTCCAGCCGCCCTTGAAGCGACCGTTGACCACCAGGCTGGAGCCGCTGACGGCGCAGGCGGCCTCGACGCCTTGCGTCAGTTCGGGGGCGCAGGTCGCGCCGTCGTTGTCGCCGATGTTGAACTGCGGCAGTTCGCCGTCGAACAGGCGCGGCACAACCGAGCGGATCGAATGGGCGTCGTAAAGGACGACCGGGCCCTGGCGCCGAAGTCGGTCGATCTGCGCCCGCAGGGCGGCATGATAGGGATCGAACCAGGTTTCTCGCCGCCAGGCGATCTCGGCCGCGTCCGGTTCCTGGCCGGCAAGATACAGGGGTTCGCCGTCGAAGGTCTCGGTCGGGCATAGGCCCGTCGTCGTCAGGCCGGGATAGAGGGAGACCCCGGACGGGTCGCGGTTCACGTCGATGACGCTGCGCGAGACGGAGGTGCGCACCAGGGTCGCGCCCAGGTCGACGGCGAAGTCGTAGAGCCGATCTACCCACCAGTCGGCGTCCTTGCGCGCCAGCCAGGGCGAGGCCATGCGCGCCTCGATTTCGGGCGGGATGTCGGTTCCGGCGTGCGGCAGGCCGATCACCAGAGGCGCCGAACCCTCGTGGACGGTCAGCCAGTCTGCGGTCATCTCGGCCTCCCTCGCCAAATCCGTCTGTCGTGGTATGTCTAGACATATTGATCGCAACGACGCGGACCTGTCCAGTGACCCTTCAGACGCAGCCTGTGGATCGCAGCCTCTGGTTCCAGACCGCCCTGCTGCCGGACGGCTGGGCGCGCGACGTCAGGATCGGTGTGGCGAAAGGCCGGATCGCGACGCTCGAAACCGGCGTGGCGCGCGCCGCGACGGATGGCGGGGGCGGCGTCGCCCTGCCGGGCATGACCAACCTGCACAGCCATGCGTTTCAGCGGGCGATGGCGGGGCTGACCGAGGCGCGGGGGCCAGGAGGCCAGACAGGGGGGGACCGGAGCGGGGGCGACGACGACTTCTGGACTTGGCGCGCCCTGATGTACCGCTTCCTGGATCGGGGCGGGCCGCACGAGATCGAGGCCATCACCGCCCTGGCCTTCATGGAGATGCTGGAGGGCGGCTTCACCCGCGTCTGCGAGTTCCACTATCTGCACAACGACCCGTCGGGCGCGGCCTATGGCGATGTCGCCGAGATCGCGGGGCGGATCGTCGCGGCCGCCCAGGCGACGGGGATCGGCTTGACCCTGCTGCCGGTCTTCTACGCCCACGCCGGTTTCGGCGGTCAGCCGCCCAGTCACGGCCAGCGGCGCTTCGTCACCGATCTGGATGGGTTCGCCAAACTGGTCGGGCGATGCCGCGACCTGACCGCCGGGCTGGCCGATGCGGTCGTCGGCGTCGCGCCCCACAGCCTGCGCGCCGTCGCGCCCGACGAACTGACGGCGATGCCGGACCTGGCGGGCGACGGCCCGATCCACATCCATGTGGCCGAGCAGATCAGGGAGGTCGAGGACTGCCTGGCCTGGTCGGGCGCGCGGCCGGTGGAATGGCTGTTGGAGCATGCGCCGGTCGACGCCCGTTGGTGCCTGATCCATTCGACCCATGTGACGCCGGCGGAATGGGGCGGGATCGTCGACCGCCAGGCCGTCGTCGGCCTGTGTCCGATCACCGAGGCCAATCTGGGCGACGGGGTCTTTCCGGCGGCGGACTTCGCTCGCGCCGGGGGCCGGTTCGGGATCGGCACGGATTCCAACGTCCAGATCGGCGTGGCGGAGGAGCTGAGGATGCTGGAATACAGTCAGCGGCTTACGCTCCGTGGCCGGGCGGTGATGGCTGACGCCCAGCGTTCGACCGGCCGCGCCCTGTACGCGCGCGCCCTGGCCGGGGGCGCTCAGGCGGGCGGGGCGCAGGCGGGTCTGGCGCCGGGCGCGCCGGCCGACATCGTTGCGCTGGATGTCGAGGGGATCGCCTTCGCCGGGCGCGGGGGCGACGCGGTGCTGGACAGCTGGATCTTCGGCGCGCCGCGAGGAGCCGTGCGGTCGGTCTGGCGCGCCGGCCGCGAGGTGGTGACGGCGGGGCGCCACGTCGCCCGGGAGGCCATCGAGGCCCGCTATCGTCAGGCCCTGGCCCGGATTCTGGACGGGCCGGCGGCATGACCCTGCATCAGCGAATCTACGCCGATCTGGAGCGGCGCATCCTGTCCGGCGATCTTTCGCCAGGTGACCGCATCCCGTTCGAACATCAGTTGACCGACGCCTATGGCTGTTCGCGCATGACGGTGTCCAAGGCCATCTCCGAACTGGCGGGGCGGGGACTGGTCACGCGCCGGCGCCGCGCCGGCACCTTCGTCGCCCAGCCAAAGGCCCATGCCGCCGTCCTGGCCATCCCCGACCTGCAGGCCGAAGTCGCCGCGCGGGGGCAGACCTATGGCTACGCCCTGCTGAACCAGACCGAACGCGAACCCAGGGATGCGGACGAGGCCGAACTGGCGGCTGGCGGGCGGCTGTTGGACCTGACCTGTCTGCACAGGGCGGACGGCGCGCCCCTGGCCCTGGAACGCCGCCTGATTGCGCTGAAGGCCGCGCCCCAGGCGGCCAGCGTGGATTTTCAACGGCTTGCGCCCGGAAGCTGGTTGCTGACCGCAGAAACCTGGACCGAGGCGGAAAACCGGATTTCCGCCATCGAGGCAGACGTCGCCGCCGCCCGCCTGCTGGGGCTGAAGGCCGGCGCGGCCTGTTTGTGCGTCGAACGCCGGACCTGGAAGGACGGGCAGGGGGTGACGCGGGTGTGGCAGACCTTTCCCGGCGACCGCTACGATCTGGTCGCCCGCTTCTCGCCCGGCCACACGAAGGACATCCGCATATGAAGGCCGACCGCCTGCTGATCGACTGTCATGTCGCGACCATGGTCGAGGGCGCTGGGGCCTATGGCGCCATCCCTGACGCTGCGGTGGTCATCGCGGACGGCCGAATCGCCTGGATCGGCCCGCGCGCCGATCTGCCGACCGTGCAGGCGGTCGAGACGGAGCGGCTGGATGGGCGCTGGATCACGCCGGGCCTGGTGGACTGTCACACCCATCTGGTGTTCGGCGGGGACCGTTCGGGCGAGTTCGAACAGCGTCTGGGCGGCGCGACCTATGAACAGATCGCCCGGGCGGGCGGCGGCATCGTCTCCTCCGTCAAGGCCACGCGGGCGGCGTCCGAGGACGATCTGTTCGCGTCGGCCATGAGCCGGCTGGAAGGGTTGAAGGCGACCGGCGTCACCACCGTCGAGATCAAGTCCGGCTATGGGCTGGACCGCGAGACCGAGTTGAAGATGCTGCGCGTCGCCCGCCGCATCGGACGCGAGGGCGGGGTGCGGGTCCGCACCAGCTATCTGGGCCTGCACGCCATACCGCCGGAGCATCGCGAGGACCGCGCCGCCTATGTCGATCTGGCCGTCGACGACATGCTGCCGGCCGCTCATGCCGAGGGGCTGGTGGACGCGGTCGACGCCTATTGCGAGCCCATCGCCTTTTCGATCCAGGAAGTGTCTCGCCTGTTCGACAAGGCGCGCGGGCTTGGCCTGCCAGTCAAGCTGCATGCCGACCAGCTGTCGAACGGCGGCGGGGCGGCCCTGGCGGCGCGCCATCGCGCCCTGTCGGCCGATCACATCGAACACGCGACCGAAGACGGCGTGGCCGCCATGGCCGCCGCAGGCGTGGTCGCCGTCCTGCTGCCCGGCGCCTTTCTGATGCTGCGGGAGACCCAGGCCCCGCCCATCGACCTGCTGCGCCGCCATGGGGTCAGGATGGCCGTCGCCACCGACTGCAACCCCGGCACCTCGCCCGTCGCCTCGATGACCGCGGCCCTGAACCTGGCCTGCGTCCAGTTACGCCTGACGCCCGAGGAAGCCCTGGCCGGCGCGACCCGCGAGGCGGCCAGGGCGCTGGCACTGCTCGACCGGATCGGAACCCTGGAAGTCGGAAAGGCCGCCGAACTGGCGGTCTGGAACATCGCCCGGCCGGCCGAACTGGCCTATTGGCTGGGCAAGCCCCTGCTGCACCGGACCTATCGGTAGGCGTTAGGTGTTCAGTCCCAGCATCTGTTTAATAGGGTTGAGGATGAATCGGTCTGGCTCTGAAGTCCAGATTTTTGCGATGTATTCGTAAGGGGTGAGGCCGCTGAGTGTCTTGAGGCGACGGGCGAAGGTGTATGCTGGCATGAAGTCGGCGAG
>NZ_QFNM01000065.1 GCF_003248455.1 Brevundimonas sp.
CGGGTCGGCGGGGTCTGCGAAACCCCGTCCCGAGTGCGGCCGAGTATCCCCCTCGACCCTCCGACACCGCTCCATGAGTCGATGTCGGCGCGGGCCGTTGCAGACCCGCTCCCGTTCCATCCGCTCCCGCCGCCGCAAGGTCGCAGGCCTTACGAGCCCTCCACGCGACGAGACGGCTTTAGAATACGCGCGTTTCGGAGGGGGGATGGATAATGGGGGAGATAATTCGCCAAGCGGTTGGATTCGCGGGGAATGCACCAGCCGCATTGTGATGGCTGGCATTGAAATCCGTCATCCTCGGGCTTGTCCCGAGGATCCATCATCCCGGTGTCCGCCGCCGTCCCCCGCCCTTTGAGACCGAACGTATGGATCCTCGGCACAAGGCCGAGGATGACGGCGGTGGGTGGACTGACGAAGGGCTCTCGGCCACATCAACTGCGCCCGTGGAACTTCGAAAACCCCTCCACTGCTTCGCACAAGTGGGTAGGAGACGAGGGTGCGCCAGCCTTTAGATCAGTCCCGCCAGCGGCGACGACGGATCGGCGTACATCCGCTTCGGCATCCGGCCGGCCAGATAGGCGTCGCGGCCGGCGGCGACGGCGTGTTTCATGGCGCGGGCCATGCGGATGGGGTCTTTCGCCCCGGCGATGGCGGTGTTCATCAAGACGGCGTCGCAGCCCAGCTCCATCGCGCGCGTGGCGTCCGAGGCCGTGCCGACCCCGGCGTCCACCAGCACCGGCACCTTGGCCTGTTCGACGATCAGGCGGACGTTGACCTCGTTCTGGATGCCCAGGCCCGAGCCGATCGGGGCGGCGGCGGGCATGATTGCGGCGGCGCCGGCGTCCTCCAGCCGCTTGGCCATGACCACGTCGTCGGTGCAATAGACCATGACGTCGAACCCGTCCTTTATCAGCAGGTCCAGCGCCCGCAGGGTCTCGACCATGTCGGGATAGAGGTGGGCGGTGTTGGACAGGACCTCCAGCTTGACCAGGCTCCATCCGCCCGCCTCGCGCGCCAGGCGCAGGGTGCGGACCGCGTCCTCGCCGGTGAAACAGCCGGCGGTGTTGGGCAGGAAGGTGAAACGGTCGGGCTTCACATAGTCGACCAGCATCGGCTGGTTCGGATCGGTCAGGTTCACCCGGCGCACCGCCACGGTGACGATCTCGGCGCCCGCCGCCTCGGCCGCGGCGGCGTTCTGGGCGTAGTCGGCGTATTTGCCGGTGCCCACGATCAGGCGCGAGGTGAAGGTGCGGCCCGCGACGGACCAGGTTTCGGAGGCTGTATCGGTCATGACGGCTGACCTAAGCCTATGGCCGTCGATGCGAAAGGGCCGAAACGATCACGCCGCGTTGCCGAAGGGTCGCAAATGGACTAAACCAAGTGGACTAAGTTCACTGGAGCGGCGTCATGGAGACGATAAATATCCACCAGGCCAAGACGCATCTGTCGCGCCTGATCGACAGGGCGGCCAAGGGCGAGTCCATCACCATCGCCAAGGCCGGTAAACCGATGGCCAGGATCGTCCCGCTGGAAGAGACGCCGCCGGTCGTCGACACCTCGCGTCGGTTCGGCTTCATGAAGGGCCAGATCAAGGTGCCCGACGACTTCGACACCATGGGCCAGGCCGAGATCGAAGCCATGTTCTATGGCGACGGGGTCGATGACAAACCGGAAGACGACTTCCGCCGATGAGGTTGCTGATCGACACCCATCTGCTGTTGTGGGCGTCCGAAGATCTGGCGCGGCTTCCCCCAGAGGCGGCGCAGGCGATGGCGGACCCTGACAACACCTTGATCTTCAGCGCGGTCAACATCTGGGAAATCGTCGTCAAACGGAACTTGCAACGTCCCGATTTCAATGTCGATCCGAAGACGTTTCGGCATCGTCTTCTGGCGGCGGGATATAGCGAAATCGACGTCACCAGCCGACATACGCTGGGGCTCGCCGGCCTGCCTTTGATCCACCGCGACCCTTTTGACCGCCTCCTTCTGGCCCAGGCCGTAGTCGAGGAAGCCAGGCTGGTGACGGCGGATGCGACGCTGGCCCGCTATCCCGGCCCGATCCTGAAGGTCTGATCAACCGCCGCCGACGAACTGGACCAGTTCGATGCGGTCGCCCGGCGCGACGGGGGTGGAGGCGTGCAGGGATTTGGGCACGATCTCCAGATTGCGCTCGACCGCCACCTTGCGCGGGTCCAGCGACAGTTCCTCGACCAGGGCCAGGATGGTGACGGCCTGGACCAGGCGCGGCTCGCCGTTCAGTTGGATCTGGTTCATCGCGGGTCTCCGTCGGGCGCGGCTCGCAGATAGACGCCGCCGCGGGTCTTCGCCAGCCCCGGCGACCGGATCGGATCAGCCCGCCTCGACCAGGAAGGCGACCAGGGCCACGGCCAGGGCGGCGAAGGCCGCCGCCGCCGTCCGCACGATCGTCTTGCCGTCCTGGCGCATCCGCTTGCGTTCCCGAAAGCCCGTCCCGCTGGGGGACCGTCGTATGGAGCCGTGCGAAATCCGGACCAGCGTCGATTGCCCCGGCGTAAACTTCCCTGCGCCGACCGTTTGACCCGCGAGCCGCGTCGGCTAAAAGGCCCCTCTTGCGCCGTCGTGCGCCGGATCGATTCCTGGAACCATGTCCGAAACACCCGTCCTTCATGTGCTGAACGGTCCCAACCTGAACCTGCTCGGGGTGCGGGAGCCGGACATCTATGGCCGAGACACCCTGGCCGACATCGAACGGCGATGCGTGGCGACGGCGGCCGGGGCCGAGGTGGTGTTTCGCCAGACGAACCACGAAGGCGTGCTGGTGGACTGGATTCAGGAGGCGCGCGAGGGCGCGGACGCCCTGATCCTCAACCCCGCCGCCTATGGGCATACGTCGGTCGCGCTGCACGACGCGCTGAAGGCGCTGTCGATCCCGGTGATCGAACTGCATCTGTCCAATCCGGCGGCGCGCGAGGCGTTCCGCCATCGCTCCTATGTGTCGTCCGCGGCGACCGGCGTGATCGCCGGTTTCGGCGCGGCCGGCTATGAACTGGCCGTCCAGGCGGCCCTGATCCTGATCCGGGAACGCGCCTGAGGGCCGCCCGTTCGCTAACACACACGAAAGACAAGGCGCATTCCAATGGCCGATGACAAGAAACACGCCGAAATCGACGCCGCCCTGGTCCGCCAGCTGGCCGAAATCCTGAACGAGACCGACCTGACCGAGGTCGAGGTCGAGCGCGGCGATCTGAAGATCAAGGTCAAGCGGTCGGTGACGGTCGCCGCCGCCCCCGTGCAATACGCCGCCGCGCCCGCCCCTGTCGCCGCGCCCGCCGCAGCCGCCCCTGCCGCCATGCCGTCGGATCCGGCGACCATCGTCGCCCGCGCCGGCGAAGAGGTGAAGTCGCCGATGGTCGGCACCGCCTATCTGCAGCCGTCGCCGGAAGCCGCGCCCTTCGTCAAGAAGGGCGACACGGTCAAGAAAGGCCAGACCCTGCTGATCGTCGAGGCCATGAAGACGATGAACCCGATCCAGGCCCCCCGCGACGGCGTGGTGGCCGACATCCTGGTCGGCGACGCCCAGCCGGTCGAATACGGCGAAGCCCTCGTTCTGCTGGAAGCCTGAGCCGTGTTCACGAAAGTCCTGATCGCCAACCGCGGCGAGATCGCCCTGCGGGTGCACCGCGCCTGCAAGGAGATGGGCATCTCCACCGTCGCCGTCCATTCGGAAGCCGACCGGGGCGCCATGTGGGTTCGGCTGGCGGACGAGAGCGTCTGCATCGGCCCGGCCTCGGCCGCCAAGTCGTATCTGAACATCCCCTCGATCATCGCGGCGGCCGAGATCACCGGCGCCCAGGCGATCCACCCCGGCTACGGCTTCCTGTCCGAGAACGCCCGTTTCGCCGAGATCGTCGAAGCCCACGGCATGACCTTTATCGGTCCCAAGCCCGAGCATATCCGGGTCATGGGCGACAAGATCAGCGCCAAGCAGACGGTCAAGGACGCGGGCATTCCTGTGGTCCCCGGCTCGGACGGCGAGGTCGAGACGGTCGAGGCCGCCATCGAGGCGTCCAGGTCCATCGGCTTTCCCCTGATCGTCAAGGCGGCGGCGGGCGGCGGCGGACGCGGCATGAAGGTGGCTCTGACGCCCGACGACCTGGTCGAGGCGGTCCAGACCGCCCAGTCCGAGGCCAAGGCGGCCTTCGGGAACGGCGCCGTCTATATGGAGCGCTATCTCCAGAAGCCGCGCCACATCGAGATCCAGGTCATCGCCGACAGCCACGGCAACGTCGTTCACCTGGGCGAACGCGACTGCTCGCTGCAGCGCCGTCACCAGAAGGTGCTGGAAGAGGCCCCCTCGCCTGCCCTGTCGGCCGAGGGCCGCAAGACAATCGGCGAGACGGTCAACAAGGCCATCGCCGCCATCGGCTATCTGGGCGTGGGCACCATCGAATTCCTGTGGGAGGACGGCGAGTTCTTCTTCATCGAGATGAACACCCGCCTGCAGGTCGAACACCCGGTCACGGAAATGATCACCGGCGTCGATCTGGTGCGCGAACAGGTGCGGATCGCCGCCGGTCTGCCGCTGTCGTTCACCCAGGACGACATCGAATTCAAAGGCCACGCCATCGAGGTGCGGATCAACGCCGAGAACCCGGAGACCTTCACCCCGTCGCCGGGCAAGATCACCGACTTCCACGCGCCGGGCGGCCTGGGCGTGCGTCTGGATAGCGCCATCTACGCCGGCTATTCGATCCCGCCCTATTACGACAGCCTGATCGGCAAGCTGATC
>NZ_QFNM01000066.1 GCF_003248455.1 Brevundimonas sp.
CATCCGCCCGGTGCGCGACGTCGGCCCGCTGATGGGCAAGGAACAGCCCTTCGCCATCCTGAAGATGGACCGTCCGCGCGGCAACATCGTCGTCTCGCGCCGCGCCATCCTGGAAGAAGCCCGCGCCGAACAGCGCACCGAGCTGGTCGGCCAGCTGCAAGAGGGCGAAGTCCGCGAAGGCGTGGTCAAGAACATCACCGACTACGGCGCGTTCGTCGACCTGGGCGGCATCGACGGCCTGCTGCACGTCACCGACATGTCGTGGAAGCGCGTCTCGCACCCGTCGCAAGTCCTCGCCGTCGGCGACACCGTCAAGGTCCAGATCGTCAAGATCAACCCGGACACCCAGCGCATCTCGCTGGGCATGAAGCAACTGCAGTCGGACCCCTGGGACGGCGTGGAAGCCAAGTATCCGGTCGGCGCCAAATACACGGGCCGCATCACCAACATCACCGACTACGGCGCCTTCGTGGAGCTGGAAGCCGGGGTCGAGGGCCTGGTGCACGTCTCGGAAATGTCCTGGACCAAGAAGAACGTCCACCCCGGCAAGATCGTCTCCACCTCGCAGGAAGTCGACGTCGTGGTTCTGGATGTCGACGCCTCCAAGCGCCGCATCTCGCTGGGCCTGAAGCAGGCCCAGGACAATCCGTGGGACGCCTTCGTCGCCAACCACCCCATCGGTTCGACGGTCGAGGGCGAGGTCAAGAACGCCACCGAATTCGGCCTGTTCATCGGCTTGGACAACGACATCGACGGCATGGTCCACCTGTCCGACCTGGACTGGTCGGTGTCGGGCGAGGAAGCCATCCAGCGCTACCGCAAGGGCGAGATGGTCAAGGCCAAGGTCCTGGACGTCGACGTCGAGAAGGAGCGCGTCTCGCTGGGCATCAAGCAGCTGGGCGGCGATCCGATCGGCGAAGGCGACACCTACCGTCGCGGCCAGCAGATCACCGTCACCGTGACGGCGATCGAGTCGGGCGGCATCGAGGTCAAGTTCGGCGAGGACGACGCGCCGGTCACGGCCTTCGTGCGCAAGTCGGACCTGTCGCGCGACCGCAACGAGCAACGTCCGGAACGCTTCGCCGTCGGCGACCGCGTCGACGCCATGATCACCGCCGTCGACAAGGCCTCTCGCCGCATTTCGGTGTCGATCAAGGCGCTGGAGATGAAGGACGAACAGGAAGCCATCGAGCAGTTCGGATCGTCCGATTCGGGCGCTTCGCTGGGCGACATCCTGGGCGCCGCGCTGAAGAACGCGGGCTCCAAGGATTAATCCCGGCCTCACGGCCAGGGACGAAGGGCGGCGGGCGCGATCCCGCCGCCCTTTTTTCTGTCCGACACGGCCCTGTGTCCGCTGTCGGACGTATTTCCGGCGTCCGCGCCGTCTCCTGGCGGATAAGGGCTTTTTAGAACGCCGGTCGGAGGCTAGGGTGCCGCATCTGGACCGAGGCGGGCGAGGCGGCCCGTCTTCACGACCTGACCGGGGACGCCGATGATCAAGTCCGAGCTGATCGAAAAGCTGGCGATGGAGAACACCCACCTGACCCATGCGGAGGTGGAGCGGCTGGTCAACGCCATCCTGAACACCATGACCACGGCCCTGTCCGACGGGGGGCGGGTCGAACTGCGCGGCTTCGGCGCCCTGTCGGTGCGGGCGCGCCCGGCGCGGGCGGGCCGCAATCCCCGCACGGGCGAGGCGGTCGAGGTGCCGGCCAAGGCGGTGCCCTTCTTCAAGAGCGGCAAGGAGCTGCGCGAGCGCCTGAACGCTTCGGGCGACGCCTGACCCGCCCAACCCCCAAGAGCGAGACGAATCCATGAGCCTGATCTCTGAATTCCGCGAGTTCGCGGTCAAGGGCAATGTCGTCGACCTGGCGGTCGGCGTGATCATCGGCGCCGCGTTCAACGGCATCGTCAAAAGCCTGGTCGATCAGGTGGTGATGCCGCCCATCGGGCTGTTGACCGGCGGGATCGACTTCTCGAAGCTGGAGTGGGTGCTGCGGGCCGAGAACCCGGCGACCGAGGCGGTCGAGAAGGTCTCCATCCAGTACGGCGCCTTCCTGAACACCGTGATCCAGTTCCTGATCGTGGCCTGGGTGGTGTTTCTAGTGGTCAAGGGCATCAACGTCCTGCGTCGTCAGGAAGCGGCGAAGCCCGATCCGGCGCCCGCCGCCCCGACGGCGACCGAGGCCCTGCTGGCCGAGATTCGCGACGAACTGAAGGCTCGGCCGAACGGCTGATCAGGCCTTGGCCGCCCGCCCGCGCGACGCGGGCCGGACGGCGGCGACGCGGCGACGCGCGTGGGGCGCGGGCGGATTGCGCGCGCAGAGGCCGTAGTCGCCGTCGAAGGGCGTCGGCGCCCAGGCGGCCGCCAGCGCCGGATCGTCCACGATGGCGTGACAGTGCCCCCAGCCGCCCTCGCGTCGCGCCGTCCCCGCCAGATCGCCCAGCGCCGCCAGCAGTCGCGGCGTGGCCATCTGCAGCCGCACCTTGGCCGCGCCCAGGCTGCGCGCGTTGTCGATCAGGGCGCGCGTCAGAAGGGGCAGGGCGTCCTGCGCGGTCTCCAGCGCGACCAGATCGACGATGTCCAGGCAGGGCGGCTCGATCAGGCTGGTCTTGGTCATCTGCCCCATGGCCACGCCGACGACGTCGCCGCCGCGCACGCAGGCCAGCAGCAGGGGCGCCAGGGTCAGGTCCGGGTCCGACAGCCGCCATCTCAGGCTGGCCGGACTGCGATCCGCCAGCAGCCGGTCCTCCTGGCGAAGGCGCGTCCAGAAGGCGGCGTAGGGCGAGGCGTCCGACAGGTCGCGCAGGATGGCGACGCCGTCCGGCAGCGCCAGTTCGGCGCGCCCGAACACCCTGGGGTTCATCAGCCGTTCGCCCAGCCGCGCCGCCGTCTCGGCCGAGGTGCGGCCCAGCAGCATCCGCAACGCCCGCCCCTGGGCGCAGGCCAGACGGTCGGCGGTCCAGGACAGCTTCAACGCATGGGTCTGCTCCGGCCACGGCTTCAGACCGAACAGGCCGTAAAGCGGCGCCGATCGCGCATTGGCGTTGAACGTATAGCGGGCGAACAGTCCGGGCTGTTTCAGGAAGGCGCGGATCAGGGGGCGGCTGGCGCCCTTGAGGCGGGGCGGCACGATGATCGAGAAGCCGGTCGCGCCATGCAGGACGCGCGGGCCGTGGCGGAACCGCTGGACGAAGTTGCCCAGCATGGCGGCCGGCCGGTCGTCGGCGTCGGGGATGACCCAGCCGGCGGGCGCCCCGATGTCCGCGCGTCCCGGATGGCTTTCCAGCCAGCGCCAGCCCGCGGCCGATCGCTCGGGCCACCCCACCTCGCGGTGAAGCCGGTTCAGGTCGTCGTGATCGGATCGGATGATCGGCCGAACAGCCATCGGACGGTCCTTCCCATAATGAAACCGGCGCCGCGTTCGCCCAAGACGATTGCACGATAGGCGCCAGGGATGATCATCACAGGTTGCATATCCCGGCGGACGCTCGCGGCACGCTGTCCCACGACGGCCTTAACACTTGTTCGGATTTCCCGGCCGTGCTGCTTATGCGCCTTTCGTGCGTCGGAGAGGGCGCAGCAGTTGGGAGCGAGCCGTTGATCAGGACGGACATGGGGGCCGCGCGACTTGCGCGCCGGGTTGACGGGCTTGGACGCGGGGTGACGGGATGAATATCGTCGTCGCCCTCGGGCTGATCATAACCTTCGCGACCGGCGTGCCGGTCATGATGCAGATCTTCAAGAACCACCCGCGCGGACTGATCATCCTGTTCTTCGCCGAGATGTGGGAGCGGTTCTCCTACTACGGCATGCGCGGCATCCTGATCTTCTTCCTGACGCAGCACTTCCTGTTCGACGACGCGACGGCGGGGTCGACCTACGGCTCCTACACCTCGCTGGTCTATCTGTTGCCGCTGCTGGGCGGCATCATGGCCGACCGCTTCATCGGCACGCGCAAGGCCGTGGCCTTCGGCGCCCTGTTGCTGGTCGCCGGTCACGGCATGATGGCCTTCGAGGGGCGTCCGGCGACGGAAACCCTGACCTATGCCGGCCAGACCTATCAGATCGACGCCGAAGGGCGCGGCGCGGCCCGCGATGTCGCCATCGTCGTCGACGGCCAGAAATACAAGTTTGAACCCGCCGAGAACGGCCTGGCCATCCAGGGCCTGCCCGCGACCTCGACCCTGCCGGCCGTCATCCCGACCGCCGACTACAGGATCGAGACGACCCGCGACATGGCGGGGGTGAACGTCTTCTACCTGGCGGTGTCGCTGATCATCATGGGGGTGGGCTTCCTGAAGCCCAACATCTCCACCATCGTCGGCCAACTGTATCCGCAGGGCGATCCGCGACGCGATTCCGGCTTCACCCTGTATTACTACGGCATCAACCTGGGCGCCTTCTGGGCCGCCGTCCTTTGCGGCCTGCTGGGCCAGACCGTCGGCTGGTGGGCGGGCTTCGGCCTGGCCGGGGTCGGCATGGCGCTGGGCTGGGTCGTCTTCGTGCTGGGCAAGCCCCTGCTGCAGGGCAAGGGCGAACCGCCGGTCGGCGCCGATCTGAAGAAGCCCGTCCTGGGGCCGATCAACCGCGAATGGTCGATCTATCTGGCCAGCATCCTGGGCGTCGGCGTGGTCTGGTTCATGGTTCAGCGC
>NZ_QFNM01000067.1 GCF_003248455.1 Brevundimonas sp.
TCAAATCCTCGACCGTCGCCCGCTTGCGCCACTTCGCCACCGTCTTGGGATTGATCCCAAGTTCCCGGCTCAGCGTCGCGAGCGAAGCCTGCGATCACTCTAGTATCTGGCCGTGTTGGACGACGCGGCCTTTGGCGGCGCCACGCCGGTGACGCCCAAGTTCATCTCGCCGGCCGATCCAGCCTCACGCTGAACCGGTGCCAACAAGGGCCTGGCCTTCTTCGCCTATGCGACCAACTATCTGATCGATCTGGACCACGCGATCGTCGTCGATGTCGAGCCATCCACCGCCGTGCGCCAGGCCGAGGTGACGGCGGCCCGCACCATGATCAAGCGGGTGGGGGAAATCATGAGCTCTGGCCCGCCCGGCTGGCGGCGGACACCGCCTACGGCTCGGCCGAAATGCTGGACTGGCTGGTCCACGACCAGGGCATTGAGCCGCACATCCCCGTCATCAACAAGTCCGAGCGGATCGACGCGACCTTCTCACGCGTCGACTTCTCCTATGACCATGCCGCCGACCTCTACCGCTGTCCGGGCGGCAAGGAGCTGAAGCAATATCGGCGGGCCTTCCGCGCGGACCACCCCGATACTCCGCCGGATAACACCTATCGCTATCGCGCAAAATGGATTGCGACGCCTGCGCGCTGAAGAGCCGTTGTTGCCCAATGCGCCGGCGGGAAGTGACCCGCTCCATCCACGAAGGCGCCCGGGACTTCGCCCGCGACATCGCCAAGACCGACGCCTACGTCGTCTCCCGGCGCGAGCGGCAGAAGGTCGAGATGCTGTTCGCCCACCTCAAGCGCATCCTGAAGCTGGACCGACTGCGCCTGCGAGGTCCCAACGGTGCCACAGACGAGTTCCTCCTCGCCGCCACCGCCCAGAATCTAACTCGCCAAACTGATCCCGCCACCGACCCCGGCGACCGCGTGAGGCGGGACCAAACCTCAGCGTCCGTTACTGGCCGTGATCTCAGCAGCCGCCCTTTTCAACGAAATCCGACATCAACCGCTTTATCAAGGCGCATAACCAGCCCCCGGCCCTTTATCTGGAAGGCCGATCCGGACGAAATTATAACTGCCGTCGGCGCGGCACCAAATGTTGGAATCAATCCACTAGTCCGGTATGATGTTAATAAAGTTAAACAGGTTAAGTGGCGATAGTGCCGATGCCTGGACTTTTCGTGTCTGAAGGGTAGTGTGAATCGATGGGGGAACGTATGGTCGCGTCGTATATTTTCTTTGATGTATCTGATTTTGTTTATTTCATCGGTCATCACGACAACCTGACTGGTATCCAGAGGGTTCAAGCCGAGATAATTAAAAATCTCCCTTATTCTGATACAATAGAATGCCATTTCATGTCGTTTTCGCACAAGGCACGAACGTTCGTCGGTGTCGACTATGGTTATCTGATCGAAGTTATCGAAGATTTAGCTCGACCTGTACAGTCCCGCACCGTCAATTATGACAGAGAGGCTGCGCGCGGTGGCGTTCTTTCACGAGATGGGGCCATACCTCCCGCAACCGTTCCCAAGTATAATAAAAGCGTGATCTGCTTGCTAGGTGCTGCCTGGGTCCAAGAGAATTATGCGCTTCACATGCACAATTTTCGACGACAGTATAACGCGAGGTTTGTTGGGCTAATTCACGATCTGATTCCGATCTTTGCGAAAGAAACCTGTGATCAGGGCACCGCGCTCGTTTTTGAGCGGTTTATCAGTGAATTTCTGAATTACTCAGACGCCGTCTTAACCGTCTCTCAATCCACGAAAAACGACTTGCTGCGTTATATCGCGCAATCAGGTTCGGATTATACTGGCAGCATTACGGTAACCCGTAATGGGGGCGGCATATGTCGTCCTGCAGAGGGAACGGTGCTCAAACAAGCGCTGGCCACGTCGGGCGATTTCATTCTTTTTGTCAGCACGATTGAGGGCCGAAAAAACCATCACCTGGCATTTAAAGCGTTGGCGCAAATCCTGGCCCGGCGTGGCGATTGCCCGAAATTGATATGTGTTGGTCGGGTCGGATGGCGTGCTGAGGATTTCCTCAACAGCTGTTACGAAACCGATTTCCTAAACGGTCGTATCCAGATACTTCAGGACATATCCGACAGCGAATTGTCGACCCTATATGAGACATGTAAGTTTTCGATTTACCCTAGCATGTATGAGGGATGGGGGCTGCCGGTTGGCGAGTCACTGGAACGCGGCAAAGTCGTGATCGCTTCCGATAGTTCGTCTATCCCGGAAGTTGGTGGCCCGGCGGCCGTTTACTTTGAATCTGGGTCGGTCGATTCATTGGCTAAGGCTATAGAAGCCAATTTTTACGATGATTCAGTTTATGAGAAAAGCTGTGCTGCAGTTCTCGATTACATTCCTACAACATGGCCAGAGGTTGCCGAGCGTGTTGTCGCCGCTTGTGCGCAGGTCATCAACGAACCGACCCGAAATCTGTATCGGACATTGGAGATTGGTAAGGAATATCCGTTCCGCAAAGTTCCCGTAATCGACCATAATTTAAACGGTGATGCGCTTTCCGACGCCGTTATGGCGGCCCGAGCCAAAGTGCTTACTAATGGTGCATTTCGTAGCGCTGTTTATAATTTAGGCCTTGATGTAAGGCTGGGTTCGGGTTGGTGCGCTCCCGAACATTGGGGATCGTGGATATCCGCAAAAGGTGGCGATCTGATCTATCAGTTGGACGGCGATGTTGACGAAGTGATTGTTCAACTCGCTTATCAAATTGTAGGCTTCGCGCCGAATGTACATGTCAAAATTCGAGCCAGCGGCGGCGGAACGTTAAACCTATCGAACTTACCTCAGAACGGCGTGCTGGTCATACCTAACGTCAAACGTATTGACGGCATGGACGGATCCTATTTTTCTTTAGCGATATCTGTATCGGCCTCGCCTGATACTCTTGCTGCCATTTCTCAGGCAGATTCCAGGTTGCCGATCATTGGTTTGAAAAGCTTTGTTAACATCAAACCAAATGATTTCGAAGCTCGGCTTGCACTTCTCGAACATGCATTAATGAGTGGCGCCTAACATCAGTTCTGGAGGTATATGATGAACCTTACCCCAATATGTATCATGTCTTTCAACAGGCCTGATTTGCTCGACCTCACACTGCATAGCTTAAAGAACCAAAGTCGCTCGATTGAAGGTTCGCCTATCGCACTTTTCCAAGATTGGTCAGATAGTGATAGCGCCCTCCATGCAGAATGTGTGTCAATATTTAAGACTCACTTCCCAAGCGGCTTTATTTTTGCGGCAGACGTAAATTTAGGAGTGGCCTTAAACTTTGATCGAGCTGAAAGGTGGTCGTTCGCAGAATTGGGAGCTGATGTAGCTTATTTCTTTGAAGACGACATGGTTCTGTCTTATCATTATATTGCTACCCTAGATAGAATGTCCGAACTTGCTCTAGGCGACGAGAAAATTGCTTATGTCGCCGCATACGGTAATCACCGCTTGAGATTAGATGAACAAATATCACAAAGTCATCTTATAATTGAAATGGACCATAAGTGGGGCTTCGCCCTGACGAAACGCCAATGGTTGAAGCAAAAGCCGTTCATTGATGGATATCTCGATATTGTTCGTAAGCGACCATACAAGGAACGCGACAATTCAGCAATTCGTCAATATTTTTCTTCTCTAGGATATAGCAGTCCTGGCACTTCGCAAGATGCCGCGAAGGACGTGGCGTCGTGTGTGCTTGGAACAGCAAAGATAAATACGCTTGTTTCATTGGCGAAATACATAGGCGAGGAAGGCTTGCACTCTACTCCTGAGGCGTACGCTGCTGCTGGTTATGGTGAAACGCAAATCTTTGACCGAGAACCTTCGGTAGAAAGGCCATCCCCAGATTTTATCGATTTGTTGATTGAAGAAAATCGACGTAATGGCAAGGTTCACTTGCAAAGATTTCCGGCTATCATCATTCCAGATATGCCACATATGCCTAGTCAGGAGATCGATTTCCTAGAGCGGCACCTGTCGACCTCTAAATGTTATCTGGAATATGGAGCTGGCGGTAGTAAGCGGTTAGCCGCCCGTTTTAAGGTGCCTCAAATAATATCTGTAGAAAGTGACAATATTTTCCTGCGCGCAGTGAGTGATGCAGTAGCATTGGAAGATAGCACTTCTGATTATGTTCCTTATTATGCGGATATAGGTCAAACGAGAGAGTGGGGTAATCCAGTAGATAATAGATCGTTTAGGCGGTGGCCAGATTATGTGCATGGTGTTTGGACTGAAATCAGTAGGCGAAACTGGAGTCCTGACTTTGTCCTTATTGATGGTCGATTCAGGGCGGCTTGTGCCTTGTGTTGCATAATAAATTCAAAGGCTGGCACCATTCTTATGGTCGATGATTATGAAGGTCGGGAGCACTCATATAGCATCATCAACAAGTATTCGTTTTTAGTGGATAAAATTGGGCGCGCCGCAGTGTTTGAAGTGCCTCCGGGTGTTGATTTGCGGAGAATATCGTATGATATAACGCGGTATTGCTTAGATTTCAGTTGAATACTGAAACTTGACGTGCCCCCTCTGTTCCCTCGATCATTGTGAGAGCCCAGGGGGTTGATAGCCGATCTGCTGCGCCGGCGGGAGCGGCCGTGCGGCGGAGCTGATCA